>NZ_JANIBL010000075.1 GCF_024505055.1 Methylomonas rosea
ATGCCGCTCGTTGGCGAAGGGGCAGGAAGCCCCTTTCGCCAACCCCTGCAAAAAACGAGAAGCGCAGGATCAGGGCGAAATCCGGGTGGCTTTTCTTTTGGATACTTTTCTTTGGCCAAACAAAGAAAAGTATCCCGCTTGTCGGTGCGGGAACCGACATTAAATACTCCGTCGCGATAGCGACACCTCATTTAAAGCGAACTAAATAAGGATACTTACTATGCCTCGTCCCGATAAACATGTATTCGTCTGTACTCAAGCTCGTCCGCAAGGCCATCCACGCGGCTCCTGCACTGCCAGCGGCTGTGCCGATGTGATGAACGAGTTCATGAACCAAATTCAGGCTCGCAACCTGTTCGAGAAAATCGGTTTGACCAACACCGGTTGCATGGGGCCTTGTATGCTGGGCCCGAGCGTATTGGTCTATCCCGAAGGCGTTATGTACGGCAAGGTGACCAAGGACGATGTGGCGACCATCATCGACCAGCATCTATTGGGCGGTACACCGGTCGCCGCCCTGGTAGCGCCTGCCGAGGTTTGGTAAAACATGACTCAGCTTGGCTTTTTTGAAGAGCGGGTTTTGTTCAGTCCGGATGTGCCGGAAGAAGTGAATAAACTGTTGCAGATGGCGGTGGCTGCCAGTCATGCCGACAAGCCCTTGGCGGAAAAATATTTCAGACAGGCGCAAGCCTTGGATGGTACTTGTCTGCAAACCTATTTTGCCTTGTATAAATTCTATTTTTATCAAGGCCGCCTGCTGGAAGCCGAGTGCGAAGTGATGGCCGCGCTGACCGAGGCCGCTCGGCAGGGTGGCTTTCCGGCGGACTATCGGCAATTGGCCCGCGAGCTGGGTCAGTGGGATATGTATGCCAGCGACATCGCCTTGTTTTACCTGTATAGCTTAAAAGCCCTCGCCTTTATCAAGCTGCGCCGGCAATTGGACGCGGAAGCGCAATCCATTTTGGTGGTGATGCGGGCGCTCGATCCGGAAGATCGTTCCGGTGCGTCGGTGATTATGGATCTGGCCGATGCAGTGATGGAGGATGCCGCGTGACCGCCAGCAGCATAAGCGAACATGTCGAGGCCAAACGGATGTTCGGTAAAGCGGTATGTCAACGCATTGCCGAGAACATTGCCCGCTTGGGCTTTTCGGTACAAACCCAGCTGAGCTTACCGGACTTCGATGCCGCCGAATTCAGCTTAGTGACCGACCCGTTTACTCAAACCCAGGATCTGGTGGGTTACTGGTACAGCGCGAGTAAGCAGCGCATCGGCCAGATCAAATTTCATGGCGACGGCAGTTTTTATGCCGAATACGATGTTGTGCAGCCGCACCCGACGAAAAAGCAATGGTTCGTCGAAGCCATCAATGCCTGGGGGCAGCAAGACAACATCAAAACCGAAGCAAAATTGCTAGACATCCCGCAATAAGGGGGGGCAATGGCTAACCCAAAACGTTTGTACGAACTGCTGCTGGATTATTGCAGCAGCGATGCCGTGGTGGACAACCTGATGATAGGTGTGGTTTGGACCCTGTGCCAATGCAAGGGCAGGGCTACCGCCGGCTTGGCAATGAGTCCGGGGCAGAGCACCCGTACCTTGCCGTGGTCGGGCACCTTGGGCGGTAAACCGGTCACCGATCTGGCGGCCTGGATCACCGAATGGGAGCCTTATAAGGCGACGGTGGCGATGGCGGCGATCAATAGCTGTATCAACGCCCGGCCCTTGCCGGAATCGGTTGCGCTGGACAGCCACGACGAACACGCCAATCTGGCAGTATTCGAATATTTTCTGCCGCAATTGCAAAGCAAAAACGTGGTGGTGATTGGCCGGTATCCAGGCATCGAACGCTATCAAGACAAAATGCATTTAACCATTCTGGAACGGCAGCCGTCCGCCGCCGATTTGCCGGATTCGGCGTGCGAGTTTTTGCTGCCGCAAGCCGATTGGGTGTTTCTGACTGCCAGCAGCATTCCCAATAAAACCTTTCCGCGTTTGGTGGAACTGTCCAGTCATGCCAAAACCGTGTTGATGGGGCCCACCGTGCCCTGGCTGCCGCAGTTACATGAGTTTGGTATCGATTATCTGGCCGGTGTGGAAGTCGTCGATCAGGATGCCTTGTATCACACCGCTGCCCAAGGCGGCGGTGTGCGGATCTTTAACAACGGCTTACGCTATCGCGTGGCGGAATTGGTGCCGCAAAGCAGTATCAGCTGGTTGAAACAGCAAATCGCCGACTGCTTTAACGAAAGAACTCAGCTCACCGAGGCGATGGAACAATGGTATCGCGACGGCAATAAGGCGCGCTTTCCGCATTACCCCTTGCTGGATCAGATCAACAGCCGGTTGTCGCGGCTGGATAGCAGTTTTAAATCGCTGTGGGACAACTATGCCGCTGGATAGTGCATGAATATTGCAGTGCCGGAAGTGTTTGCCAGCCATAGATTGTTGTTGATGTACAAAGGCGATATCAGCGCCCTAACCATGTTTGCCCAACAGGCCGCCGGCAGCGTGTGCTTTCCGCAATCCTTGCCGCCGCTGTCCGTCGCTTTTGATGAAGACGCGACGGTAAATGAAGGGAAAATCACCGTTCATCCGGCAACGCTGGTCAGTGCCATCAATCAAATTATGGGGTTTGATAACGATTTGCTGTATGCCGAAGCCGGTTATAAGGAATATGTCGATACCCCAAAAGGCATTGTTACCGTCTACATGGCTAGATTCAAATTATTGGACCCGCCGCATCGCTTGATGCAGACCTTGGGCTGCCAGATGCGCACGCTGCCGGAATTACGCGGTCGTCCGCCCGCCGAAATGGAATTATTGCGCCGGGCTTACACAAAAATGATGGAGGGCTAACATGTTCGATATTATGGATTTTGGCATTGGCGAATTTACCGGCGATAACGGCTCGGATTCCTCAGCGCCCAGCGGTCCGTATATCCCGGAAGCCAGCGAATGCATGCGCTGCGGCATGTGCGTCAGCAGTTGTCCGACCTTCCGTTTGTTCGAAATCGATGCTGAAACCCCGCGGCAACGCATACGCACCATTAGCAAAATATTGGTGGAGGATGCGCCTATCAGCGCGGAAGAGCGCGGTCATCTGGACAACTGTTTGCAATGCCGGGCTTGCGAGACTGCCTGTCCCAGCCGGATGAGTTACGGTGCCTTGTTCGATCAGGCCAGAGCGAAACTCCAGCAAACCGCTTCGCAGTCCTGGTTAGCCAAGCTGGCGATGTACCTAATCGAACATAAACGCCGGCGGCGCATGCTCTTGCCCTTAATGTCTTTGTATTTGCGTTCGGGTTTGCGAAAACCGCTGAGAGCCAGTGGCTTGCTACGTAAATTAAATTTGGCTACCGCCGAAAGCTTGCTGAACGAGCCTGCCTTAGGCAGCTTGGCCGGGATTTATCCGGTCGGCAGACGCCAGCGGCAGCGCGGGCGAGTAGCCTTGTTTACCGGTTGTCTGGCGGAACATTTCGACCGCGCCACCCAACGAGCCGCGATCAAATTGCTCAATACCATAGGCTACGAAGTCGTCGTGCCGGAAGGTCAAGGCTGCTGCGGCGCAATTCATCAGCACAACGGCTGTTCCGCGCAAGCCTTAAAAGATAAAAATATCGAAGCGTTTTATGAGCTGGAAGTGGAAGCGGTGATCTATGTCGCCAGCGGTTGCGGCGCCATGCTCAGCGAATATCAAGGCGACGATAGCGAAACCGCCGGTTGGTTCGGCCGCAGTTTGCAAGACATCAGCGAATTTTTATTGGCGCATTGGCCGGATACGCTGGAGCCGGCAGCGTCCAATTTAAATGTCGCGGTACACGAGCCTTGCAGCCAGCGCAATGTGTTGAAAAACGGCCGTGCCGTTCACGAACTGCTGCGGAAAATCCCCGGTTTGAATATCGAAGCCTTGCCCGACAATCAACTCTGCTGCGGTGCCGGCGGCAGCTATATGCTGAGTCATCCCGACAATGCCCAGCAACTGCGCAACGCCAAGCGCCAAGCCATCGAAGGCTCCGGTGCCGACGTAGTGGTCAGCAGCAATTTCAGCTGCGCGTTTTATCTCAATGCCGACCGCGCCGAGACCGCGCGGAAATTGGTGCATCCGATACGCTTGTTGGCGGATAGGGTGTAGTGTAATGGTCAACAAAAACCGGACACCTGTTTAGGCAGCGTTACTATAAAATTCCCGTTCGAATTCGAGCGGGGATCGATAGCCCAATGTTGAATGTGATCGGCGGCCATTATAAAAAGCCGAATAATCGATTACGCTCAGATTCGCCGAGGCTTGGGTCTTGAATTTTTCGTAGTTAAGTTGCTCATGCTTTAAACTGCGAAAAAATCGTTCGGTCGGCGAATTGTCCCAGCAATTACCTTTGCGGCTCATACTATGTTCCATCTTCACCACCGCTAAATGCTGGCGATAATCCCGACTTGCATACTCGCCGCCACGATCTGAATGATGCAACAGGCCAGGCGGCGGCTTACGGCGCCAGAAAGCCATTTGCAATGCCCGTACGCAGAGCGAAGTGCGCATGTGATCGTCAATAGCCCAGCCCACCACTTGGCGGGAAAACAGATCGATCACCACCGCGACATACAGCCAACCTTGTAGGGTCCACACGTAGGTGATATCGGTCGTGACTTTAAATCGCTTGGGATAGCGAACCTGCAATTTTAAATCTCGCATGATGCGCAGCGTTTTAAAGCGCCCAACGGCAAAGCCTTGCTTTTGTAATCGGTCCGCTAAACGACGGGAACCAAAACTCTGCTTATTGTCGAGGAAAATTTGCCTGGCTTTTTCGGCAACTTTTTGATCTCGTTGATCTTTGTCGTTGTCCTGCGGGGCCTTTAACCATTCATAATAGGCACTGGTACTCACCTGTATCACTCGACAAAGCGCGGTCATTGGATACGTCTTCTGTTGCACCTGAATAAACCCGTATTTTACTTGTGCCCTGTGGGTATTCGGCTTCTTTCGCAAAGAAGATTGCGGCCTTTTATAATATCTCGCGCTCCATTCGCAACTGTTCATTTTCCTTGCGCAAGCGAATCAATTCATCATGCCCCCTAGGCTCAAGCTTGGCTTTTTCATCGCCGAGCCATTAGCTGATGACTGGCTCTCCGCTCGAACCCAGCGCCCCATGGCGCTTAATGATATGCCTAGATGATCAGCCGCTTGTTGCTGGCTGTAACCTTTTTCAAGAACCAGCTTGGCGGCATCTTGCTTAAATTCCAGATTGTATTTGGCGCGTTTGTGTTTTTTCTCGTTTGTCATGGTCACCTCTAATGACAGTATAAAGTCTGCCTTTTGAAGTGTCCGGAATCATTAAACCATTACACTGCCGAGAAAGCCGGCTATGAGGATGACGGGGGTTTTTATCAATGACATCAGTGACAGTATGCTTCGGAGTACTGGAAGGCGAAATTTTATACCCAACAAATGCACAATGTTGTGCTTCAATAACGCCGTCATTCAGTTTTCAACTGTAATGTTTGCACTGCAAACTGACAGCATTCATTCGTTAGCTTAAAGAACACGGGAGACAAGAGCAGTGCTACTCAAACGCATGGCGCTACGTTTCATAAGTCTGGCCGCTGTTTTCGTCGGAAGTAATTCATTTAATGCCAAAAATCATGGACTACGATTTATCCCGCCTCTCTACCCGCTCTTTCTAGCAACTGATTCAATCCTTGGCGCATTCGGTCGTCGGCCCCGGTATTGTTATTTTCGGCGACGGGCCGGACGGCGGCCGCGAAGCCACCTTCGAAGGAAACATTGCCTTTCCCAATAACGCCGAGCGTTGGCAGGGTTACGGCGTTGTTCAGGCTAAATTCAAGCAGCGCCCGGAAGGTAGCGGAAAGGACGGCGATTGGGCGTTACAAGAACTCAAAGGCGAACTCAAAAAATTCACCTCGCCGACCAGCGCGCTAAAGAAACCGGAATACTACATTTTTGCCACCAACGTGGTGCTGACGCCGGTTGCCGAGGTCGGCGGCAAGGACAGGTTAAATCGTTATCTGGAGAGCCAAAAAGTAGCTTTAGGGCTTAAGGATTTTCGCATCTGGGATTACGACCAACTGCGGGTCATGTTGGATGGCTGCGCCGATGTGCGTACGACTTACGCGGCCTGGATCACCGCCGGCGACGTGTTGGCGGAATTGATAAAAATGATGCAGCCGCAACGTCACGATTTTCGTGAGGTCATGACGGGCTACCTGCAAAAAGAGCTGTGCGCCGATCAATATGTCAATCTCAATCAAGCTGGGCACCAGCCGAAAGAGCGCATTCCACTGGCGCAAGTCTTTGTCGATTTGCCGACCGGGGATCAGCATCAACCCCATGGGGCTATTTCCGGTCTCTTGGAAATCGGATCGTGGAATTTAAGTCCCAAAGCCACGCCGCATGAGGCATTGGTAAATTTAAGTTCCAGCGCGACGTTGCCCGGTCGGGTGGTGTTTATAGGCGGTCCCGGTCAAGGTAAGACCACCCTCAGCCAATTTCTGTGTCAACTTCACCGGGTTGCGCTGTTGGGCGTGGAAGATCAGCATCTGATTTCGCCGGAAGCTAGGACGGCGTCGGCGTTAATCGTCGACCAAATCGCCCATGAAGGTTTGGTATTGCCCTGCATGCCGAGATTTCCAGTTCGGGTCGTGCTGAACAGCTTCGCCGCCGATTTGGCCGCCGGTAGAACGACCTCACTATTTGAATACCTGTTGCGACGGATCGAGCAACTGTCGGAAAGGACTTTAACAACCGACGACTCGCGCGGCTGGCTGAAGACTTATCCGTGGCTCATCGTCCTGGACGGGTTGGACGAAGTGCCGGTATCGTCGAATCGCGAGCAGGTCATAAACTCGATCCAGCATTTTCTAATCGACGCCCAAGCTTGTAATGCCGACTTGCTATTAGTCGCCACCACCCGGCCCCAAGGTTACAACAACGATTTTTCTCCCGCTTATTATCGGCACTTCGAGTTGTTACCGTTGGATGTGCCTCGGGCGCTGCATTACGCCGACCGCTTGCTGGAACAGCGCTGGGGCGGCGACCGCGACAAAATCGACAACTTAACACAGCGCTTGCAGCGCGCCGGCGCGGAAGAAGCCACCGCCCGGCTGATGCGCAGTCCGTTGCAAGTCACCATCATGGCGATGCTGGTGGAAAATGTCGGCCAACCGCCGCGCGAACGCTGGCGCTTGTTCAACGACTACTATGGCGTGATTTATAACCGCGAGCAACAACGGGACATCCCGGCCGCCGAGCTTTTGAACTCCTATAAAGCCGACATCGATGCAATTCACCAGCGCGTGGGATTGCGCTTGCAAGCCATATCCGAACAGTCCGGCGGAACCGATGCCTTATTGTCGCAAACCGAGTTCGCCGAACTGATTAAGCAGCGGCTGGCGAGCGAAGGCCACACAGGTCCAGACGGCGAACGCTTGCAAATGGACATCGTCAATGCCTCGATCGATCGCTTAGTGTTTCTGGTGGCCCCGCAGGCGGATAAAGTGGGTTTTGAGATACGCTCGCTGCAAGAGTTTATGGCGGCGGAATGCTTGATGAACGGCAGCGATCAAGATGTCAGCCAACGCTTGCGCGCCATCGCGCCTGCCGCGCATTGGCGTAACGTATTTCTATTCGCCGCCGGCCGGTGTTTTCACGAGCGGCAACATTTGCGTGACACGCTGTATACCCTGTGTTGCGAGCTGAACGAGGGTGAGGGAATTGATGGCGGTGAATTGGAAAAAGCCACCCTCGCTGGATCGAGATTGGCATTGGAAATACTCGAAGACGGCGCATTAGCAAAAGCGCCGGGCCAACTGAAATTATTTGCGAAGCTGGCATTGCGTTTGCTGGAATTGCCGCCTTGTGAGGAACAAATTCGGCTGGCGAATCAATATATCCCGGCGCTAGAAGAATGTTTTAAATCCGCGATTGGAGAACAGTTTAATAATAGTCTGTTTGAGCGGCAATTAGCGGCTTGGCGCGTACTGCTGCATTTGGATTTCCAAAGTGTCATTTGGGCGCATGAGTTAGCAAAAAGCCAGTGGCCTGGTAATGCTGAAGATTCGCTTAACATCATTAAGTCTTTATCTGGAATAAATAAAAGCGATTGGTTGGCTGACGAATATGCGCTGGCCGTTTTGAGAGTCGCGCCGATAAAATCCTTTTACGGAAATGAAAATGGATGGTCCAATGACTGTTCGATACTAATTCAACGGTCAGATAGATGGCGAGATTTCTTTAACGGTTTTGCTGAAAATAAAAAAGTAAAAGTTGCAATTGAAGGTGTCAATTCTAAATGTTTTAGGTTTTCAGTTGCTCCATTGGATAATCAAGAGGCTAACGCAATAAACAACTTAGTCATCGACGGTGAATTCCATTTTCAATGGAAATGGCTGGTAAAAGTATCTAAGTTTATGGCAGGGCTAAATTGCTCAAAATTGGATTTGGCGGAATTGATTCAAGAGTATTTTTCTTGGTCCGAATCGGAGCGGAAATTATTAGGACGTTTGCTAAATTGGCTGCCATGGCCTGTTTCGGCTTGTATCTTATCTGGTTTTGAAGACGAGAAATATACCTGTTTGGTTGAGGCAATAGAAAACGGACAATTGGGTGATAAAGAAGATTGGTTTGCTGCGCAAACCCGTTGGGAAATCTTTGGTGTAACCACGGATGACCTAAGATATATACCGACAGAAAATCTGCCATTTGACGATCAAATTAGCAAAATTGGCTACCCATTCGACTTGCCCGGAGCGACCATTACTTCTCTCAACTGTAATATATTGATAATGCATCAGTTATACGATTTATGGGCGTCGCTTGAGTCATCTAAGGCCAAGGTCAAAATAGCTGGTTGTATTTTATTTGCTTTGTCTGTGATGGCGGAACAAAATGAGCTTTGGACAAGCATGCCGATCGATGACGTTTTTGAAATTGTAGTTAACAAACAAAGAGCTACGTTTTATTGGAATATGTTAGGCGCGTTCCCTGAAGAGTTCTGGGCCTCTGAAAAGTCGTTATTTATTTTAGAGGCTTTAGAAAAAAACTCATTTATCAGATTGTTTAGCAATACGAAAGAAAATGGCTTCGCTGCGAGTCTTGAGGGCATGTTTATCGCAAATCCAAAAAACACTAGTTTGGTGCGGTTACTAAGTATTGCCTGTATAACCAGGCATAAAGTAAGCTCAAAAGTCAGGGTGTCGCCGGAAAACTTTGTAGAGGGAAAATATAAGTATTCAGCGCTGATTTTGCGAGTTGCGCAGGCGGATTGGGATGAGAACGAAGCTACTGAATTGGCGGATGCTTTTTTGGAACTGAAAGAGCTGTATGACTATAGGGTTGATTCCGCATTAGAAGTTGTTAATACCCAAGGCCTGGCGGGTAGAGCGGTTGAGAGATTCTTGTACCGGCTTTTCGAAGGTTTACCCGCCAGTCAATGGGAACTCCGCCGTGACGTCCTGCAAGCCATGCTGGATCAACAACGGCATCGGCAAGCGAATGTTGCCGTTCTTCCGGTTTGAACGATAGTGTTTAGCACCATGCTTACTTGCTGGATCATCGCCGGCCCGAACGGCGCGGGAAAAACTACCTTCGCGCTGAATTTTTTACCCGCCTTGGCGGGGTGTCGGCGATTTATCAACGCCGATTTGATTGCCGCCGGCTTATCGCCACTGGCGCCGGAACGGCACTTGCTGGAAGCCAGCCGCTTGTTTTTACAGGAAATCGAACGGAGTATTAGTGCTCGTGAACACTTCGCTTTCGAAACAACGCTGGCGGGCCGAAGTTATCTGAGACTGATACATCGATTGCGGGCACAAGGCTGGCGGATCGAATTGATTTATCTGGCTTTGCCTAGCGCCGAAATGTCCCGATTGCGCGTTGCGGAGCGGGTCCGTCACGGCGGTCATAACATTCCATCCGACGACATCAAACGCCGCTTTCCGCGCAGTCTCTATAATTTGTTTTACGAATTCGCGCCCATTGTGGATTCCACCTCGTGTTATATGAATATCAGCGGCATTCCCGAGTTGGTGTTTGAGCAAAGCAGGTATCAGCCTGTCAGAATTCATCATTCGGAATACTATAGCCACCTATTAGCCCAGGCCAGTCATGCAAAACTCTGAAAATTTAACACCGACACCGGACGCCTTTGCCATCCTGGAATGCTTGCGCCAGACCGCCGAGCAGACTTTGGAACGCAAGCGGCGCTTGGGCCATTATGCGGTGATTTGGCAGGATGGCGGACCAGTGTTGGTTGGCGATGACGCGCCTAAGCCCGCTGACGATTCGAGCTCGTAGTTTTTCTACTGGCTTTAGCCATCGCACTGTTCAACCAACCGCCCAACCTCGACTCCAATCCTTACATCAAACGCCGGGCCATATCCGCTTTGCGGGCGATCATCTTCTCGGCTAAATTTGGGGGGAGGGCGGATAAGCAGAGCGTCATCCGCCGCCTTGGAATGCCTCTCGATGCATGACGCTATCGCTCATGCACCCTACGACTGCGGATGATTATATGGCGGCAAACGAACAGTTAGAGGTCATTGAAATTGCTTCAGTATGAGGCAGTTCTTGACCGAACGCAGTAGCCGTCGTCTGACCAACTCGCTGCATCCCTTTTGGAACGCCCATTCCTGGATACCAATAACCCTCCCCAAAAAAAACCTCATCCAAAGTTAAGCCGTTCCTAATACGATCTTAATTAAACCCTCAGGCTTTCTCTCATCTTGACTCTGTAATCTCTATACCTAAGCGAATAGAGGTGATTAACCCGTTCGCATCAGGTTGGGTTTCCAGGGACGGTGACCCATGTCATTGGAAAAAGACGATATAGGGGTTAAACAGACATGCCACTCGGTTTGGGAAATATTTTCAACGGGCTTTTCAAGCAGTATGGACACACGGTGATTCTGTTGCTGCGCGTCATCGACGTCGCCATGTTGTTTGCTGCCGCTTGGGTAACTCACTATTTTTGGTTGCGCGAGTACGTCGTCGATCAGGATTACCGGATCGTCATCGCGCTGGGTATATTGGGTGCCATCATCTTCTTCGAAATTGGCCAGGTGTATCGGCCTTGGCGTAACGATGCGATGCGCGGCGAGATTGCTCGTATAGTCAGAGCCTGGGTTTCGGCTTTGGTGGCGGTGGTGTCCATCGTTGCACTAATAAGATTGCATTTTTGGTTCGGCTCCAGTTATCGCTGGATTGCGTCCTGGGGCGTGTTGGGTTTGGTCTTCGTGTTGGTGGCGCGGGGCGTGTTATCGCAAATGCTGGGTTTTTTGCGGGCGCGCGGTTGGTCGCAAGGCCGCATCGTCATGGTGGGTTTGAATCAAATGGCTGTGGCAGTGGCCCGGCAGTTGAATCATTCGTCCTGGGCCGGGCTGCAAGTGGTCGGCTATGTGGACGATAGAGGCGCCGACCGGCATTCGGTTAACGACTTCGCGTTGCCGCGCTTGGGTACGCTGGAAGATCTGCCGGGTATCATCGCCGCTCAAGCCATTGATGAAGTCTGGGTAGCCTATCAAGGTGAGTCTTTGACCGAACGTGCGCAATATCAACTCCGCCATTTGCCTGTCAGCATCCGTCTGGTGATCGACTGTTTTGCTTTCAAACAAAGCAAATTCCTGAGCTTGAACACCGTGGCCGGCATCCCGACCCTGGATTTCTCGGTGTCGCCGCTGCATGGCATCAATCGCTACATCAAGGAAGTGGAAGATCGCTTGTTGGCTTTGCTGTTGTTGATGCTGATCAGCCCCCTAATGCTATTCCTGGCAGTGGGCGTGAAGCTGAGTTCTCGCGGCCCGGTATTTTACCGGCAGGAGCGGGTGGGTTGGAATAACCGGTCGTTCACGATGCTGAAATTCCGCTCAATGCCGGTCGATGCCGAAGCCAAAACCGGCGCAGTCTGGGCCAAGCCCGGCGAGAATCGCGCCACGCCGTTCGGCGCCTTCCTGCGCAAAACCAGCCTGGACGAATTGCCGCAATTGATCAATGTATTGCGCGGCGATATGTCGCTGGTCGGTCCGCGTCCGGAGCGCCCGGATTTCGTCGAAGTCTTTAAAGACCAAGTTCCCAACTATATGAAAAAACACATGGTGAAAGCCGGCATTACCGGCTGGGCGCAAGTCAACGGCTGGCGTGGCGACACCGATTTGAACCGCCGCATCGAACACGATTTGTATTACATCCAGCATTGGTCGCTGTGGTTCGATCTGGAGATCGCCTTCCGCACCGTGCTGACCGGATTTATCAATAAAAACGCCTACTAAGGAATTGCTTACATGTTTAGATTGATTCCCATCATGCTGATTTTAACCTTGCCCGGTTGTTTCCTGGCGCCGGGCATGGATATGAATAACGATAACGGTATGACCGAAATCGAACTGCCAACCAATAGAGACGGGCAGTTGGTAAAGGAAAAAGTCCGCATCGTGCCGATTACCGCCGATTTGATCATCGAGAGGGAGACTAATCGTCGGCAGGTCATTAACAACCTGCCACCCGTGGACCCCAATAAAACCAGCTACCGCATCGGTCCGCAGGACAGATTACAAATCACCGTCTGGGAGCATCCGGAATTGAACGATCCCGGCGGCGAGAAAATTATGCCCGAACTGGCCGGTAAAGTGGTCGACGAAAACGGCGACCTCTATTACCCCTATGTCGGCAGCATTCATGTTGCCGGTAAAACCGTCAGCGAGGCCCGCGCCGATTTGACTCGCGAGCTGTCTAAGTATTTCAAAAAGGTCAAGCTCGATATCCGCGTATTGTCCTTCCAGGCACATCGGGTGGCAGTGGTGGGTGAGGTAGTGCGTCCCGGCGTGCAAACCATGAACGAAACACCTTTAACCGTCGCGGAAGCCATTACCCGCGCCGGCGGTTCTACGAAAGATTCCGATTTTGCCAATGTGGCGTTGGCTCGCGACGGCAAGCTCTACAAATTGGACGTGCAGTCCATGTACGAAAAAGGCCTGACCACCCAGAACCTGTTGTTGAAAGACGGCGACGTGCTGAATGTCGGCGATCAAAAAGACAGCAAGGTATTCGTGATGGGCGAGGCCAATCGCCAGCAAGCCATCCAGATCAACAAAGGCCGCATGAGTTTGTCGCAAGCCTTGGCCGAAGCCTCCGGGGTTGATTTCAATACCTCGCGGCCCGGCGATATTTACGTGATTCGCGCCGGTGACATGCATCCGGAAATTTTCCAACTGGATGCCGAATCGCCCGACGCGATGATTCTGGCTGATCAGTTTCCGCTGCAAGCCCACGACACGCTGTTCATCGGTACTGCCGGTGTTACGCAATGGTCAAGGGTGCTGAACCAGATTTTACCTGGCTCTTTCACCGCAATCATGTCGCAAGCCGCGATGATGGGGATGTAAGCAATGATGTATACACAAAACGAAGCTACCCCGGTATTGCAAACGGTGAATCAGGCGCGGATGGCAGAGCCTAGCGTCAGTATTCGCGACTATGTCGATTTGCTGATCGAAGGCCGTAAAACCATTTTCATTGCGCTGTGTTCAGTGTTGCTGATAACCACCGTGTATCTGGTGTTGGCGCCGCGCACTTACAAGGCTGACGCCTTGCTGCGAATCGACAAAAACAAGGCCTTGCTGTCCGCGACGCTGCGCAGCGAAAACAACCAAGCGCCGGCAGAAGCCGAAAGCCCGCGCGCGCAGCGTGAAGTTGAGATTTTGCGCTCGCGTTCGGTGTTGGGCAAGGTCGTGGATAACCTGAATTTGACCATAGAAACCGAGCCTTATTTTTTCCCGTTGATTGGCGAGACCTTGGCGCGCCGTCATGATGCCCATGACGGCATCGCGGATGCCTGGTGGGGCTTCAGCCGCTGGGCTTGGGGCGGCGAAAAACTGAAAATCGCCGCGTTCAGTGTGCCGGATCGCTATCTGGAAAAACAATTTACCTTGATCGCGCTGGAAGACGGTCGATTCCAGCTAGTCGACCCGCGCGGCGACGAATTGTTGGCCGGTCAGGTTGGCGAAGTGTTGACTGCCGAGATCGGCGAGAAAACGCCGGTGACGATTAAAGTCGAAACGCTGGAGGCGCATCCGGGGACGCATTTTGAATTAACCCGCCGCACCGCGCTGTCGGCCATCGAAACCTTGCAAAAAGCCTTTGCGGTAAAAGAAGTATCCAAGGATACCGACATCCTCAGCGTGGAGTTGAAAGGCCGCGACCCAGAGCAATTGGCTAAATCGGTAAACGATATTGCGGCGATTTATGTGAATGCCACTGTGAATTGGGAGTCGGCCGAAGCTTCGCAAAAACTGAGTTTTCTGGAAAGCCAGTTGCCTATCGTCAAGGAACGCCTGGAAAAAGCCGAACAAGGTTTGAGCGCTTATCGGCAGAAGCACGGTGCGGTGGATATTTCCGCCGAGGCTGAGATCCTGCTGAAACAGGCGTCGGATATGGAAACCCTGGGCATTCAGCTCAAGCAAAAATACGACGAACAAAGCCAGCGCTTGGAATCCGAGCATCCGGACATGATCTCCACCAATGCGCAAATTAAACGCGTGAATAATAAATTGGCGGCTTTGGAAAAGCGCATTAAAGATCTACCGAAAACCCAGCAAAACATGGTGAGTTTGTCGCGAGATGTGCAGGTCAACACCGAGCTGTATACCTCTTTATTAAATAGCGCTCAGGAACAACGCATCGCTGCCGCCGGTTCCTTAGGCAACTCGCGCATCGTCGATTTCGCGGTCACGCCGGAAAAACCGTACTGGCCCAAACCTAGCTTGTTGTTGGCAATTGCCGGCCTGTTGGGATTGAGCTTGGGGTCGGCATTAATTTTTCTGAGGCATTCGCTGCAACGCCACGACAATTACCCGGCCTTGCTGGAATACCAAGTGGGTTTGCCCTTGTTCGCCGCGATTCCGCACAGCAAGAAGCAGCATAAACTGGGACGCTTGCTGGGCAAGGATAAAGACAACGGTATTTTAGTCAGCCAGGATCCACTGGATATTTCGGTCGAGTCGCTGCGCGGCCTGCGTACCACGCTGGAAGCCACTTTGGCGCAGCATGAAAGCAAGGTGATCATGGTCAGCAGTCCGGCGCCGGGCATGGGTAAATCCTTTGTCAGCGCCAACTTGGCGGCCTTGCTGGCCAGCATCAAGAAACGGGTGTTGGTGATCGACGCCGACATGCGCAACGGCCGTTTGCACGATACCTTTTCGATAGGTAAACAACCAGGTTTGTCCGATTTGCTGGCCGGTCGGGCAACGCTGGGCGAAGTGATCGTCAGCTTGCCGGATGTGGGTATCGATTTAATCCCGCGCGGCAATATGGTGTTAAACCCGGCCGAGTTATTGGTACTGGGCGAATTGTCCGAAACCCTGGAGCAGTTGAAAAGTTTTTATAACCACATCGTCATCGACTCGCCGCCGATTTTAGGCGCCACCGATGCGGCCATTCTGGGCAAGCATGCCGACGCGACGTTCCTGGTCGTGAAAGAAGGCCGTTATACCGCGCAAGAACTGGAAGTCAGCGCCCGCCGCTTCCAGCAAGTGGGCATCAAACCCAATGGCTTCATCATCAACGATATGAAGGAAGGCTCGTCTTACTATCCGTATTACGGTTATGCCTACCAACGCGCCGACCAGGAACCGAAGGACGAGTCCAGCTGGAGCGATAAATATCACGCGGTGGGCGACTGGTTGGGTAAGCAGTTGGATAGGGAATTGCTGCCGGTTCCTGCTGAAACCGATGAGCGGGTTTGAGCGGGATGTCAGTGATAAGCCCGTCAGGTAGGGGCGAATTCATTCGCCCAGCGCTTGCAAATGGGCGAATAAATTCGCCCCTACGATGCCTGTCGCGCCCATGAGAATCCGTCTGGAAAAAGACCTGCCCGTATTGTTGATTGCGTTGGTAGGCGCGTCCACGGTGGCTTCGCTGCCGCAAGTTGAATCGGCTTGGGCAGGTGTCAAGGAAGTCTACGGCGAACAGGAAATGGGGTTGCGGATTCTGCGCGAGGCCTTGTTGGCTGTGTTGATCGTTTACGCCTGGCTGGAACCGCGTTTGCGCAACGGGATTTTTAGCAGCTCGGTGTTGGCGTTTCTGGGTGTGATTTGTAGCTACGTGTTGTTTGAAGTGGGTTACGCCTTATATCTGGATTTGCCGCTGGTCGTGCCGCTGACCGGCCTGCGGGTGTTCGAATATCTGCCGGTGGCTTTGATCGGTTTCGTCACCAGCCGTCTGGGGGCTGGCGATTATGTGTTGTACAAGTTTGCCAGCTATCTGCGCTTTTACCTGGTGTTGCAGACGGTATTGGCCATCGCCCAGGCCTTGTGGGCGCCGCCTTTGTTCGGCGTGTCGATGCTGGGCGGCGGCCGGCCGTTCGGTACTTTTGTTAGCCCTAATTTGTTCGGCGCGACGATGGCGACTTGCGCACTGGTGTTTGCCTTGGTGCCGGGCATGCGCCGTTGGTTGGCGTTAAGTGTATTTTTAGCCTTGCTCAGCGGTTCGCGCACGGCGTTTATCAGTTCCTTGTTGGTGGTGTTTTTTCAGGTGTATGCCGCATTGCGGCCGCGTGATCGTTGGGCTTTGCTGATGCCGGCGCCGATGTTGGCGGTGGGAGCCTTGATTTTGGCTTCCAGCCCCTTATTGAGCGGTCGCGACGATGCCGATCCCACCCAGGATGGCCGGATCGATTTGTGGCAGCGGGTGTTTGCCGATCATGTGCACGGGCCGATGGATGTGTTGTTTGGCTGGGGCTTGGGCTTGAGTTCCAACACCGTCAATCTGCTGTTCGGTGCCGAGTATTTTCCCGGCCAGTTCGATTCCGACAGCTTGTATTTGTTCTTGTTGAACGGCTACGGCGTGATCGGCTTACTGGCCTATCTGACGTTTTTATGGATCACGACACGGATGTCTGTCCACCCCAATAAAGGTTTGGTGACCATGTTTATCTTCGCCGCCGGCCTGACGTTTAATATGTGGGAGTATTTTCCGCAGAATGCCCTGTTGATGTTGTTGTGGGGCATGGTGCTAGGCTGCGCCGCGAAAAAACATGCGGTTAATTCCGACATGGCACAAGCACCGGTATCCGCGCAAACCAATTACTCGCAGCCTTGGCGATAACCCTTGCATATGTTTAGTGCCTTAAAAAATTCCAAATTATGCGGTGATGCGTTTTGGGCTTTGTTCGGTCAGGCGGCGTCGGCGCTGGCCTTGTTGCTGGGTACGCGCTTACTGACTGAACTGGTTAGCCCGGCGGTTTATGGTCAAGTGGCCTTGTTGAACGGTTTTGTCGCGCTGGGTGTGGCGGTGTTTTCTTACCCTTTTATCTGCGCCGGCATGCGTATCGTGCCGGAATGTGAAACTGCCGGCGAACGCAACGCTTTGCATGCCGCAGTCGCGAGCTTGACCTTGCAAGTCACCGCCTTGGCGATAGCCGTGCTGGTGCTGGGCGGTTTTGCCTACGGTTATTTTATCGATGGCAGCTGCGTGCTGTTTTTGCTGGCCGGCGTGTTGTTGGCGATGACCGTGCAGCGCGAGTTGGGCATACAGTTGGCGATAGGCGAGCGCAAACAGCGTCTGGCCAGTCTTTGGCAAACCAGCGACAGCGTGTTAAGGCCGGCCTTGGCGATTGCGTTGGTCTGGTGGCTGGGCGGCAATCCGGAATGGGTGTTGCTGGGTTATATCCTGGCCAGCTTGCTGTCCAATCTGGTTTGGATGGTTGTGAAGCGCCGCAGCGGCGTGCGACCGCCGGCGACCGACAGCCGGTCTTTCCGCCGCGAAGTCTGGGTTTATGCCTTGCCCTTGATTCCGATGGAGTTGATTTTCTGGATCAACGGTTTGGGTGATCGCTATGTGATCGGCTATTTGCTGACCGCCGCCGACGTGGGTTTGTATGCCGCAACTTATATGGTCGTCAACGAGGCCTTCAACCGTAGCGCGATGGTATTGCTGCGCACCTTTCAGCCTGCCTATTTTCAAGCCTTCTCCTCACAACAATTGCAAAAGGCCTATTCGATTTTATGGTTCTGGATAGCCAGTGTCGCGGGCTTGGGCGTGGCAGGTTTGTTGCTGTTGCTGCTGACTAAGGATTGGGTGGCTTCCATGGTGCTGGCCAAGTCCTATCACGCTGCTGTGGATTTAATGCCGGCCATGGCGCTGGGCTGTGCCTTGCATGCCTTGGGTACGGCGCTGGCGCAACCGCTACTGGCGCATAAGCGCACCAAAACCTTGCTGAAAGGGCGTTTGTGCGGTGCGGTTACGGCGGCGATGACGATTCCCTTGCTGGTCAGCCAATACGGTTTACCTGGCGCGGCCTGGGCCAATCCGGTTTATTTTGGGGTCGAAGCCTTGGTGTTGGCGCTGTTGGCAAAACCCTGGCAAGCGGCTACCAGCCCCATGCCTGGAACTATTCAAATATTGAGACAAGAGCCGCTCGCGGCTGATGCTTAAGCGTGACAACGGTGGAGACTATGACATACGCAACAATGACAACAGAAACTTACGGCGAAGTGCTGCACGCATGCGTGGCTTGCGGCGCGGAGAAAATCGGTTTTTGGCGGCAAAAAGACTATCTGTACACAGATAGCGCGAGCAGCAAAGTGTTTCGGATTTATCGCTGCGGATGTTGCGGCACCGGTTTTTTGAATCAACCACCGCATCGGCAATGGTTGCAAGCCATCTATCAATATTCCGGTCAGGCGCTGACGCAGGCGATTACGCTGGACGAAGTGTTGGACCGGGAAACGGCATTTCCTAACTGCACCGTCGATGCCAAGCGCATGGCGCTGCACGCCGACCAGTTGAACAAGTCCGGCAATCACCGGGCTCTGGATATTGGTTCCGGGTTTGGCTTTTATACCCGAGCCTTACGCTTGTTGGGTTACAGCACCGTCAGCATCAATCCCGGTCAGTATGAAAACCGGGTGTTTCAGGATTTAAACGGCGACCAGCCCTTGCCGATCATGTTCGAGCAGTATCAGCCGGAGCAAGCGTTTGGCGTCGTGGTGATGTCGCAAGTGTTGGAGCATCTGCTTGAGCCGGACCGCACTATCGCCAGAGTGGCCGATCTGCTGGAAAGCGGCGGCGTGCTGGCGTGCGCCGTTCCTAACTATGCGTCGTTTTTGGTCAAACTGCTGGGTACCAAGGAGAACGCCTGCCTGTGGGTGCCGGAGCACGTCAATTACTTTACCGAGCAAGGTCTTAAAAGCTTGCTGGAACGCAACGGTTTGCAGGTAGTTAAAACCGAGCAAGTCACGCGGATTCAGTACAACGCGCTATCCAGGCGCTTAGGGTTGACAGGCGGTTTGGCCAAACTCGCAGACACCTTGGTGAAGTACGCGCAGATTCCGTTTGCGGTGTTAATGGATGGCTTGGGTTTGGGTATTTATCTGAACGTCTACGCGGTGAAGAAATAAGCCATGTTGACCGTCGTTATTCTGACCCAAAATGAGGAAACCAATCTGCCGCGCTGTTTAGCCGGCATCCCCGCTCGTTACCCTATTGTGATCGTCGATTCCGGCAGTACCGATAACACGCTGGCGATTGCCCAAGAACGAGGCTGCGCGATCCATCGCAATCCCTGGCCGGGTTTTGCCGAACAACGCAATTTTGCGATCCGGCAGTGCGGTATAGACACGCCGTGGATTTTGTTCGTCGATGCCGACGAAATCTATCCGCAGGCCTTTTACGACTGGTTTGAGGCCAAGCTGTCCGAGACAAATGGCATCGATGTATTGATGGTGCCGTCGGTGCTTTATCTGCGCGGCAAACGTCTGAATCATGCGCCCGGCTATCCGATCTATCACCCCAGGCTGGTGCGCCGCGAGACTACCCGCTTTGTGCGCAATCACACCGGGCATGGCGAAGCGGTGCTGGATACCTGCCGCATCGGCTATTCCGACATTCCTTACGAGCATTATTTTTATCACGGCGAAATCATAGAGTGGATGCACAAACACGTCGGCAAGGCCGCGCAAGAAGTGCAGTTGCAACCGACTGCCGGCGCGCTGATGACGACGCGCGGCCGCTTAAGCGTATTGCTGGGGCGCTCCTGGCTGCGGGTGCTGGCGCGGTTTGGTTATCACTATCTGCTGCGTGGCGGTTTTTTGGACGGCGCGGCGGGTTTGGAGTTTGCGTTGATGTTTACCTGGTACGAGGCCACGATTTATCTGCAAGCAAAAGCCGGTAACTGGGAGAGGAGTGCGCTATGAAAGTTTCGTTGGTATTGGCAACCTTGGGCAGGGACTGCGAAGTCTTGGATTTTTTGAAATCCCTACTGTTTCAAACCTATAAAAACTTCGAGCTGATCGTCATCGATCAAAATCGTGACGGCAAGATCGACGCCATCCTTGAAGCCTACAAGGCGCTGATGGACATCAAACACATCAAGGTGGATTTCACCGGCAACGCGCGGGCCAGGGATTACGGCATCGGTCTGGCGCGTGGCCGTATCGTCGCCTTTCCCGACGACGATTGTGCCTATGACAAGGATGTATTGGAGAAAGTGGTGGCGGAATTTAATCGCCGCAAAGACCTCGCCATTCTGGTGGCGGGTTCCTACGATTTTTCCGCCAACCGGTTCAGCATCGGCGTGAATAGCCACAAAGCCGGCTATTTCAACCGCTTCCGGATGATGGGCGTGGAGTTTACCCAGTTTTTTGATCTGCAACGGGTCGATAGGCGGCAGTTTCATCTGGATCACGATTTTGGCATCGGTTCCAAGTACTCGGGCGCGGAAGGCTTTGAATTGCTGTACCGCCTGTTGCGCGCCGGCGGTAACGCGTTTTACACGCCCGAAATCAAGATCTTTCACGCCAACAAGGATCATTACAAACTAGGCACTGCCAGGATGTTGATGTATTCCACCGGCATCGGCGCTTACATTCGTAAGTTTACCAATCAGCATGATCTATTCATTTGGTACTACATATTACGCAAGATGTTTGTCGCGCCGGTGTTGAAAATGGCCGTGGCGCTGGTCACCTTCAATCCGCAAAAACTGGCGTATTCGTTTTACAACCTGGTGGGTATCTGGCGCGGGTTTTTGGCGTACGGCAAATCAGAAAAGTGTATTTAAAGACTGTTTCAGGAGAAATGAAATGGATGTAGGTATTGTCACAACCCATGTGCCGCCGGCTAAAGGCTATGGCGGCGTATCGGTCACCTGTGGGGTTCTGACCAAAGCCTGGGCGGAACGCGGCCACAACATGGCGCTGGTCGCTACCGACGAGTCTATAGACGGTCGCTTGCGTGAGGAGGATGTAAAGCTGGGCAAGCAAGTCGATGTCAGGCTGTACCGCTGTTACGGCTTTCGGCGTTGGGGCTTTGGTCTGCGCGCCATTCCGGCGATATTCAAACTTTGCTGGCAAGCGCCGCGGCTGTATATCCACGGCATTGCGACCTGGCCTTCGACCTTGGCGGCGGTGTTTTGCGTATTGCTGCGCCGGCCGTTTATGGTGGCAGTACACGGCGGCTTGATGCCGGAACATGTCGCGCTGATCCGCCGGCAGAAGCCGCATAAATGGTTGTTCTACAAACGGCTGACTTTCCCGACCTTACGTCGAGCTATTGCGGTGCATTGCACCAGCGATACAGAAGCGATGGGCGTAACCGACGTGTTGGGGAAGGATGCCAGGATTTTATTGGTGCCGAACGGCATCGACAGTCGAGAGTTTCAAGTCGCCGGCTATCCGCAAGGTCAGGGCACGCAGCTATGTTTTCTGGGTCATGTTCAGCAAGAAAAGGGCATTAACGCGTTTATCCGGGCCTGGTTAAAAACGCGCCGGCCCAATGACCGCTTGGTTGTGGCCGGCCGCAGTGTCGATGGCGCTTATTTCGAAGAGTTCCAGGATTTGCTGGCGCAGGCGCAAGGGGCCATCAGCTACAAAGGCTATTTGCCGGTTGCTGACGTAAAGCAATTGCTGGCCGACAGTCATTTTCTGGTGTTGCCGTCCGGTTTGGAGGAAACCGGCGGCATGCGCGAAAACTTTGGCAATGTGGTCGCCGAGGCGATGGCGGCCGGCCGGCCGGTGCTGGTCGCGAAAGGCTTGGCTTGGGATCATTTGGCAAGCTATGGCGCGGGTTTGGTGTTTGAGCGCAACGAGACTTCGGTCTGTGCCGTGCTGCGGCAAACGCAAGTGGTCAATCAAGCGACCTGGCAAGAAATGTCGCTGCGTAGCCGTGAATATGTCGAACAGCAGCTGGACCCGGTTAAACTAGGTGATAAAGTCTGGAAAGTGTTGACAAAAATCGATCAAGCTAAATTGCCGCAGTCCTTGATAGAGGGTTCTTCTTATGAATAAAGTGGGCTTGATTGTACCGACCCTGAATGCCGGTGCACTTTGGGAGTCGTGGTTGCAGGCCTTCGCCGCACAAACGCTGAAGCCGGATTATTTGCTGCTGATAGATTCCTCATCCGACGACCATACGGTGGCTTTGGCAATTGCAGCGGGTTTTGATGTGCAGGTAATACCCAAATCCGAGTTTAATCACGGCGGTACCCGTCAATTTGGCGTGAATCGACTGGCGGATGCGGACATTCTGGTATTTCTGACTCAGGACGCTCTGTTGGCGGGGCCCGATGCCATCGAAAAGTTAGTGGCGGCCTTCGCTGATGAAAGTGTCGGAGCAGCTTACGGTCGGCAATTGCCGCATCGCAACGCCGGGCCAATCGGCGCACATGCCCGTTTATTCAATTATCCAACGCAAAGCCAGTTGCGCAGTTTGCAAGATAAGGCGAAATTCGGTATCAAGACCGTGTTTATTTCCAATTCTTTTGCCGCTTATCGGCGCAGTGCGCTAATGGGAGTTGGCGGGTTTCCGCTCAACACCATCATGAACGAAGATACTTTTGTGGTTGGCAAGATGTTGCTAAACGGCTGGAAAGTGGCATATTGCGGCGATGCGGCCGTATATCATTCGCACGATTACGGGTTTTTCGACGAATTTAAACGCTATTTCGACATCGGCGTGTTTCATGCGCATACCGCTTGGTTGCAGCAAACCTTTGGCGGAGCTTCGGGCGAAGGCCGGCGTTTTGTCGTGTCAGAGCTGAAGTATCTGCTGAAAAATGCGCCTTGGCTGCTACCGTCGGCATGTTTGCGTACCGGTTTGAAATGGCTGGGCTATAAAATGGGTGGGACAATGCACGCTAGAATGCCGCAGAGTTTGAACAGATGCTTTAGTTTGCATAAAGCGTATTGGGTAGGCGCTATTTCTGAAAATATCGGTAACGGCAGATCGTGACGCGATAATTTCCGGACATCAATTAAGCCAGTATTTCCGCGGAATAACGGCAAAACTGGTTCTAAAATTAATCCAATCTTCATCTTATCCTAATCTAAATTACAGTTTTTCTTCATCTTGACTCTGTAGATTCCTAACCAACATTGTGTTTTTCCGGTCCGAACCTGTTTTTTCTGTTAATTGTATGTAGGCGTCTCGCCAGTATGGTTCAGCAAAGATTTGGCAAAAACACACTGTCGGATGTGCATAAAGGCCAATAGGGTCTTTCACTGATAGAGCGGGGATAACAGAACCATTGTTATCAATTCTTTGAGTTTGAAGAGTAGTGCCCGGATGTTTAGGGAATTTGATTAATTACGTTATGGAGTTTCATCTTGATTTCTGAAAAGCATTCATTTGATAGTTGTTTTGAGGTTTTTTTAGCTGACACGCCTGAAAGCAAACGAATTCATTACAACCTCAGATACCAAGTCTATTGCGACGAGATGGGTTATGAGGATAAAGAAAATTTTCCGGAACAAATGGAATTTGACGAGTGGGATCGCCATTCCGTGCATTTCATGGTTCGACACAGATACACCGGGCAATGGCTGGGTGCATTACGATTGGTTTATCAGAACCAAGCCGTTTTCCCTTTCGAAGCCAAATGTGTTCCCGACCAACCGATAAGCGCTCAGCAATACCAGCAATCCATAGAAATATCCCGCCTCTGCGTATTGCGAGAAGCCAGACGCTTCGCGCCAAGGGCTTTCCCGCAACAGGATACGGATGCGGAACAAACCGCGAAAGACAGCGGTAACATCAGATATCTGCACACCATTAAAAATCAGACTCGCAGCATTATGTGGGGCTTGTACCGGGCTGCGGTCGTCTACTCGGCGCAGAACGATATTAAACAGTGGTACATATTGGTGACGCCATCCTTGGCTTACGCGGTCAAGAAAGAGGGTTTCGAAATGCAACAAGTAGGCGGCGCTTGCGATCATCGTGGCCAACGTATTCCTTACGCTTTGGATGTCGAGCATATTCTTGCCAATCCTTTGTGGCAAAAAGACTATCAAGTGGATTATCGCAAATATTCAGAACTGCTTGAGCAATCTGCGGCTAAGCGGCAAAGAGCCTAGGATATTGGCGCGCGATCATTTTTAGTCATCGGATACCCAGCGGATTCGTTCCAGCGTATTTTTTAAAGCATTCAACAAGCCCTACTTGCGCTTGGCGACCCATTAAAAATGGGCAGAGCAAATGCTGTGAAGGTTAGTGTGCTAAAAGTCCTCCCTCATGGGGTAACTTCCGGCCGAGTTTGTCGGCTGTGTTTAGACTCTTCATAGATATGTTCACCGTAATTTCCCTTCTTTAAAGTAATTGCGTAGCTGCTCGTCGCTAAGCCTTTGCGCTCCAATCTCCACTAGCGACATACCGAGTAAGCTGAAGCTGTTTCCACCTATTGCGTAGGCGACGCGAGCCGAAAAGAGCCGTCGTACTTTCCGTAATCGGAAGACTGAATTTTATGGCGAATCGAACCTCGGTAAGCAGGGCGGCCTTTTTCGATGATCACTTGCACGGTGCCGCCTTGAGGACCGATCAGCCCGGCATGGATAGCGGCCAGGCAAATATAAGAATTGTTGGTGTAGGTGTCGGTGCCGTTCAATATTTGATAAGCCGCATCGCAATCCGCCGGACAAGCTACTAAATGAGTCGAGCCCGGCTCGCCCTCGATCTGCATACCCGAAAAACTGCAACCCGCTTCGATTATTTCGGCATTTGCCGGCAGATTGAGCGTCGCTGGTGCTTGGTTGGCAGGGGTGTTAACGAGCGAGTTGTTGGCTGCTTGCGGCACCACGGCAATTTGTTCTGCTGGTTTAGTGAGAGCCGGCGGGCTATTCGGCGTGGTTGATGGTTGAACGAAATTTTGCGCGAAATGCATGGCTAAACCGACAATCACGAACGCCAATCCCAATATCCCTGAAAATAGTCGCCCTTTCGGGCCCGGCTCTATCTTGCCGCTGATATTACCTACCACCGCGACCAGTAAAAATATCAGGCCCGCGATCACAAATACCGTGGCTAAAGGGGCGCCAAACAGCGCTTTGACGATTTCGTCCATCGATGTCTCCCAAACCGAAAAACTTAAGGCCACAGGGTAAGCCGTTCCGGGAATCTACACAAGATAAA
>NZ_JANIBL010000076.1 GCF_024505055.1 Methylomonas rosea
TTCGGGTCCTGCTCAACCAATTTCCCCCGCACCGCCAAATCCAGAATAAACCGCCGTAACTTTGGGATAGCATCCGGTGCTTCGCTGATGCGGTCGAAGTGTTGCAGTAATTGTTCGGGGTTCATGCGTTGGTATTTGCCTTTATTTTTGGTTTTACTTTCAAATCGCCGTCATTCCGGCATGGATTGCCGGAATCCAGTATTACAAGGATGTAAACCGCGTCAATCGAAGTATATGGGCCGATCGCATCCTTGCAGCCTGGGTCCCGGCAATCCCTGCCGGGACGACGGTACTGGTTAAGTTATGGATAATTCGGGCCATAAGTCCTGCCATTGCGGGTTGTTCTTCTCTATCAGGCCTATTTTGGCTTTTCTGTCCCATTTTTTAAGTTGTTTTTCGCGTTGGATGGCGCTTTCCATGGTTTCGTGGGGTTCGTACCACACTAAATCGTGGATTTTGTGGTGTTTGGCGAAGCCTTCGGCCAGTTCGTTTCGGTGTTGGTAGACCCGGCCGATTAGGTCCGAGGTGACGCCGATGTATAAAGTGCCGTTGCGTTGGCTGGCGAGTAAATAGACACAAGGGTGCTTTGTCATGACTTAACTAAATACAGTACACAGTATTTTTTTGTTCACCGGCTTTACGCACTTCCCTGTAGCCTGGGTCCCGGCACCCGTTAGAGCGCGAAAGCGAATCCCTGCCGGGAAGACGGCCAACTTCGAATCTGTCCAGCTGAATTTGTGTCACCAGTGGTGACACTTTTGGTGGATTAAGGACGATGCGCTCGAATAAAGCCGTTTTAAGTTGGCGTTCCAGTTCGCGCTTGCTGCATTGTTCCTTAATTGCCTGACGCAGGTAAAATTCGGGTTCTTCCGGGCGTTTACTTGGGTTGTGGGTGATGAGGTTATCGGTCCAGGGTAATTGTCTCAGCAGTGCCGAGACTTTTTCACATCCTTGTGGCCTGGACCCCGGCATTCCCTGCCGGGATGACGGCTTCCGTGTTCTTTCAACTACTAACGCCAACATAGCTATTCATCAGTGGTTGGCAGGGGTAAAGCCGCGCAAACCTGGCTGGGTCTGGGCCAGATGAGCGGCTAGCTGTGACACCACGGCATCGCCCCATTCGGCGGCGGCAATCTTGTGGCTGATGATTTGGCCGACTTGCCGGTACAGGTCGATCAAGGCGGTGTTGACCGCCTGCACGGCGCGTTGGCGGGCGCTGACAATGAGTTGGGTGATTTCGCTGAAATCGCTGGTGGCGGGGGAGGTTTTATTCATGTCAAGGCGCGCCGGCCTCATCCAGTAAATGAGCGATGGTGTCATAGAGATTGGGCAGCGAGGCCTCAATGGTGTGCCATACCGTCATGTCATTGACCGAGGCATAACCGTGGATCAGCAAATTACGAAAGGCGACGATTTGCGGCACATCCGGGATGCGCTGGGCCCAATGCGGTTCGAGCTTACAGAGTTGGTTGGGGGCTTCACCGATGATTTCGAACTGTCGTTCTACCGCAGAACGCAGCAGGCGGTCGTTGGCGTAATCGGTATAGGTTTTGCCGGCGACAAACTCCAGAATGGCTTCTGCGGCGGCGTGGGCATCCCACAGAAAAGCCCGGGCGTCACGCTGCATAAACCAACTCGCGGCTTTGTTCGATACTAGCGAGGACGCAGGGATTTTTCAGGGCGGAGGCTTCGGCCAAATCCACCTCGCGACCAATCAGTTCGGCTAGTTCCTGACGTAAGCCAAAAAAGGTTTGTAAGGAAGGTGCTTGCGCTTCGTTGGCAAATTCCACTAAAAAATCGGCATCGCTGGAGGCTGGATCGAAATCGCTACCGCGCGCGGCAGACCCGAATACGTCCAGCCGACGCACGTGGTAACGCCGACACAATTCGGCGATGGCTGGCTGGTATTGTTGGATGGCGGGATGCATGGGTGTTTCCTATGTCCGGTGGCAATGTGCGTTGATTCTAGCGCAGCAAGGCTTCGGCCAGAATGCTTTTCAACTGATCACGCAAATCGGCAACCGTTTGTTCGTCTTGTTCCAGCTTGGCTAACAGTTCTGCCGGATCGCCGTGGTCGGCAGCCACGCTATGCGGGTTTTTATAGTCCAGGTTGTAGTTGCGGGCTTTGATGTCATCGATGCTGACTTTCCAGGCTTGCTCGGTTTCCTGGCGTCCTTGGCGTTCCGCACCGCCCCACCAATCAACACAGCCTTGCAGGTGTTCGACGCGGATGGGCTTGGTCATGGAATAGGCTTTTTGGGTGGCTGGCACTTGGTGTTCATAGAACCAGACGTCTTGAGTGGGCTGGCCTTTTTCGAAGAACAGCAGGTTGGTGCCGATGCTGGCGTAAGGCTTGAAGACGCTGTTGGGCAGACGGACGATGGTGTGTAGGTTGCACTCTTCCAGCAGATGTTCTTTCAGACGGGTTTTGACACCTTCGCCGAATAGCGAGCCGTCGGGTAAGACGATGGCGGCACGACCGCCGGACTTGAGCAGGCGGATGAACAAGGCCAGGAACAGGTCGGCGGTTTCCTTGGTACGGAACTGGGCCGGGAAGTTGGATTCGATGCCATCTTCTTCGCGGCCACCGAACGGCGGATTGGTGAGGATGATGTCGACGCGGTCGGTCTGGCCGTAACTGATGTAAGGTTTGGCCAGGGTGTTGTCGTGACGTACAAAGCTGGGGTCTTCTATGCCGTGCAGCAGCATGTTGGTGACGCAGAGCATGTGCGGCAGCTGCTTTTTCTCGACGGCGCGCAGGCTGACTTGCAGGGCTTGTTCGTCTTCGACCTTTTTGACGTAGCGGTCGCGCATGTGGCGAATCGAGCAGGTCAGAAAGCCACCGGTGCCGCAACTGGGATCGAACAGAATTTCGCCGGGTTTGGGGTCGATGCGGTCGACCATAAAGGCGGTGACGGCGCGCGGGGTGTAATACTCGCCGGCATTACCGGCGCTTTGCAGGTCGTTTAGCAGTTGTTCGTAGATGTCGCCGAAGTGTTTGCGTTCGGCCAGGTCATTGAAATCGACGCCGCTGATTTTGTTAATAACCTGACGCATCAATTGGCCGGACTTCATGTAGTTGTAGGCATCCTCGAACACGCTTTTCACCACGCGGATTCGGTTGGCTTGTTTGCCGAACACCAGTAAATCTTTCAGGGCCGGGAACAGCTCGGTATTGATGAAGGCCATCAAGGCCTCACCGGTGATGCCTTCCGGATCGGCGGCCCAGTTGCGCCATTGAAATTGTTCAGGAATCGGCGACTGGTAATCGTCCTGCATGAGTTCCAGTTGCTGATCCTGGTCGTCGATGATTTTTAAAAAAAACATCCAGCACAGTTGCGAGAGGCGTTGGGCATCACCATCGACGCCAACGTCCTGGCGCATGATGTCTTGAATGGATTTAACGGTGTTTCTGGCGGACATGGGTTAGGCGACTTCCTCGTAGAGTGCGGCTTGTAGCTCGTGGACGGCTTGTTCGAAATGGGCTTTGCCGCCGAATTGTTTGATCAGTTGGATCGGCATTCCCATGGTATTAAAGGGGGCAATTTCCAATATTTTGACATTATCCAGGCCGGTGACGACGCCTTCATCTTGATATTTATCCAGCAAGGCTTCCAACACGGCGCGGGCTTGATCGCTGTATTTGGTAAACACGTCGCGCTTTTTGACATTGTTGGCGCGTTCGCGGCGAGTCAGCGGTGGCTGATCGAAGGCGATGTGGCAGATCAGGTCGAAGGGATCCAGGTCTTTGCCGACTTCTTCTAATAAGGGTTCGAGTAGCAAGCCTTCTTCGGCCAACTCGTCGATGATGGCTTCTTTGCGCTCGGTGGATTTCCAGCGTTTTAAAAACTGATCCAGACTGGCGAAGTGGGCGCGAATGGCTTTGCGGGAAAAGTCGCGCAGGGATTCGGTAATCAGCTTGCCGTTCTCGTCCAGGTATTCGATGCGCTCTTTGAGAACGCTGACAGGTTTGCCTTTGACGTGGTATTTGGGCGGTGGCTCGTTGATGTCTGGTGGATCGATGGTGACACTGGGTGGGTCGACCAGAATTTCTTCATCCTCGTCCGGTTTATCCGGGATGCGCTCGTCAGGATCAACCGCTGGCGGAATATCATCAGGGGCAGAACGGAATCGTCTTCGTCGGGTTCGTAGATTTGTACCGGTTCACCGTCAAAATCCTTGTCGGCAAAGTGAGCTGAAGCTTGGCGAAAATCGACCAGGGTGAAGTAGTATTTTTTCAGATCTTCATATAAACGGGTGCCGCGTCCGAGGATTTGCTTGAACTCGGTCATGGAGCCGACCGGGCGGTCGATGACGATTAGTTTGCAGGTCTGGGCATCCACACCAGTCGATAGCAGGCGCGAAGTGGTGACGATGACCGGGTATGTGGATTCCGGGTCGATGAAGTTATCCAGTTGGGCGATGCCGGCGCCATCGTCGCCGGTGATGCGCATGATGTAGCGTTCGTTTTTTAACACCTCATCCTGGTTTTCCAGAATCAATGCCTGGCGGAGTAAAACGGCGTGTTCGGTATCGACACAGAAGACGATGGTTTTTTGGTAACGGTCGCCACTTTGCTTGAGGTAATCGGAAATCCATTTGGCGACACGCTGGGTGCGGCTATCGATGATGATGTTGCGGTCAAAATCCTTGATGTTGTAGATGCGGTCGTCGATGGCGAGGCCGCGTTTATCGACTTCGCCTTTTTTGGGGCGGTAGCCTTCGACATCGATGTCCAGATGCACTTTGATGACTTTGTACGGAGCCAGAAAGCCGTCGCTGATGCCTTGCTTGAGCGAGTAGGTGTAAACCGGTTCGCCGAAATAGTGGATGTTGGAAACGTATTCAGTTTCCTTGGGCGTGGCGGTGAGGCCGATCTGAGTAGCGGATTTGAAGTGTTCCAGAATCTCCCGCCAGGCCGAGTCTTCGGCAGCGCTGCCGCGATGGCATTCGTCGACGATGATCAGGTCGAAAAAATCGGGTGATAGCTCGCGGTAAATCTTTTGCCGATCTTCGGGGCCAGTTAACGCTTGGTAGAGGCCGAGGTAGATTTCATAGGCGGTGTTGATGCGGCGTTTATTGTCTACCGCTGTCGTTAACTCAACGAAGGTGCCGTCATCGCGTTCAATGGTTTTGGCGTTGGTGCTGAGTTTGGCCATGGCTTCACCAAACGGTCGAAAGTCATTGACCATGGTTTGGTTGACCAGAATATTGCGGTCAGCCAGAAACAGGACGCGCTTTTGTCGGCCTTTGTGCCAGTCGGATTTCCACAAGCGCCAGATAATTTGGAAGGCGGTATAGGTTTTGCCGGTGCCGGTCGCCATCACCAACAGCACTCGGTCCCGGCCTTTGGCGATGGCTTCGATAGTGGCATTGATGGCATTGCGTTGGTAATAGCGTGGTTCCTTGCCGCAGCCATCGTCGTAATAAGGTTCGAGGATAATGTCCTCTTGCTGCGGGTCGATGTGCTTCCAGTGAAGATACTGTTGCCAGAGCTTGGCAGGACTGGGGAACTGGTCGGGCGCGAGGATTTGTTCTAACGGGTCGGATTGGCCGGTTTTGTCGTGAAAGCAAAAGCCGTCGCCATTGCTGGAGAATACAAACGGCACATTCAAGGTCGCGGCATAGTCCAGGGCTTGCTGCATACCGTCGCTAAAGGCGTGGTTGTTGTCTTTGGCTTCAATAATTGCGATGGGAATATGCTGGTAATACAGCACATAGTCGGCGCGCTTGGCTTTACCACGGGTGACTAGTCGGCCACGAACGATGATACGGCCCTTGGTGAAAGTCACTTCCCGCCGGATTTGTGTTGCCTCGTCCCAGCCCGATTGAATCAGGCAAGGTGTGATAAATTTGGCGCAGATGTCGGCTTCGCTGAGTCCTTTTTTTGTCACGCTGTCCGTGCGGGGTTGTTATTGCTAAGCCAAGGTGAGTGAAAAGTTTGGCCCAATAGTCGAGTAAAGCCAAGGCGAAATCAAGAAATATCGTAAAGCGTTAGATTGGGTCCAGATGAACAACAAAATGGGTTTTGCCCGAGTGATTTGGCAATTGAGCCAATATCTACCCTAAAATGCCTATCCTGCCGTCTTGGCCGGCAACCGCACCGTATTAAGCCAAACCTTGGCAAGCTACGCTTAGCGGTTAAAACAGAATAATTTGGTATTAATCAAAGCCTATGTCGAACATCTTGATCATCTATTCCAGCCGCGATGGACAAACCTTGAAAATCTGTCAACGCCTGCAATCCGTTATCGAACGGCATACTCAACCAGTGACGCTGGTTTCGATTGAAGAAGCTGATCGAGTGAATTTGCAGACCAGCGCTAAAATCGTCATTGGTGCCAGTATTCACTATGGCCGTCATAATCCCCAAGTTCTAGCCTTCATCGAACGTAATCAGTCCGTCTTGGAAAGCAAGCCCAATGCCTTTTTCTCTGTCAATGTGGTGGCTAGAAAACCGGGAAAACAAACGCCCGATTCCAATCCTTACTTGAGGAAATTTCTAAAGCGGATTCACTGGAAACCCAAACAGTTGGCGGTATTTGCCGGAAAAATAGATTATCCCAGCTACAACATGTTTGACCGGTCCCTGATTCGCCTGATCATGTGGATGAGTAAAGGGCCAACTGATCCTTCAGCAGTGCTTGAGTTTACTGACTGGGAGCAAGTCGAGGCTTTTGGTCAGATTATCAGTTCGATGGACATCAGCGGCCAGTGAAGTGGAGTCAATGGGTTGGTAGTGACCAAATTGGATCGTCTCGGTCGCAGCGCCATAGATGTCAGAACCACGTCTGATTCCGAAGTGTTGTTCATTGTCGGGTGTTAGGCGGGGTTGATCTGATCAGTTCTGCCGGCAAGATGACCATGCAGGTGATCGCAGCCTTAGCAGAGTTAGTGCTCAGGATGGGCAATGTTATTTTCCTGCGGGCCGTAGCTGACATTGCTCCGGTTTGCCGTCCTTATACGCTGCCGAGATGCCGCCCGGCCCGGTGGTGCCGGTAATCAGCAGATAGGCTTGGCCGTCGATACACACCTTGTGTAAGCGCCAGGTTTGGATTTGACCTTGAATATTGATGTGCTCCAGGCTTATCTCTTCCAATGGCAACGATCTCGCCTCCGGTGGCGGCAGGGCGTTGGCGGTGGCTGCTGCAATGCTTATCAGTAATCCGAAAATAAACCGCTGCATAGTTTTCTCCTGTGTGTTTTTAGGTGCTTGCACCGCCTCAGAGCAATCGTATCAAGGATACTCGACGAACCTAAAGCTTTCGAAATTATGGTTGGAGCAGGGTAATTCAGGCGCTAGGGACTATTGCCGGCGGCAGCAGGTATTTTTCCACAGATTTAAGGGCGCGGCAGTCGTACAGTGACTACGCCGGCGGATCACTGGGATTGGTGACAGGACTGATAGTCGTTCGTCGCCGGTCGGAGAGAAAGACACGTTACTTTCTGGCTCTGGGCAGAAAATGGACTTTTCTGGTCACGAGCAATAGCAAGTTGAATCGCCCTGTCTTAAAGATCGGTCTCAAGGCTGATCGGTCCGACTCGCGGTTTGGGCCACCTTTCTGCAGGTTGGAATTTTTCGATATTTCAAAGGAGCCAGTCAAATGAACGCTCAATTAAATCAAAGTCTCAGAGTGCTGAATGCTGAAGAGATGCAAAATGTAGCCGGCGGTTGGTGCGGGACCACGTACCCAGGTTTCTGGAAAGGGCCAAAACCCGGTCCTCTGCCTGATCTGTTTAATAGCGCGGTCAGCAGGCTATCCACGGTAAGCCTGAATCCGCAACCGTTACCACCCGCTGAGATCGGCTTCTTCTCAAAGTAAGAGGTTCTGATCAGAAAAGCCGGCCAAGTGCCGGCTTTTTTACGTTGTGGCAAGCAAATATATAAACGTCTTTTTGGAACAGCTGAGTAGCTTTATAGGCAAAAAAACATGCCGCCAGCAAGATGATCGCCAACGGCATGGCAGGTAGGAAGGAAGGGAACGCTGGATGATTTACGCCGCAGCTTTTCGGCGTTTACCCAAACCCATTACACCCAGCATGCCGCTTAGAAATAGCCATGTGGCGCCGGGTAGCGGTACCGCGGAAACGCCGGATACCGAGAAGGCTTGGTTAAAGGTGGTGCCGCCAACGATGTCAGTGCCGATTCTCAGCCAGTCCGGGTCCAGGTTTTCGTCGCGTATCCAGGATTGCAGGTCAGGGGTGAACGGGCCGCTGCCGCCGACAATCGGTTTGGCTGCCGACAACCAGAGGAAATTTCCGTTTTTCAATTCCACCTGCGGCACGAAAAAGTAATGGTCGGCCGCCAGTGAGATGGCGTCGTTAAAATTAATGTCGAATCTGACCTCCTGCCCGGAAACTGCGCCTTCACCGCCGGTGGTTTGATCGGGCAGTGGATGGATGCCGTTAATTACCGAGTTGGCGGCCGAGGCGTTTCCATTTAAAAGAGTGACGCTGTAACTCAGCGAGTTGCTGGCCGATTCGCGGCCCAAAAAAGCGACGTCTGAAGGTGAGTTGACGCGGGTTGGGACGCGGCCGGATGGCGGATTCACCGAATCCTTACCAAATACCCGATAGATTTCCACATTGACATTGGCGATGTCGCCTAACGTGGCGCCGTTGGCCAGTAAACCGGTGAACGTGGCCTGATTTAGATGGGTATGTTGCGTCAACACGAAATCGTCGGCCGATTCTATTTCCTTGCTGGTGCCGCCGGCTTGTGCGCCGGTGGCGATTCTGTAATCCGAATCGCCGGTGCTGAACGAAAAGGCGGCGGCGTCAGCGTTGGCGGCGAATAGTGTGGAAATAGCCAGAATGGGGATTAATTTGGTTTGCATGGGGATACTCCTAAAATGGTTAAAGTGCTGAGAATTTATCTCGGATAAAGAAACTGCTGACAGCTTCTATCTCTAACAATGCGAGTAGCGTGCCAAAAGTGTTTTCCATAAATATTGTTTAAAATTCAGTATATTAGGATTTTTTGTGACATGATTGTGCTGGCGAGAGGGTGCGACGAAAGTTGCGGAAAAACTGCTTGCAGCGGATGTGAGGCCAGGTAATCTGCGACAGAGAACAGCTGTCAGGGTTGTGAATACGGCAACTTTTGTCGCAGGGTCGTGGCAATGGGGTTAATGCCGCAAACCAACAATCTGCGTTTATCCAAACAAAGGAATGGATTGAAGCTGTTTCCCAGCTATTGGAGTCGCAGCGAAATTTAGGCGTATCGCCATTTCAATCGAGGATAGAATGAAGACCGGATTCGTAAACCAAGCTTCGACACCAGTAAATATGACGCAGAAAAGTATTCCTGGGCTTTTTTTAGCGGTATGCATGGGTATTGCCTTATCGGTTGCCGTGCATGCGCAAACGCCGGAACCGCTGGCACCGCTGCCGCTCACGGTGGACTTGGATGCTCCGCGCGTGGTGTTGGGGCAGCGCTTATTCCACGACCCCAAACTCTCCGATCAAAGCCAGCGCTCTTGCGCCAGTTGTCATCCGCTAGACAGCGGCGGCATGGACGGCAAGGTCCGCGCCGAATCGGCGGACGGTGTTTCGCTCCTGCGCAACACCCCCAGTTTGTTCAATGTCTCCTTCAACTATTTTTTCAATTGGGACGGCGTAGTGACCACGCTGGAAGCGCATACCGAAAAAGTTATGCTGAATCCGAAAATCATGAACGCCAAATGGCCGGAGTTGATCGAGCGTCTGCGTGCGGTACCGGATTATGTCGATGCGTTTAACCGAATCTATCCGGACGGATTGACGAAAGCCAACGTGGTCGATGCCTTGAGCCATTTCGAACGCAGTCTGATCACGCCCAATGCCCGCTTCGACCGTTTTCTGCGCGGCGAAACAAACCTACTCGATAGCGACGAGCAAGAAGGTTATCGATTATTCAATGCCCTGGGTTGCGTGGCCTGCCATCAGGGCATCAATCTGGGCGGCAATTTATTCCAGAAATTCGGTATATTCGGCGCACTGCAAGGCAGGCAGGGGGCGGTGGACGAAGGCCGTTATAGCGTGACTGGCAACGACAGAGATCGGGGCGTGTTTCGGGTGCCGAGTTTACGCAACGTCGCCGTCACCGCCCCGTATTATCACGACGGCCGCGCGGCCAATCTGGAAGCGGCGGTGGATACGATGGCCGAGCATCAATTGGGCAAGCGGCTGGCGGCGAAGCAGCGCGATGCTATCGTTAAATTTCTAAAGACATTGACCGGAGAATACGCCGGCAAAGCTTTGGTTGTCAGCAAAACAGCCAAGCCATGACGGTTATTTCCTGGCAACCTAGGCTGATCGTCGCCGGTCTATTGCTGGCCTTGACCTATCTCTGGCTACAAAGCGCCAGTCCGGAACTGGAAAGGCGTAACCGCCTGCAAACTACGCTGCGCATCATCGAATTGCGCGATGCTGAATTGATGCGCGATATTTTGCTGGCCCGCGCCGGCCTGCTGGCCAACTACGATGCGCTAACTAAAGCCGGTCAGGAACTGCTGCGGTTATCGCAGAGTTTGCAAACCGAATTGCAACCGGCAAGTGCCGACCCCGAAAAACAAATGGGTAATTTAGCGGACCAGCTAACCGCCACTGTCCAGGATAGCTTGGTGCAAATCGAGTACCTCAAATCGGACAATGCCTTGCTGCGCAATTCGGTGATGTCCTTCGACGAGATAGGCAAAACCTTGCGGAACGCCGCGAAGCCCGCAGACACTGCAAAGCTGGGCAATTTATGGCGCTTGATGTTCAGTTTCATGGACAGTCCGCAGCCGGAATTAGCCAACGAAATCCAGCAGGAGCTTGATCGGTTGGCCGGCCTTGCACCATTAACTGACGACTATCGCGTCCTGATCGCCCACGGCCGGCTGATCATAGACGTATCGCCTAAGGTGGATACGCTATTACGGCAAATCATCGCCCATCCTATCGTCAGCCGGGTCGATGATTTGCAACAAGCCTTGCGCCAGTACAGTGATAAGGTCGAAAAGCAAGCGGAGATCTATCGACTGTCACTATATCTGGTCGCCGTAGTCCTGCTGGTTTATTTGCTGTATCAATTCGCGCTGCTCAGGGCTAACACGCTGGCTTTGCGCCGGGCGCACGCCAACTTGCAAGAAGAAACCAACGAACGCTTGCAAGCTGAATCCTGGTTGCGGGAAAGTGAAGCCCGGCTGCGGGCCATTACCGACTCGGCGCATGAAGCGATTATTTCTGTGGACATGCAAGGCAACGTCGTCTCCTGGAACCAGGGGGCGCAACTGATGTTCGGGTATGCGGCCAATCAGATGTTGGGGCAACCATTTCAGCAGTTGCTGGCAAACCCGTCGCCAGACTTTTTCGAACAACACAGGGATGAGAGGGAGATAAATCGACTTAATAGCCCGATGCTGGATTCGGTAGCTTTAAGGCAGGACAGCAGCGAGTTTCCGGTTGAATTGTCGCTATCCACTTGGACGCGTGGGACCGAACGCTATCTGACCGCTATCATCCGCGACATCAGCGCCCGTAAACACTTGGAAGAGGTTGCCCGGCAGCAAGAATTGCAGTTAATTCAGGCCAACAAAATGACGGCCCTAGGTACCTTGGTATCCGGCGTCGCCCACGAAATCAATAATCCCAATCAACTGATTTTATTTAACGCCGGTTTGCTCGCTCATATTTGGAGTGACGCGCTGGATATTTTAGAAGATCGCTATCAAGCAAGCGGTGAGTTTTCGTTGGGCGGTTTGCCTTACAGCGAAATGCGCAGTAGCGCGGCGGTGCTGATCCGTGATGTGAAAGATGGTGCCAAACGTATCGAACGCATCGTCGCCGAACTGAAAAATTATGCCCGCCCGCCAGGCTCGGAGGCCCAGGTGTCTTTTGTCATCAATGAGGTGGTGGAACGGGCGGTGCGCTTATTGAAACATTTGATAGACCAAAAAACTCTGCACTTCAAAACCGATTTTACTGAAACCTTACCCATGTTGCGTGGCGATCCGCAGCAGGTGGAACAGGTGCTGGTTAATCTGTTGATCAATGCGCTAGAAGCACTTCCGGACCCGCAGAAGTCTGTCAGTGTTGCCACCAAACTGCTAGACGATGGCCGGCAGATCTGTGTGGAAGTCCGCGACGAAGGCATCGGCATAGCCACCGAACATATAGAGCAACTATGCGATCCGTTCTTTACAACGAAGCAGGCCAATGGCGGCACCGGGCTGGGTTTGGCGATCAGCGCCTCTTTGCTGCGCGCCCAGGGTGGCCACTTAAGTTTTTCATCCGAGCCGGGTCAAGGCACCTGCGCCCGGGTCATTTTTCCGCTAAATCCGGTGCCAGCTATGGAAGCGAATCATGCAATGTAAAGACCTTGGCAGCTTGCCTATCCTGCTGGTGGACGACGAAGCACAATTGCTGCACAGCGCTAGTCTGGTACTGCGTAGCGCCGGCTTCGCCGAGGTGCTGACGCTGGACGACAGCCGGAAGGTGTTGCCGTTACTAGCTAGCCAGCCCATCGGTGTAATAGTGCTGGATCTGACCATGCCGCATTTATCCGGCCGGGAATTGTTAGAACAGATTGCCGCCGAGTATCCGGAAATCCCGGTCATCATGATGACCGCTACAAACGATTTGCAAATCGCGGTGCAGTGCATGCGCAGCGGCGCGAGCGATTATTTGCTGAAACCGGTGGAGCAAAACTGTCTGGTGGCTGCGGTGCGGCGGGCAGTAGAGGGCAGGGTGCTGCGCGCGGAGTTTTTGTCGCTGAAAGACCGGCTGTTAACCAACAGCCCGCACGAACCCGGCGGATTTGCCGACATCGTTACGCAAAGTCCGGCCATGTTTGCGATATTCCGCTATATCGAAGCCATTGCCGCTTCCCCGCAGCCGGTGTTGATTACCGGCGAAACCGGGGCAGGCAAAGAGTTGATTGCCCGCGCCTTGCATCGTCTGTCCGGACGGCCGGGGGAGTTGGTGGCGGTCAATGTCGCCGGCCTGGACGATACCTTGTTTTCCGACACGCTGTTCGGCCATGCCAAGGGCTCGTTCACCGGCGCCGAACGGGCTCGCGACGGTTTGATCGCCAGTACCGGTGAGGGCACGCTGTTTCTGGATGAAATTGGCGACTTGAGTATCGCATCGCAGGTCAAGCTGTTGCGCTTATTGCAGGATGGCTCGTTTTATCCGATAGGCGCGGATCGCCCTCGGCAAAGCCGGGCGCGTATCATCGTTGCCACTCATTGCGATGTCAGACGGCAAGTCGAGCTCGGCGCCTTTCGCAAGGATTTATATTTTCGCTTGCGGACCCATCACATCCAACTGCCGCCGCTGCGCGAACGTCGGGAAGACTTGCCGCAACTGACGCTGCATTTCGTGGAAAAAGCTGCCGACAGCTTGCGAAAACCGGCACCCAGCGTGCCGCCGGCGTTATTTCAGTGGTTGCATAACTATGCGTTCCCCGGCAATATCCGCGAGCTGGAAGGCATGGCGTTCGATGCGGTCGCCCGCAGTCAGGGCGCAGTGCTGTCTTTGCAGAGTTTCAAGGAGGCTATTGCCGACCAAGCGCCCTTTAATGCTGATGGCGACGCAATGGACGGACTGACCGCTTTGTCCGGCCAGTTTCCGGAGCGCTTGCCGACTCTGAAGGAAGCCGAAGAAGCGCTGATTGCCGAAGCATTACAGCGTGCCCAAGGCAATCAGGGCGTCGCCGCCGGTTTGCTGGGTATCAGCCGGCAGGCTTTAAACAAGCGGCTGATCCGCCGCGACACGGAAAACTTCTGAATCCATAATCTTTGTCTTGAATTGCAATAGATACTGCCGGACGCCAGATAGAATCTTATAAAACCAAGCTAAGGAGAGCCGTTCATGGCTTTAATATCATTACGACAACTTTTGGATTATGCGGCGGAACACAGCTTTGCCGTGCCGGCTTTCAACATCAGCAACATGGAGCAAGTACAGGCCATCATGCAAGCGGCCGCTGCCTGCGACAGCCCGGTGATCATGCAAGGCTCTGCCGGTGCGAATCGTTATGCCGGCGAGGTGTTTCTGCGCCATTTGATATTGGCTGCAGTCGAGCAATACCCGCATATTCCGGTGGTGATGCACAGAGATCACGCGCCATCGCCCGACATCTGTGCCCAGGCCATTCAATCCGGCTTTAGCTCGGTGATGATGGATGGCTCTTTGCTGGAGGACATGAAAACCCCGGCTTCTTTTGACTACAACGTCGAGGTGACCAGCCGTGTTGTGAACATGGCGCATGCCTGTGGCGTGTCGGTGGAAGGTGAAATCGGTTGCCTGGGGTCGTTGGAAAATCAGCAGGATTCGGATCATAGCCGCTTGCTGACCGATCCTGACGAGGCGGTAGAATTTGTCGAACAAACTCAAATCGATGCGTTGGCAGTGGCCATCGGCACCAGTCATGGCGCGTATAAATTCAGCAAGCCGCCCACCGGCGAAGTGTTGGTGATCAGCCGCTTAAAGACCTTGCAACAGCGTCTGCCGAATATGCATTTTGTCATGCACGGCTCCAGTTCGGTACCGCAAGACTGGCTGCAAGTCATCAACGAATACGGTGGCAATATTGCAGAAACCTATGGCGTGCCGGTTGCGGAAATTGTGGAAGGCATTAAATACGGGGTGCGGAAAGTCAATATCGATACCGACTTGCGCATGGCGTCCACCGGCGCGATTCGCCGCTTCATCGCCCAGCCGGAAAATGCCGCGGAGTTGGACGCGCGCAAGATTTACCAGGCTGCCAGAGACGCGATGCGGACGCTTTGCCAGGCGCGTTACGAAGCCTTCGGTTCCGCTGGGCATGCCGATAAAATTAAAGCCAAACCTTTAAGCGAAATGGCAAAACGCTATAAGTAAGCAGCAAGGCCTTAGTGTTGAAGGTTCGAAAATCCTTTGACGTAAGCAGTTTGCGTGCTCACGTTTAGCAGCTATGTCTGCCGGCCACGCGCAAGAAAGTTTTAGGTTCATCACATAAAAACCAGTATCATAATTCCGCAAATTCTATTGGCTATTTTTTTAACCGACATTTAATAAGACTGAATTCCTAATCCACCACTGCACCATGCTAGCCAACCTCGCTAACAAACAATCCGCTGCCAGACGTAACCTGAGTAGGTTGCTGTCTTTTGGCTTGCCGTTGGTTTTATTGTTGGCGTTTTTAGGTAAGCAAATCGTCGGTTTCGACAGTATCGGCTGGAGCAACGGCTTTAGTCATCCCTTGAATGGATGGGACCACTTGGTGACGATGCTGGCCGTGGGTATCTGGGCTGCGCAATTACGTGGACAGGCTATCTGGATGTTGCCTCTGGCCTTCGTTGGGGTGATGAGTCTTGGCGGTTTGGCGGGTGCGGCGGGAATTGCTCTGCCCAGTGTCGAAGGCATTATCCTGTTATCGTGCGCCGTATTCAGCGTCCTGATTACCCGCAAGGTGCGTTTCAGTGCCAAGGTTAATGTGTTGATCGTAGCGTTTTTTGCGTTTTTCCACGGTTACGCGCACGGCCAGGAAATATCCACCTCTGCCAGTCTGATTTCATACACCTTGGGTTTCATGCTGGCGACTTTGCTGTTGCATGGCGCCGGCATCTTGGTAGCCAAGCTGGTGGTATTCTGTGCAACCTGTCTGTTGACCGCCATGTTTGCCAATGCGGCACTGGCTAAATCCGCCGATTCCCTCGATGAAGGTCGATTGAACGCGTCTGTCAAACTGGTCGACGATTCAGGTTTGCCGTACACCGCGCCGTTCTGGATGACAATGCAGATTGCAGGAGGGACTGGCGATGATAACGTGCTCTCCCGGCAGCGAATACTCGACGCCGAATCGACATGTTGTCGAGACCAGCTAAGCGTTGTCCAATCACACAGTGCTTCCAGTGAATTAAAGTTTTTAATCAGCACCGCGCATGGCGCTGATCATGATCAGCCTCACAGCCATCAGCTGCTGGCCAAAACCGAGCCTGCTCAGGGACTGGCTATTTGCCGGGATAGGGCCATATTCGATGGCGATCACCTGGTCAATGCCGGATTGGATTTCAAGCACTACTATCGGGATGTCAACCACACCCCAGGCAAGCATCTGCTCAGCAACGGCGTCGGCCTCACTTCGCCGCCCGTTTCCAGTGTTTTAGCCCCGCAAGCGTTCCAAAATTCCTGCACCACCCCGAATTCATTCATTGAAGAGTCCGATCTTCAATCGAAATTTGCCCAATCTGATAGCGGCAATCTCCATACCCAAACGATCAAACACTTCAGGCCTGATTGCGCTGTTCGTAATCAAGATCTTACCTGGCAATCCGTTCGCGGCAGCTTTGTTTGCCCCACTAAATTTCTATCTTACTTAACCGCCGACGCTAGGTCTCCAGGCGGCATTTTCAGAGTTCATGTGCTTCCGGTAAGCCGAATTAGCTTGCCGTTTGCGATGTCAGTAAAACCGCTCGACCGAGCGATTCCCGTTCCAAACATAACAATAAAAATCAACGAAGTATTCAACTTATGAGGAAAGCAATGCACACCCTAAACCACGTCCGCCGTGCCCCTGTCTTTTATGCGCTAACACCTGTTAACGGTCAGTAAAGGAGCTGAAATGAATCCGTATACCGCAATGATGAAAAAGAAACCTTTGATTGTCGCCCTGGAAATCATTTTGGGCCTAAGCTGCGCGACCCTCCAGGCCGCACCCGGCGCGGAGCAATTAGAACAACAGGCTCAGTCCGATACTACCGAAAAACCGGCCAAAGCCAAGGCTAAGGTCGAAAAAACCGAAGAACTGGGCGCGGTGGAAGTGGAAGAAGACGGCCGCGGTAAAAATCTGATCGGGATTGCCGGTTCTGCCTCGCAAGGCGAAGTCAGTCAAAAGCAGTTCGAAAATCGCCCGCTATCGCGCAATGGCGAGCTGGTGGAAGTGATTCCGGGTGCCGTTGCCACCCAGCACAGCGGTTCCGGCAAAGCCAATCAATACTTTCTACGCGGCTTTAACCTGGATCACGGCACCGATTTCACCACTTATGTGGACGGCATCCCTATGAATATGACCACCCATGCCCATGGTCAGGGTTATATGGACATCAACAGCATCATTCCCGAGCTGGTGAAAAAGGTTGAGTTCGGTAAAGGGCCGTATTACGCGGAAGTCGGCGACTTCTCGGCAGCCGGTTACGCCAAAATGTTCAGCATTGATAAACTGGATCAAGGTATCGCCAAATTTACCGCCGGTTCCTTCGATTATTACCGAACACTGGTGGCTAATTCCAGCAAAGTTGGCGACGGCGATTTGCTGTATGCCGGCGAATTCAATTTGTACGACGGCGTCTGGGAAGTGCCGGAAGATTCGAAGAAATTCAACGGCCAGCTACGCTACACACTGGATCGCGGCGACTGGGGCATGGCCATCAACGGCAAGGCCTATACCAACAGCTGGACCGCTACCAATCAGATTCCGCAGGCGTCCATCGATAATCGCGACATTGGTTTGTACGGCAGCATGGATCCCACCGATGGTGGCGAGACCAACCGTTATAGCGTGTCCGGCAGCTTCTGGAACCAGGGCGATAACTGGAAAAACGACGCCAATATTTATGCGGTTTATACGGACTTGAATCTGTTTTCCAACTTCAGCGGCTTTACCCGCGGCGCCGGCGGCGACCAGATTTTGCAAACCGAGCGCCGGGTGCAAACCGGCGGTCATTTCGAGCATACCCGCTACAACAAGCTGTTCGGTTTTGAAATGGACAACAGCATCGGCCTGCAATTTCGCAACGACCAGATCATGGACTTAGGTTTGTACGAAACCGAAGCTCGGCAAATCGTCAACACTGTCAGCAAGAGCAATGTCGGCGTGACCACCGTGGGCACCTATTTCAAAAACACCACGCATTGGCACGATAAAGTTCGCACCATCGCCGGTTTGCGCGGTGACTTTATCAACAATAATGTCGAAGTGTTGTCCAGCGGTAGCGGCACGGCCGAGACCAATGCGGCCAACTCCGGCAGTCGCGGCAAGGCCATGATCAGTCCGAAGCTGAGTCTGGTGGTCGGTCCCTGGTACAACACCGAATATTTCGCGAATATCGGTTACGGCTACCATTCCAACGATGCCCGCGGCACCACGCTGCAAGTGCATCCGGTGACCGGCACCGATTTCGACCCAGACGGCAATGCGGTTAGCCCTAGGATTCGTCCGGCGGCGTGGTCGCGCGGCGGTGAAGTTGGAGCCCGCACGAATATCATCCCCGGTTTGAACAGTACCTTTGCCTTGTGGTGGCTGCAATCCAGCGAAGAGTTGGTGTTCGTCGGCGATGCCGGTACTACCGAAGTCAACGGCAAATCGCAACGTTACGGTATCGAGTTTACCAACTACTACAAACCCACCGATTGGCTGACGCTGGACGCAGACTATGCGCTGACCACGGCGCAATTCAACAAAGCCCCGGACGGCGCCACCAATAAATACATCCCCAACTCCGTGGGGCGGGTGATCAGCGCCGGCGCCTTGATCGAAGCGCCCAACGGCTTGTTCGGCACCCTGCGTTTTCGGCATTTCGGCAGCGTACCGTTGGATGAATCCGGCGCGGTTTGGGCCGGCGACACCAACATCGTTAACCTGGGAGCGGGCTACAAGCAAAAGCAATACAAATTCGAGATCGACATCTTCAACATCCTGGGTTCGCAAAGCAACGATATTGCCTACAACTACGAATACAACTATCCGAACGGCGTCGCCGGGGCAGGCCTCTTGAAACACCCGATAGAACCGCGCATGGTGCGCGGCACCATCACCGTCAATTTTTAAGGATAGCCTGATGAGATACGGTTTAAGCCATGGCGCTATCGGCCTGCTTGCAGTGTGGTTGATGTTGCAAACGGCCTGGGTTTACGCCCATCCACCGGGCCTCAGCTCGCTGGATGTGACGATTAAACCCGGGCAAATCGACGCCAAGGTGACCTTTGCCTTGCAAGACATCGAAGCCTTTGCGCCGATGGACAGCGATTTGGATGCGGAGGTGACTGACGCCGAGCGCGAAGCCGCCAAGCCCAGTATTGCCAAACTGCTGGCCGCGCAATTGCGCGTGAATATCGATAGCCGGGATGTTCTGCCAAGCGAAGCGGGGCAAGTCAGTTTTGACGATCAAAATAATGCGCGTGTGGAACTGCACTATGCGGCAGAGCCGCAAAACGCCTTGTTGGTGCAATCGAAGTTTTTGGCTTTGCTGCCCGACGGCCACCAACAGTATTTGACGGTCAGAGATGCCAACGGCAAAGCGCTTACCGAGAAAATGCTGGGCAAACACGACGATCAACTCAGTTTACCAATCGCCAACACCGCGGCAGCGGAGTCCCCCCAAGCTCCGTTCGCGGCGTTTGGCGATTTTTTTAAACTGGGCGTCGAGCATATCGTCACCGGTTACGATCACCTGTTGTTTTTATTTGCGCTGCTGGCGGTCACCCACAGCTTCTGGCCGGCTCTGAAGATAATTACGTTTTTCACGATAGCCCATTCCATTACCTTGGCGTGTGCGGGACTTAACTTGATCGAACTGCCCAGCAGTTTCGTCGAGCCCTTCATCGCCGCGACGATTATTTATGTCGGTGTGGAAAACATCATTCGTGGCGATCATCCCAAGGGCCGGCACTGGCTGACTTTCGGTTTTGGTTTGATCCACGGTTTTGGTTTTGCCGGGGTGTTGCAGGAAATGGACATTTCTTCAGGCGACACCGGCATCTTGCTGCCTTTGTTGTCGTTCAACTTAGGCATAGAAACCGGACAAATTGCCGTCGCCGCTATCGTCTTGCCGATGATCTGGTGGCTGAATAATAAAGTCGAGACTGCTGAGAAATTTCTAAAGGCCGGCTCGATTGCGGTCAGCCTGATGGGTGCATTCTGGTTGGTGGAGCGGACCATGCTGTAAGTACAACCGAACAGCGGGTCTGTTGAACCGCTATAACCCCGTAAGCCCGGCCCACACTGGCCGGATTAATCCTTATCTGAAAAAAATGGTTCATGCGAGCCACGGATTGCTATTGCCTGTCGTTTCGGTAAAGCGGTAATTGATTTTCAGATAAGAGATTGAGATAAAAAGATTTTTTAATAAAACAATAACAATTTTATAGAGGAGGAAAGCCGTGGAACTCACCCATACGCTAGAACAAATTCTGTACATGATCTCGTCATCGCTATACCTGCCGGTATTGCTGATCGTTACCGTGCTGGCCGCCTATTCAGTCTACACATGCGGCCGGCTGGCGCAGGAATGGTTGGAGCGGCGCAGGGCCGGCTCGCGCAGCGTGCGCCTGTTCAATCTGGATCTGGCCGTCGCGCTGGGCAGTCAACAACGAGCCAACGCCGCACCGCTAGATGTGGAGCTGGAACTGTTGCTGCAAACCCACGAGCAGCGGCAGCTGATCAAGCTGGATCAGGTGCGCTTCGTGATCAAGCTCGGCCCGGCTTTGGGCTTGATGGGTACCTTGATACCGATGGGTATCTCCTTGGCGGCATTGGCACAAGGCAATATTCCCAGCATGGCCGGCAGCATGGTCACCGCGTTTACCGCCACCGTCACCGGTTTGGGCTGCGGCGTGATTACCTATCTGGTGGCGCTGGTACGCGAACAATGGCTGCGCGCCGATTTCGCCGCGATGCGTCATCAAGCGGAACTGGCAGCCAGCCGGGTATTGGACGTACAAGACCTGGCAATCGAGGAGGACGGCCATGCGCTATCTGAGACGCTCTAGTCTGCATCGCAACAGTGAACCGTTGGAAGACCCGATTGCCGGCGTGGCCAACCTGTTCGATGCCAGTGTGGTGTTCATCGTCAGCATGATGGTGGCCCTATTCATGGCTTACAACATGCTGGATTTGATGAACCCCGAGTCGACGGTAACGATGACCAAGGAAAACGCCGACGGCACCATGGAAATCGTCAGCAAGAAAGGCTCGCAAATCAAGGTTTCCAAAGTCACCGACCACAAACTCAGCGGCTCCGGTGAGCGTTTGGGTACTGCCTATCGGTTGAACGACGGCAAGGTGGTTTATGTACCGGAATAAATATTGGACCTGGCTGCTGGTCCCGTTGCTGTGGTTGGCGACCGGTTTGGCGGCGGCCGAAACGCCGATAAATCTGAGCCTGATCCTCGGCGACCTGGATTCGCAAACCGCCGTAGAAGCCACCGCCAAGCTGCAAAACGACCCGCTGTCAAAAGACGTGGCAATTCGGGTGTATTCCAGCTCCAAGCTGGCGCAAGCCGATACTGCTGCATTGCAAAAATCCGATCTGGTACTGGCGCAGATTACCGGGCGCGGCATTCTGCGCGAGGGCGGAGAGATGTTCAAACAGATCGCCGCGCGAGGAGGCAAGCTGTACGCGGTGGGTTTGAGTTATGACGCAGACTTTGCCGATTATGGTCTGCAATTGGATAAAGAGCTGCAAGCCTATATGTCGGCTGGCGGCGCAGACAATGCCGCCAACATGATCCGGGTGGCCGTCGCCAAGTATAAAAACATCCAGGCTCAGATTGCCCCACCGCAAGCCCAACCGGACATCGGCGCCTTCGATGTGCGCAGCAAACGATTGTTCGCCGATTTCGACAGCTATCAAAAGGCTTATGCCGGCTATAAGGCCGGCCGGCCGTGGATCGCAATATTGTTCTACCGCTCCTCTGCGCTATCCGGGCAAACCGATACGGTAAAAATGCTGGCTGAACAACTGGAGGCCAAGGGCTACAACGTGTTACCGGCGTTCGGTTATCCCTACGACAAAACCCTGGAAAAAATGTTGATAGCTGCCGACGGCAAATCCCGCGTTGAAGCCATCGCCGCGCTGGCTTTAAAAATCGGTGCCAGCCCGGAGAAAACCGTGCCTACCCTGACCCGTTTGGGCGTGCCGGTGTTGAACGGCATTGCCTTGAACAGCCAAAGCCAGGCGCAATGGAGCCAATCGGCGACCGGCCTGGATGTGATGGAACGCGCCTGGCAGGTGGCCTTGCCGGAGTTCGCCGGCGAAATCGCTCCCACTGTGCTCGCCAGCAAGGAAACCATGCACGATAAAACCACCGGCCAGGATTTCGTCCGTGAAACGCCGATTCCGGAACGAATCGCCCGCTACGCCGACCGCCTGGACAACTGGGCGAAATTGCGCCGCATCGCCAACGCCGACAAGAAAGTCGCCTTGCTGTATTACAACTATCCGCCCGGCAAGGAAAACATCGGCGCGTCGTATTTGAACGTGCTGCCGGAATCGCTGTTGCTGATCATGGAGCGCATGCGCAAAGAAGGTTATCAATCGGGTAACGCACCCACCGACGGCGAAGCGTTAAAAGCCGCCGTGAAAAACCACGGCATCAATCTGGGCAACTGGGAGCCCGGCGCGATCGCCGAAGCCGCCGCCAGCGGCCGGGCGGTGTTGTTGCCAATAGCTGATTACAAAAAGTGGTTCGACGCACTGCCTGAGACCTTTAAAGCTGCGATGCTGAAAGCCTGGGGCAAGCCGGAAGACAGCAAAATCGGCGCCTGGACCGATGCGAACGGCAAACGCTTTTTGATCCTGCCGGCCTTGCAATACGGCAATTTATTGCTGGCACCGCAGCCGTCGCGCGGCTGGGAGCAGGACGTCAAAAAGCTCTATCACGACGTGACGATGCCGCCGCATCATCAATACGTCGCGTTTTATCTGTGGCTGCAAAAAGGCTTTGGCGCCAACGCGATGATTCATTTGGGCACCCACGCCACCCACGAATGGCTGTCCGGTAAGGAAGTCGGCTTCACCGCCGCCGATCCCGGCGAGATCCTGATGGCCGACGTGCCGCAAATCTACCCTTACATCATGGACGACGTCGGCGAAGCCTTGCAAGCCAAACGGCGGGCGATGGCAACGATTATTTCCCACATGACGCCGCCGCTGGACAAAGCCGATCTGAATCCGGAATTGGCTAAATTGGCCGGTTTGCTGGACGACTACAACGTCGCCGCGCAAAAAAGCGAGCAATTGGCGAAGATTAGACTGGACGAGATCAACCAGATTGCCGGCAAGGCAGGCCTGCTGAAAGACCTGAAAATGGAGCGTGCAGAAACCGGCGACCAGTTGGAAGAGCTGGAACACTATCTGAAGGAAATCCGCGAGAAGAAAGTACCGATGGGCTTGCATACCTTCGGCAAGGCGCCGGACGAAACCGCTAGATTGCGTTTCGCCGAAGCCATCGTCGCCCGCGATCCCAAGCTGAAAGGCGAGGCGCTGAAACAAAAAATCCAGGCCACCGCCAAGCTGATCGCCGATAGCGCCAACGCCGAAATGAACGCACTGATCGATGCGCTGGCCGGCCGCTACATTCCGGCCGGCAGCGGCGGCGACCCATTGCGCAACCCGGACGCGTTGCCGACCGGCAAGGATTTGTACGGCTTCGATCCGTCGCGTATCCCCAGCGAAGCGGTTTACAACGAAGGTGCGCGGCTGGCCGAGCAAGTGGTCGCCGACTTCAAAAAGCAACACGGCCATTATCCGGAACGCTTGGTGTTCAATTTGTGGGGCGTGGAAAGTTCGCGCCACGAAGGTGTGATGGAAGCCGAGATCATGCATCTGCTTGGCGTCAAACCGCATTGGGACGAACGCGGCCGCACCCAGGGCGTGGACGTGATTGCCCGCGACAAGTTGGGCCGACCGCGCGTCGACGTCACCATCATTCCGTCCGGTTTATATCGGGATTTGTTCGCGTCGGTGATCAAACTGCTGGACCAAGCCGAAACCAAGGCCCAGCAACAGGACGAGCCGGATAATCCGTTGCGTCGGCATATCCAGGAAACTCAAGCCGAACTGATGAAACGCGGTTTGAAAGCTGAGGAAGCCCTGGATATGGCCTCGGCCCGCATGTTCAGCGTGCCGTCCGGGGCTTACGGCACCAATCTGGATAGAGCCATTCCGCTGTCCAACACCTGGAGCGACGAAAAACAACTGGCCGACGTGTTCTTCAACCGCATGCATCACGTTTATGGACGTGGGCATTGGGGCGAGGCGGCCAGCCAGGATGCGGCGCTGGCGGTAGATTTGTTCAAGTTGTCCTTGAAAGACACCGACGCGGTGATCCATAGCCGTTCCAGCAACGTCTACGCCTCGTTGGACGGCGACGACTTCTTCCAATATCTGGGCGGCACGGCGATGGCGGCGAGGCAGGTCAACGGCAAGACGCCGGAAGTGTTGGTCGCCGATCTGGCCGACCCGACCGCCGCCAAGACCATGAGTCTGGAGCGTTACCAGGGCCGGGAAATGCAGAGCCGCTACCTGAATCCGAAATGGATCGAATCCATGTTGAAGGAAGGCTACGCCGGGGCGCGCTTCATCAATATGGTGGCGGAAAACCTGTGGGGCTGGCAGGTGACGGTGCCGGAGGCGGTCGGGGCCGAGAAATGGCAGCAGATGTACGAGACCTACGTCGAGGACAAATACCAACTCGATATCCAGAAGAAATTCGAGCAAGCCGACAACCTGCTGGCCTATCAGGCCATGGTGGACCGGATGCTGGTGGCGATCAACAAGGGTTACTGGCAAGCCGACTCGGCGGTGAAAGCCAAATTGGAACAGGTCAACCGGGAAGTGATTGCGAAAGCCGGGGTGGCCTGCAACAAGGACACTTGCAGTAGCCCGGAAATCACCAAACTGGCCGAGCAACAGGACGCAGCGAAAGCTGCGGCGCCGGGCTCGCAAGCCCAACCGGTTTCAGCGCCAGCGGCGCA
>NZ_JANIBL010000077.1 GCF_024505055.1 Methylomonas rosea
TTTGAATTGCTGCGATTATGAAACAGTCCGCCGCCGCACAGGCGGCTTAGAAAGGCAAGACGCGGGTCAATCGCACCACCGAACTGTCCGCCGCCGCACAGGCGGCTTAGAAATACAACTGTCTTAAGTGCGGGACACGCTTCCCGGAATTAGCGGTCATCCCTAGGCCACCTGGTTTCTATCGTAAATTGGTTTTTCCCCGCGCCCAGAGCCCGAACGGTTCTGTCCCTCAGGGCATCTTGAGTCACCGCTCGCGCAACACAACCGCCGCGCAGTTTTTATTAGCCCCCTACAAATAGGCAGGGAACCCTACCAGAGTAGGGTGTTGGGACGCTAGGCAGGTTTGTTAACATGTATTTCGAAGTCCACTATTGGTCCGACAATTTTAAACAGGAATTTGCCATGAAAATCAATCTGAAATCCCTTGCACTAGGCTTAATACTGCCGGTATTGCCGGCTCATGCCAGTGTTATGTATACCTTGGTGGATCTAATGCCGGAGAACACCTCAATAAACTCGGGAGCCGTTTCTGTTAATGATTCCGGGGATGTTTTGGGTTTTACCGGGGGTGGTGAAAGCTTTGTTTATAAAAATAACAATGCAAGCATGCTGTCTGTGCCCAGATATTCCAGCCTTACCGGGCTTAATTCAAGCGGTGTGGTGGTTGGCAATTCCGCGGGGCGCGGCATAGTGCACAGCAATGGTGTTACCCAGACAATCGGCGGTTTCAGCGGCAGTCCTTTTTCCAGTGTGGCCAGTGGCATCAATGACGCCGGGCAGATAGTCGGCAGCGCCTGGAATACCCAAGGAAATCAGCGTGCCATTATTGCCGGCAATGGAAGTTTGACTGATTTGGGTACGTTGAACGGCGGTAGCTGGAGTGCGGGCAATGCGATCAACAGTAGTGGTCAGGTAACCGGTGCAAGTCAGACATCTTATGGTGCTCACGCTTTTGTCACGCGTAACGGCCAAATGGTGGATCTAGGCGCGTTCGCCTGGGGTACCAGTACAGGCTATGCCATAAATGACGCGGGCCAGGTAGCCGGCACATCCCATGTAACCAACAACGAAAAGCACGCGTTCATTACCTCAGTTGACGATCAGATGATTGATATTGGTCTGGCCGGCTACAGTAGCGAGGCATTTGGCATCAATAATACCGGTCAAGCAGTTGGGTATTTTGGCGATAATTCCGGCGGGGCGAAACGAGCGTTTGTAACCATCAACGGTGTCATGACCGACCTGAATACGCTGATTTCAGCAAGTCTCGGCTGGACGCTGATGACAGCTTACGACGTCAATAATAGTGGGCAAATTGTGGGTGTGGGTATTGCCGCAAATGGTGTTCAGCGCGCCTTTCTATTAAATCCGGTCACTTCTGTGCCAATACCCGGCGCAATCTGGTTGTTTGGTTCGGTGTTGCTGGGTTTTGTTTCGTGTCGCATGCGTGCTTAGTTCTGACGCTAGACGGTCTTGGCAGCCACTTCTCCGTAGTCGTCATTGCCGCGGAAGCGGGGAGCCGTTAGACCACGCAGCGAATCCACTGCCGCAATTGGGCTCTTGCCCGCGCAGGACTGACGATTAGCTATTGCTTTTGTCTGTCTGGCCAAGCGCTCAAGTAAGGCAACGATGTAAGAAGACTATAACCGAACGGCCGCTGTGTTTAGGAGCGAAAAAATGCGGCAATCATGGCGGCCCTTCGGAAAGACAAGCAATAACATTCGCTCCCTTCGGTCCTTGGACGGCGCTAATGTGCCGCCAATTAGCTATGCGTTAGGCATATCTTCACGCTCCTATGCCCTGCGTTTCCTTGTCTCGGAGCGGTGGAGAATCAAAATGGTACAAAAACTTCTGACGGTAACGCTCTTGTTGACGTTGTCCGGTTGCGCAACAACGGCTAATAAAACTACAGCTCAAGGAAGCGACAAAGCAGAGAGCAAAATATCGATGGCTATCGGCCGTGAGACCGGTAATTTTAAAATCACCAACGCACAAGCTGTGGAAGCGCCCGCTGGTTATAACGGCATGCAGTACACGGTTAAAACTAACGATGGCGCCACTTTTAAATGCGAAATCTTGGAGCCGTCAGGATTTGGTAAATTCGCGACATGGGGCATGGCCAGCGGCGCGGATGCCATGTGCACGGATTTTACCAAGGGGTCAAGCGACATTGGAAAAACCAACAATGCAAGCTGCAATGCGCTCTTAAAAGCCGCCGGCAAATGCTGACGTAATACCAAGCATGGGGCGCAAGGTGAAGCGCTGCGCCCCTTAGCTTTTCGTTGGACGAATCCACCGCACCTCGTATCCACTAAATCGCAGGGATTTTGATCGGCCGGGCTTGGGTATTATTTAAAGGAACTCTGAATAATAAAACCGAAGTGAGGCGTTGGATTACTGGCAATAATCTGCTCCCCCGTTGCTTTCCGGATAACATAGCCATCAAATATTTTTTCCTGACCACTTTGCAGGTTGCCATACACTTTCACTTTTTCATCCAGAGAAAGGTTTAATTTTTTATTGTCTGGCAACTTTGCTCTGACAAAGATTGAGCCGGAATCGTCTAATAGAGTAAAACCGTTGGCATCGAGCTGGGTGACGGCTCCTTCGATTGTGCTTACCGGTGGTAATGCCAAATTCTTGATTGGTGTCGTGCCGGCACACCCACTCATTGTTAAAACAACTAGAGCCGATAACGATAGAACCTTAGTTTTCATAGCGACTTTTCCTTTTTGTTGATTTGCTGAACGTGATGGATATGGCATCAAATGCTTTGTAAAAAATCGTAATTTGCCGGATATTCGTCATTCGCTGCTCTAATTGATTGTTTTATAAACAGAGTAAGGTCAAAACACTTTATTCCAAAAGTAGTTATTTATTAACCCGGCCCTTAATTATCGTCGCTCCCGCTTTCGCGGGAATGACGGCAACGGGGCCTTTAAGGGCCGGGTTAATTCTACTTTGTCAGATTTCGGGCATCACATTGCCGAAGGTCGTCATTCCGGCATGGATACCCACTTCCCGGCGGGTATGACAGACTTCCTTCTAATCTGACAAAGTAGAATTAACCAATGATCCAAATACTCGGCAATCTGGCTAACGGCTTTAAAGCTGGGCAGCATTATCGGAAGGCGGATGCAGACAGGGAACCCTACCGGAGTAGGGTGTTGGAAATCCGGGGAGGTTTGTTAACATGTAATTATTTTGCATGTTTTTGGGGCGTCTGATTGGGTTCTAAACCAACAGCCGTAAAGCCGGCCTGATGCCGGCTATCGAGCATAGCGGGGATTATTTGCGTGATAAACAGGACTAGCGCGCTGGTGATAGACGACCATCCGTTGTCGGCCAGCGGCATTGCGGAATTTTTGCTTTCCCATTGCGGATTTGCCGCGGCGCGGCCGGTGTCTGACGTCGCCGAATTCTGGGACGCCCTTGATCCTGTCAACCCGCCGTCGCTGGCCGTGGTGGATTTCTGGTTGCCCGACGGCGCGTCACTGGGCTTGCTGGCGGAATTGAAACAGCGCTACCCGACCATACGCCTCTTGGCCATCAGCGCCGACGACGACGCGGCGGTGCTGGACAAGGTAAGGCTAGCCGGGGCAGACGGCTTTTTGCATAAACAAGAATCGCCGGAGGTTTTCGGCCGGGCCGTTGCCGCGCTTTTGCAGGGCGATAGTTGGTTTCATGGTGGCGTAAAGTTCGCCGGGCGCGAGTTTCCGAATAAGGAACTGCCGGTCACCGCTGCTGAACTGGGGCTAACCGCCCGCCAGGGCCAAGTGTTGGCAATGATGTTAAAGGGTTTACCCAATAAGCGCATTGCCCTGAACCTGTCCTTATCCGAGCAAACCGTCAAGGAGCATGTGAGCGGTATTCTGGAGCGGCTGGGTGCGCGAAACCGAATAGAAGTTATTACCCGGTTGCGTGGCAGGAGGCTGGAGTGAAGGCTACAAAACCCAAGATTGCTTTCGCGGATGTTGGCGCCGATGGTCAGACTCGGCTGTTGGATATGAGCTATGGTCGTTTGGTTACTGGTATTAGCACCGTTCCGATTTCCGGAATGGCTTTCGGCTATTGGCAGTACAGCCTGGGATTGAACCCTCATGGTATGTGGCTTTGGACCTTGTCTTATCTTTTGGCTGGAGTGGCGGTGCGCTTGCAGCATGTCCAATACCGCCAAGACCGTGAGCAATGCTCAAGTGAACAAGCTCTCGGCAAGTGGCTGCCACTTGTTTCCCGAGTTGCCGTTTTACATGGGCTGGGACTGGCAGCCACCGGCGTGATTACCGCGGGCAGAGTGCCTTTTGAATTTACCTTGCTGCAAGCCGTCATCATCACCGCCATCGTAGCGGCCAATGCCTCGCAACTGTCGCCGGTTTTGGGTATCTATCGGCGTTTCGCGAATGCGGCTTGGTTGCCTTGCATGGCGATCGCACCTTGGGCATTTCCGGATCATTGGCTACTGGTGCTGCCACTGTCGGGGGTGATGCTTTTCACTTTAGACCGGCAAGCCTTGGTTTCCCACGGCTTTTTTTTGCAGCAGATAAAGTTGGAAGAAGATAGCGCCAAGTTGGCCGAAAATTATCGGCTTGCCAAGGATGAAGCCGAAGCGGCCTTACGCGCCAAGAACCAGTTCCTCACCACCGCCAGCCACGATTTGCGCCAGCCGGTGCATGCCATGGGCTTTTTGATCGAATCCATTTCCCGGCGCAATCAGGAGCCGGCGTTGCAGCCGGCTTTGCAAGATCTGCAACAAAGCGTGCAATCGATTACGCAGATGTTCAATTCGCTGCTGGATTTGTCCAGAATCGAGTTGGGCGCCCAGCCGGTGAATCTGCAAACCGTGGCGCTGGACCCGTTGATGAGCGGTGTCGCCACGCTGTTTAGGGAAGAAGCCCGCTCTCGGCAAATCGATCTCAGAGTGCGGTTGAGCGGCGGCCGCGCGTTAGTCACCGCCGACGCCATGTTGCTGCGCCAGTCCATGATCAACCTGATGCAAAATGCCTTGCGCTATACGCAAAGCGGCGGCGTGTTGATGGCGGTCCGACGTCGGGGTACCGACTGGCAATTCGAGGTGTGGGACACCGGCGTCGGCATTGCGGAAGACGATCAGCAACGCATCTATTCGCCATTCTTTCGGCCGGAACATGCCTGGCGTATCGACAATGCCGGTCACGGTTTGGGCTTGGCGGTGGTGGCGCGTTGCGCGGATTTGATGGCGGCAAGTCAGGGTTTAAGTTCCCGGGAAGGCCGTGGCTCACGTTTCTGGTTGCGATTGCCGGCCGCGGCGCCACTCACCGAGCAGCGGCCGGCAGTGCGCGAGCAGACCTTATTGGCCGAACATGGCGAAACGTTGGGTGGCCGTTGCCTGGTGATCGACGACGAACCGCAAGTGCGCAACGCCTGGCAAGCTTTGTTGAGTGCCTGGGGTGTGGAGACGGCTTGCGCGGCATCGGCTAATGAAGCGCTGGGCTTGCTTGATGGCGGCTTTGAGCCGCAGGCGATCTTTTGCGACCAGCGCCTGCGCTCCGGCGAAAGCGGTTTCGAGTTGTTGCAAGCCTTGCTGGAACGTTGTCCGGAGGCCGCAGGGGCGATGATCAGCGGCGAATTCGACTCGCCGGCCCTGGCGCAAGCCGAGCAGGAGGGGTACTTGGTTTTGCATAAGCCTTTGGACCCAGTGGCCCTATACGCCTTGCTTAGCAGGTTGTTGCCTGCGGTTGCCTCTGACTATTCCTGATGGATGCTACACCGGCCCTTGACCCTGACGCAACGTCACGCTCTATGCTGGCGGCACGCATAACGAAGGAACCAAGCCATGTTGCTTAAAGTGGGCGATCTTGCCAAACGTTGCGGGCTGACGGTCCGTACTTTGCATCACTACGACAGCATCGGTTTGCTTAAGCCTTCCGCGCGTTCCGATAGCGGCTACCGGCTGTATAACCGGGCCGACATTTCCAGATTGCATCAAATTCAAGCCTTACGACGGTTTGGTTTGTCGCTGGCCGATATCGGAAACATTTTGGCAAACCCCGGACTGAATCTCGCGACTATCGTCGAACGGCAGATTGAAGCCCTGGATCAACAAATCGCGCAAAGCCAAGCATTGCGCGACCGCTTGTCCGGGCTGCAACTGCAATTGATGCGTGGAGAAGAGCCGGAGCTTGCCGATTGGCTAACTACTTTGGAGATGATGACCATGTACGACAAATATTTTTCTGCCAACGACCTGAAGCGCTTGCCGCTACTGGATATAGATGAGAACTCCACCGCCGGCGAATGGGCGGCTCTGGTTCAAGCGGTGCATGAAGCAATGCGGGCCGGGATCGAGCCGGACAGCGACGAGGCCCAGGCGTTGGCAACGCAGTGGATAGGCATGTTAGAGCGCGACACCCAAGGCGATCCACGGCTGCTGGTGAAACTCAACGCGATGATGTACGGCGAACCGACGGTACAAGCTAAAACCGGCGTGACGCCGGAACTCGTTGCTTACATCCGGCAAGCATTCATCGAAACCAAATTGACGATCTACGAAAAATACCTGGCACCGGATGAATTCAGCTTCATGCGCGAGCACTACGGCCAGCGCGCCGACGAGTGGCCGCCGTTGATCGCCGCGATACGCCAACACAGGGAAGACGGCACGCCGCCGAACGATTCGCGGATGCAGCAGCTGGCGCGGACTTGGCTGGAATTGTTCCGTGCCTACGCCGGCGATAATCCGGAAACGCATGCCAAAATTCGTGCTGCGAATCAAGCCGAACCCTACCTGTTCTTTGGTACGTTTATCGATCAGCCGTTGTTGGCTTACGTGTTTCAGGCGATGGCCGAACTGCGTCAAGGCCCGTTACCGGGGAGCGGTGTCGCCTAGTAGTTTGGCCCTGAAATTTCCGGTCGCCGATTCCCACGAGAGCGGGAGAGACGATATTTCTCATAACTTACGGAGTATTCATGACCCTAAAAACTCAAGTTCGCAAGCTGGCTGCCCGGAACCTTGTTGCCGGTTGGCCTTTGGTTTGGATGCTTATGGTCGGGTGGCCGGCCGGCGCACAAGCATCTTATATCTGTCCCAACGGACCAGGGCCTGGCGAAGTGCAGCTGGGCATCACGGGCGGTTCGCATGGCGTCGCCGCGATGCCGGTCTGTGAAGAGAATATTAACAATGTCTACGAATCCGCCGAAGATGCCGAAGCTCCGGCACCACGCGCCGATCCTTTGCAAACGCGTATCGGTGCGATGAGTTCGGTGCTGGAAGCAATGTCCATGGGCTATGACCGCTTGCACGCCGCGCTCAACAAAGACCCGGAACTTAAAGCCATGGGCAATGGCATGTGGCAATATCAGCAAAACGGGCAACCGCCACGTCCGGGTGAAGGTTGCAGCGCGCTGTATACCAACCTGAAAGGCGCGCTGGTCTTGTCCGGCCCCGATGGCGACTATAAAGGCGCGCTGATGACTTTTTGGGGGCCGTATATTCCCAGCCCTCAAGCGGTCGGCACCATCAAGGTTACGCTGGATCAAGCGGACGGCCAGCCGCAAACGGTAACCGCCTTCAACTATGCCTCGCCAAACGGCAAGGTCGGCGCTATTGTGCTGGCGGTGCCGACGATACAGGCACTATTGGATAATATGACCGACCAACAATCTTTTGATATTGCTATCGACGGCAAATCCGTGATTCATCTTGAATGGCAACACGGACTGGCCGCGCGCGACCAGTTACGCCGCTGCGTTGCCGGGCAAGGTTGAGGATGATCTATCCGCAGTTTCTGGCGGCAGAACCATTCAGCCTTCGATAGGCTCGGGACGAATGGTTAATCCTTCACTAAACGGCATTGGGATCTGTCGCACAACGTCAAAATGCCCGGCAACAGATGCGATTACAACGCGCCTTCCGAACCGGTGAATTCAACCCCGGATACCTTGCCTTTCTTATCAGAAAAGCATTTCCATGGCGCAGTGGCGTCGGGGACTTGCACCATAATCGCCATACCTGCTTCCGATGAGAATACGTCGCTAACCTTCAGAAGGCTTTTGTCCTTGCCCACTTGTTTGGCAACCGCATCCAGACAGGCTTTTTCCGCTACGCCGGTTTCGCTCACTTTACCGGCCGCACCACCCGTCTTACCTGAGGCGGGAATACCCACTTTGAGCGTGTATTTCACCGGCTTGCCAGTGTCTTTCGCGCCACCCTTCAGATACACACGAATAATGTAATCGCCATCTTTGGGCAGCGTGCCGGAATAATGGTTGCCTTCATTCATCCCCACAAAAAGGGCTTCAGAGGTGCTGCCGGGCGGCACTACATTGAAAAATGCCGCACCTTTGCCGGCTTTAAAATCAACATTCAGGGTTTGTCCGGCACTTGCTCGCAACACATGGTCAATGTCTTCACCGCCTTTGACCGTGCCGCTGATAGTGGTACCTGATTTGCCTTTTGCGAACTGAACTTGTTTGGTCGCCGCTCCCGCTGCGCCAACTAAACTGACCACTAACAGGGCGCTGGTGAATAAGGTGCTTATTGTTTTTTTCATTTCGGCATACTCCGTTGTTTCACGTTAGATTACTTTAAAGATTTTAAAGACAAGCGTCTTGCTGAACACTGGACAGGTTTCTGTCGCGCCAACCGGCCAATGCGCAGCTGTCAAAAATGCAAAATGACATCCGCTGAAAAGGTAAATTGATCCCCCTGATTGCCGCTATCGAAGGCTCTGGCGCCGTCAGCCCAGTCGTAACGCACTTCAGGACGCACATTGACCCATTGCATCGGCTTCCAATTCACGCCACCGGTCAGGGCATAATAACTGGAGGCGCCATTCAACGGACCGCCGCGAGTGTTTTGCGTCACCCGTACGCCATCGGCATCGCGAAACCATTCCGCGCGCAGGCCGGCCGCCAATTTGTCGTCTATATCAAACAGCAAATAATTGTTCACACCGTACCAATCCGCCGTGCCGCCACCCAGTTGAGCCATGTTGTCTTGAAAGGCGTAATCTTGCTGGAAGGTGTAATGCAGGAACGGGGCAAAGTCGTGGTTAAACAAAAACGTGTATCGGGTGCGGTTGCTCGATTTAGAGTCATCGTAAGGGCCGGTCACAATGTGCAAACTGGACGAGGTAGTGCTTAAATCATTTTTCCAGCTGACACCGCCTAAATAATTCCAGGCCCCGGAATCGCGAGTGATATTGTCCCAACCCATTACGGCGCCGGAATCGATGCTGAAATTCTGGTTGATAGGGTAATTCAACAGTACGCCGCTATGGGTAAACGGACCTGCCCAGGTAAAGCTGTAATTTCTGGAGTAGAAAAAGTTACTCGGCGCCATTACGCCTTCTTTGCCGACGATGGTGTAGAAGTGACCGGCTTTTATGCTCAGGCCATTGCCTATCGGCGCCAGGATTTCCGCGTAAGCTTGCGGAAAGGCGATGTCATAGAAACGCTCGTTTTCGCTATCGATCAGCCTTGAGTCCCAGTGATTGTAAGCTTGGGTCTTATAGGCATCGGTACCGAACATGAAATCCACGCGCCCGCCAAAATCCCAGGCATGTTTTTTACGATCGACAGCCTTTTCGGCAAATAAATACAATTGATTCATTTGCAGCTCGGAATCCCTATCGGCGTAGGACGTGGGGCCGTTGGATTTGTCTTCCGGATCGTTGGCGTTGTAAGTCACGCCGGTATCAACCCAACCGCCCACGCGTAAATTCCAGTTCTTGAATGACGACGAACGGTTGATGCCGTCGAATATAAGGCCATCTTCACTGGCGGCGGCAGTGCCGGGCAGGGTGATGACTAGTAAGGTACAGGCTAGTGGTGTTAATGCTGATATTGTTCTCATGTGTTGACCTCATCGATGATGGTTAAGTCTTTGTTTTTATAATTACTCAAGAGCGGTAATAGCGTTACTACAATTGGCCCGATTCCGGTTGATCGGCATTTATGATGTTGAGTGAGAGTCCTGTGGTTTGTTGTTCAAGCACCGGTGCGTCCGTTATCAACAGAGTGGTGCCGGGAGTCAGAATGTCATAAAGCGCGTTGGCGAAGCGAGGGGGCAATAAAATACTGTCCGCACGCGCCGAATTTAAGAGTTGTTTGTCTTCACTGAAGTGTCCGGGAATACCAACAGCCAACCAACGATGTGCCGGTGCTTTTTGTAAAAGTAGACTAAATCTCGTGCCTTTACCCTCCTGCATAATGAATGCATGGGTACCGACTTGCCGAGCGGACGTTTTAATCGCCAATGTCGAACGGCCAATCTCGATGCCGTTGCGATATATGTAGGCTTTTTGCTCGACAAGGCTTACCAAGACCACGATAGGCCCCGCCGACGCCGCGTCCCCCTTCCAAATAAATTCGCCGGGATTGAGCATCACCGGCACTGTATCGACGGACCTAGAATTTCTGTTGCCCCAAAAAGGCGTAGCAAGTGCCGTTGAGGTGATTAGAAAGCTGGAAACAAGGCAAAATAAAGTGCGAAACATACGAATAATTGCCGCTCAGTTGCGAATATCAGTTAATGAAATTACCTTGCCGCAGCTTACATGGCAGGAGATAAAGGCAGTAATAACAGCTTTGTTCATAAATTCTCCTGATTATTAAGAGGCTTCAGGTAAATCAAAAAATTCGTCATGTCCTCTGGGATGCGGGCATCCAGTGCCATGGACGGCAACTTCCCGCAGCCAAGCTGAGATTGAGTAGGCTTACCAAATACTGATCCTGTCCTCTTTGGGTAAATACAATGCATGCTCTTTGCTCACCCCAAACGCCTCATACCAAGGATCGAAATTGCGCAAAATGCCATTGGTTCTGAATTGGCCGGGGCTGTGCACGTCGATCATCGCCAACATACGCGCCAGGTCGTCGGTGGCCTTGTTTCGCCATACCTGGGCGAAACCCAGGAAAAAGCGCTGATTGCCGGTAAAGCCATCCAATACTGGCGCTTCACCATTGGGATAACGGGCGGCGGCATATTTTTGATAAGCCGTGTAGGCCAGGGAAACGCCGCCCATGTCGCCAATATTCTCGCCCAGGGTCAACTGACCATTCAGATGTAGGCCTTGGATGGGTTCGTAAGCGTTGTATTGGGTCACCAGGCGTTTGGTTTTGGCTTCGAAGTTCTGCCGTGAGGCTTTCTGCCACCAGTTGCGCAGTCTGCCGCTACCGTCATATTGACTGCCCTGGTCATCGAAACCGTGACTGATCTCGTGACCGATGACTGCGCCGATGGCACCGAAATTGACCGCCGGATCGGCCTCAGGGTTAAAAAACGGCGGTTGCAGAATGGCAGCCAGGAACACGATTTCATTCAGGTCCGGCGAATAAAAGGCATTGATTTCCTGCGGGTCGTGCCCCCACTCCCAGCGGCGTACCGGTTCCCTGAGTTGGGCAATGGCGTCATCGCGCTTCCATTTGGAGACTGCATGAATGTTCCCCACCAAATCATCTTTGGTCATTTTCACTGTACTGTAGTCGTGCCATTGCTCGGGATAGCCGATCTGGACGGTAAAGCTCGCCAACTTCTCCAAAGCCGCTTTGCGGGTAATCTCATCCATCCAGTCCAGTTTCTGCAGATGCTCTTTCATGGCGTCCACGATAAAGCTAACCATTTCCAGGGTTTTGGCTTTGGATTCGGGAGGGAAGTGGCGCGCTACATAGAGCTTGCCGATTTGTTCGCCCAAGACGGTGTTGACGAATTCTACCGCCCGCTCTTCCAGCGGTCGCGGCTGAGGTATGCCCTGCAAGCGGCGGGAAAACAGATCAAAACCGGCATCGACCCAAGCATCTGACAAGATGCCGGCGTGGTTATTCAGATAATGAAAGGCCACATAGTCTCGCAAGGTGCCAACCGGCGTTTTGGCATAGACCGCCGCCATACCTTTAACCGCGCTATCGGTGGTTGCTTGTACGGTATTTACATCGCCAAAGCCGGCGCCCGCCAGAAAATCCGCCCAGTCAAAGCCCGGTGCATAGGCGATCAGTTGCTCTTTACTCATCACGTGATAGCGCTTGATTGGATCGCGCTTTTGCTCGCTAGACCAGTGATGTTTCGCCAGCTTCATTTCAAAGTCGAAGATAGCCTTGGCGCGCTGCTTGGCATTGGGTAGCTCGGCGCGTTGCAGTGCGCCTTCTATATAACTTAAGTAGGCCTTGCGGTGGCCGGCAAACGGTTCGCCGGTTCTCAGATAATAATCGCGGTTGGGTAAACCCAGGCCAGATTGTAAGATCTCTAGGATATATTTTTGCGGATTACCTGAGTCGATAGTAGGGCTCGTCGCGAACAAAGAACCGTAGGCCGGCTTAGCCATTTTGCCCGCCAATTCGCTGCGAGAGTTGGTCGACAAAATGTTATCCAGATCAGCTTTCAAACTGCTAATTCCGCGTTGATTGCGTCCCGCGATATCGAGATAACTGGTGTATAGGTCGGCAATTTTCTGCTGGCTGGAACCCGGCTGGGCATTTTTGTTTACCGCCTCTTGGATGATGGCGGCAATCTGTTTCTCGGTGCTTAACCGGAGTTCGGTAAAAGCTTCTACGCCGGATAGCCCTTGCGGAATTTTGGCCGTATCCAGCCAGCCTTTATTGACATAGCGGTAAAAGTCGTCGCCTGGCTGAATGTCCTTGGCAATATTTTGGGTATCGATTCCCCAATTCTTGGTCTGGGCGGTCGGCTGGGCCGTGGTTTGCGGTGATTGCTCGGCGGTCGGTTCCGGTTTGGTGGTCTGATTGCAGCCAGTCACGGCTAAACAGCCCGTCATCAGTAAAGTAGGCAAAGTCCAAAGACTAGCGCTAATTTGTGCTTCAGTATGCTTACGTTTTGCCATGATCGATTCCTAAATTGGGTTTGGTCCTAAGTCGATAGCTGGAGTTGAAATCTAAATAGTGGGTAAAGCAGGCAAAGTGGCAGGTTTTAACCTCCGGATAACAAGGCTTCGGGAATTTCGTAGCGTTCTTCGCCACCGATCCTAATCAAAAATAGATCGCCGGAACGTTCGAAAGTCAATGCTGCATTGGCATCGGATGAAACGGGTTGGCCGGACGCAAACTCTATGCGTCGTTCGCCGTGCCCATGCCTTTTGATCCATACCACGGCATGGCCGGTACCTTGGCGAATAACCCCGAACGGACAGTTTCGGGTAGGCTGCCCGCTTTCCCACGCGCAGGGAACGTCTCCGGTGGCATGAAAAGGCTGGCCGTTACCGATGACCTGATCCGATGACAGCGTGGCATCGTGCCCAGGGGCGCCGGTTTCTCGGAGGAAACGCCCGGCGACCCAGCCGCTGAGCTGGTTGCCGTCGGTGGTCTCCACCTTGCACCAGCGCGCTCCGCCCGCCAGCGTGCAACCCTGATTGCGCAGTACCAAATCGTTCGATAACCGGCTAAGGACTTTACTTTGTGCCGTGTGATGTTCGCGCAGATTTAACGAGTCGCCTGGCTTAAGGCCGGTAACCGCCCAGAAATCCGGCCCGCCGCCGAAGCCGTCGGCAAAATCCTTGGCGGGCGCGACAACGCTTGATCCAGGGCCAAAAATATTCAAAGACAGTTTGTAAGAGGCCACTTCATTGCGCTGCGCCGCGTTGCCGGTCAAATATACTCGAATGCTGTAGTCGCCATCGGCAGGCAGCTTGGCTTCGAACGTATTTCCCGCGACCGAACCGAGGTACATCGCGGAATTGGCTCCCGGCGCCGTAACGTTGAAATGGTTGCCGGCGTTGTTGGTCTCTAAACCCACAATCATGTGCTGCCCCGCCTTGGCGTTAAGGATGTAATCGACGGTTTCCGAGCCCCGGACACTGTTTTCGATCACAGTACCGTTATTGCCCTCGCCAAAAGTTACGCGTTCACGGCGGATGTCTATTGCGCAGACGTCATGAGCCGCCAACAAAAGAAGCAGACAGGCGTTAACCAAAAATAACCGAAACGTAACCGCAGTTTGCATGAGCAGATTCCCCGGTTGTGACCATGTAGCCCGCTAACGAATGCAGTCAGCGTAGTGTGGATTTGGCAATTAACCGTCAACGCCAGTTACAGCAGACATTGCGTTAGGTGAGCTTATAATTTTTTTATTTAGTTGCAGGCATCCGCCGCCGTATAAACTATCGACTGGTAGCGGCCATCGTTGGTGACGATGGAGACGCAAGACCCACTGTGGTTTTCTCGCCAGAAGTCGGTTTGGCCATAGCCGGATGTGGATGCGCGCGCGAATTGGTAGCCGCGCCTGGATAACTCACCTTCAGCCTGCCCGGCCCGCGCGCCGACCATATCGGACAAGGAGCTTGGCGTTTGCCCGAAGTGACTGTTATTACCGTTATTGTAGCGTTGGTTGTTGTCGTAATTGTTGTTGTAGGTATCGCCGTGATCATGGTGCCGGCTGTAATGATTGCCCGGTGCGTTTTCACAATCTTTAGTGCTTTTCAGATGGATTTTATGGACCTTGTTATTCTCTTCCTCGAATTCATAGCACTCTTTTTTTTGTTCGTTAAACCACCAGCTATGTGAACCTTCCCGTCCGTACTCACTGTATCCGCGATCACGTAATTCACTTTCCGCCTGGTAAACGTTTTTATTCTTTAAGTCATAGACCAATATGGTTTTGAGTTCTTGGGCGGCGTTGTGGCCGTTGTGGTTATAAGAACTCCCCTGTGAATTTGCAGGATTGACAACACAGCCGCTCATGCCCATCAATGCAGCAATGGCAGTCGGAATTGTCAGTAATTTGCATCTGTGCAGCATGATACTCTCCTATGATGGCAACGAATGTAGCGGTCATTTTCCAACCGAGAATCCGCAGAACGGATTGAGTTATGTCAATAAGATTTTCACCAAAAACAGATCAAATTTGTTGACAACAAAAACTTAGCTGATTTTTGAACCAGGTCAATAATAATTTTAGGCAGATTGCCAAGTGGGCCAAACGAAGAGCACTTATGAGTTGTTGGTCAGCCCGTTTTTTCGCAAGCCAAATTACTCCGCTCTTTAAATACCGTTTTTCTCCCAATCTACCAGCAATTCTTCGGCGCGCAATGTCATCGCCTCGCGTTCGGTAGCTGCAAAGCGATCCAGATTGCGGTACACCATGCCCAGGCGTGGGTTGCGGCTCAGCTTGTCGCGATGGCGCATAAAAAAATGCCAATACAAAGCATTAAACGGGCAGGCACGGTCACCGGTACGGGCTTTTTTGTCGTAGAAGCAGCCTTTGCAATAATCGCTCATGCGGTCGATGTAAGCGGCGCTGGACACATACGGCTTGGTTGCCAGCAAGCCGCCGTCGGCGAACTGACTCATACCCAGCGTGTTGGGTAATTCCACCCACTCGAACGCGTCGATATACACTCCCAGATACCAGCGATGCACCGCATCCGGGGCCAAGCCCGCCAATAGTGCGAAATTACCGATCACCATCAGTCGTTGGATGTGATGGGCATAGGCATATTGCAGTGATTGGCCGATGGCCGCCGCCAGACAATTCATCCGGGTTTCGCCGGTCCAGAACCAGGATGGCAAAAGCCGGTCATGGTCGAAGTAATTGTGCGCGGCGTAAGCCGGCATCTTTGCCCAGTAAACACCGCGCACGTATTCGCGCCAACCGAGAATCTGGCGAATGAAGCCTTCGGCGGCCGGCAGGGGTGCGTGGCCTTCGAGATATGCATGTTCGGCCCGTTCGACCACTTCGCGGGGATTGAGCATTTTGGTATTCAGGGCAAACGACAATAGTGAATGAAACAGCCGCCAACTGCGCCGGCTCATCGCATCCTGAAAATCGCCGAACTGCGGCAGGCCTTCGGCGATGAAGGCTTCGAGTTGCTGCAAGGCTTCTGCACGATTCAGCGGCCAGCGGAAATCATCGGCGTCCGCGGTGCCAAAACTGTTGACGCCGGCCGCGACGATGTCCTGCCATAGCGCGGTATGATTGTGGCGAGGTCTAGTGTCAACCGGCACCGCCGGCACGCCGGGCCAAGTCTTGCGGTTGTCGTGGTCGAAATTCCATTGCCCGCCGACCGGGCGTTGGTTCTCTTCCAGTAATACGTTGTGTTTGACGCGCATGCGCCGATAGAACATTTCCATCAGCCAATGTGCCTTCGCGCCGAATAGCTGCGCCGCTTCGTCGCGTTGGCTATAGAAATGTTCGCTGTCGCAAGCTTGGCTGCTGATAGCCAAGTTTTGGCAATAGGCCCGTAATTGCTGGTCCAGTCGCCATTCGTCGGGGAACTGGTACTCAAAATGCTGGGCCTCATATACAGCGATCAAGCCATCCAGATTGGTAGTCAGCGATTGCCGATTATCGCTGTCGTCGATTTTCAGGTAATGCACACGATGCCCCCGAGCCGTCAAACTCTCGGCAAAATCGCGCATTGCCGCGAAAATACCGATGATTTTTTGCGTATGGTGCAGCACATAATCGGTTTCCTGGCGGATTTCCATCAGCGTGTAGACCACCTTGCTATCGGTTTGCGCAAACCAGCTGTGGAGTGGATTTAACTGATCGCCCAGAATCAGACGCAGGATGGTCATGCTGTCGCCAGCGTGCCCCGCTGCCGGCGGCAACGCTCCGAGCAATATTTCACGGCATCCCAATCTTTGGCCCATTTTTTCCGCCAAACGAAAGGGCGGCCGCAGACGGCGCAGGGTTTGGCGGGTAAGAAGGCTTTTTGATGCATCAAAACTCCAGCTGGGTTTGTACCCAGTCGCCGGCCTCGACTTTAGTTTTACGGCGCCGAGTGGGCAGTTTACGCGAGCCGTGTTTTTCAACGATGGCGGCCTTGGCGGCTTTTACCTCGGCGCGGCCACGCACCTGGTAAAGACGGGCCTTGGCTTGGCGGGTGGCCCATTCAAGATCGACCAGCGGTGCGGCAATATCGACATCGACGACCACGCCGCATTGCTGTTGCAGTTTTAACGGCATGCGCCACGGCTCGAATAGCCATTCCGGCGGCACCCGGCGCAAGGCCGGCAGCCAATGCCTTACAAAATGGCCTTGAGGATCGTGGTCGCGGGCCTGTTTGATCGGGTTATACACCCGCGTGGTGTTAATGCCGGTGGTGCCGGCCTGCATTTGCATCTGGCTCCAGTGGATACCCGGCTCATAATCCAGAAATTGCTGCGCCAGCCACGTGCCGACCGGCTGCCAATGCAACCACAGCGGATAACTGGCTACCGAAACCAGCATCGCCCGCATCCGGAAATTCAGCCAGCCGGTTTGATTCAGCATGGCCACGCAGGCGTCGACCAGCGGCCATCCCGTGCGGCCGGCCGTCAATGCCTGAAAATGCGCTGGGGTCCAGTCCGCTTCGCGCAAGCCGTCATAGCCGCGATGCTGATTGGCAAATTCCAGTTCCGGCTCGCTTTCCAGCTTTTGCATGAAATGGCAATGCCAATACAAGCGGCTAACGAAGGCCGTCAAGCCGGCACGACGGGCATCGCCGCGAGGTAAAGCATAGAGCTGGCGGCGGGTGGCTTGCACCACCTCGCGCAGACTCAAACAGCCGAAGGCCAGATACGCAGACAGCCGAGAGCAGGCTGTCGGTGCGGATAAGGGCGAGGAGATGCCGCCGCGATAAGAACCGCTACGGTCGAATAAAAAATCACGTAATGTATCGATGCCTTGGCGGCGACCACCCTTTTGGCGCAGCGGTGGATCGGGTTGGATTAACCCCAGAGATTGCGGCTCGGGCAAGATCAGCGGTTCAGATGCCGCTATCCAATCACAAGAGGGTGGATCTAGGCACGGTTCGGCCATCAACGCTTCCCAATGCACTTTCCACAAGTCGCGATTTTTCAAGCGCCGCACCACGCCGAACTGCGCAAATTCATGCCATTTTAAGTTGCGCGCCCGGCACCAGCGTTGCACCGCTAAATCGCGCTGAAAGCTCAGCCAGTTACCGGTTTCCTGATGCGAATACAAGGCTGGGAATGCGGATTCTTGCCAAAGCCGCTCCAGCACGTCCACTGCCTCGCCCACTTCGATGCGTAAACCGCCGCCGCGTTTGCGCAAAACGGCATCCAAATCAAACAGGCTTTCGCGTAAAAATAGGTAGTGTTGCGTGGCCGCATCGGCTGCTGCCCACAGGCTGGGTTCGATGATAAACACGCACAGCACCGGGCCGTTGCGGCTGGCGTGTAACAGCGGCGCATGGTCGTGCACGCGCAGATCGCGCTTGAACCAGACCAGGTGGTAGCTCATCGCTTAATGCCAGCCCTGGCGCCAGGTCTCGGTATCGCGCAAATCCCGCCACGGCATGATTTGCGTCCGCTTGCTAAACACCGCCTCCAACTCGATCAGCTCCAGCGGTGCATTCGGGTCTTCCGGTAGCAACAGCTTGCTGACAATGAAGTGTTTTTCCTTGTGTTGCGGGGCAACGGCGGTCCATTTGCTCAGCAACAATTTGTTCGGGTTCAGCCTGGGTGATTTGGCGGTCGGCATGGCTTGGTCTGCTTGAGGAATGTAGTTTCCGAGCATACCAGCCGATCCCGAAATGGCGAGATCGGCGCCACGCGGCTGACTAAATCAATTTCCCGGCTGTAAGGTCACGTCGACTTCCCGCGCTTTGCCCTGGTTGATCACCCGGACTTTCACGATATCGCCGACCTTCTGGTCGTCCAGGCGGGCGAACAGTTTTGACAGCGAGTCGGTGTCCTTGCCGTTGATGGCGACGATGATGTCGCCCGGTATCACGCCGTTCGCTGTTATCGATACACCCTGTAAACCGGCTTTATCCGCCCCCGAACCGGGCTGCACCCGCAATACCGCTACGCCGGCCGTGCCGGTCAAGGCCGCCAACTGCTCGTTCATCTGCTGGTCTATTTCGATGCCCAGGGCCGGACGGATGTATTTGCCTTGTTTAATCAATTCCGGCACGACCCGCATCACCGTGTCCACCGGCACCGCGAAACCGATGCCGGCCGAGGCGCCGCTCGGGCTGTAGATTGCAGTATTGATACCGATCAGCCGGCCGGCGGAATCCAGCAGCGGGCCGCCGGAGTTGCCTGGATTAATGGCTGCATCGGTTTGGATCAAATGTTCGACGGCCGGCCCCTCTTGGCCGCCCAGCGAGCGGTCCAATGCGGAGACGATGCCGCTGGTCAAGGTCCAGTCCAGACCGAACGGGTTACCGATAGCGAATACTTTTTGCCCGACCTTTAAGTCGCGGCTGGTGCCGACTGGCACGGGCGGCGGCCGTTTGAAGCCGACACCGATTTTCAGCACCGCAATATCATGCACTTGACTGGCGCCGACCAACGCAGCCTTGTAATCGCGGCCGTCGGCCAGTTTTACCGTGGCTTCATTGGCGCCGGCGATGACGTGGAAGTTGGTCACCACATGGCCGGCTTCGTCCCAGATAAATCCCGAACCGGTGCCTTTGGGAACCGAAAACACGTCGCGGGTCCAGACATTGCGCACCAGCTCGGCGGTGGTGATGTAAACCACCGAGTCGCGGGATTTTTCAAACAATTCGATGGTGCTCTTTTCGTCCGCCGCCAAATCACCTCGCGCCGCGATGGTTCTGACCGGGGTGGATTCGGTCGCCGGCGTTCCCGGCTGCCAATGCCATAGCAGTATCAGCACAGCCGCCACCGCGCCGACGGCGAACACGCGTTTAATGAATACATCGGATGAATGGGGATGATTTTGATATTGCATGTCGGCCTCCGGCTGGTCGGTTCCCATCTAGGACCGTGGGAACGGATGAAAACTATTGCAAACGGCGGCATTGCTGGACATTCGATTCCAATACGCCGCTACCTCGGCAAAATGGTAGCGCGGCTATCAAATTTCAAGCGAGTTAGACTGATGTGATGACGGCTTGCCCGGAAGGCACGCTTGCTGTCAGTAGGCCGTGAATTTGGGAACTATAGTAAATTTACAAAGTCTCAAAACCGCCTGGATCCTTTGCTACTGGATAGGAGTGATCATTATGAAAAGAGTTAACAACACAATAAAACTCGTCATATTTGCTGTTTTGAGTATGGGGTTAACAAGCGCTGCTATTGCGGAACATCATGAAAGCGCCAAGCTAAAAGCGCAATTACAAACCGAGGACGAAGCTGAAGTGGAGCTTTACGATTACCATTCGGGTGTTACGTATACCGGTACGCTACAACGTTTTATGTTTCATCGGCATTTAGAAAACGTAGTCGAAGAGCCTGAGGATAAACATTCAGAATCGGCGCAAATTAAGTAACATCGCTGTCGAATGCAGAGCTTGCGACACTTACCGCCGCGATTTCGGCTAGTACATACCAATTAAAAAAGCCGGCTCGTCAAGTAATTACAGATTTAAGAGGGTTGTTATCAGAGTATTTAACGCATCAATAACTGCAAGCGGATCCAGGCAATCGGCAGGCAGCTGTTTGAAACGATATCAGAGAGGCAAAGAGAACAGATTGCTCGGGCCGGATGAATTATCGACCTTTCGACTGATTGCGTCTGGCCCTGAAAAAATCGCTGAGAAGTTCCGCGCAATCCGCCTCCAGAATTCCCCCCGTCCATTCCACGCTATGATTTAAAAAGGCGGCGTCGCTGAGTTGCAGAGCGTGGCAGACTGCGCCGCGTTTGGGATCGTAGGCGCCGAATACCAGACGCTTGACGCGGGCGTGGGCGATGGCGCCCATGCACATCACGCAGGGTTCCAGCGTGACATAGAGGGTCGTGTCGATCAGTCGATAATTGTTTAAGATCTGGCCGGCTTTACGTAGCGCGATGATCTCGGCGTGGGCGGTGGGGTCGTTATTTTGGATGGGCTGATTCCAGCCTTCGGCGATGCAGCGGTTGTTGTACACCAGCACGGCGCCGACCGGGACCTCGCCTTGGCTTTCGGCGCGCTGCGCCAGACGGATGGCATGCCGCAGCCATTCCTCGTCGGTCATCTTAAACCGTGGCTTTATTCAGGCGGTCGTTAACGGCTGCCCAGGCTTCGTTGTCGGGCGGCTGTTCGATCAAGATGGTATCGAGTTGCAGATTATCCAGGGCACGTAGCGAACTGTATAAGGCTGGTTCGTAAAGTTCGGCATCGGCCGGTAATCTCAGCAAATGCAGGCAGGGAATCTCGGCAATTTCGGCGCTAAACGCCAGGATGCCGATGTGTTTGCCTTGCGCGCACAAATCGTCGGTCATGGTGATTAAGGTGTCGGCCGGGCACAGCAAGGCCATGGTATTGGGTGCGTAATGCACCGCCATCATACCGGGTGCGCGGATCTTGCTTTGCGCCGACAGGCGTACGTCGGTTTGCAGCACCGCTTTCAGTTGGCTACGGGTAATGCGGCCGGGTCTGAGGATGGCGGGGATACCGTCGCTAAGGTCGATGATGGTCGACTCCACGCCCACCGAACAAGGTCCGCCGTCCAGGATGCAACCCACGCTATCGCCAAGTTCTTCCGCGACATGCTCGGCTTGCGTGGGGCTGATATGGCCGAAGCGATTGGCCGACGGCGCCGCGATCCCGCCGCCGAAGGCCTGTAATAGTTGTAAAGCAACCGGATTGGCCGGCACCCGCAAGCCCACCGTATCCTGGCCGCCGGTAACGGCGGATGGTACGGTCGATTTTTTGTTCAATATCATCGTTAACGGGCCGGGCCAGAAGTGTTCGGCCAGCCGTAATGCCGTTTCCGGCACGGCTTCAGCCCAATCGTGAATTTGCGCGGCGCAGGCAATATGCACGATCAAGGGATGATCGGCCGGCCGGCCTTTCGCGGCAAATATTTTGGCAACCGCATCGGGGTTGGCTGCATCCGCGCCCAGTCCGTAAACGGTTTCGGTGGGAAAGGCGACCAATTGGCCCTGCCGTAACAGTTCGACGGCGTGGCGGATGGATTCTTCGGTTACGGGTTTAGGATTCAAAGTAATCAGGCGAAAGATGAAAATCTGAAAAGACGAGCAGCCACCATAATTGTAGTGGCGAATTCATTTGCCAAAGTAAACGGCTAGAAATATATAAAAGCCATCCTCACGGCAAACGCGCCATTTTACCTTTCGCCTTTAGTCTTTTCTCCTAATTAATTTCCACCAACACTTCATTAGGGTTAACCGCGTCACCTTTTGCGACATAAATTGCCTTGACTATGCCGGCTACCGGTGCAGTGATCTCGGTTTCCATTTTCATGGCTTCTGTGACCAGCAGAGATTGCCCGGCGTTGACTTTTTGGCCTTCCTTGACCAGAACGTCGATGATATTGCACGGCATGCTGGTGACCACGTCGCCCGGCTCGCTGGGCCGGCGGCGCTTGCTGGCGATGGCGCTTTGCACC
>NZ_JANIBL010000078.1 GCF_024505055.1 Methylomonas rosea
GTCGGTGACGTGCCGGCTGGGGCCGATGGCGATACTGCGTTGGCTGGCGTCACCTTGGTAGGCGTAAGCGGGGGTGTCGGTAAATGCGGCTTGGTCGGTTTTGTACCCGGAAAAAATATATTCGCCGTTGGCATTTTTGGTATTGGCGATGCTTAACAATTGCTTGTTCAGTTCGTCGATTTCCATTGCTATTTGTTGGCGGTTGGTGGCGGTATTGCTGTCGTTCAGGCCTTGCACGGTCAATTCCCTGATCCTATGCAATACACTGCCGGCATTGTCCAGTGCGGACTCTTCCAGGTCGAGTCTTTGCCGCGCCGCGCCGATATTGACTTGGTATTGCTGATTTTCCTTAATATTGTGATTCAGGTCGATCATGCTGGTGGCGGCCACCGCATTTTCGGCGGGACTCAGGTATTTCTTACCGGAGGATAGTTTTAGCTGAGTCTCGCTGAGTTTGGATTGCTGATCCAACATCGCATTCAGGCCGAGCTGATTATTCCATGAGGTTGAAATGCGCATAATAATCTCCTAGCGGAATGCCCCGATCAGGGTGTCGAACAATGAATTAGCCACCGAAACGGCTTTGGCAGCCGCCTGATACGAATTTTGAAAATTGATGAGATTTGCCGCTTCTTCGTCCAGGTTGACGCCGGATACACTCTCCTTGGCGCTGGTAGCCTGCTTGAGCAGGGTTTCCTGCGCGGTGCGGCCAACTGAAGCGGCATGGGTTTGCGAACCGACATCAGAGATCATCTGCCCGTACACTTGGGTAAAGCTGGCTTTGCCGCCGAACATTTTTGCCTGGGTTTCCAGATTAGCCAATTTCAGTGCATTACTGTTGTCGCCGGGTAGGCCGGTGGCGCTGGCGGCCGCGATTTGTCTTGGGTTGGTGATGGCCGAGTTAAGTTTGATTTTGGCGGCGGCGTTAAAGTTGGGACTGATTTGGAAGGAGTCGCCAATGGTCAGCGAACCGCCGCTAAAACTGATACTAAAACCGTTAGTTGCGGCGGTGGTCGCCAGGGTGGCGGCGCTTAAGCCGGCAGTCGTGGTATTGTCGCTTAAATTGGTTAAGCTGAACGTGGCCGCCGGCACGGTCGCAGTAACGTCCAGCCGATAGGAAGCGCCCAGGCCGGATGCCGATGTCGGTGCCACAAACGCGCTGGAAACCACCAAACTGCTGTCGCTGACTGTGGCTTTGACTTGCGGAGTCGGCGAATTCAAATCAAAAAACGCCACATTGGTTGTGCCGTTGATGTCGTAGCCGGCTTTATGGATGTTGTTAAATTCGGTGGCCAAACCGGTTGCCAGCAAACCCAGTTGTTGTTGTGCGGGGTCCAGTACTTGATCTCTAAAACGCAGATTGCCGGAGAGTTCGCCGCCGGACAGCTGTTTGGAAATATCCTGACCATTCAGCATGATCAACTTTTGATTGACATCGTTACTGTCGCCGACCACGGACAGCGTGGAAGCCGCGCTACCCAGCACCAAAGGTTGGCCCTTACCGATAAACACGTTGTATGAGCCGTCGGCCTGGCTGATATAAGTAACGTCGGCTTTTTCGGCAATTTTGGTCAGCAATAGATCGCGTTGATCCATTAGCTCATTGGGTAATTGCTTGCCGGACGAGCGGCCTATGTCCGAGACGATCTTCACATTCAGTTCGGCCAGGGTTTTGGCAAAGCCATTCAGCTCCTGCACCGAGCTGGTCACATTATCGTTAACGCGTTTGCGTAAGTCGCTGAAGCGGGCGCTCATGGTGTTGAACTGCTGGGTCAGCGATTCGGCTTCGGTCAGCATCACCTGGCGGGCTGCCACCGAGCTGGGGTCGTTGGCGACGCTGTCTATCGCATCGAAAAAGCTTTTCATGGCCGGCGCCAGACCGGTGGTTTCGTCGGCGGTGATGTTGTCGATTTGCGACGACAAGGTGTAAAAACTGTCTATATCGTGAAACGTGGCGGTGCTGGAACGGACTTGATTACTGATGAACTGGTCGTAGCTGCGGGTAATGTTGGCAACTTCGACGCCGTTGCCCATATAGCCGTTGCCGGTAAATTGCTCGGGGCGCGTGGCCAGTTCGACGCGTTGCCGGCTATAGCCTTCGGTGTTGGCGTTACTGATATTGTTGCTGGTGGTTTCCAGCGAGCGCTGGAATGCGGTCAGTCCCGATAATGCATTGCCGAGTATGCCAATGGCCATGTTCGCCTCCTAACCCGCGCTTTTTAGAGCTGCTACCTGGGCCGCGGTTTGGCTGTGGTAGATCGTCATGACTTTTTCGGCATACCGCGGATCGGTGGCATAACCGGCTTGTTGTAGTTCGTGTAAATAATGTCCGGCGTTGCCGGCTTTCTTCAAGGCTTCGCTGTAACGCGGATTGGTTTTGATAAAGTTCACGTAATCGTCGAAGCTGTCTTTGTAGGACTCGTAAGCGCGGAAGCCGGCCATTTCTTTTTTGGCCACACCACCGGCATATTCCAGTGTCATGGTTTTGGCTTGTTTGCCTTGCCAGGACCTATCAGCTTTGATATTGAACAAGTTAAAGCTGTTATCGCCTTGGGCATTTTTCACCATGCCTTGGCCCCAGCCGGTTTCCAGTGCCGCTTGAGCCAACAACACGTTGGGATCCACTCCCAGACTGCGCGCGGCTTGTTCGGCATGCGGCCGTAGTTGGTTCACGAACTCGTCCCTGGAAGTCAGCGGCCGATCACTATCGTTGCGCACTTTATCGTCCAGGGTTTGCCATTGGTCGGCCAGGACTTTCTGGCTACGTTCCAGGCGGGCCAAGCTGCGCTCCAGGCTACTTAAGCCAGAGGCATCCAACGGCATTTGCTCTTCGGTTTCCTCGCCGGTCCGCAGCGACTGGTGATTGTCGGGGTTAGTGCTGGCGCCGGTGCCGGCCGCGCGATTCAAGAAATCGTTAGCGGACAGTTGTTCGTCTTTTTCTTCGTCCTTGTTTTGTTTGGGCGACAATTGTTGGGCAATTAAATCGGCAAAACCGATGCCGGGTTTGCCGGCCAGATGCACGGACATTTGTTGGTCGTACATGTCTTGATAAAACTGGGTTTGCTGGCTGTCCAATATGCCGTCGGCCAATTTAGCTTGACGCATGTTTTTCATGACCATGCCTAGAAACACCGACTCGAATTGTTTGGCGACTTCCTTGATCGCCTCGGGCGATTGCTCGCGGGCGCCTTGTTTAAGTTTCGCCAGGCCGTTGAAGTCGGTATACACCGAAGCACTGTCTACGTTTAACATGGGAATCTCCAATAAATCATGCAATCAACTGCTTTGTTGCGTTCTTTAAATCACTATCAACTCGGCTCTAAGCGCGCCGGCGGATTTCAATGCTTCCAAAATGGCCACCAAGTCGCTTGGGCCGGCGCCGACACCGTTTACCGCTTGGACGATCTCGTCTAGCGACACGCCGGGGTTGAAGACAAACATGTGGTTTTTATCTTCATTTACCGAGACGTTGGATTGCGGTGTTACTACGGTACTGCCGCCCGATAATGGATTGGGTTGGCTGACTTGTGGATTCTCGCTGATGGTCACGGTCAAGCTGCCATGAGAAACCGCTGCCGGTTGTACTCTGACTTTGCTGTTGATAATGACCGTACCAGTGCGGGAATTGACAATCACTTTCGCTGGGGCATCGTCGGGCGCCAATTCCAGGTTTTCGATCACCGAGGCAAAGCCCACCCGTTGGTTGGGGTTAACCGGTGCTCTGACGCTGACCGAGGTGGCATCGACGGCTTGCGCGGTTTCGGCGCCCAGCGCCTTGTTGATGGAGTCTGCCATGCGCTGTGCGGTGGTGAAATCCGAGGAATTCAAATTAAAAACCAGGTCAGCGCTTTGATCGAATGAGCTAGGTACGATGCGTTCCACCGTGGCGCCGTTAGGCACTCGGCCCACCAGCGGGTTATTGACGGTAATTTTCGAACCGTCCTGGCCGCTGGCGCTGAGGCCACCCACCACTAAATTGCCTTGCGCCACCGCGTAGACATTGCCGTCGGCACCGCGTAACGGACTCATCAACAGCGAGCCGCCGCGCAGACTTTTGGCGTCGCCTATAGACGATACAGTGACGTCAATTTTTTGACCGGGTTTGGCGAAAGCAGGCAGATCGGCGTGAACGCTGACCAGCGCGACGTTTTTGGATTTGGGGTCGGTATCGGGAGGTAAAGTGAGGCCCAGTTTGCCCATCATGCTGCGCAAGCTTTGGCCGGTAAATTTGGTTTTGTCGCCGGATTTATCCAGACCGGTGACCAGGCCGTAGCCCACCAATTGGTTGCTGCGCACGCCGGCGATAGAGGCAATGTCTTTGATACGTTCCGCCTGGGCGGCGTTCGCTAACAAAAGCATGGCGATTAGACATATTTTGTTCATTTGCATTCTCCGTCAGCTCAGGCTAGAAGGGAAACCATGGGCTGGACAATACTCTGGAAATCCAGCCGGGTTTGTTACTGTCTGCCAAGGCGCCGTCGCCGGTATACATGATGGTAGCGTCGGCCACTTTGCTGGAGGGCAGGGTGTTGGCGACATTGATGTCGATCGGACGCACGATGCCAGACAGGCGAATATATTCGCTGCCGTCGTTCAGCGTGACGCGTTTTTCGCCGCGTACGCGCAGATTGCCGTTCGGGAGTACGTCGACCACGGTGACACTGATGCCACCGGTCAATCGGTTACTTTGCCGGGCGTCGCCTTTGCCTTCGGTGCTGCGGTCCATGCTGTAGTCAATGGATGTTGCCAGATCGTGACCCAGCAGCGCGGAACTGGCTAAACCAAAAATCGTGGGGGCGCTGCCCGACGCTTGAATATCGCTGTTCTTGCTGGCTTTGGAGTTGGCTTGCTTGGTGGCGTTGGTGTTCTCGTCGAAGGTTACGGTCAAAATATCGCCAACCCGGCGCGCGGCATGATCTTCGAATAAGCGCATGTCGTAGCCGGCCTGGTAAATCGCGCCGTTGCTTTGTTGCGGTGGGCGCAGGTCGGCGGGTTGTACCGGAGCGAAGTCGGGGTCGCGTTTCGGCAAAGTATCGCAGCCAGCCATTAACGCGATTGCCGCTACCAGCAAAATTTTGCCGCCTGCTTGCCGTGTGATGAATTTGGTCATGAGCTTTGTCCTAAATTAAAGTTGTTGCGTGACAAAGGACAGCATTTGGTCGGTGGTGGAAATGGCTTTGGAGTTCATCTCGTAAGCGCGCTGGGTTTCTATCATGTTGACCAGTTCTTCCACGACGTTGACGTTCGAGGTTTCCAGGGAGCCTTGTATCAAAGTGCCCAGCTCGTTTTCGCCGGGCGCGCCGATGATCGGTGCGCCGCTGGCGACGGTTTCGCGGAACAGGTTGTCGCCAATCGGTTCCAAACCGGCGGTGTTGATGAAGTCGGCAATCTGAATCTGTCCTACCTGATTGGCTGCCGCGGCGCCCGGTTGGGTTACCGAGACCGTGCCGTCCTGGCCGACCGTGACGCTCAACGCGTCCTGCGGAATGGTGATGGCCGGTTCCAGCGGCATGCCGTTGGAGGTGACCACCTGACCGGTCGAATCCATTTTGAACGAGCCGTCGCGGGTGTAATTGATGTCGCCGTTGGGCATTAAAATCTGCATAAACCCGCGTCCGCTTACCGCTATATCCAGCGAGTTGCCGGTTTGCAGAATATTGCCTTGGGTGTGCAGTTTTTCGGTAGCCACCGTGCGTACCCCGGTACCAAGCTGTAAGCCGGTAGGCAATTGGGTGTTTTGGGTGGACTGCGCGCCGGCCTGACGGACGTTTTGATACATCAAGTCGGCGAAAATAGGTCTGGCTTTCTTAAAGCCGGTGGTGTTGACGTTGGCCAGGTTATTGGAAATAACCGCCATGCGGGTTTGTTGGGCATCCAAACCGGATTTTGCGACCCATAATGCTCGTTCTGTCATGACAATCTCCTAATCTGACAATTTTTTGTCTTATCAGGAGTAAAGCAGAAACTATGCCACTTGCATCAACTTGGCGCTGGCGCCGGATGTGTCGTCGATGTTTTTCATGACTTTGGATTGCAATTCGAAGTTTCGAGAGAGTTCTATCATTTCCACCATTGCCGCCAAAGCATTGACGTTGCTGGATTCCAGCGAGCCTTGAATCAGCGTGACAGTGGCGTCTGGCGGGATGGCGCCGGCTTGCTTGGCGTGCATTAAGCCGTCTTCGCGTTTTTCCAGATTGGCCGGGTCAGGATTTACCAGTTTGATCCGCTCGACAATGACGCTGTTGGTGGCATTCACGCCTTGCGGGACGATGGAGATGGTGCCGTCGGTGCCGATTTCCATCTTTTGAGCGGGCGGAACGGTGATCGGTTCGCCGCCTTCGCCGAGCACCGAGAGTCCGGCGCCGTTTTGCAATAAGCCTTCGGGGGTTAGCCGAAGATCGCCGGCGCGGGTATAGGCTTCCTGGCCTTCTGCATTCCGCACCGCGATCCAGCCCTGGCCGTTGATCGCGACATCCAGGTCGCGGCCAGTGGTGTGGATGCTGCCGCTAGCCATGTTGGTACCGGGGCGTTCGGTCATCGAATAAACCCTTGAGGGGTAGCCGGGACCGAAAGCCGGCATCGCGCGGAATTGCTCGAAATCGGCTTTGAAGCCGGTGGTTTGAGCGTTGGCCAGATTATTGGCGTTGGCGCCTTGCGCCAGCAAGGTCTGCTTGGCGCCGTTCATCGCGATATAAAGGCTACGGTCCATGGCGGTTTCCTATGAATTACCGAATTTGCAGAATGGTTTGCATGATGCTGTTTTCCGTAGTGATGGTCTGGGCATTGGCTTGGTAATGCTGTTGGGCAACGATGAGATTGACCAGTTGCGCGGACAACTCGACATTCGAGCTTTCCAACGCGCCGGCCTGAATCTGACCAAAGTTATTCGCGCCGGCTTCACCGGGAATCGGTTCTCCGGAGTTGGCGCTTTGCCCCCAGGCGGTATCGCCGATTTTGGCCAAGCCGTTGGTATTGGCGAACCGAGTTAAAGCCACTTTACCCATGGTTTGCGAGCCGCCGTTACTGAAACGGGCAAAGATTACCCCTTCATCGTCAATATCAATGCCCGTCAAGCGTCCGGCCGGTAAGCCGTTTTGCGTCATCGTATTCACGCTGAATTTTTCCTGAACCTGGGTGGAGCCGAAGAAGTCCATGGTACCCACCTTAACCGGCGCCGCGCCGGTTGCCGGCAATATGGTGTAGTCACTCAGGGCGAACCGACCAGATACCGGGGTTTGTAATTTACCGGAGGAGTCAAAAGTCATCACAGCCGGTGTCGGCAGTGTAGTCGTGGTGGCCGGTGCGGCAACTGCTGTGCCGTAGGTGCCGGCATTGATCGAGGTTCTGGCTGTCGGTGTCGCCGGTTCGGCCATATAGTGATAAACGCTCCAATCCGTAGTAGAGGCTGTCGAGGCGCCTTTTACATAGTATGTAGTCAGAATATGCGGTGAGCCCAGCGAATCGTAAACGGTCACTGACGTTTGCGAGTTGTAGGAGTTGTTATTGGTCGGATCGAACGGCGTGACGCTGGGAACTGTTTCGTTGGCGTTGAGATTCACAGCCAGCGATACGGTGTCTGTGGCGCTGGGCAGGCCGGTGAGGGTATTGATCTGAACCGGTTGTGTTACCCCGGTGCTGAAACCGTCCGCGACGGCAGTGCCGTTGGGTTTGTAGACCATCAGCGATTTGCCCTGATTGTTGACCAGATAGCCGTCCTTATCCAGTTTGAATTCGCCGGAGCGCGTATAAGTAATGTCATTGGTTTCTGTTGGGCTTTTGGCCATGGTGAAGAAGCCTTCGCCGCTGATCGCCAAATCCAGATTGTTGTCGGTGAACGACAAACTGCCTTGATTGAATTGCTGGGCAACGTTGGCAACTCTGACGCCAGCGCCGGCCGTGGTGTTGCTGACGCCGCCCAGGCTGGACGCATAAACGTCTGCGAATTCCGAGCGTGACTTTTTAAAGCCCACAGTGTTGGCGTTGGCAATATTGTTGCCGGTCACGGCCAGGTTGTTGGATGCGGCGTTTAAACCGCTTAATGCTGTTGTAAAAGCCATGATGCCTTCTCCTTCACAAGATTTGTTTAATTTGACTGAATTTTACGGTGCCGACGCCGTCGAGGTTGACTTGCAGACCGCCGCTGCCGCCGCCCATCGTCACGCTTTTCACCAGCGATTTAATGTTGGTGGCCAATACCGTATTGACGCCGTCAATTTTGGCTTCAGCTTGAATTTTGTAGACGCCCGGATCGGCGAGTTGCGTGTTGCTATCCTTGCCGTCCCATTCGAAGGTGGTAGTGCCGGCCGCTTGTGCGCCCATATCGATTTCTCTAACGATGGCGCCAGTCTGCGGGTTTATGATCTTCACACTGACATTCGGCGAACTGCTGGGCATTTCGAAGTCGCCGGATACCGTGCCGCCGGCGCCAAGCAATGCTTCCTTAGCGGGCGCCGAAACATGGCGGCCAACCAAGCCGGCGGCTTGCAGGGCTTGGTCGGAGCTGAGCGAGCTGGCGAAATCCTTGAATGAAGCCTGGAGATCCTGAATGCCGGATACCGTGCTGAACTGGGCCATTTGGCCGAGAAATTCGCCGTTGTCCATGGGCTTCATCGGGTCCTGATGGGTCATTTGCGTGGTCAGCAGTTTCAGAAACTGATCTTGCCCCAAGGTTTGTTTTTGCACGCCTTTTGCCGTGCCGGAACCGGTAGTGGCTAAGCCGAGGCTATTAAATGTATCGATTGCGCTGGTCATAAATGCCTCACTGTCCCATTTTCAGGGTTTGCAGAATCAGGTTTTTAGCGGTGTTCAACACCTCTACATTGTTCTCGTAAGAGCGGGAAGCGGACATCATATTGGCCATTTCTTCCACGGTGTTTACGTTGGATTTATAGATGTAGCCGGTGGCGTCCGCCAGCGGATGATTGGGGGCGTACTCCATCACCGGCGGCGCCTGGTTTTCGACGACGCCGAGTACGTTGACGCCGCTGGTGGTGCTGTTCTTGTCCATCGCGTTTTTCAGTTCGGCGGCAAACACGGGTTGACGGGATTTGTAGACCTGGTCGATGCTGCTGCTGACGCTGCTGGCATTGGAAATATTGCTGGCTACCAGATTTAATCTGAGGTTTTGCGCGTTCATGCCGCTGCCGGCGACGTCGAAGATGCGAAATGAAGACATGGTTATTCTCCTTTGATGGCCGACATCAGGCCGGAAAACTTATTGTTGATAAAGCGCAAGCTGGCTTCGTACTGCACGGCGTTTTCCGCGTATTTGGCTTGCTCGATGTGCGACTCGACGGTATTACCGTCCAGCGAAGCTTGTTGCGGATTGCGATAGAGCAGGTCGGCGCCGAGTACATTATTGTGACTAGGCAGATGGCCTTGCTGGCTGCGCTTCAGTTCCGAGCCGTCTCCGGCCAGGGCTTGTTGAAACACCGATTTAAAGTCCAGGTCACGGGCTTTGTAATCGGGCGTGTCGGCGTTGGCCAGGTTTGAAGCCAAAATCTCGCTGCGCTTTTCGCGCAACGCTAACGCTTGCGGATGTATGCCTAAGGCACTGTCGAAATTAATAGCCATAATTGCCACCTTTGGGTTTTTTAAACCTAAAAGCAGTATATGTGCCATAAAATAAATATGCTTTTATTTCATTTGTATAGCAATTTGAATGGCTGACGAGAGTGTCAAAAAACAGTGTTTCAGGCGTGGCGGCAAAATGCTGCCGCTTGCTTAAGTCGTCAATAAACTGGCGAGAGGATTAACCGACTTTTTTGAAGTAGCTGGTTAAGCCGGAGCGAACCAATTCAAAGCTGTCCAAACCTATCGGCATCGCTTCGGTGCTGCTGAGGAACAGATAGCCGCCCGGTTCGAGGCTGTCGGCCATGCGGGTGAGAATGTCGCGTTTGACTTGATCGGAGAAATAGATCAACACGTTGCGGCAGAAGATCAGGTCAAAACGGCCCAAGGCAGTGAACGATTTGAGCAGATTGAATTGTTGAAAACGCACGAGCTGGCTGACTTCGGGGCTAAGTAAGTAACCGTCGTAATTTTTGTGAAAATATCGCGCTTTTGCCGCGCTATCCATGCCACGCGACAGCGCGGCTTCCGAATAAACTGCTCTCTTGGCTTCCTCGAGAATAGCTTCGGAGATGTCCGTGCCGATAATTTGCAGAGAGCGTGATTTTGTAGAAGCTTTGATGGCTTCCAGGGCGCAGATGGCTATCGAGTAGGGTTCCTGGCCGGATGAGCAAGCGGCGGACCAAACTCTGACGTTGCCGTTTTTGCTATTCAGCAAGCCGGGTAAGACTTTGTCTTTGAGTTCGACGAATTGCCGTTCGTCGCGAAACCAGAAGGTCTCGTTGGTGGTCATCGCGTCGACTACGGCGCTTTTGATTTTTTGCGCGGAAAATGCAGCGGATTGCAGGCTGTTGGCCAGTTCGGCGAAGCTTGAGAATTCAAATTTGCCCATCAAGGGCAACAATCTGCTTTTTACCAAGTATTGTTTGCTGTCACCCAACTCAATGCCGCAACTTTGGCTGAGGAACTGTTGTATGGCTTGATACTCCGCGGCGGAAATGTCGATAATTTTACCCGCCGGACTACCCGGTTCAGCCTGGTTCAACATATCTGAGTTTTGAGGGCAGGCGGCGCGGTGGGTGTTGGTCAGGAATGGGCGGCATGATAAAGTTTGAGCTGATGCTGAATGGAATTCATCAATGAGTCCGGATCAAACTTTGCCAGAAATTCGTTAGCGCCAACTTTTTGGACCATTGACGTATTAAACACGCCGCTTAATGAAGTATGTAAAATCAAATAGATTTTCTTCATGTTGGGGTCGGCTTTGATTTTGGTGGCCAGCGTGTAGCCGTCCATGCGCGGCATTTCCACGTCGGAAATAATCATCGAGTATTTGTCCTGAATATCGATGCCGTCCGCCACCAACGCGTTTAAATGATCCCAGGCTTCTTGGCCGTCTTTTAACAGCGTGCACTCAATGCCGATTTGTTGGCAGACGCGTTTAACCTGGTTTCTGGCTACCGATGAATCGTCCACCACCAGGATGTGATCATTTTTGCTGGTTACTTCCATGTCGATGACTTCCGCGGAAGCTTCTTCGCGGCCGCCGATGACTTCTTTCATCACTTTTTCGACGTCAATCACTTCTATCAACTCGCCGTCGATTTCAGTCACTGCGGTTAGATAGCTTTCTTTACCGGTGCCGGTGGGTGGGGCTTTTACTTGTTCCCAGCCGATGTTAATGATCCGGTCTACCGAGCCGACCAGAAAGCCTTGAATGGAACGGTTGTATTCTGTGACGATGACGTAACAGCCGGCGTCGCGCACCAATGGTCTCATGCCGATAGCCATCGATAAATCCAGCACGGGAATGGTCTTGCCGCGCAGGTGGGCAACGCCGCAAATCACCGAATGTGAATTGGGAATTTGAGTTAAGGGTGGGCATTGAATCACCTCCTGAACTTTGAAAACATTAATTCCAAATCGTTGTTTACTAACAAGTTTAAACAACAAGAGTTCGAATCTGTTGTGCCCCGCCAGTTTGGTGCGCTGATCGACTCCGTCTAAGACTCCGGCCATAAAACCCCCTGAAATATGCTGCTTGCAATTATAGACACTTTGCTTTTTTTTACTTTATAAAATTACTGGTATGTTTCGTGCTTTATCCTTGCAAAAGTCAAAAAAATGGCGACTGCAATGAAGATCAAAAATTTGAGAGTGATTTTGCTGTTGGTTTGCGAAACAACGTTAGCGGGACCGATGCAATCGGTGCCGTTAATACAGGATGCCGTTAGCCAGTACATCAACACCAATCTCGCTCCTGGTGGCAAGTATGAAATTGGCGGTGCGCAAATCGATCCGCGTTTGCAATTGCCGCAGTGCGAGCAACCATTGCAAGTATTTACCCAATCCGGTGAGATAAAGCCGGGCAGGAATACGGTGGGAGTGCGTTGCCAGGGCGAAAAGGGCTGGACGATTTACAGCATGGTGTCGGTAAGGTCGTTTAAAGACGTATTGGTCCTGAATCGATCATTACAGCGCAGTGATGTGATTCGTGCCGAGTATTTGAGTGCGGAAACCCGCGATATCGGCTTGTTGCAACAGGGCTATCTGACCGAGCTGGATGACGTCGTCGATAAGCAGGCGGTACGCAATATTCCCGCCGGCAGCGTGTTAAGCAAGTTGCATGTTACCGAGTTGACATTGGTCAAGCGGGGCGAGCGGGTAAATATTCAATCAGGCAAGGCCGGAGTAATGATTAGCGCGGTTGGCACGGCGATGGCTGATGGCGCCAAAGGTCAGAAAATCAATGTAAAAAACCTGTCTTCGCAACGCGTAATCCAGGCGACCGTGGTCGATTCCGGGCAGGTATCGGTTTATTTTTGATAAAGCATTAAAGGAATTTATGATGATGCCGCTAAATGCTACAGATAAAACTAATTTAGGAATTCCGTCATGGCTATCGACCCTATCACCAGCAAATCTGTTAGCACACCGCTACCGGCAAAATCAGCGGTTAAGGACTCGGCCGAGTTTAAAGAGAAGCCCGTCACCGGTGCCTCCACGGACACAGTCAACATCACCGCGACCGCTCTGGACATTAAATCGGCCACAGCTTCAAGCGCTGCCGCCTCCGTGGTGAACGAAGACCGTGTGGCGGCCATAAAAGCCGCTGTGCAGGACGGCAGCTATCAAGTTAACGCCGAGCGCGTTGCCGAGAAAATGTTGCAATTTGAAGGTCAACTAAGCAATAGCACATAACGTCATGATAGAGAAAACTTACCAAATCACCGAGAAACTACTAAATAACGGTTTAAAAGCGACGCAAAGTTTGCTGGAGCTACTAAACGCCGAAGCCGCAAGCCTGAAGCAAAAAACCGATGCGGATGCCATTTCGGCAATCGCTATGCACAAAAAGGATCTGGTTACGCAGCTTGAGCAATTTACCAAGCAATTAGGCCAGGTGCTCGCCACCGAGCAATTGGTGGTGAGTAACGATGGCATCAAAGCCTATCTTGTCAAAGCCAAAGCCGCTGGCATCAATATTTCCGAATCCTGGAATTATTGGAATCACATCGTCAGACTCTCCCAAACCTGCCGCGCAATCAACGAACAGAACGGTGCCAGCATCGCGTTATTGAGTCGACATACGCAAAGATCACTGCAAATCTTAAGAGGTAAGTCGCCGTTAGCCGCTACCTACGGGCCTGATGGCGTCACCCGCAACGAGCTGTTTTCGCATACATTAATTTCGGTGTAGACTGAGCGACGAATAACCAGACAGGTCGCTCATATGCTGCGAAAACTCAAGCATTTATTTTCAAAACCGTTGCCACCGGAGCCCGCTCAAGATGACGATGACGAGCTATTAAGTTTTGAGAACCCCAACTTTATTACCGATACGGACAAGATAGCTAAGTTACTGGGTGAAATTGAAAATAGTTCGCCGCTATGTACCGTTCAGGTGGAGGGCGAGGACTTTAGTTCCTCTATACTCGCAGTCAAACTGGATAAGAAAGTCATTATTCTCGACGAGCTGATGCCTAAACACGGTAACGATTTTTTGTTGCTCAGCCGCTCGTTGAAACTCTCTACCTTTCATAAGGGTATCCATTTATCGTTTAATCTGACGGGAATCGAAGTCGGTCATTCACGAGGCATCAATTACTACAAAGCCCCCTTTCCTGATCGGGTGTTTTATCCCCAGCGGCGGCGCACCCCGCGTCTGGAAATAAGCAGTATCGATATTCCGTTTTCCGGTGTTGTGCAACGCACAGGTATTTCGGTCGGAGGTAGTCTGTTCGATTTATCCAGAGGCGGAGCGGGTATTACCGTTCCCGTTAACAGAGCGCGGGTGCAGCGCGGCGATACCGTCAAAAACTGTCAAATTACTTTTGAAGATTACGTAATGGATTTTGATCTGTCCGTGCGCTTTGTAAAGCCGGTGTCGGCGTCATCAGCCAAAGTGCAAATCGGCGGACTATTCGAAAATTTGTCTTCAAAAAGCCAATCCAAGCTGTCCTATTTCATCACGTCGCTTGAACGCGTAGAGATTAGAAAACAGAAAGCTTAGCCTTTTGCCCTGTGGTAAAATTTCAACCCAGGTCCCGGTAGCTCAGCAGGATAGAGCGGTCCCCTCCTAAGGGACAGGTCGGACGTTCGAATCGTCTCCGGGACGCCATAAAAGCTATTACAGACTGCTTCCTTGGCTGAACAACACCCTTGCTCGGCGCACCAAATGCCTGCTTGAAATCAGGGACTGAGGCGTAGCGTTTATACAAATCCAATTCCCGCTTGCGTTCGATGCTGATCGTATTCTGAATCAGTTTCTCCAATGCAGCTGCCGATTCTGCGCATCAGGACTGTCTTCCGCCTGCGCCTTATAATCGGCATGATCCATGACATGCTTGGCGATCTTAATGAACTTCACCCGCAGCTCTTCCGGGGTAGCTTTCCAGCCGGCAAAGTAACGTTCGTTAAAGGCTTTGATGATTTTGTCCAGCGGATTTTTATCGCTGCCGCCCGTGTGAGAACCGCGCAGAATAGGATTTGCGGGTCCAATTCGGTTTCACTGTCGTCCAGGCCAATCTGCACATTCAGCTTGAAACGCTCCAGGCCACGACAATCCCTTTGACGTGGTCGGAAAAGCCGTTCAGGCAGTTCTTTAAATTAGCTTCCAGTTGCGAATGGTTGCCGAGCAGGATTCTCAGGGTAAAGCGGGAGGTGTTGTAAAACACATAGCCCGAGGCATCGCGCAAGCCAATCGGATCGAGATCGGCCATGCCGGTGTCTTCGCGTTGGGCACTCACTTCTTCGAGCGCAGCTTTTTTGCTTGGCTCTAGCAGGCAATCGAGGCGGCGCAAGACAAACATCGGCAAGATGACGTCGCGATATTTCCCGCGCACAAGTACGTCCCTAAGGTAGTCGTCGGCAATAGACCATATAAAACTGACGATTTTGTTTTGGGTAGAGTGGTCCATGTTCGATTTGGTGGTGATGCTGTTGTCCAGCTGGCTAGACCTTCCGGGAACAAAATAAAGTGGCATGATACCTGTGCATGCATACTAAGCGAACCTCGTAACAAGGGAGAGTATTGGTGGAAGGTTTCTTACCCACCAGCCCTAGGTTTCCGCCAACAGAGGGGGCATCTACCATGTTGAGTTTTTGTTAATCCGCGAGTTGTGGACTTCATGTCCTGAAGGCTTTAATCAAAACTTAATCTTTTGTTAATAAAGGATTAAGTTGCCGGTTGTAGAATCTCCGCATAACCAATTTCCTAGTACAGTTTTTAGTCTTGAACAACCGATTTGTCGGACAGATGCACGACTCTTCAAAGAGTTAAATGTGGTTTCTGTTATAGCAATGGGGTGTGGCGCATTACGCTGCGCGGTAGAGTCGGAAGCGATTTATGTCAGGCAGTGGAGCTCGCATTGAGTTGTTTGTGACGGTTGAAATATGGATAAGTCTCGGGAGAAACCGGAGTAAAGATTCGCGGTAATGCGTGAAACAGTGCGCTGCGACGATACGTTCTAGGTAGCCGAGGGTGGTTATTCAAGTAGTTGGGTAAAAAGCGTCGTTTCAGTAAATTCGTTTGAATATATCAATTCATCTATTGAACTTGATCTCTGTTTCAGGGATTAACCATTTTGAGCTATTGCCTTGCGGTTAACGAATGTTCGGCAATAGATGCTTACGAGAGTTAAAGACTCGTTGTAAGCAGACAGAACTCTGCTAAAGCCGATGTCGCTCTGCGATATCGGCTTCGGAGTATAAGGTGGCTAAAGGATAGCCGTTTGTTAACGTTAGTAAAAATGGAGAACAATCCATGAAAACGCTTTTATCTTTAAAACTTTGGCTTGCTGTTTGCCTGCTTGCCGTTTCGACTGCAAGTTCGGCAGGCGTCATTTGGGAATCGACTTCAGGGGATAGCGAGTTTTTCGCTCCTGGTTTCCTATTTCCCTCAGGAGAGACCTTCGGTATCTTTTCTGAAGGAGCTAGTTTGGCCAGTGCTACACCTTTGGAAACCTTTACCGGTTTTAAAAGTTACGCATCCGCCAGTCCTTTTAAGTTGGCTCTTTGGACTACAAGCGGTTGGATCAGCGAATCCGGTAGTCTTGCATTAGCGGGTGATGATTACCTGTTAAGCTTTCTTAAACCTGGCTTGCTGACGAACAACTTGGTGTTACTGTATGGCGTCGATATTCAAGCAGCTGCCAATCAAAACCCTGTCTCAGGCGTACCTCTCCCTGCCTCTGTATGGTTTATGACTAGTGCTATGTTGGGTTTTTTGTATATCGGTCGTCGTAAACAGGTCGTTTAAACCCAAGTTGTCATTGGGCTTTTAGGCCGGTTGGAGTCTAGTACTCCATCCGGTTTTTTTATGCCTACTGAAAATTCCAGGCCGGTCTGCCAGAAGCGTTTTAAAAATGCTGTGCGCTAATCCGGCAATATATTTCACTACAGGAAAATCTTTTTTAGCGAACTTCCAACGATACGATTCTTCCCGCTCTCGCGAAATCGGGTACCCCAGTGAAATCAAACCGAATGTATCGGGGCACGGGTTTTTATAGGATTTATCTTGCTGTGGCAGGCCATAATAGGCGATGTGAAGATTCTCCTAGGTAAGGCTATGGCAAAAATACTAGTGATCGGTTGTGGTGATATTGGCTATCAGGTGGCTTTAAGCTTGCATCAGCAGGGGCATCAGGTAACTGGGCTGAAGCGCAGCGCGCCGGCTATCTCAACTCCGTTTCCGATTTTTATTGCCGATATAAGATCGGCCTCGTCATTGGTATCCTTGCCAAGCAGTTTTGATGCGGTGATATTTATAGTGGCTCCCGATAGCCGACAGGCCGAAGAGTATCAGACTCTGTACGATGTCGGTCTGAGCAATTTGTTGGCGCATTTTGCGGCGGCTGAACAGCCACCGAGTTGGTTGATGGTATCTTCAACCAGTGTTTACGAGCAGAATCGCGGTGAATGGGTCGATGAAACCAGCATGGCTGAGCCGGTTGGCGCGACTAGCCGATGGCTGGCGGCGGCGGAGAAACGGTTGTGGGCTGCGAGTGATCGCAATTGCGTCGTGCGTTTTTCCGGTATTTACGGGCCGGGTCGTGATTGGTTGGTACGCAGAGCGGAGCGAGGGGAGGGTATCCAGCAACAACCGCCCAGTTATACCAACCGCATTCACGCCGAGGATTGTGTGGCGGTTTTGTTATTTTTACTGGAAAAACAACTCGCCGGTTTAGCCTTGGAGCCTTGTTATTTGGCGAGCGACGACGAGCCGGCGCCGCTTTGGGATGTGATGAGTTGGTTGTCCGCACAATTTGCTTGTCCTCACCCTTTGCCGTTGTCAGCCGCTCCAGATGCCCCGCAAAACAAACGCTGCCGCAACACCCGACTCAAGGCTTTGGGTTACCGCTTTTTGTACCCTAGTTATAGGGACGGTTATGCAACCGTTACCCCGTTGCTGGGGGAGGATGGCTGAGATCAACACCTTGTAAAGCCCATGCTATGCAAGTTTATTGCCCTTAAATTCCCTGGATTCATCATGCCCGCGAAGGCGGGAGCCGTTAGACAGCGAAGAATTCAGCATAGCCGATGGACTCCCGCTTTCGCGGGAGCGACGGTATTTACGGGCCGGGTTAATAGGCGAGAGCTATAGGTATTGTTTTTGCCGCTTATTCGCCACGCCGCGCTTTGTCGCGTTCACTATTGCGGCTTGTTGCAAGAACGCCGGTGGGCTTTTTTCGCCGCTTCTTCGATAGTCCTGATCTAAAGCGGCCATTGCATCGGGTGCTGGCACAAGCAGTGTGTCGGTCATGACGGAATAGGTTAATTCGAACAAGCGCTTCAAAGCAATTTGCCAGGTACTGTCCGTTAAGGCGTATAGCGCATCGCTGAATTGCAAAAAGCGGACGAACGGTTGATCGGCGACAATTAATGGTAAGGTCGCGGCAAAACGGCCTGAGTTACCGATCAAATCCCAAAAGCGGGCGAATCGTGTGATACGTTGCAAGTCGGTAAAGCCTATGTCGCGGGTGCAGAGAATGGCATAGGGCGGCTGTGGGTCATAACGTAGCTGGTATCCGTCATTGTGTCGGTTGATTGGCGCGCCGCGCAGACGTTTTAAAATCCCGACTTGAATTTCTTGGGGATTCAAAGCAAACAATTTATCGAAACTGGCGCCGAAGCCGGCAAGGGTGTCGCCAGGCAGACCGGCGATTAGATCGGCATGAATATGGGCGTTGGAATGCTGCCGGAGCCAGCTTAAATTGGCTTCGGTCTTTTGGTTATCCTGTTTGCGGCTGATCAGATGTTGAATGGCAGGATCGAAGGTTTGTACGCCCACTTCAAATTGCAGCACACCTGGCGGGAATTGGCTGATGGCCTGTTTCAAACGTTCAGGCAAGTTGTCCGGAATCACTTCAAAATGCAAATATAAATCCTCGCTCAAGCGTGCCAAAAAAAACTCGAGGATAGCGACGCTGTTGTCTACTTTTAGATTGAAAGTACGGTCGATGAATTTGAAATGTCGGGCGCCGCGCTGGTATAGAACCTCCATTTCGCGCAAAAAGCCGATTAAATTAAAAGGCTTGGCGGTGGTGTCCAGGGACGACAGGCAGAACTCGCATTTGAACGGGCAGCCGCGCGACGCTTCCACGTAGATAATTCGTTGACGGATGTCGGTATCGGTATAGTGTGGATATGGCGATGCCAAGGCGTCCAATGCGGCCATTTCGCTCAACACGATTTTTTCAGTTGGTTTAAGCCCCGACAGCAATTGTCGGCATAATTGCGGAAAGCTTATTTCGCCGTTGCCGGTGACGATATAGTCGGCCAATTCGGCAATGCTTGGTAAATCCGGCGGATGACTGACTTCTGGTCCGCCAAGTACGATGATAATTTCCGGTGCGACTTGTTTCAGGATGGCTACTACCGCGCTGATTTCCGCCACATTCCAGATATAAACACCAAGGCCGATAATCCGTGCCTGTTGTTGCAGGAGTTTTTCGGCAATTTCGATCGGGCGCTGCTGGATGCCGAATTCTAATAAGGCTGTGTCAGTTTGTAAGGTACCCATGTTGGCGTAGAGATAGCGTAAGCCAAAAGCAGTATGAATATATCGGGCGTTGAGAGTGGTGATAACGATGCTGGGCATGTCTGATGAAAGGCGGATTGCGTCTTGATTGGTTTAATACGCCAGCATAGCACCAATTTTGATGCTGGAAGCAGCCCGTGGCACGTCGGCAAGCGCAGGCGATATTGCAAACTGTTTCGGGAAGCGGCCTTGCGCTAAAAATGCTAGGCCGTATCAGGTCGGCAGGGTGAATTCTGTTGCCGGCTTTGGCGAGGTCTGCTTAGACCGGCGATAGTTGGGGGATAAAACGCTTGTGGTAATCAGCCTATGAAATAACTAAGCAGCAACCGATTTTTCCTAAAATACTGGATCTAACAATTCAAAAAAATCGGTTTGTAATCGATGCTTATTTAAGTTCGTCAAGTAAAGCCTGTGCGGCTTGCTGTTGTTGTTTTGAGCCTTTGGACAATACATCTTCGGCTATCAATTTTGCCGCCTCGGTATCGCCCATGTCGATATAAGCTTTCGCCAAATCGATTTTAGTTTCGAATTCGTCCATATCGGTCAAATCGGAAACTCCCAATTCAAACTCGTTGTTGTCCGTGGTACTGATTATTGGCGTGTCGAAGTCGAAGTTAAAATCGAACTCGCCGCTGGATTGCGCAGGCGTTTCCAAAGCTTTGTCTGAAGATTGCGCTGATTTAGGGGTAATATTGTCAAAATCGGAAAAATCGAATGTTTCCAGTTTCAACTGCGATTCTAAATTCAGCTCCGGTTCGACGCTTAGGCTATCGTCAGCGGATGTTTTGGGGCTAATACTGTCGAAGTCGAAATCGAAACTTTCTGCGTCCGGCAGGGCTTCTGCGCTTTTATCCGAAAGGTCTGAGGCGGTCTTTTTGATGTCATCGAAATCGCTAAAGTCGAATGACTCTAAAGCTGCTGGTGTCTCGGCTTTTGAGGCATCCGCCTTGGTTTTGTCGGCTGTTGCTTCGGGGTCGGCATTGTCAATATCGAAGTTAAAATCGAAACTCTCCAAAGCGTCCAGCGCACTAGGCGATTTTGTTTCTATGTCCTCGGCGCTGTCAGCAGGTCCGGATTCAGTATCTGCACCTATTCCTGCAAAATTGGTGAAATCCAGAGATTCCAGTTCCAAGGCAGCCGAATCCGCTTCGGCTTTTTCCGAGTCAGTATCTAGCGCAAAGTCGAAGTCGAACGATTCTATGTCGTCGTTGCCGGAAACCGCGATACTTTCAGTTGTTTCGGCACTATCCGCAGCAGATTTGGAAGCAGATGGCTGATCGAAATCTATACTTTCGATATTCGCATCAGCTTGCTTGTTTTGGTCCGGTGATTTAGCGCTGCCGCCGAAACTTCCCAAGTCAAAATCCAGTCCGTTATCTTCCAGCGCCAAATCCTTATCGATATCCAGATCCGACAAATCGTCGTCAAGCAACGCAAAGCTTTTATCTAAATCGATAATTTCCGTATCGGCCGCAGTGGAGCTCGCTACGCCCAAGCTAGTATCGCTTTTGCTGGTGGGGGCAGCGGTAGCGGCAAAACTGCCGCCAAACAAGGCTAAATCAGGTGCGATTTCTTTAGCCATGTCCGTGACTTTTTTCCAGAATGGCTTATCTGCTTGTTTACCGGCATCGGCTAGTTCTTGCGCATAACTGGCAAAACTGTCTTTGTTTTCACTGGCGTAATAGATTTCCAGCAGTTTCAGTTTGCACTCGTCGCGGTTAGGTTGTTCGCTTATAGCATGCCGGATCAGTTCCTCCGCTTGCTGGTAACGGCCATACGCCAAGTAAACGTCTGCTTCCGAGATGGGGTCGACTTCGTTTTGATCGGTATCGAAGGCATCGAAATCGCTAGGGGTAAAGTCGCTGATAAACGAACTTTCGCCTACAGTGCCGACGTCGTATTCGTCGGTACTGCTGATGTCCATAATTGGTACGGAAAGGCTACTTTCCGAATCGGGCAGCCGAATTTGGCTGGCCGAGGCGAACATGCTTTCGGTGTTGGTGCGCTCGTCGATTTTACGTTTGCGCCATAGTAACCAGCCCAGCAAGCCAAAAATGCCAGTGCCTAAGGTGCCAGCAACCCAGTAATAAGCGTCCGAGCCAAATAAGCCTTCGTCTTCCGCAGCAACCGGTGGAGGTGGCGGTGGGGTAAGCTTAGGCGCGGGCGGAACAATGGGTTTGGGCGCCGGTGGTGTCACGACGGCAGGTTCGGAAACCGGTGGTTGCGGCGTGGGCGTTACGGCCGGCGTTGGGGGCTCGGGGCTGACGACTGGCGGCTGAGGAGTC
>NZ_JANIBL010000079.1 GCF_024505055.1 Methylomonas rosea
GGGCTCGGGGCTGACGACTGGCGGCTGAGGAGTCGGTTGCGCGGGCTGCGGGCTAGGCTCGGCCGGTGCTGGTTTGTTGTTTTGTAAAGTGGCCAGTTGCTGATCTTTTAAGGCCAGCAATTGTTGCATCATTCCCAGTTGTTGTTCCAGTTTTTCGATGCGAGCTTGCAGCTCCAGATCTTTCCCGTCGCTGGTTTGATCAGCAGCGCTAGTTAAAGCCGGATTAGCTGCCGCAGCCGAGTTTTGTTCGGTTTTTGTCGAACCGGTACCGGCAGCCTTGGCTTCAGTGGGGGCTACTAGTTCAAGCGCTTTCTTGGTCGTTTCGGCTTGAACGGTTTCCGGCTTGACCTGTTTACTGGTCACTTTTCGCTCATTTTGCGCTTGTCTTTGCGCCGGATTCATAATCGCATCCGGCTCAGGAATCTTTAACGTTGCGCCTTCTTTCAAGGAATTGATATTGCCGTTGTTAAATGCGTCCGGATTGGCTCTGTACAAAGCGGTCAGCATTTTTTGGGTCGGAATGTTTTTTTCCTGGCCCACTTGGGTGGCGATACTCCACAAAGTGTCTGATTTTTGGATCGGGCCAAATTCGCCGCTGGTGGGCGTTTGTGGGGTAATGTTGTCGGCAGGAGCGGCACGCACTGCGCGTTTGGGTGCGGTTCGAGTTCTCTTTACCGGACGCTCCAATGGCTCAATGGGTTCGGCACTGTAGCCACTAGTTTCCGCGACAGGCGTTACCGGCTGGTTATAAGCCGTCGGCGGGTCGATGAGCAATGTGAACTCGCGCATCATGCTGCCTTGCGGCCACGTCACTTCCAGTAGGAAATCCAGAAACGGCTCGGTCAATGCTTCTCGCGAGGAGACTTTCACAATGATGGAACCGTTTGCTTGGACAACCGGCTCCAGCTTGATTTTGGATAGAAAATAATTCCAAACCACGCCGGCTTGGTCGAACTTTTCCGGTGGGGCCAATTTCACCGTGACATCGGCCGGGTTTTCCCCCGGTGCGACACTCAGTCTGATTTCGGCATTGAGTTTTTGGTTTAGGGCAGAATGTAATTCAATTTCGCCGATACCTAAGGGTTGGGCACTGACTGGTGCCAGTAACGATACAACCGCTAAGGCTTTAGTTAAATTGCTCACATTGCTTTCCTTCACTTGTAATACCTCGGTACTTACTGACCCACTATAAAACACAGAGCTAAGCGTAGACTAGATGTAGCTTTTTACCAGCACTTCGGCTATTTGCACGCTGTTAAGCGCTGCACCTTTTCTGACGTTATCACTAACGACCCATAGATCGATGCCGGTCGGATGCGAAATATCCTCGCGAATTCGGCCGACAAACACGTCGTCATTACCGGACGATTCGGTTACTGCCGTCGGGTAGCCGCCGTTCTCGCGCTCGTCCAACAAAGTGATGCCGGGGGCTGTGGCCAACAGTTCGCGAACCTGCTCTGCGGAGATCTTCTGTTTAGTTTCGATATGTACAGCTTCCGAGTGCCCAAAAAACACCGGCACCCGCACCGCGGTCGGATTAACTAGAATATCGGCATCGCCGAGGATTTTTCGAGTTTCCCAAACCATTTTCATTTCTTCCTTGGTATAGCCGTTATCCATAAACACGTCGATTTGCGGCAATACATTGAAAGCAATCTGTTTTGGATAGACGTTGGCCGTAACCGGTTTAGCGTTCAGCAGATTGGCAGTTTGCGTCGCCAGTTCCTCGATTGCTTCCTTGCCGGTGCCGGAAACGGCTTGATAGGTGGCAACGTTAATCCGGCTGATGCCTACGGCGTCGTAAATCGGTTTCAGCGCCACCAACATTTGAATGGTCGAGCAGTTTGGATTGGCGATGATGCCGCGATTTTTGTATTCGGCGACTTTCTCTGGATTGACTTCCGGTACTACCAACGGGATGTCGTCGTCGTAACGAAATTGCGAGGTGTTGTCGATCACCACACAACCTGCCGCTGCGGCTTTTGGTGCGTATTCCGCCGACACGGATGCACCCGGCGAAAATAGGCCGATCTGCACTTTGGAGAAATCGAAGGTGGCCAAATCTTCAACAACCAACGATCCGTCTTTGAATGGGATGCGCTTGCCGGCCGAGCGTTCGCTTGCCAAGGCATACACCTTGCCGACCGGAAAATTGCGCTCTTCCAGGATGGAAATCATGGTTTCGCCGACCGCGCCAGTGGCGCCGACGACTGCTACATCATAAGTTTTCGACATGTTAATTATCCTTTTAAGGCGTTGAGTACGGCGTCGCCCATGCCGGAAGTGCTGACTTTGATCATCCCTTCCGAGTAAATGTCCGCGGTTCTGACTTTGCTGTCCAATGCGGTGTTCACCGCGCGTTCAATGCGCTCGGCAGCTTCCGGCTGGTTAAACGTGTAACGCAGCATCATCGCCACCGACAAAATAGTGGCTAAGGGATTGGCGATACCCTGGCCGGCAATGTCGGGTGCGGAGCCGTGAATCGGCTCGTACATGCCCTTGGCGTTGGCATCCAAAGAAGCCGACGGCAACATGCCGATGGAGCCGGTCAGCATCGCCGCGATGTCGGACAAAATATCGCCGAACATATTGCTGGTAACGATCACGTCGAATTGTTTCGGTGCCCGCACCAGCTGCATCGCCGCGTTGTCGACATACATGTGGCTCAACTGCACGTCCGGATATTCCTTACCCACTTCGGTCATCACGCTGCGCCACAGTTCGGTTACTTCCAGCACATTGGCTTTATCCACCGAACACAGCTTTTTATGACGTTTTTGCGCAATCTTGAACGCGGAATGCGCGATGCGACGGATTTCCGATTCGCTGTAAATCTTGGTATTGATACCGACTTTCTCGCCATTTTCCGCGACGTGCACACCGCGCGGCTGGCCGAAATAAATGCCGCCGGTCAGTTCGCGCACAATCATGATATCCAGGCCAGACACCACTTCCGGTTTCAAGGTCGAAGCGTCGACCAGCTGCGGATACAAAATCGCCGGGCGCAGATTGGAGAACAAATTTAGCTCTGAGCGAATGCCCAATAAACCGCGTTCCGGACGTACCGCATGTGCCAGCGGTTCCCACTTGGGGCCGCCAACTGCGCCCAGCAACACCGCGTCGGCGTTTTTGCACAGATTCAGCGTAGTTTGCGGTAGCGGCGTACCGAAAGCGTCGTAAGCGGCGCCGCCTATCAACGCGTTCTCGAATACCAAACCCAGATTCATGTCGGTGTTGATAAAACTCAAGACTTTGATCGCTTCGGCAACAATTTCCGGTCCGATGCCATCGCCGGCCAGGACTGCAATTTTTTTGGGCATTTTTTTACCTTTCAATGGAGCTTACGCGTCTTTGAACAGCCACGGTGCGCGTTTGGCGCGCTCGGTTTCGTAGGTTTTAATTTTGTCGGCGTGTTGTAGCGATAGCGCAATATCGTCCAAACCATTCATCAGGCGGAAGCGGCGGTTTTCGTCGACGGTAAAGCCAATATTTTGACCGCTGGGCGTGGTAATGGTTTGCGCTTGCAAATCGATGGTTAACTGATAACCATCGACCACTTCTTTGAACAACTGATCGACGGTTTCGGCCGGCAACACGATAGGCAAAATGCCGTTCTTGAAGCAGTTGTTAAAGAAAATGTCGGCAAAGCTGGGTGCGATAATCGCCCGGAAACCGTAATCTTCCAAAGCCCAAGGCGCATGCTCGCGCGAGGACCCGCAACCGAAGTTTTCACGGGTCAGCAGGATTTGCGCGCCTTGATATTTTGCCTGGTTCAACACGAAGTCTTTGTTCAAAGGCCGGTTGGTGCAATCCATTTCCGGTTCGCCTCTATCCAGATAGCGCCATTCGTCAAACAGATATGGGCCAAAACCGGCACGGCGGATGGACTTTAAAAACTGTTTGGGGATGATCGCATCGGTATCGATATTGGCGCGGTCCAGTGGAGCAACCAAAGCGGTCAAGGTAGTAAAAGCTTTCATGCGACATCCTCCGCAATGTTGACAAAATGACCGGCAATCGCCGCCGCCGCCGCCATGGCAGGGCTGACCAAGTGGGTGCGGCCGCCGTAGCCTTGCCGGCCTTCAAAGTTACGATTCGAAGTCGACGCGCAATGCTCGCCGGCTTCCAGACGGTCGGCGTTCATCGCCAGACACATCGAGCAACCGGGATCGCGCCACTCGAAATCGGCGGCAGTGAAGATTTTATCCAGACCCTCTGCTTCGGCTTGTTGTTTGATCAAGCCCGAGCCGGGCACGATTAATACCTGTTTCACGGAAGCGGCTTTTTTACGGCCTTTGATGACAGCCGCAGCGGCACGCAAGTCTTCGATGCGCGAATTGGTGCAGGAACCGATAAAAACTTTGTCCAACTTGATATCAGTAATTTTTTGCCCGGCTTGCAAGCCCATATATTGCAAGGCTCGCTCAATGCTTTGGCGCTTGACCGGATCGGCTTCTTGGGCCGGATCGGGTACATTGGCATCGACTGCCACCACCATTTCCGGCGAAGTGCCCCAGCTGACTTGCGGTTTAATCCCGGCGGCATCGATGTCGATGACTTTGTCGAATAAGTCTCCGCTGTAGCTGTCGGAACGCAGGTTTTGCCAATAACGTACCGCCATGTTCCAGTCGTCGCCTTTTGGCGCATAAGGACGGCCTTGGTAATAATCGATAGTAATGTCGTCCACTGCGATCAAGCCGGCGCGAGCGCCCGCTTCGATAGCCATGTTGCAAACCGTCATCCGGCCTTCCATCGACAATGACCAGATCGCATTGCCGCCGAATTCGATGGTGTAACCATTGCCGCCAGCGGTACCGATTTGGCCGATGATCGCCAACACGATGTCTTTAGCGGTGACGCCTAGACCGGTTTTGCCGTTGACCTTGATCAACATGTTTTTAGCTTTTTTCTGTACCAGACATTGCGTAGCCAATGCGTGCTCGACTTCGGAAGTGCCGATACCGAACGCCAGCGCTGCGGAAGCGCCATGGGTGGAGGTATGCGAGTCGCCACAGACAATGGTCATCCCAGGCAAAGTGGCACCTTGTTCCGGGCCGATCACATGCACGATGCCTTGGCGAATATCGGCCATATCGAATTCGGTAATGCCGTACTCTTTGCAGTTGTTTTCCAGCGTTTCCACTTGCAATCTTGAAACCGGATCGGCAATGCCTTTGTCGCGGTCGGTCGTGGGTACGTTGTGGTCGGCAACCGCCAGGTTTCTCGCAATCCGCCACGGTTGGCGGCCGGACAGGCGCAGCCCGTCAAAAGCTTGCGGCGAAGTCACTTCGTGCAGCAACTGCCGGTCGATGTAAATCAGGCAAGAGCCATCGTCTTCGGTATGGACGACGTGGTCGTCCCAGAGTTTGTCGTATAAGGTTTTACCAGCCATCTCAGTTTCCGATAAAGAAGTTAACAATACTGCTCAGCCCAAGATGGCGAGCAATTTGGAGGTGATGTCGCTGACCGAGCCGACGCCGGCAATCGAAGCGAATTTAGCGTTTTGACCGGTTGCCGAATAAAAGCCGACCAGCGGTTTAGTTTGTTCGTGATACACGCTCAGGCGTTTGCGTACGGTCTCTTCCTTATCGTCGTCGCGTTGGATCAATGGCTCGCCGGTCACATCGTCCAAGCCTTCCTGTTTTGGCGGATTGAACACCACGTGGTAGGTGCGGCCGGACGCCATATGCACGCGTCTGCCGCTCATGCGCTTGATGATTTCCTCGTCGTCCACGGCAATTTCGATCACATGATCCAGTTCCACGCCCATTTTCGCCAAGCCTTCGGCTTGAGCGATGGTGCGTGGGAAGCCGTCCAGCAAAAAGCCGTTTTTGCAGTCGTCTTGGGTGATACGCTCTTTGATCAACCCCAGAATGATCTCGTCGGACACCAGTCCGCCGGCATCCATGACTTTTTTCGCTGCGATACCCAGCGGGGTACCTGCGCGGACGGCGGCGCGCAGCATGTCGCCGGTGGAAATTTGCGGAATCGCGAACTTCTCCGTGATGAACTGGGCTTGGGTGCCTTTGCCCGAGCCTGGGCTGCCTAACAGGATAATGCGCATATCAATCACTCCAGTGTATGAATCAGGCTGGTTGCCTTGCTATATAAAGAGAGCCGGCTCAAGCGCATCAGTTCGTGAGCCTGGCGGAAAAATCCGGCATTTTATCGCACTTGCCCTGTGAATGCCGTCAAATCTTGTCGAATCGGCGGCGTGGGGCGTTGTGAATCTAGCCGGTGGTGTTGGCTTGGCTGTGCGCGCTGAGCAGCGCGAACTCTGCCAGACTGATCGATTCCGCGCGCAGATTGGCGTCGATTCCCAGGTCGATGATCTGCTGCTCGGCAATGAAGTTTTTCAACGAATTGCGGATGGTTTTACGGCGCTGCGAAAAAGCCTGAGTTACCAATTGGCTAAAGCTTTTCAGGTCCGGAATATTGACCGGCGGCTGCGCGTGTGGGGTCAGCCGGACGATGGCCGACATCACTTGCGGAATCGGATCGAAGCTTTCCGGCGGCACGTCAAATAACAACTCGGTTTCGCAGTAATACTGCATCATTACGCTCAGCCGGCCGTATTTCTTGCTACCAGGTTCCGCACAAATCCGATCCACCACTTCTTTTTGCAGCATGAACAGCATGTCTTCCACGCAGTCGGTGGTTTCCAAGAGGTGAAACATCAGCGGTGTGGAAATGTTGTACGGCAGGTTGCCGATGATGCGCAGCTTCTCGCCTGCTTGCGCCAGTGCGGCAAAATCAAAATTCAACGCATCTGCGCTGTGCACGGTTAAATTGCTGTGGCCGGCAAACTGTTTTTGCAAACGGCTGACCAAGTCCCGGTCCAACTCAACGACATCGAGTTTAGCGCCGGATTCCAGCAAGGGCAGGGTTAGCGCACCCAGGCCGGGGCCGATTTCCACCCAATGTTCGCCAGTCTGCGGATGGGCGCTGGCCAGGATGTTATAAATGATGCTGTGATCGTGTAGAAAATTCTGGCCGAAGCGTTTGCGGGCGGTGTGGGTCATTTTTAGTTTTATAAGTGGTGAATCATATCCAGCGCAGTCTGCAACGCAAACTGCAAACTGCCCAGATTAGCTTTGCCGGTGCCGGCCAATTCCAGCGCAGTGCCGTGGTCGACCGAGGTGCGGACGATGGGTAGGCCGAGGGTGATGTTCACGGCCTGGCCGAAGCCTTTATATTTCAATACCGGCAGGCCTTGGTCGTGATACATCGCCAAAACCGCGTCGGCCGTTTCCAGGTATTTAGGGGTAAACAAGGTGTCTGCGGGTAATGGGCCGTAAAGGTTGATGTCTTCGCAGCGCAAGCGTTCCAGTGTCGGTTCGATAATGTCGATTTCCTCGCGGCCCAGATGGCCGCTCTCGCCGGCGTGTGGATTGAGGCCGCAGACCAATATTTTCGGTTTCTCTATCGCAAAGCGTTGCCTTAGATCGCGGTCCAGCAAACGAATAATGGTCGCCAGCGGACCCGGAGTGATCGCCGCGCTTACTTCCGATAAAGGTAAGTGAGTGGTTGCCAAAGCGACGCGTAAGCCCGGTGTCGCCAGCATCATGACTGGCGTGCCGCCGGTCAGTTCGGCGATAAATTCGGTGTGGCCACTGAAGGGAATGCCGGCGTCGTTGATTACGCCTTTATGCACTGGCCCGGTCACCATCGCCGCGAATGTGCCACTCATGCAGCCTAAGGTGGCTTGGCGGATGGTTTCCAGAACGTATCGGCTATTGGCGGGATTGAGTCGTCCGCAAACGGCTGGTTCGCTTAAGCTGATTGGCAGTACGGTTATCGTACCTGCTTGCTGTTTGTTGACGGTTTGATCGATGTCGAAAAGTTGGATTGTCAGCGACAAGCCGAGTTGTTCCGCCCGCTGCTGCAATAATTCCGGATCCGCAATGGCAATGAGTTGGCAAGCTTGTTCCTGCTGCGCCAGATGTATGCACAAGTCCTGGCCGATGCCGGCCGGTTCGCCGGGAGTCAACGCGATGCGAGGTATAGACATATTAAATCTCAAAGCGAACCGGTGAATGGCGAACTCTAAGCTGCGCCAGGATTTGTTTATTGTCTATCTGCGGTCCGTTCGGATAGTCAAACAGGGTTGTGTTCCTGGCAAATTTGTTCGCTATCGTCTGTGCTGAGCTTTTCCTGAGTAAGCTGACAGAAAAATCCGCCGTCTTTTTCGCTGAAATTGCGGCAGGTTTTGCACACGCCGAACGATTGCGACTGATTCGCCTTTTGCAACGCGGTAAGGGCTTGCTGAAAGACATTGGCGTCTGACGGTGGCGAATCGCTGCTTTGCAAGATGGCGGTGGCGCCGTGGAATAAATCAGACGGTCGCGCTTGCTTAAGTATGGCTGCGCCGTCCGGCAGCAACTGTAAATGCACCACGCGCTTATCGTTGGCATCCGGCGTTTTGCCGATATAGCCCTTCTTTTCCAGAATAATCAGCGATTGCGAAACAGTGCCGCGCGTCATACCCAAATAATTGGCAACAGCCGCAGGGGTGTTGCTGTATTTATTACAGCGCGAGAGGTAATTGAGCACCTGGAAGTGAACCGGCTGCAAGCCAAGCTCCGTACATTTTTTCCGCTCCTCAGAGCGAATCAATGTGGTCATGCACTCAATAAGTTCGTAAATATCAGTTTGTTGCATAAATTGCATTCTCATCGTGACCCACTAGGTTGACAAGGCGATGGATTAAGGAGTAAATTGATAGCGAATCGAAACTTTACTTTATAACATCGGCCTGGAGTCAACAAGCTGTTATTTTACCATGCTAAATCGGGTGGCTGTTCGTCCTGGTCTTTTATGGTTTAATGCACCAAGTTGGCTCTTTTTTTTAACTTGCGGGTGGCAGGAATTTTAAATGAAAAATACTATAAAAATGCTGAATAAATCCCTACTGGCGAGTTCCATCGCCATGCTGTTGTCATCCGGGATGGCGCTGGCAAAATCCGACGATTTTCACAAACTTTATCAAGACAATTGCGCCAGCTGCCACGGTTCCGATCATGGCGGTTATTTGGCGCCGGCGTTGAACTCGGCCATCTTGAAGGGTCGCAGTCCCACCGCGTTGCGGACCATTGTGATGGCCGGAAGCTTCGATACCTTGATGCCTCCGTTCTACGGCAGGCTCGATGACGACGAAATTCGCGGCGTTATTAAGCATCTGCAAGAAACCCCCAAACAGCCTAACCCGGCCTGGACTATCGACGACATGAAAAAGTCGCTGAAAGTCTATGTTAAAGATGAAAGCACGCTGCCAGCCAAGCCAACCTTCCAAATCGACGATAAGTTCGAAAATCTGATTGGCGTGGCGGCGCGCGGCAAATATGGTCGCGGCGAAGGTTCAAAAGCGATCTTTATTAATAGCACCACCCATCAAAAAGTCGGCGAAGTACCCACCGGTACTGCTGCGCATATCATTGATTTCAACCCGGCTAATCCGCGCTGGGCTTATGTCAAAACCGATACCGCCGAGATTTTCAAGGTGGATTTATATTCCATGCAAGCGGTGCGCAGCATCAAAACCGGCTGGAACGGCCCAGGCATGGGCGTATCTCGCGACGGTAAATACATCATGGCCGGTTCTTTCGTACCGCATAACGCCGTGATTCTGAATGCCGATACCTTGGAGCCGCTAAAAACCTTCGAATTGGAAGGCATCGATCCCGACGGTAAACATGTATCTTCCGACTCCGGCATGATCATCGGTACACCATATGCCGATATTTTCGCGATTGCGCTGGAAAATGCCGGTCAGGTTTGGGTGATTGATTTAAATAAAGAAGGTTTCCCGGTTACCCGTATCGAGAAAGTGGGTCGGCATTTGCACGACGCCTTCCTGACCCACGGCGGCAAAAAATTGATGATCGCGTCTTACGACGACAGCATCGTTGCGGCCATCGATCTGGAAAAGCGCGAGATCATCAAAAAGCTGGAAGCCGGCTGCGTACCGCACGTTGGCGGCGGTTCGGCGGTGAAAGTTGACGGCCGTACCTTAGGCTTTGGTACCAACTTCGGCGATTGCGACAAAACCGTGGTCAGCGTTTGGGATCTGGATAAAATGGAAGTCGTCAAACAAGTGCCGGTTTCCGGCGGCACCGAATCGCCGGCTGCACATGCCAACGCGCCTTATGTCGCGGTTGACATCATCAGCAAAGATAGACGCGCCCGCACCGTGCAGTTGATTGACAAGAAAACCCTGGAAGTTGCTAGAACGCTGGATGTCGGCGGTCACGCCTACTTCCCGGAATACAGCGCCGACGGCAAATTCCTGTATATCAGCGCCGGCTATAACGGTGACGAAGTGGTGGTTTACGACTCCAACACCCTGCAAAAAGTCGCCACCGTGCCAATGGAAAGCCCTGCGGGTATCTTCTCGCGCGGCCGGGTAAAATACATGACTCGCGGCTTGTCACCTGACGAAATGGAGCAATCAAAATGAAGATGACTCATTTTATCCTGTCGCTGCTGGCGGGGCTGTTGGCCGCCGGTAGCGCACAGGCTACCAGTTTGTATGTCGGTCAAGCCAAGGCTGGCGCGGTGTGCGCGCAATGTCATGGGATCCGGATGCCCAGCGCCGATGCGCCGTTTCCACCGTTGGGCGGCCGCGATCCCGAGTATTTGAAAACCGCGATCAAACAATATCGCGACAAGACGCGGAAATCCGACATCATGAACGCAATTGCCGGTTCCTTGACCGATGCGGAAATCAACGACATCGCCGCGTATTACGGTAGCGTTAAACCTTAAATAATGAGTTCTCGCTGGCTGCTGCTCGGCTTGCTGTCAACCTGCGCCTTTGCGGACCAACCTAATCCGCAAAGGCAGCAGGAGTTGTTGAATATGCTCAAGCATGATTGTGGCTCTTGTCACGGCCTGCCGCCGAAAGGCGGCTTGGGGCCATCGTTGATGCCGGAAGTATTGGCGGACAAAAGCGATGCATTGTTGATCGATGCGATCCAAAACGGCCGAACTGGGACGGCGATGCCGCCCTGGAAGAACTTTCTGACTGTCGATGAAACTGCTTGGCTGATTCAACAACTAAGAAAGCGCTGAGAGTTGTTTCCGCAGTCGCTAGGCTTAATCGTCTAATGTGCAGATGTACTTCTTGAATGATCGTCGCTAAACAACACGCGCCCTATGAAACTTTCTTATTCCCGGTGTCTCCTGATTTTCTTATTATTGTGTGCATTACCCAGTCATGCGGAGCTTAGAGCCACCGGTGACCTCGGCGTAGTCATCGAGCGCGAAACCGGCAGCATCCAGATCGTCAACACCACTAAACCAGCCTCGTTGAGCCGTATCGAAGGCTTAGGCGACTTGTCTCATGCCTCGGTGGTGTTCTCCCGCGATCAACGATATGCCTATGTTTTCGGTCGCGACGGCGGTTTGACCAAGATCGATTTGCTGCAAGATAAAATCGATAAACGCGTGATCCAGGCCGGCAACAGCATCGGCGGGGCAATTTCTCAGGATGGCAAATTAATCGCCGTGTCTAACTACACCCCGGGCGGTGTGAAAGTTTTTTCGGCGGATACGCTGGAACAACTGGCCGAGATTCCTGCGGTTTATGGCGAAGACAATAAATTATCCAAAGTAGTTGGCTTGGTGGATGCGCCGGGCCAACGCTTCGTTTGCAGTCTGTTCGAAGGTAATGAAATCTGGCTTATCGACGCTAAAAATCCGCGTCAGCCCGTTGTGAAAAAATTTAAAGACATCGGCAAACAACCTTACGACGCTTTATTGACGCCGGACGGCCATTTCTATGCCGCCGGTTTGTTCGGCGAAAAAGGCTTGTCCTTGCTGGATTTGTGGCAGCCGGAAAAAGGCGTCGAACATATCCTGGAAGATTACGGCAAAGACGACGAGCAAATGCCGGTCTATAAAATGCCACACCTGGAGGGCTGGACCGTGACTGGCGATTGGCTGTTGGTGCCGGCGGTTGGATTGCATGAAGTCTTGGTGATCGATACCCGCGAGTGGGAGTTGGTGAAACGCATCCCGGTGGCCGGCCAGCCGGTATTCGTCACTTCGCGGCCTGACGGTCGGCAAGTGTGGGTGAATTTTGCCTTCCCGGACAATCAGACCGTACAAGTGATCGAGTTGAAAGATTTTAATATTGTCAAAACCTTGCAACCCGGCAAAGCCGTGTTGCACATGGAATTCAGCCCAAGAGGGGAATCCGTGTGGCTGGCGGTGCGCGACGAAGACCGGGTGATGGTCTACGATACCGAAACTTTTCAAGAAACGGCCCGCCTGTCCGCACAAAAGCCCAGCGGGATTTTCTTCACTGATCGCGCCAATCGCATAGGCTGGTAAAACATGCTAGCCCCATTGCATAAACGCCTCCTCAACGACTATCAGCAGGATTTTCCGTTGAGTCCGACCCCTTACCGAGACATCGCCGAGCAGCTCGGGGTTAGCGAGGACGAGGTGATGAATGCGTTTCAAACCTTATCCGAGCAGCAGATGATCAGCCGCATCGGACCGGTGATCGCGCCCAATAGCATAGGTAACAGCGCGCTGGTTGCGATGGCTGTGCCGGACACAGACTTGGCGCGGGTCGCCGAATTGGTCAGTGCTTATCCGGAAGTCAATCACAACTACGAGCGCGAAAATCGCTTCAATTTGTGGTTTGTGTTGATTGCCGATAGCGAACCCCATCTTAAAGCCGTTATTGCGGATATCGAAACCCAAACCGGTTATCCTGCGATGTTGCTGCCGATGTTGGCCGACTATTTCATCAACCTGGGATTTGAGCTGAATTTGCATGATTGACGCTATCGATTTTCAACTGATTGCCGCCGTGCAAGCGGGATTACCGATTGCAGCGAGGCCGTATGCGGCGATAGCCGAGCAATTGGCGATCACCGAGCAGGACGTAATCGAGCGCCTTGCACGCTTGAAGTCTCAGGGTTTGATCAAGCGTTGGGGCGTGGTGGTCAAGCATCGCCAACTAGGCTATCGGGCCAATGCAATGATCGTGATGGATGTCCCGGACGAGCGTGTGGCTCGAGTCGGCGCTTTAATCAGCCAGCAGGCTTGCGTGAATCTGTGTTATCAACGCCCGCGCCAAGGTGAAGTCTGGCCTTACAACCTGTATTGCATGATCCACGGCAAGAGCCGGGAAGTGGTGTTGGAACAATGGGCAGAGCTGCGGCATGCCTGCAATTTATGCGAATATCCATTTGAAGTCTTGTTTAGTCGGCGTTGCTTCAAGCAGCGCGGGGCTTTATATACTCGCCCCATTGCAAATGGCGATGGGCTAAGCCCCTCTCTTGCTGGACAGAGCAAGGCTGAGGAGATTAATAACAAACTGTCTTTCGGCATGCACTTCGCCTAAATATGGACACCACAGACAAAATCATTGTTAACCGCCTTCAACAAGGATTCCCTATCTGTGCATCGCCTTATCAAAGGGTCGCTGAAGAACTGGGGATTGCGGAAGCCGAACTGCTGACAAGATTGCAAGCACTGTTGGCCGACGGCGTATTGTCACGCTTTGGGCCGATGTACCATGCCGAACAAATGGGCGGAGCTTTAACTTTGGCGGCGCTCAAAGTACCGGAGGAACGCTTCGATGAAGTCACCGACATCGTTAACAGCTTCCCGGAAGTGGCGCATAACTATGCCCGCAATCATTTATTGAATATGTGGTTTGTATTGGCTACCGAAAAGCCGGAACAGGTGCAAAGTGTGATCGCCGAAATCGAGCGGCAGACCGGGTTGGTTGTCTACAACATGCCGAAGATCAGCGAATATTACGTCGGTTTGCAATTGGAAGCCTGATGCCCATCGATGAGATAGACCGCCAAATTATCCAGGCCACCCAAGCCGGTTTGCCGTTAGTTCGCGAGCCGTATCAAGCCGTTGCCGAGCAACTGGGTTTGTCTGCCCAAGTCGTCATGTTGCACATGGCCGAGATGCAGCAGACCGGTGTTATCCGCCGTATTGCTGCGGTGCCCAACCATTACAAATTGGGTTATCGCTATAACGGGATGACAGTTTGGGATGTCGAGGATAGCCATGTCGACGAACTTGGACAAAAGGTCGCGAAACTGTCGTTTGTCAGCCACTGTTACCAGCGCCCTCGGCATTTGCCGGATTGGCCGTACAATCTTTTCGCCATGGTGCACGGCAAAACCGAAGCCGATGCGGAACAGCAAGTAGCAATCATCGCCGAATTGCTGGGCGAGCAGGCGAGCAGCCATGAGGTGCTGTACAGCACCAAAATTCTAAAAAAGACCGGTTTGCGAATCGGAGGATAGAGCGTGTTCAGACTAAGCCAATACTTGCGCGAATTGCTGCATCCGACCCCGCTGACCGCAACGCGCAAACCCTCCGGGCCCGTAGTGATCTGGAATTTGATCCGCCGTTGCAATCTGACTTGCAAACACTGTTATACCACGTCGGCCGACATCAATTTTCCTGGTGAATTAAGCACGCCGGAAATTTACGCTGTGATGGACGATTTGAAGGCTTTTAGGGTGCCGGTGTTGATCCTGTCGGGCGGCGAGCCGCTGCTGCATCCGGATATTTTTGCTATCTCGCAGCGCGCCCGCGACATGGGCTTTTATGTGGCTTTGTCCAGTAATGGCACTCTGATTGATCACACCAACATCGAGCAAATCGCCGCTATCGACTACCAATACATCGGCGTCAGCCTGGACGGCATTGGTCAGACCCATGATACATTCCGCCAGAAGCAAGGTTCGTTCGAGGCGTCGCTGGCGGGTATTCGTTTATGCCGCGAACACAACATCAAAGCCGGCGTCAGGTTTACGCTGACCCAAGACAACGCTCACGATTTCGATGGTCTGTTGCAATTGATGGACGACGAAGACATCGACAAATTCTACCTGTCGCATCTGAATTACGGCGGCCGCGGCAACAAGAATCGTAAGGACGATGCCGAGTTTCAATTGACCCGCAAGGTGATGGATAGCTTGTTCGAAAAGTCGTTAAGCTGGGAGCAGCAAGGTTTGCATCGCGAAGTAGTGACCGGCAACAACGACGCCGATGCGGTGTATTTTCTGCAGTGGGTCAGGCGCCGCTTCCCCGAGCAAGCGGAGCATATTCATGCCAAATTACAGCAATGGGGCGGCAACGCTTCGGGCGTCAATGTCGCCAATATCGACAATCTGGGTAATGTGCATCCGGACACGTTCTGGTGGCATTACGGCTTGGGTAATGTCCGCAAACGGCCGTTTTCGGAAATCTGGCCGGACATCTCCGATCCGCTCATGGCCGGTTTGAAAGCTTCACCCCGGCCGCTGAAAGGCCGTTGCGGCGACTGTCATTATCAAAGTATCTGCAACGGCAATACGCGCGTTCGCGCTCAACAAATGACTGGCGATTTTTGGGCCGAGGATCCGGGCTGTTATCTGGCGGACGAGGAAATCTTCGCTTAGAGTGGGTTGCGCTGTCTAAGATGAGCAATCGGTAATGATTAATCCGGAAAAAGTTGCTATTTACAAAAAATTTGCCGGGGACATTGATGGCTGGACCAGGATGGCTTCTGCTACGGAAAAGGCTATATTGACCGGCGACGACTGGCGGCAAATCGATAGCTTTATTCAGGACTTTGGTTTGATTAAGGCCGGTCTGGCATCAGCACGCTATGCGGAGAAACTGCATGCCCGGATTGCGGAGTCGGTTAGCGATGTCGAAACCTTGGCAGCACTGAAGGAACTGGGCAAACAATTGGCTTGAAATTTGGTTGGGCTGGTCCTTAGCGCATCAATGAACAAGGGACGCTCCACAGCAATTTAGCCGAAGCTTGGTCCGAAAAGTCGGCATCCAGGCGAGTTAGAGAGGCTTTTTTGATGACAATGTTGTCGGGAACGGTGCCCAACATACCGGAAATGGTAACCGAGAAGTCCGGTTCGTGCCCGACCAGCCAAACGTCGTCCAGACCTTGCTCGGCCAGTTTGGCAAGCTCTCTGAGTATGGTTGATGCAGTAGTATCGATGCCCAGCCAATCAACGGTCTGGGGTGCAGGACTGTCGGGCAGATGTTGGTTGAGTATCCTTGCGGTTTGTTGGGCGCGTAGCAGCGGGCTGCAATAAATCGATCTCGGAACCAAGCCGTTGGCTAAACAAAATGCCGCCAAGCGTTTCACCTGCTTTTCGCCTTTATCGATTAAGGCTCTATCCGCGTCGGGTATCGATACGCCGCCATCTTCTGCCGTAGCGTGTCTGAGGAAAGTGATAAGCATGGTACGTCTCCTTGTCGGACGATGTTGACTGGGATCTTTAGACTGTCGACACTTTCTGGTTTTAGGCGAAGCTATGGAGTTTGTTATAAGGTTCCAACTAAATCTAGCGCAAATATTAGCTCAGTTGTTGCTTCGTTAGGGCTTTAATCGCTGGCCTGGAAAATATAGTTGATAATTCTTGACTGAATTACTGGGTATAGTCATAATCATTCAGTCTTTCAATTGCTTATAGAGTCTTATATGTCCGATCCTATTGTTTTTACCGACAGTGCCGCTCATAAAGTTGCGGGTTTAATTCAGGAAGAGGGTAACGATAATCTTAAGCTCAGAGTTTATATTAGCGGCGGCGGTTGTTCCGGATTTCAGTATGGTTTTACCTTTGACGAAGATGTCAATGAAGACGATACGCAAATCGTCAAAGACGGCGTGACGGTGCTGATCGATTCGATGAGTATCCAGTACCTTAGCGGTGCCGAAATCGATTACAAGGAAGACTTGTCCGGTGCGCAATTCGTGATTCGCAATCCAAACGCGACTACAACCTGCGGTTGCGGCTCGTCTTTCTCAGCTTAAACTGTTTTTACCCGGATAAATACCACCTAAAACCACGGGCGTAGCTGCGCCCGTGACGCTACATAAATTTCCCGGCAAATTGTTCAGGGTTTGCCGTGCCAGCCAGGCAAACGCAATTGCTTCTACATGGTCTGGATCGATTCCCCGTTCCGCGGTTGAAATTGCCGGCATATTCAGGCGTTTTCGTAACAGAGTCATCAATTGACCGTTATGCGCGCCGCCGCCGCAGACCAATGTTTGCAGGGTGTCGGGTGCATATTGGCGAATGGCATCGGCGATGGTCTCGGCGCTGAACTGGCAGAGCGTGGCTTGAATATCTTCCGGCTTAAGATTGTTGAATAAGCGGAGTTTTTGTTTTAGCCACGCTGGCGAGAAATATTCCTTACCGGTACTTTTCGGTGGCGTCAGTCGGAAATAGTCGTCTTCTTTTAATGCGTCGAGCAGGGCTGGATAAGGTTTACCCGTGGCTGCCCAGTTGCCATTGCGGTCATAAGGCTGATTGCAGTGTTCTTGACACCACCAGTCCATCAAGCCATTGCCGGGGCCGGTATCGAAGCCGATGACCGGTTTATCGTTCAATACCGTTATGTTGGCAATACCGCCAATATTGACGACTACCCTGGCTTGGGTGACATCGCTAAAAACCGCTTGATGAAAGGCTGGAACTAATGGAGCGCCTTGGCCGCCGACGGCGATGTCGCGGCGGCGGAAGTCGGCGACCGTGGTGATGCCGGTTATTTCGGCGATGCGATTCGGGTCGCCAATTTGCAGAGAAAAACCATTGGCGGTCTCCGGGGCGTGATAAACGGTTTGGCCGTGACTGCCTATTGCCTTGATCGAGCTGGCCGGAATGTTGGCAGTATCCAGCAGAGTCTGCGCGGTTTCGGCGAATAGGCGACCGATCTGGCTATCGAGCGAGCCATAATCCGTTAGCAGAATAGGTTGGCCCGGTTGACTAAGATGGTGAATTTTTTGCCGGAGTTCGGCGGAGAATGGTTGGTAATGGAAAGCGACAAGTTGTATTTTGCCGTCGCTAAAATCGACGAGACCAGCATCAATACCATCGATGCTGGTCCCTGACATTAAGCCTATATAAAGCTCGGACACTGTTTTAGTTTTGAGCTACCAACGCGTCGCCTTTGGCTTGCTTCAGTTGCGCTATAAACGGCTGGGTTTGTGCTTTGAATTTTGCCAGTAAAGCGTTATCCATGGGCATAGAGCGCGGTATTTTCGCGGTAACCGGATTAACGTGCTCGCCGCCGATGCGGAATTCATAATGCAAATGCGGACCGGTAGCCAAGCCGGTTTTACCGACGTAACCAATCACATCCCCCTGTTTGATAGCGCTACCCAGCTTTTGACCGGACTTGAAGCCGGACAAATGAGCGTACAAAGTCGAGTATTTTTGGCCGTGTTCGATCTCTACTACATTGCCGTAGCCGTTTTTCACGCCGCGGAAGACGATTTTGCCATCCCCGGTGGTTTTAACCGGTGTACCAACGGCCGCTGAATAATCGACGCCTTTGTGAGCGCGGATGGTGTTCAGAATCGGATGCTTGCGGTGCAAATCAAAATGCGAGCTGATTTTGGCGAAGTCCATCGGGGTTTGCAGGAAGGCTTTACGCAAACCGTTACCGTCCGGCGTGTAGTAGCCTGTGTTGCCTTGATTATCTTCAAAGCGCACGGCGGTATAAGTTTTGCCCTGGTTGACGAATTCAACCGACAGGATTTCGCCAGTATCGAATTCTTTGCCGTCCACAAACAGTTTTTCATAGACGACAGTAAATTGGTCGCCGTCTCTTAAATTGAGCGCAAAATCGATGTCCCAGGCAAAAATGTCGGCTAGTTTCAGGATTAGTTTTTCCGACAGGCCTGCTTCCTTGCCATCTTCGAATAGCGAAGAGTCAATCGTGCCTTTGCTGCTGGCTATTTGGTAATCGACTTTTTTGCTTAGCAACTCCACGTCGAATTCATCGTCATGCCGGGTGGCAATCAATGTTTCGAAAGGATTTTTGCTGTAAGTTAGTTGTTCTAATTCGCCTGATGCATTCAGAGTGGCAACAACGTCTTGGCCGGGTTCGACATCGGCAAACTGCTTACCTGTGGCGTTGGCGTGGATAATCTTGTGCAAATCTTCTCGGCTAAGATTTAAAGCTGAGAAAATGCTGGAAAGGTTTTCACCCGATTTGACGGTATGTTCCAGTTCTTCGGTTATATCGAGATGTTGTACTTCGGGTGGTGCTACGTATTTGGTGTATTGGTTGATCTTGGATGAGATCAGTCTGTCTTGCTCCAGGCTCTTTGCGTCTTCAAAACCCTTATGCGGTATCAATCCGTAACTTGCGCTTGCGGCAACAACGGTGCAGGTGCCTAATAGCACCGACTTGAGTATTCTGTTCTTCACAGTAATCACACTTCATTGTTTGTCGAGCGTTTCATTGTAGGCAATTTTGGTGCATAAGGCCAACAAAAGGCCATTTTTTATCCTTCCGTACAATTGCATCACTTATAATGCGCGCCCAAAACTTAAGGCTATCGGGAGAATAAATTGTTGCAAGAAACCTTGGCTCAATTGCGTTACGGCGCTGAAGAAATTTTGCTGGAATCGGATTTGATCAAAAAGCTGGAGGAAAATCGGCCTTTAACCATTAAGGCTGGATTCGACCCTACAGCACCCGATTTGCATCTTGGGCACACGGTGCTCATTAATAAGCTGAAGCAATTTCAGGATGCCGGCCACAACGTGCAATTTTTGATCGGCGATTTTACCGCAATGATTGGCGATCCGACTGGCAAAAACGTCACGCGTAAGCCTTTGAGCTGTGAAGAGGTGGCGGAAAACGCAAAAACCTATCAGGCACAGGTCTTTAAGATCCTTGATCCGGATAAAACCGAGGTTAAATTCAATTCGGCATGGATGGGGGCGATGACGAGTGCCGAATTAATTCAGTTGGCGGCCAGAAATACCGTCGCCAGAATGCTGGAACGCGATGATTTTAGCAAGCGATATAAGGGCGGTCAGCCTATTGCGATTCATGAATTCCTATACCCATTAATACAGGGCTATGACTCGGTGGTAATGAAAGCCGACGTTGAGCTGGGCGGAACCGACCAGAAGTTTAACTTGTTGATGGGGCGGCAATTGCAGGAAGGTTATGGGCAAAAACCGCAGGTCGTGTTGACAATGCCGATCTTGGAAGGACTTGATGGTGTGCAGAAAATGTCCAAGTCGCTTAACAACTATATAGGCATCGCGGACGCGCCTGACAATATGTTTGGCAAAATTATGTCGATTTCCGATGAGCTGATGTGGCGTTATTTTAAGTTATTGAGCTTTAAGTCCATGACTGAAATAGAGAGTTGGCGGACTGCTTGCGAGGGCGGTGAGAATCCAAGAAATTACAAAGTTGCGCTTGCGCAGGAGATCGTTGCCAGGTTTCATGGGCCTCAGTCTGCAAAAACGGCGCTGGAGAATTTTGAGGCGCGGTTTCAGCGTGGCGCCTTGCCGGATGATATAGAGGATGTTCAAATTAGGGTAGATGGTCAGGGAATGCCAATTGCTAATGTGCTAAAAAATGCAGGGTTGGTGGAAAGCACTTCTGAGGCCTTGCGGCTGATTAAGCAGGGTGCTGTAAAAATTGATGGTGAAAAACTGGAGGATCCAAAAGCCATGGTTTCGGCTTCAGGTAAGCATGTTTATCAAGTGGGTAAAAGAAAGTTCGCACG
>NZ_JANIBL010000080.1 GCF_024505055.1 Methylomonas rosea
TTTTGCGGCGCTGACCAAATTGACCCGCACCTCGATTCTGGAAAATCTGCATGCCGATTACGCCCGCACCGCGCGCGCTAAAGGTTTGGCTGAGAACGACGTGCTTTGGAAACATGTATTCCGCAACAGCCTGTTGCCTCTGATTACTGTCTCGGCTGGCTTGCTGCCCAGCCTGTTGGCCGGCTCCCTGATCGTCGAAAATATTTTTAGCATTAACGGCATGGGCCAATTGGCGGTAGAAGCAGTCAAAGGCCGCGACCGCGAGTTAGTGCTGTCGATTACCTGGATCAGCGGCTTTCTGACGTTGATTGGTTATTTGATCGCCGACTTCTGTTACACCCTGGCCGATCCACGGGTGAGTTATGACTAAGCCCGTGATCAGCCGCGAATCTTTTTCGGCGCGTATCTGGCGCAAAACCTTGGCCGGTGTTGGCGTCAAATTCGGTTTTGGCTGGATTGCCTTACTGGTTTTTTGCGCGGTGTTTGCACCGTTTCTGGCCAACTCCATGCCATTGTTGATGAGCAAAGACGGCGTGATTTCCTCCCCCGTGTTGCAGTATTTAACCGTAGAAGACGCTTGGGTTCTGGCCAGTTTTTTCATTGCTCTGGCGGTATTTCGCTTAAACATTGACGGCGGTAAACAAATACTTTGGTTTTTAGCGGGCAGCGCTCTCGCGGCACTGCTGGTCAACAGTTTTGTCAAACCGCCGGTGCTGGTGATTTACGACGACTTCCGCAGCGCTGCTTACACGCAAGTGGATTGGAAGATCATGCCGCCCATCCCTTATGCGCCAGTCGATTATTTACGCGATTTGGGCAGCAAGGGCCTGGAAGCACCGTTCGCCACCGCAGGGCATACGCATGTGATGGGTACCGAGGAAAACGGTGCGGATGTGTTGAGCCGAATGATCCATGCCTGCCGAATTTCCTTGAGTATTGGTTTAATTGCCTCAGGCATTGCCTTGGCGATCGGGATCGTAGTCGGCGGATTGATGGGCTATTTCTCCGGTATCGTCGACATGCTGGGCATGCGGCTGGTGGAGATTTTCGAAGACATTCCTACCTTGTTTTTGCTGCTGACTTTCGTGGCCTTCTTTGGCCGCAGTTTGTACATGATGATGGTGATTATCGGCGTGACCGGCTGGTCTGGCTACGCGCGGTACGTGCGCCAGGAGTTTTTGAAACTGCGCAAACAAGACTACGTGCAAGCGGCGGTGGCCAGCGGTTTGCCGTTAAGTTCAATCTTATTCCGGCACATGCTGCCTAACGGTGTCGCGCCTTTATTGGTGGCGGTCAGCTTTGGCGTGGCCGGGGCGATTTTGTCGGAAGCGACTTTGAGCTTCCTGGGCTTGGGCGTGGTCGATGCGCCCTCCTGGGGGGCGATGTTGGACCAGGCGGTCAAGTCCTCGACCTTTAACTGGTGGATGGCGGTGTTTCCCGGCGGCTCGATTTTCATGACGGTGTTTGCCTACAACCTGATCGGCGAAGCGTTTCGGGATGCCATCGATCCGCGCTTGTCGGACAAAGCCGGGGTCAAATCATGAGCCAGCCTTTGTTGGAAGTCCGCAATCTGCGTACTTATTTGCGGTCCGGCGGCGGCGAAGTACGGGCGGTAGACGACATCAGTTTCAGCATCCCCAAAGGCCAAACCTTTTGCCTGGTCGGCGAATCCGGCAGCGGCAAGTCGGTCAGCGCCTTGTCGGTGATTCGCTTATTGCCGGACGGTGTGGCTTCGCATCCCAGCGGCGAAATTTTATTGAACGGGCAGGACTTGTTAACCCTGGACGATCCCGGTATCCGTGCCGTGCGCGGTTTAAAAATCGCCATGATTTTCCAGGAGCCGATGACCTCCTTAAATCCGGTGATGAGCATCGGCGCACAAATCACCGAGGCCCTGCAACTGCATCATGCCGATATGGACGATGCAGAAGCCATGGAACGCACGATCAAGGCCTTGGAACAGGTACAAATCCCCAACGCGTCCAGTCGCTTTCGTGATTACCCGCATCAATTGTCCGGCGGCCAACGCCAGCGGGTGATGATTGCGATGGCGCTGGCCTGCGAACCGCAATTACTGATCGCCGACGAACCCACCACCGCGCTGGATGTAACGGTGCAAGCCGAGATTTTGCGCCTGATGCGCAAACTTCAGGACGATACCGGCATGAGCATGCTGTTCATCACTCACGATTTTGGCGTAGTGGCGCAGATGGCGCATTGGGTGGGGGTGATGCAGCAAGGTAAACTGGTGGAAGTCGGCGCGTGTAAGTCAGTGCTACGCGCTCCCCTGCACCCCTATACCCAACAATTGCTGGCCGCAGTGCCGGAAAATCTGGCCAAGCCGGTTGTAGAGCCGCCGCAGGCTGAAGAACCCGACCCAGCCGATGACGAAAGCCTGAGTGACAGCGATAAAAAATTGCTGTCGGTGCTGACGCGCGCCGGTTTACGGGGCAAGTCTAAGCAGCCTGTTTCGCCGGCCAATACGCCCGGCGCTCTGCCCCGTGCAGATGATCAGCCTTTGCTGCAAATCCGTGACCTAAAAGTCTGGTTCCCCATCAAGAAAGGCGTGTTCCGGCAAACCGTCGATTATGTGAAAGCCGTGGATGAAGTGTCGCTGGATATTCCGCAAGGTGAAATCGTGGCCTTGGTCGGCGAATCCGGCTGTGGGAAAACCACCTTGGGCCGCGCGGTGTTGCAACTGGAATTGCCGACGGCGGGTAGTATTCGTATCGACGGCCAGGAACTCACCGGCTTGTCTGCGCGCGAATTGCGGCCACTGCGGCGCAAGATGCAAATTGCCTTTCAAGACCCGCAATCCTCCCTCAACCCGCGTTTACTGGTGGAAACCACTTTGACCGAGCCGATGAAAGTGCATGGCATTGGCGCCAATCAAGAACACCGCATCGAACTGGCCGGACAACTGCTGGAAGACATGCAACTCAGCCGCGAATCACTCTGGCGCTACCCACACGAGTTCTCCGGCGGTCAACGCCAGCGCATCGGTTTGGCGCGGGCTTTGGCACTCAATCCGGAGTTTGTTGTTTGCGATGAAATTACCAGCGCGCTGGATGTGTCGGTGCAGGCGGAAATTTTGCAATTGCTGCTGGATATTCGTCGGCGGCGTAATCTTACTTTGTTATTTATTACGCATAATATTGGCGTGGTGGAGTATCTCAGTGATCGGACGGTGGTGATGTATAAGGGGAAGATTGTAGAAGAAGGCTTAACTGCGAAGGTTTGTGGGGCGCCGGAGCATGCTTATACTCAGAGGTTGTTGGCGGCGGTGCCGAGGTTGGTGGTATAGGGGATTGTTGTGGCGATATACGGAAACTATTTAATTACTTGTTATGCCTTGCCTTCCGGAGGCGTTAAGTGATCAAACATCTAAAGAAGCGCTTTGACGAGTTACTCACCCAAGCCAATGAAGTTGCTGCCACAAAACAAGCAAAGTACAGCCAGCATTCGGGGCATTACGAACAAGTCGATACTGACCTCCTTCTTGGCTGGTGCGTCAAAACACGAAATCTACTAGCCTCTGCCTGTGGTAAGGAGTCCGAGCACTTCAAGGCATTCGTTAAGGCTGAAGAACCTAGTTTCTACGAAGAAAATCCAACAAGATTAAGTCGTCTTCGTGCTGTTTTTCTCGCCGCGAAAGAAGATTTTGAAGGCGGGTATCTTTCGTCAGTCCGCAACCTGGTTCAAGCAGAGGTTTTTTCAACCGAGCTCGAACAGGCTCGCGAACTTCTCAATGCGGGCTATCGTATTCCCGCTGCTGTGATTTGTGGTGTCGTCCTTGAGACAAACTTACGCAGCTTGTGCGAAGCGCACAGCTTAAGCCTAGGCAAGCTAGATAAGATGAATGCTGACCTTGCAAAAGTCGGTCAGTACAATTCACTTGTCCAAAAAAGAATTACCGCACTAGCTGCTATTCGGAATAGTGCGGCGCACGGAAACTCCGCTGAATTTGATGATGCTAACGTCAGATCTATGATTGAAGAGGTTGAGAAACTTGTCGCCGACTGGCTTTCGTAGCAGGCAACCTAGGCATAACAATATATTTAAGCCCGCGTAGGTACGATTAGCGGTAGCGTAATCGTACGCATGGTGATGAATTGCCACGACTTATTTTAATGTCGGGTCTCGGCCCGACAGCCGAGATACTTTTCTTTGCTTGTCCAAAGAAAAGTATCCAAAAGAAAAGACACCCGGATGCCGCTTATTCCCTGCGCTCCTCGCTTTTGAGCGGGGTTGCCGAAAGGGGCTTCCTGCCCCTTCGGCAACGCGATGCATCCCTGCATCGCCCCTAACGGGCTAATCCGTTCAAAAGCTCCGGTGCTCGGCGCGGCATACGGGAGAAAACCATCCCGATTTTCGGTAGCCCGCGTAGGTACGATTAGCGACAGCGTAATCGTATGCATGCTTGATTTATTGTCCCGGCCCGATAGCCTTTATCAGCCTATTGAAGGGTTTCACCTTTTGTGGCCACAACAAAAGTCAAAGCTCCTTCTTCCTACTGGAACAGCATGATCAACCCGGCGGGTTGCACGAGTTGTGCTAAGCAACCATAATGCAACCACGCTTGTTTCCCGAGGTAACTATATGCCCGCTTTGACCATCAAAAACATTCCGGACGCGTTATACGAACAATTGAAATCGGCTGCTGAATTGCATCGGCGTAGCATCAACAGTGAAGTCCTGGTTTGTCTTGAGCAAACCTTGCTTGCCAAGAAAACTACCCCCAGTGATCGCTTACAACGCATAGAGCAACTCCGAGCCGGCATCAAGCCTAATATCATTAGCTCAGACGACATCGATCAAGCTATCGAGAATGGGCGTCCATGATCGTTGCTGATACCAATATCATTAGCTACTTGTTCTTGCCGACCAATTATTCGGAGAAAGCAAGTCAGTTGTTTCAAGTTGATCCTGACTGGGCCGCACCTGAGCTTTGGCGAAGCGAGTTCCGTAATGTGCTTGCGTTGTATTTGAGGCAGAATATGATGTCCTTGACCCAGGCCTTGGCTCTGCAAGATGAAGCCGAATCGTTGATGGCCGATCGGGAGTTTACCTTGCCTTCTGCCGCAGTTATGAATCTCGTTGCCGGTAGCACGTGTTCTGCCTATGACTGCGAATTTGTCGCCTTGGCTCGACAACTATCGCTTAAGTTGGTGACTCAAGATAAAAAGCTATTGAGGGAATTTCCAGAAACGGCGGTGAGTCTCGACAAGTTTTTATTCCAAGCAAATTCGTAGGCCCATAGGATGAGCTGAACAAAGTGAAGTGTATCGGTCGTGATACACCGCAGGCTTATTCAAGCCCCTTCTGTGAGCCATCCTGGTGCAAAACAGCCGAATTCCGGTTGTATCTGGTGCAAATCTCCCGGTCTTTTATCGGTTATAAACTTCACAAATCCAGCAAAATCAAGGTTTCTGCGGTTTGGCATCAACCTTGCTGTATTCAAGTTGTGTTGTTACTCCTATCTGTTCTCATGTGTGGACGTGGCGCTCTGGTTGGTCGAAGTTCTTCGGGCGGGCAGGGCGCATTTTTTTGTCCGCGATAAAGCAATCCCGGTTACCAACCTGTTCCGCTTAAAATTTACATTTCAAATGATATTTCTGCACCCGGTAGCGCAGGGTTTCCCGGGTGGTGCCCAGCATGCGGGCGGCACCGGTGACGTTGTCGTCGTTGCGGTTCAGGGCTTCTTGGATGATGAATTTTTCCATTTCGTGCAGGCTGATGCTGCCGTCCAATGGAATGAATACGCCTTCCTGATTGACCTTGGCATTGTGATGCGCAGCGGCGCTTTGCGGGGCTTGTAACTGCAACCATTCCACCGGCAAATTATGATCGTTGGACAACAACACGCAACGTTCCAGTACGTTGTGCAATTCGCGAATATTGCCGGGCCAATCGTAACTTTTCAGGGCTTGCCAAGCTTGTTCGGAAATATGGCTGACCGATTTGGCCGATTTGCGATTACATTCGCCTATAAATTGCGGCACCAATTGCTCCAGGTCTTGTTTATGTTCGCGCAAGGCCGGCATGCGGATGTTGATCACGTTTAAACGGTGGTACAAATCGCGGCGGAATAAGCCTTCGGCGACTTTTTCCACCAAGTCCAGATTGGTCGCAGCGATAATTTGCACGTCGATGCTAATCTCGGCTTCGCCGCCCACCCGGCGGATGCGCAAATCTTCCACGGCTTTTAACAGCTTGCTTTGCAAATCCAGATCCATCTCGCCGATTTCATCGAGAAACAGCGTGCCGGTATGCGCTTGCTCGAACAGGCCGCGATGGCGTTTTTTCGCGCCGGTAAAGGCTCCGGCTTCGTAACCGAATAATTCGGCTTCCAATAGTTCACGCGGTAACGCAGCGCAATTTATTTCAACCAGCGGGGCGGCGGCGCGGCTGCCGGAATAGTGCAGAATACGGGCTATCATGCCTTTGCCGGTACCGGTTTCGCCGCTGACGATCAGGCTGGAGAAGGGCACGTTGGCGATTTGCTTCAACATCGCTCGCAGTTGGCTCATGGCCGGGCTGGAGCCGATCAAGCTGTCGATGCTGTATTGATGGTTCTGCGAGGCGGTTTGCTGCTCTAGTCGCCGTTGGGCGCGGGCGCTGCGGGCAGCGCCTTCCACCAATAGATTCAAACGATCCAGCGAACAGGGTTTCTCGATAAAGTCGTAAGCGCCCAAGCGCACCGCCCGTACCGAATCGGCGACACTGCCGTAACCGGTCAAAAACACCCATTCGCTGCTGCTAATTTCGGGTTTAAGTTTTTCCAGCAAATCCAGCGCGTTGCCGTCCGGCAAGTTCATATCCGACAACACCACTAGAGGGTCCAAGGATTGTCCGCCCAGAAACTGTTCGGCTTGTTGCAGGGAATGCGCAATGCTGACTTCCCAGCCACCCTTGCCGAAATAGCGCGCCAACTCCGAGGCCAGCAAGGTTTCGTCTTCGATAATTAATAGGGTGTTGGTCATCATGGCGTGGATTTTTTTGTTGTTTTATAGGGGGCTTGCCGACTGATAGCTCAGTGCCGGCCTGGTGTCTTGTGTCAGCCGAATAGATTCAAACTACAGGTAATATTAAAGTTACCACGCCATTGCCGGCGGCAGTGTTATCCAATTTCAACTGACCGCTCAAGTCCTTTGCAAAGCGTTGTACCATCACCAGACCTAGACCACTGCCTTTTTCCTTCAGGCTAACGAATGGCCGAATGCCTTGCTGTAACAACGCCGCACTGAAACCGTCGCCGCTGTCGGTGACGCTGATCATTAGCTGCTGATTGCTTTGCGCGATAGCCACCTCCACTTTGCCGGTGCGGGCGCCGATAGCTTGCACCGCATTTTGCAATAGATTGAGCAGGGCTTGTCGAAATTCGATCTCGGGGAGCATCATCGGCAGATCGGCCTTGCCGTGCACGGCAAAACAAATATTGTCGGTGGCTTGGTATTTAAATAGCGTGATCAAATCATTTACCACCAGATTGACATCGGTAGGTTGGGCAATTTTGCTGCTGTGACGGGCGGAACTGAGCAGATCGTTAAGATGGCTAGTCAGTCTTTGTACTTCGCTGTGCAACAAACCGATGCGTTGGCGCAAGTCCGGGTCGCTGGCTTCCGACAACAAGTTTTCCAACGCCACTTGAATGATTGCCAGCGGATTGCGCAACTCGTGCGCCGTACTGGCCGCCATTTCCGTCAAGGCCGCCAGACGTTCGGCTTTGGCCAGACGCTGGCTTTGTTCCAATAGCGCATGACTGGTTTGCCGCACCTGTTGTTCCAGGCGGTTGGTGTAATGCAGATGTTCCTGCTCCAGTTCGATCAAATGGTCGACCAAGTGATTATAACGATCAAATAGATCGCGCAATATCGGGTCGGCGGTCTCGCGCGTGATCGGTTGCTTAACCCCTTCCGCCAGGCCGGACAATAAATCGCGCAGCGCATCCAGCGGCTCCAGAACGTTATTCCGAAAAAAATAATGGCCTATCCAAAATAACAGCAAGGGCAGAATAATGGCCAATTGCAGTTCCAGTTGACTGTCGTCTTCAACACCGATCAACATTTTTTCTTCTTCGTTAGTCTGCCGGTCCAGTACTTGCCGAATCATATTGACCGAGTCGATTAAGGCTTTCGCGTCGCCGTTGCTGGCGGCGGCAAATTTGGTCTGTAAGGTGTTTAGATCGACTGCTGACGCGAACTCCGAACTTTTATTATGCGTTTGTAATAAATCCAGCAGCCGCTCTTGAATGTCGTTGATCTGCTCGGCGGCTACGTCCGGATTACTGCGGTGCAAAGCCAGTTGCGATTGCAGTTCCAACAATTCAAAAATTGTTTCCTCCAAATAGCGGCCTTTGCCGATATCGGTTTCTATGGTTTGTATCCGCTCGTGGTTGCGCCAAGTCAGGCGGCCGATGGCCAGCAGTTCGCCAATCACCAGAATGCTCATCACTATCGTGACGAAAATGACCGGACGTAACAGAAGTTTTAGCATGCTTTAATTTCTCGTGTTGTTTGCTGCTAAGCGAAGCATAGCACTTTGGCTGTTACGACTCGCCCGGTCAAATTTTACGCCGGCTCAGCGGGTGATTATCGAATGCCTTGCGTACTTGCCGCCAATGTTTCAGGACTTGTTCGATTCGGTTGCCGGCACTGGGTTTAAGCAGGGTAAAGCATTCGCTGCTGCGTACGAAGGCCGACAAAAAGTCGCCCATGATGCGTTGCTGGGTTTTGTACTCGGCCAGGGCTGCCCGTTTTAAGTTGATTTGCGCTGGCGAGAGGTTAACGCAAGCGCGGCTGTGGCCGCGTAGCGGCAGGTCGGGCGGCAATACCAGCGGTTGATCGCTCCAATCTTGCGGAATGCCCCAGTTTGATCCGGTTGGCCAGTCGTGTTGCCAATGAATCAAATAGGCCAGTAATTTCGGTTGTGGGTGCTGCGTCGGGTTTTGTAGTAACCAGTTATGCACGGCCAGCAAGGTAAACATGCCCAGACCGGCATGGTCGGAGTCGTTTTCCATTACATCCGGGAAGGCGATTACCGTGGGTTTGGTATCTTGCAGAATGGCGACCAGTTCGTTAAGTAGATCCTGCCCATCCTGGGCAAAACCGCGATCTTCAGCTTGCCGGTAGGGTACGTGATCAAAGCCGGTGAATTCGGAGCGCATCGGATTATTGCGCCGCCAGTGCGACACCAGCGCCGAATAAATGCTACCGTCCGAGAATCCCAATAAATCCAGATGCACAAAGCCATTGCCCAAAATGTTGGCGGCGCGGCGCGATTCTTCCAAACGCTTTTCACCGAAATCCAGATAATCGGCCGCCGATGGATTACGTTTGCCGCTATCCAACATTACCGCGCCGACGTAACCATCGCCGGATGTCACTACCGTAGAGCGCACGCTGCCGCCATGTTGCAATACCTGTTGGATCACGCCGGCCGAACTCAGTGTTTCGTCGTCGGGGTGTGGAGCCAGCACCAACAGGCGCTCACCGTTACCGATTTCCAAAGTCTGTTCCGCAACGGCAAATACTGGTGTTGCCAGCAATAGCACACAAACACTTAGATACATTAAAGATCGTCGCATGGATGTTCTCGAGTTTCCAGTTGTTGAATTTATGCTGCGTCCCGCACCGATATGTTGCCTAAAAACTCAAAATGTGCTCTGACAACGCGAACACCGATTGGTCCTTGAACCGCATTGTAGGCCGCGTTGGCAATGAGGTGACAACCCTGCGTCACCCAGATGGAAGACAGCAAGCTCAATAGGTAATAAATATCGACCACTTGTTCGGAGCCGATTTGTGCAGACCGTGATCAGCCAGCAACTGCATAAATCAAAAATTGCCCTTTTCGGCAGCGGACTTGTGTTCCTCGGCTTTGATGTTGGCAACACAGAGCATCAAAGCCAGCATTGCGCCGTAGGAAATTGCCTCAAGTGGTAGATTGAGCATTATGCTCAGCCCAAATCCTTATCCCGCTCGCCGCTGCTGATGCGGCCGCCTTCGTGGGCCTCGATTATGTAAACCTTGCCGTCGCCATGATGCCCGCTGCGGGCGGTGCGCATGATGGTTTCGAAAATGACCTCGACCAACTCGTCCGGCGCGAAAATCTCCAAACGCTTGCGGGCCAGAAACGGTTTGTAATCCTGCACGTGTTCCGTCCGTTCGCGGCCGAAGCCTTCGCAATCGACTATCGACATACCCGGAAAACCCGGTATCTCCATCAAGGCCATCGTGATCTGGCTCAGCTTGTGCGGTTGTACATAAGCGCGAATTTCTTTCATGGTAATCCTCTAAGGTTCGTCAGGCTCGGCGAAATAGCGATACAACGCGGGTAGCAGGGTTAAAGTCAAAATGGTGGCGGTGATCAGGCCGCCGATAATGACGATGGCAAACGGCTTGGCGGTTTCCGAGCCGACGCTGGTCGACAGCGCGGCCGGAAATAGTCCCAGCATCGCCATCAAAGCCGTCATCACCACCGGTCGCAAGCGGCTCACGGAGCCATTGACGATGGCGTCATGTAGTTTTTGGCCGTCGCGGCGCAGTTTGTTGAGCTGGGAGACCAAAATCACCCCATTCTGCACGGCAATCCCAAACAGGGCAATGAAGCCGACCGCCGCCGACACGCTCAGGTTGATACCGGTTGCCAATAAAATCAGTAAGCCGCCTATCATGGCGAACGGCACGTTCATCACGATCAACAAGGCATTTTTAATCGACATGAAAGCCCAGAACAGCAGCACAAAAATCAGTCCTAAGCTGATCGGCACGATGACGGCCAGACGCTTCATCGCCCGTTGCTGGTTTTCGAACTGGCCGCTCCAGACGATGTGATAGCCGGGCGGCAAATCGACTTGCGCCGCGACTTTTTGCTGAGCCTCGGCGACGAAGCTGCCCTGGTCGCGGTCGATCAGGTTACATTTGATGGCAATCCGCCGCATATTGTCTTCGCGGCTGATGCGGGACGCGCCCTGATTGATTTTGATGGTGGCCAGTTCGGATAGCGGGATGCGTTGGCCGGCTGGGGTTTGCACCGTCAAGTTTTCCAGATCGGCTACCGAATCGCGGGCGTTATCCTGGTAACGTAGGGTGATGTCGAAACGGCGTTCGCCTTCCAGAAACTGCGAAGCCGCCTTGCCGCCCATGCCGATTTCCATCACCCGCTCCACGTCGGCGACATTGATGCCGTAGCGCGACACCTTGGCCCTGTCGATATCGACGATGACTTGCGCCAACCCGGCTTGCTGTTCGGCGGCGACATCGGTGGCACCTTGAATACCGGCCAGAATATGCGTGATTTGATCGGCTCTGTCCTGCAAGGTTTGCAAATCGCTGCCGAAGATTTTGATGGCGATTTCGCCTTTCACGCCGGAAATAGCCTCTTCGACATTGTCCTGAATCACCTGGGAAAAGTTGGTGAGTATGCCCGGAAAAATGGCCAACGCCTTGTCCATGGCCTGCACCAAATCGTCTTTGCGTTTGTAACGCCAGGTATCCTTGGGCTTTAAATCGATCAGCACCTCCAGATTATTAAAGCCTTTGGGGTCGGTGCCGTCTTCCGGCCGGCCGAGTTGGGTGATGATGGTTTTGGCTTCCGGAAAGGTTTCCAGGGTTTCGCGTACCTGCCGTTCCAATTGTTTGGCCGTGCTCAGAGATATCGGCGTCGGCAAGGTGATGGTCAGCCAGATATTGCCTTCGTCGAGCTTGGGCATGAATTCGGTACCTATCAGTTTCACCGACATGAAGCTCAACACCAGCGCGGTGATGGCGGTAACAAATACCGCACGCGCATGGCGTAATACCCATTCCAGAAGCTGACGGTAACGAGTTTCCATCGCGTGCACCAGCGGATTGTGTTGCTCGGCGAGTTTGGGACCCAGCAAATAAGTCAGCATCGCCGGTACGAAGGTCAAACTGAACAGCATAGAGGCTACCAACGCAAAACTCAGGGTGTATGCCATCGGCGAAAAGATTTTGGCTTCCACGCGCTGGAAGGTAAAAATCGGCAAAAAGGCGATGATGATGATGGCTTTGGAAAACAGGATGGGCCTGCCCATTTCCTTGGCGGTGGTGAGCAACGATTGCCGCAGATGCCGCATATCGGCATTGTGTTGTAAATCCAGCGTGACTTGCACCATTACGGCTTCGACCAGTACCACCGCGCCGTCGACAATGATGCCGAAGTCGATGGCGCCCAGCGAAATCAGATTGGCGGAAATGCCGCCGAGGTCCACCAGTATGAAGGCGAATAGCAGGGATAATGGAATGATCAGCGTGACCAGCAGCGCCGCGACAAAGCGCCGCAAAAACACCAGCAAGATTATCAGGATCAAGATCGCGCCTTCGATCATATTGTGTTCGACGGTATGAATGGTATGCCCGACCAATTCTGTCCTATCGTAAAACGGCGTGATTTTTACGCCGGGCGGTAGACCGAAATCATTGAGTTCCTTGATTTTCTGTTTCACGCCATCCAGGACATTGACAGCGTCGCGGCCTTTGATCAACAACACGATGCCTTCGACCACGTCGTCGCGCTGATTCATGCCCACCATACCGTTGCGCGGTTGCGGCCCCACGCTGATGTCTGCCACATCTTTAATCCTCACCGGCACGCCGTCGTTGGTGGTCACGACGATTTCGCCGATTTCATCCGCGGACTTCAACAAGCCGGTGCCGCGCACCACCAAGGCTTCATCGCCGTGTTCGATATAGCCGCCGCCGGTATTGGTATTGTTGGCGGCGATGGCAGCAAACACTTGGTTGAGATCGATACGATAGTTTTTTAAGCGATCCGGCTTGGCGGCGACTTTATATTCCTTCACCCCGCCACCGAAACCGACCACGTCGGCGACGCCTTGTACCGAGCGCAAGCGCGGCTCGATGATCCAATCCTGCAAGGCGCGCTGCTCCACCAATGGCAAGTTTTTCGCATCGATCACATAGCGCAAGATCTCGCCGACGCCAGTTGATAAAGGCCCGAGTTGCGGTTTGGTTTCGCTGGGAATATCGGCGTATTGCAGGCGCTCCAGTACTTGCTGACGGGAGAAATAATCCTCGGCTTTATCATCAAAAGTTAAAGTGACGACCGATAAGCCGAAAATGGATACTGAACGCATGTTCATTAAATGCGGCAAACCGTTCATTTCCCGTTCGATAGGCAGAGAGATCTGCTTTTCCACTTCTTCCGGTGCCTGGCCGGGAAACTGGGTGACCACTTGTACAAAGACGTTTTGCACATCCGGAAAGGCCTGTACCGGCAGGTTTTCGAAGGCGATGATGCCGGAAACGGCAATCGCCAGCGTGGCGCCGATGACCATCAGCCGTTGTTGCAAACAAAACGCGATAAGACGCTCGATCATGTCAGGGTCCTGGGTATGGCGCTAGGGCTGGTTGTTACTTTCGGTTTCGACTTCTTCTTCGGCGCGCAGCATCAGCGCACCTTCGGTCACCAGCAGCTCATTGGTTTCCAGTCCTTGGGTGACGATTGCTTGGTCTTTCAATCGCAAGCCGATGTCGACCTTGCGTTGCCGGTAGCGGTTGTCGTCCAGGGCGATGAACACATAATCGGCATCGCTTTCGGTAAACACGGCAGTCAGCGGGATCACGAAAGCCTTGTCGTCCGCCGCGCTTTCTACCGCGATGGTGGCGTACATGCCGGGCATGAGGCGGCCATCCGGATTATCCAGTTTGCAGCGCACCTGTACGGTGCGGGTGGTTTCGTCGAGCACTTGGCCGATGTACTGCACGGTCGCCGGAAACGCTTCGCCGGGATAGGCTGGCACCGAGACGGACACCTGTTGCCCGAGCTTGATTTTGCCGATGTTGACTTCGAACACCTCCAACAATACCGTCAAGTGCTTCAGATCGGAGACCACATATAAAGGCGTATCCAGATCCGGCCGTACTTCCATGCCTGGATTGACGTTACGTTCTACTACCACGCCGGGCACTGGGGTGCGCAACGCGAAGCGGCCATCGGCTTGGCGGGTGGACAAGTGCAGGTTTTTTAAACGGTCCTCGGCGCGTTGCCGATCGCTGCGGGCGCTGCTCAAATCGCTTTGCGCTTGTTCCAGTTCCTTGCGGGAAATGGCTTTGCCGGCGTATAGCTCTTGTTGGCGATTGAAGGCGTGGCTGGCGAGAGTTGCCGCCGCTTGTGCCTTGGCGAAATCGGCTTCCGCATCGGCGACGTCCGGGCTGTCCAATTCCAATAAGGTGGAACCGGCCTGAACCGGCGTGCCTAGCGAGACGGGCACGGCAACGACCCGGCCGGCGACGGGCGAACTGATGCGCGAGGTCAGGCTTTCGTCATATACGATTTTGCCGGCCAAAGGTTCCAGCAGAGGATGTTGAGACAAGCTCAGGTGCGCCGTTTTGACGTAGGCCTTTTTCGGCGAATCGGGCGCCAGGATGACTTCGCCGGCGGGTGTTGCCGGTTTGGCTGGCGGCGGCGCCTTGTCGGCCGAGTCGGAACAAGCCGGTAATATCCCGGCGGCGAGCAAGCAACAGCAGAGTAGCGATATTTTGCCGAGAGATTGGATAGATGTATTCATGTCGATTATTCGTTTCAGCATGCTATTGCAATTGAGTGTGGTCCTGCGCCTTGTAGCCGGAGGCATTGTCGTTGCCGACTTCCTCGCCCAGGGCTTTGACCAGGTCGTAATAGGCATTGGCGCGGTTGATCATGGCCTGGCTGTAATCGCGCATCACATTTTTATAGCTGCGTTGCGCTTCGATAAAGTCCAGCACGCCGGTAGCGCCCTTGCTATATGCCAGTTCCGCACTGTTACGCACCGCCAGCGCATCGTCGAGCAAGCCGCTTTGAAAGCGCTGCACGATTTTGTCCGCGCTGTTCCAAGTTGCTAAGGCGGTGGCGACATCGCTGCGAATGCCCAGCTCGGTTTGCTCGACCGCCAGTTGGTTCTGATTTAAAGCCACCGCTGCTTTATCCGATTGGCCTTGGTATTGATCGAACACCGGCACCGGTACGCTGACGCCGACGAAAAATGAATTGAGCGTGTTGTTGCTGGGGTCGCGCGCGTAACCGGCGTTGACGGTGACGTCCGGGTACTTCAGGCGTCTGGCCAATTCCAGTTCTTTTTCCGCTTGGGCGGCTCGTTGTTTGTCGGCCAGTAAATCCGGGCGTTGTTGTAAGGCTTTGTTCATCAAGTCGTCTTTGGACAGGCTTTGACCGATGTCTTTAATATCCGGCCATTGTTCCTTGGCTTCGAAATGCAGGCCGTTATCCGGCCAGCGCAAGATGACCGCCAAACCGGCTTGCGCCTGTTCCACCGCGGTTTGCGCGGTATCCAGATCGGATTGCGCGCGCATGGCTTCCATTTTTACCCGTAAAAAATCGGATTCGGCTATATCGCCGCTGTTCATTCGCAGTTGGTTGGCCTTGGAAATGGTTTGGTAATGATCAACAATTTCCTGCGCCAGCCAGCGGTTCTGTTGTGCCAGCAGCAGGTCGTAATAAGCGTCTCTTACCATATTGGAAAAAATCCGCACTGCGTCCCTAAAATCGCTTTCCGCCGCCTGGGTGGCAAAACCGCTGCTTTCGATGCGTAGGCCACGTTTGCCGGCGACTTCGATTAACTGACTAAAGGAAAAATATTCGGCCGGGCCGCAGGATACATTGGCATCGTGGTTGCAACCCGTGGCATTGGAACCCATATTGGGCCGATTGCTTAACTCGGAAATCTGCACGCCCAGGGTCGGGTTGGGTATCGCCGCAGCGATCAGCGCGTCGGCGCGGGATTGATCGATATTGTATTGGGCGGCGATCAGATCCAGATTGCGCTGGTAAAACAGCGCCAGCGCCTCGTCGAGTGATAAGGGGACGTTTTGCGCGACAGCCTGAAAAGTCAGCACAGACCCCAGCAAGCCGAAAATGGTGCTACGGATAAAAAGTGAGTGTCGCATGGTTTATCACCGCAGTTGCGCTGGTTAACGTGAATGGTAAGCACTAACAGCAATTTGTTTGCCATGACCACTCAGGGACGTGACATCCCGTGAATACGGCTTATTTCAACCTTTATGCGGGGGAAGCTGGCGGGTGCAAAGAACGGAAGGGGATTGTAGTGGTTTATATGAACCACAACATTTCTTGGGTTGGCCGAAATGAGCTGATTTGGGTTGGAAAATTTCTATCGGTCAGGAGAGTTATTTCGAGGCGTTCGCAAAGACCGGTTATACGATTTCAAAGGAAAAAATCACGGCGATCACGGTCATCGATACCAGCCCGACGATAAAAAGTATTTCCGCCCAGCGTTCCAAACCGACAGTCGAACGTTCCAGTCGAATCGACAAAAACGATAGCAGCGCACTGATCGTAAACAGCAAGCTGTCTATTGCCAGCGCCTTATCGATAACATAGCCAACCAAATCGGCAGGCTGACCTTTCACGATACTGATGACCATGATGCAAACACCTACCATCGTCGCCGAATTCGGCAAAATATGATGCGAGAGGTCGTTATTATTTTTCATTCGATATTTACGAGGGCATTAAATCTTCAAGAACAATGGCTGTGCGGCGATTTTAAAGCACAGTTTTTACGCAAAACCAGGTTGGGTCGTTGACGAGCATCATAACGCGGTGAAAGCGAAATTTGGATGGGGTATGAATGCTGGGTAGCGGCCAAAAGTGGACGACCAATATTTCAGACCAATGTCAGGTAAGAGCCAGAAAACTGCCGTTTAATCTCACATGTAAACTACGCGAGCTTGAGAGTGACGTGACAGAAGTGCACAAATTTAACCTGATAATTCGCAATTCAGGGGGCATATGTTGAATACATGTCTGATTGCCATTCTCTTAATAAACCCACAACTAAGTCATATTTTTCTAGCTTCTCTGTTAAAAGTTCCATTTGGTCATGTAGATTACGGATATTGATATGACTTATACCATTGAGGTTATCATTTCCGGCTTTATCTTTAGGGTAACGGAACGTAAAAGACTCGGGATCAACACCTTCAAAATCAATGATGATTTTGTCAATCGTTTCAACATCTTTTTGAGTTATGTACTCCTTAGCACCACTGTCTACGGTTTTAATTATTTTTCTCATCAATCCTTTTGCATCGTTCCAAAGATCCTTTATTCGATGATGTTGGGGGAAATCATTTCCTTCAGAGAGCAAAATTTTAGATTCTCTGATCACTTTTTTCAGTTGTAACTCTATGTATTGTCGATATAAGAACACTATTGGATAGACTAAGATGTCTCGGTCTCGTGCAGATCCAACCACTAAATGAGCCAGTTCATCAGCAGCTTTTCTGTACCCATCTATATAAAGGCTGATTGCGTCTGGACTCCACGCTACACACGCATTACTTTTCCAATCTTCTCCAGAAGAAAACATAGAATTGGTGATGATGTCCGTATGTAAGGGTTTTATAGATTTCATAAGCAGTAACTGATGTGTTAATGAAATATTTGAGTTCATAATGTTAATTCAATATACCCATTTTCAATATAATATACAGCGTTTAGGGCTTAACAGGTTGGTGAAAAACTCTTTTTTACAATCAACCGCGTCTACATTTAGTGCCGCTAGTTTGGTTTTGATACTAAATAAAGGCCTTTTCCAGCTGAATTAGTGGCCGGAATATGGTTTTTCACCAACCTGTTAACGGCTAGCCACTACAGAGAAGACTCTGAACTACCAACCGCTGATATGAAGAAAGTTGAAAATGTTTAGCGGTAAAGCTAATTATTTGATTTTATAAGTTCCATTGCTGTTTTTGCAAACCTGCTAATTTCTTTTTTAGTTTCGCTTTTAGGAAATGAAATTAAGTTCGGGTCTTCTTTAACATATAATTTGAAGTAAAACTTAACCAATGCATCCCCATCTGGTGTTAATTTGCATTTAATATTTTTACCTTTGTCTAAGTGGCTTTTAAACTCTAGGTATCGCTGAAGTTGATAAAGACGTCCAACCGTGGGTTCTTGAATGACAGAATCAATTCCGTAAGTCATAACCTCTTCAAGAAAATCATTTTCAGTAAAGAATGGTCTTCTGTTTTTTATTGTCTCCCTAGCTTTATGTAAAGCTCTTCTTTCCCTATTGCTATAATTCTCAGACTGCATATTCGGCAACTCAACGGAAGTCCATTTGTCAGCGTCTAATTGCATTAACAATCTGATGTCGGAGATAGATAAATATAGGGAGTGAAGAATTGCTTTTGCATTGTATTTCTTCAATAGCTTTCTTATGGCTTCGTCGACATTTGGTAATAATAAAAAAGCGTCATTAACGCACTGTAATTCATTATCTAATTCGGCTCTATCCTTCTCATTCTGCTCTTGTTTTCTTTTTATGTCTTGCTCTTTAGACCATTTCTCATAATTACTATCAGAGATATTTATCCACATCAGATAGATTATAAATAACACTACTAGAAATCCTGCGCCCATATTTTAAAATTTTATATAAAAATATATTGAATTAATATAATAAGCAAGAATCCGAATCAGGCCACGAATCCCACAGAATACAATTAGCTTTTTGGCTCTCATAGCTATAACCGGGTGAAA
>NZ_JANIBL010000081.1 GCF_024505055.1 Methylomonas rosea
ACGTAGCACGGTAATGCCATACGCCAGGTCGTCCGCAGCCTCCGTGAGTAGCCCGATTTCCTCCTCGTCGAACGCGTCGCCGCGCTCCGAATACATGCCGAGGAAGCCAATTGTTCCCGCCCCGATCTTTAGTGGCAATGCGATTGACGAGGCGTACCCGCGCTTAGCGGCCTCTTCGCGCCAGAACACGAACTGCGGATCATTGGCGATATCCCGCGTCACCTGAATGGTCTGCTCGCGAATGCAGCGGGCGCCTGGTCCGCTCCCGCGATCCGTGTCGGCCCAAGTGAGATTCAGATTCTCGAGATAGCCATTTTCGAGTCCAGCGTAAGCGATAAGGCGAATGCTGCGAGCCTCGTCGCTTTCTGCGTACCCCACCCAGGCCATGCGATAGCGGCCTTCTTCCACCATCACCGAGCAGAAATCCTGTGCGAGAGTTTGCTCGTCCTCAGCTCGGATCATGTAGCGGTTACAACGGCTTATCGTGCGATACATGCGATTGAGTTGCTGCAATCGCTCGGTGCTGGGATGCGCATTGGTCGTCATTTGAGCGCTCAACGTAAAGCTAAGGGGCGGGCGCGATAGCGACCGTCCCGCTTGAGCGCCATGAATAATCCAATACCAATCCATCCTGCGATCCTAGTTTGCTTATAATCCCTCGAAGTGGTCGTACCCCAGATTTTATGATTTGAGCTCACTGAGTCTCCCATATAAATGCCCCCCCTTTTAAAGGATTGGTTAATCATGCCGCTCAACGCAAAGCTCAGTGGTGAAGCGTTATGGAGCATCGGGTTACGCTTGATTTAAATTTTGTTGTGGTTCGCAAGTTCACTCTACCTACGCGCTATTTCTTCTTGCGTGGATCATCGGCAGGATTGGTATAAGTAATACCCCATGGCCCAGTGGCGATTAGCTCGATGACTGTTTCCTCATCAGTTGTCCAGACATAATGGGTGTGACCTGCGGGTAGCACAAAACTGGAACCTGCTTTAAACATCTCGCTCTTTTTTGTGTCGAATGTTTCACCTATACCATTTCCTAATTTGCCGCGCAGGACTGTAATTACTTCTGTAAATGGGTGTATATGTGGCGGAATCGGATAATTGGACGGAAATTTCAGCCAAACGATAAAAACTCCTGCTTTGTTTGGGTCACCAACTAGAACTACACTTTTGGCGCCTTTAGGGAGTAGCCGTTCGTCATTCCACTTCACGGTATCCGGCGTAAACGATTCCATGGTAACAGCGCGCATGCGATCGATTTTTTCCTGAGCTAATGCAGAACCTGCGAAAGAAATAACAATTACGGCTGCCAAAAAAATTCTCATTTGGTCTCTCATTGTTCAATACAGCTTTGTGTATATGGTTTTAGTTGAATCACCGCGTTGCACCATTCACAAACTGAAACTCCAAAACCGCCAACGGGCGGCGCGTCCTTTTGACTGACTTGTTAGGCATTTAAGCACTAAAATCAGGAGGCAAGGCAGCAAATTTGGGTACGCCTTCTGGAAACACTGCCCAGCTTGGAGCTGAAGCAGTATAAATTGCCATTTTGGGAGATAAGTTTTTGTTGCCAGCTAATGTTGAGGCTGCGACTGAATAAAAATCTCCTGCAGTTATTTCAGCACACAAGGTTGTGCCGCAAGCCCCACAAAACTGATAATTGACGTTTTCCCCGGAATCACCTTTCCGCGTAAACGACGAAGGAGAACCTTTTGTTAAAGAGAATTTATCTTTTGGCACCCATAACACGAACCATTTATCAGAACCAGTATGCACTTGACATTCCTTGCAGTAGCAGAATGCCGAATTAATAGGTTCGCCTTCAAAAAAATATCTAATAGTGCCACACGCGCAACTTCCTTCATATTTTTCCATAAACTAATACCTTTAAATTGAATGGATACCTTTGCACCCACTGCGATTCATATAGAGCCAATTTCACTTTGCCCCCCGTGGGCTAACTTGAGTCGCTGACACAAAAAACTCGATGATATCCTTACTTCGCTCGGGCCAATGTGAATGGATTTGATCACCTTCACAGTACAACGTTTTTACGCCCCCGGCACACCCTGAATAAGAGGAGCAGCCATTTGCGATTTTATCCGGAATAGGATCACATTTATTACAAGCCGCCCACCAACCCACCGCTTGCTGACCATAGCCAGGAAACAGGCGATCCTTGCTGCTGTGCATGACCATAACCGGCAAGGGTTCAGGGCATCTGCGGTCGCGTAAATCATCATACGCAACCCCTGCTGCGCTCGGCGCAATGGCACGCGGGATGTGTCGTGTGCCAGTCATAAATGCTAATGCCATCGCCGAAGTCCCTCCATCGGAATGTCCGGTAACATAGACTTGTTTTTCATCAATACACCACTTTTTAGCCATTAAACTGGGAATGGTGCCTAATTCTACGGTAGTGCTGGGCGATAATTCCGGATGATCCGCATAGGCCACGATGAGACCGGCTTGGGTAGCAGGAAAAGTGAACCCAGTTGTTTTTTCAGTTTTAGCCCGATTCGATCCCGCCGGAGAAAATACCAATAATAGTGGGTGGGCAACGGATGCATCATAATTGGCTGGTGTGCGGACATTGTATTTGATGCCGTTTTCGGTTTCTTCGCCATAAGTCTCTCCAGCGTCTCCACTGAGTTGATCAGCTTTGCAAAGACGTTGCCGCATCTCAGGCCGATACACGGCTTGCCCCAATTCTACCGAGTCGCCACTATGATCCATCAAAAGCATGACAACCATTACTAATATTGGTAACCCGAATAGCACTTTCTGCCAAGAATTAATTCTTGAAAGATAAACCTTTAATTGAGTCATATTCATAGTTATATTCCCCTAAGTTCGTTTGACTCGCCTGTACCATTCGATCATGCCTCAGGTGAGTGATTGAGCGCTTCCTTATTCGCTAACTTCAGTAATATATAAGCCAGCAACAACAAGCTTCCGATCATCACAATCTGCAGCATATAGCTTTTTCCCGGAACCGATTCCAGGCCAACAGAGAACGGAATATGAGTATCAAGACGCTTATCCTTGTCGACAACAGCGATGTGAGCCAAATAATTACCAGCACCATACTGACTAAAATCGACCAAACTATCGAAAGTGCCGTTTTTAACTTTTTTCGGCTGCTGATAAAAAACCCTTTGCCCTTCAGGTTCTTTGGTGATTTCGAATTCCACGCTGAGATTGCGCAGACTTTTACCTTCGTAGTCGAACACCAAATTAGTTGGGCCGATTTCGGGAATGATGCTGCAATATTCCCGATCCCCTGACAGAGTCGGGGTATAGGCCGTGAAATGGACTCGTTCAAAACCAACCCTCGTAACGCAAGCATCGGCCTCGTCAGGCGCACCGCGATGCGCTTGGACAATAGTCGGCATTAATCCGACCAAAAAGACAACAGGCAGCAGACTCAGCCACCTAATGCGTTTATAAGCCACCTTTTTTAGTTTGTTGATAGAGTTAGACATTGATTTGCTCCCTCTGTGATTATGTTAAATCCGATGGTCGGTTTAGAAATCAAAGGTTTCCACCTCGGAGATCAGAAACAACGGCTCACCACCGCTAGAAATCTCAACGGCATGCTGAGCTGTTTCTTGACCGCCTGGTGAATTCAGACAAGCCTTTAATTCAGCGAGTGATGGAAAATAAACCTCGGCAATCCGATGAAACGGCGCTGCAGATTTATCTGTATTGGAAAGAATCAATGAGGCGACAAATCGTGTTTTGCCGACCAGCTTTTCGACAGCCATCGGCACATGCTCATCAGCATAACGACGTTCAAAAGTTTTTAAATCTATTGGCGTAGGGTACATTACGATTAATTTTGCAGTTTTCATAGGAATATTGAATATTTATGTGATTGGGTGTTTATATTAAATAATGAGTTAGGTCAATTGTAAAATACCATTTTTCTATGGAATAATAGGTTTTACCTATTCAAAAAGGAGGCAAGCAGTGGAAATGCAACAAATACGCTATTTTCTGGCCGTCTGCGATAAAGGTTCGTTTACTCGCGCTGCACAAGCAACCTATGTGGCCCAACCCTCCCTGACGCAAGCAATTAAGAAATTGGAAGATGAACTTGGCGGTGAGCTATTTAGCCGAGACCGCGGCGGATGTCGATTGACGGCTTTAGGACGTTTGATCGAACCTTCTATTCGCGACATAGTGCGCAAGACGCAAGCTGTCAAAGCTGAGGCTGTGCGTTTCAGCCGCTTAAATACTGTGCCACTTCGCATCGGAGTGATGACGACAATTGCCGCACACCATTTAAGTCCATTCTTCGCTGACTTTCAGCAAGAACGACCACATGTAGAACTAGAATTAGTCGTCGACAGTGAATGCAATCTATTGAATCAACTTGATGAAGATGGCCTGGATTTAGTTATCAGCGCACCAACATCCTTACCGGCAGGGCATTACCAGTCTTTAAAGCTGTACGAAGAACGCTATGTCGTCGTCTTCAACGACAAACACCGTTTCAATCAACTGCAACAAATTGATTTAGCGACCATACAAACCGAGCCTTACCTGGATCGCCTGAACTGTGAGTTACGGGAAACACTTAGGAGTATTTGTCAGGGTCGACAGGTCGATCTATATGCTGCCTATAGAAGTAATAGCGAAGAGTGGATACTGAGTATGGTACGCGCCGGAATCGGTGTTGCGCTAATGCCGGAATTCACCATCACCAAAAATGCAGATAAGATTCGAGTTCGTTATCTGTCAGATCCGGAAATTCGTCGCACAATCTGCGCTATATTCCCACCCACGGCGGCCGCAAAACCCGAAGTGGCAGAAGTATTGAAAAGTCTGCGGATGGGTTTTTAAAAAATCACAAGTTAGACAAAACTAAATCAAAAGTCCGATTATGGCGTTTAAAGGGGGTTAGGGCTTACAACCTCAATTAGGATAACTATTCTCAAACTTCTCGTTCCTTACCAAAATCATCCCAGCTTAAAAACTTATAATTTATTGAATTAATTTGTGTATTGCATAAAACACAATTCTTTATTAGGGGTACAAAGTCGGTGTCAGGTTTTGTGCAAATAACAGGTATTCAATTTCCATAATTTTTGGGGTATTCAGTGGCAGGAAAGTGGCCGATTGTGTGAGGTCACCAACGGCTGCTTTGTAGCCCTCCAGTTTGCAGAATCTGGCTTTGGCTGACTGGCCGGTTTGGAGAAGCGCGACAGGCCGTTTTGGGTCGATTCCGACAATTCATCTCGTCCAAAAGCTGTCATTCAATACTGGCGTAATTACGTCGGAATGGGTGGCTGGTTTGGGATGGAATATGTGGCCCTCGCTTCCAGCAGGGCGAAATTGCAATGCGCTGCCAAGCAATCGGCCAAGCGCTCGATGCCCGCTTCGCGCAAGGCGTTGAAATCCAGGGCTTGCGCTTGGCGATAGCCAGCCCAATTCAATAGCGCATCGCAGGCTGCGGGCAAATCGAACAAGCCGTGCAGATAACTGCCCGCCACCTGTCCGTCCGTCGAGACTGCGCCATCGTTGCCTTCCGCAAGAGAAAATAAGGGGTGCGACAAGGCGGGGCCGTTGCTGACGCCCAGATGAATCTCGTAGCCCGCTACCGGCGTAGCTTGACCATAGAATGTGCCGGCGGTTTGCCGCAAGCATTTTTCGGATTGTAAAACCGTCTGCATATCCAACAAATCCAGACCGGCAGAGCTACCGGCCGGACCTTCCAGCCCAAGTGGGTCGTCTATGCTCCTACCCAGCATCTGAAAGCCGCCGCAAATGCCCAGCAGCTTGCCGCCGTAACGCAGATGGCGGGCAATAAACGTGTCCCAGCCTTGTTCTCTCAGCCTGGCTAAATCACTACGTACCGATTTGCTGCCGGGCAGCACGATCAAGTCGGCGCCGGTTACTTGATCGGGGCTTTTCTCAAAGCTGACCTGAACGCCGGGATGCAATTGCAGCGGATCGAAATCGGTATGATTGCTGAAGCTGGGCAGATGCGGCACGACAATGTGAAAAGCCCCGGCTTGGCCCTGTTGGGCATGCCGAGTGGATAAGGCGTCCTCGGCTTCCAGATAAAGATCGTGCAAATACGGCAGCACGGCCAATACCGGCTTGCCGGTTTTTTGCTCCAACCAGTCCAAGCCCGGCTTTAACAGCGCGATATCGCCGCGAAAGCGGTTGATGACAAAACCGATCACGCGTTGTTGCTCGCTGGCCGAGAGCAATTCCAGCGTGCCGACCAAGTGCGCAAACACGCCGCCGCGATCAATGTCGGCGATCAGAATGACCGGACAATCCACTGCTTCGGCAAAGCCCATATTGGCGATGTCGCCGGCGCGTAAATTAATCTCGGCTGGGCTGCCGGCACCCTCAACGATCAGCATCTGATATTGTGCGCTCAAGCGCTGCCACGATTCCAGAACCGCTTGCTTGGCGACTTTTTTATAATCGTGATATTGGCTGGCCGACTGGTTTTGCAGGACTTTGCCGTGAATGATTACTTGCGCGGTGGTATCGGTATTGGGTTTCAGCAGCACCGGATTCATATCGCTATGTGGCGGCAAGCCGCAGGCCGCCGCTTGCGCCGCTTGGGCGCGACCGATCTCGCCGCCGTCGACGGTGACCGCGCTATTCAGTGCCATGTTTTGCGGCTTGAATGGTGCGACTGCGATGCCTTGACGCCGGTAATAACGGCACAGTGCGGTGACCAAGGTACTTTTGCCGGCATCGGAGGTGGTGCCTTGCACCATCAGTGCTGGAAATGGCGGTTTAGGACGCATCCGGCCAGCCGTTTTCATAGACAAAGGCCGACAAGGGTTGCGGCGTTGCCCAGTTTTCCAGTTCTAACATCGGTTTGGGGTAGAACTCGGCGACATGGCCCAGGCAAAGCACCGCAATCGGCCGGCTGCCGGTCGGCATGTTCAATAATTGCGCCAATGCGTCGGGATCGAACAGCGATACCCACCCCAAACCCAAGCCTTCTGCTCGGGCCGCCAGCCACAGGTTTTGAATCGCGCAGGCCGCCGAGGCCAAATCCATCTCCGGCAATGTCCGGCGGCCGAAAATGTGTTGTTCACGCCTGTCCGGCAAGGCCACAACCAGCAATTCCCCGCAATCGAGTATCCCTTCCACTTTCAGCTTCATAAATTCGTCGTGCCGTTCGGCTAGTGCTTCGGCGGTGAGTCGGCGTTCCTGTTCGACTAGTGCATGAATATCGCTACGCAAACGGCGATCAGTGACGCGGATAAAACGCCAGGGCTGCATCAAACCGACGCTACCGGCTTGATGCGCGGCTTGTAGCAGGCGAGCCAAAATTTCGGCATCGACCGGATCGGAGAGAAAATGCCGCATGTCGCGGCGTTCGGCAATGGCGCGATAGACGCCGGCAAGTTGTTGGTTGGGAAAACGGTGTGCCGATGAGGAGTCGTTTAGATTCAATGTGGACTCAGGATTTGCATCAGGCAGCGGGGATTGCTGTGTCATTGCAGCACGGCAGCAATTAAAACGGCGGCTTCCGTTAGCTCGACCGCTGCGCCGTACACGTCGCCGGTTACGCCGCCCAAACGCGACACAGTAGCTTGCCGTACCCAAAATAGTAAGCTACCAGCGAACAGTAGAGCCGGAAAACCTAAAAACACCACGGCACTCAGTACACTAATCACCAACACCCAATTGGCATGCGATCTTGGCAGTTGTTGCAATAGCGCTTCGGCTAAACCTTGCGGGCGAACATAATCGGTTGTCAGCATCAAACCCAGAATGGCGGCACGGCCTAAAACGGGCGCCAGCAGCAAGGGGGCGAGGCGAGTTTGTTCGAACATGGCGGTCAGCGCGGCAAACTTCAGGATTAAAACTAAGACCAGCACGCTGACCGCAATCGGCCCGGAAGCCGGGTCTTTCATGATTTGCAGGCTACGCTGTTTATCGCCGTGGCCGCCGACCCAGGCGTCCGCGCAATCGGCCAAGCCGTCCAAATGTAGGCCGCCGGTCAGTAACACCCAGGCAGCCAATACGATAGCCGCCAACAGCATAGGCGAGGCGCCGACAAACAGCGTCGGCGGCAAGCTGAGTAGCATACCCAGCAGCAGACCGACAGCGGGATAGTACAAAACCGAACGCCCCAATAAGGACGCGCCTGCCTCGTAGCGAACACTAACGGGTATGCGGGTCAGAAACTGCAAAGCTACTAGAAAAGCATCCACGATTATTTCAGATGACGTCCCTTGGCATCTTTGTAGATATGACCGGTAGCAATCAATACGCCTTCGATGAAACCCCACATGACGCCAAAACCGCCGGTAATCAGCGTGACCACGGCTTGAGTGAATCCAAGAAAATAAAAGCCCAGATAAATGCGATGCAAGCCAATTGCGCCGAACGCAATGCCCAGTAAGGCTGCCACTATCTTACTTTTGACCGGCTTGGCTTCCATCAAATAAGCGCCGACCAGGCTGACGTCGGAGACTTTGCCGTCGTCGTGATCGAAATCCACGTCATCGCCAAGTTTGGGTGGCGCTTCCGAGGTCCATTGATCCAGATGGAATTCGTAGAATTGACCTTCGTGTTTGATCACGCCGGTCTGGCATCTTTCATCGTAACTTTCTATGTGTCCTAGCATGTTGTTTACCAAATCAGTTGTACGTTTTTATTATTATGTGCAGATTGCCATCGGGAGCATCTGCCGGCCGGAAAGCAAACTCGACCTTAGCCGAGCTTTTTTCGCGGCTAATGATACGGGAAAGCCAAAGACCCCGCTATTGCACCTGAAACGGATTGCCGATAGATAGTCTATTTCAAGCAGTAGAGACCTGTGCCTGACTGAATGTAGCCATTTCATTGTGTAAATGACAGGCCATTTGCAACAACGGCACCGCCAACACCGCGCCGCTACCCTCACCCAAGCGCATCTCCAGATTCAACAACGGCCGTGCATTTAACGCTTGCAGGACTCGGGCATGGCCTCTTTCCGCGGAACAGTGGCCGTAAAAAAACCAGTCCACGCAGCCGGGATTGATATCCCTCGCCAGCAAAGCCGCGACACTGCTGATAAACCCGTCTATCAACACCGGCAAACCCTGTTGGGCGGCGCTGATATAGGCTGCGGTTAGTGCGGCGATTTCAAAGCCGCCCAAGGTTTTTAAAATAGCCAATGGCGAATGCAAAGCGTCTTGGTGACGCTGTAAGGCCGAGTCGATAACGCCGGCTTTTTGGTCGATTTGTCCGGCGTTCAAGCCGGTGCCGGCGCCGGTAATGTCGGCGGCCGGTATCCGCAAACTGGCGGCCGCTAGCGCACTGGCGCTGGTGGTATTGGCGATGCCCATTTCGCCGCCAATAAACAAATCAGCCTGGTTCGCCAAGGCCCTGGCGACGGCAGCTTGGCCGGCGGCCAAGGCGATAGTCAATTGCGCGTCGTTCATCGCTGCGGTTCGCTTAAAATTAGCAGTGCCTGCACCTGCTCGATGACTGATGACATTGGCTAAAGCCACCGGCTGTATCAGCCCGACATCGACAACCTCGAAATACGCATCGACATGCCGAGCCAGTACGTTCACCGCCGCGCCACCAGCCGCGAAGTTTTTTACCATTTCCATCGTCACCACTTGCGGAAACGCCGAGACGCCTTCCTCGGCAATGCCGTGATCGGCGGCAAATACGCTGACATGGATTTTTTCCAGCTTAGGCATTTCCCGGCGTTGCATCGCCGCCAGTCTAACCGCGCAATCTTCCAGTAAGCCCAAGGAGCCGGGCGGCTTGGTCAATTGCGCTTGCCTGTCCAACGCTTGTTGGTAATAGTGTGCATCGGGCGCGGCAATCGGCGCGGATAAACTGTTCATAATGAAATTAGACGTTTTTGAGGATTTGCGGCAAACCGGCGCTGACCAGCACCACCTTGTCGCTGATTTGTGCGAGTCTTTGATGTAAAAAGCCGGCTTCGTCGACGAAACGACGCGTCATCGCGTCGGCGGCTACAACACCCAGGCCCACTTCGTTGCTGACCATGATCACGTGTTGCCCGCCGGTCGCCAGTACCGCGCATAAGGCATCGGCTTGTTGCCGATAGCGCTGTTCTTGCAGATTACCTTGTTTGTCGAATAACACATTGCACAACCAAAGCGTCAGGCAATCGACCAGCAAGCAATGCTGTTTGCCGGCGTATTTGCTAATCACATCCGCCAATGCGATAGGCTCTTCAACGGTTATCCAGTGCTGCGGACGGCGCTGTTGATGATGCTGGATGCGACTGTGCATCTCGTCATCTCCGGCTTCAGCGGTGGCGATGTACACCACCGGCAAACCGGAGGCCAAAGCTTGTTGCTCGGCATAGCGGCTTTTACCGGAACGGGCGCCGCCTAAAACCAGCTCAATCATCCGCTAATCGCACCGCCAGTACGTCGCATTTAGCGTGATGCAGCACGCCATTGGCAGTTGAGCCGAGCAACAATGCAAAACCATGACGGCCGTGCGAGCCAACGACGATCAAGTCGGCCTGAATCTCTTCGGCTACCCGGACGATTTCCAGTTTGGGGCTACCCATTTCCAGATATTGGCGTTCGGCGGGAACCTGTAGTTTCTCGCCCAACTCACGCAGGCGTTTCTTGGTGGCCTCCATCAGTTCCTGGGTCAAATCCACATCGAATGGAATGATGGGGCCATAAGCGGGATCGGTAATCGGCAAATTATCGACCACGTGCACCAAACTCAATTGGGCAGCGTTTTGTGCGGCGATTTGCCTGGCTTTTTCGGCAACTTGACCGCCATGTTCAAAAAAATCGGCAGCCAATAAAATATGTTTATATATCGTCATACATCCTCCTAATCGCTAACGGCAATCTCGGTAAATAACAAGGTCATGACCTGTGTGGAAATGAGTATATATAAAAAAGCCAGCGCCAAGCCGAACATTAACGGTCTATCCAGGGCGTGCCGAAAAATACTGCCGTTAACCAACCAATGCCAGCCCATCAGCACGATCATTGCGATGTACGCCACCTGACTGATTTGGGTATTCAGGCTGGCGACCGCCGGAATGGCGCACAAACTAATCACCACATCAGAGCCCAACAGTGCCGTCAGGGTTTGTGGAAAACGGGCGGTTTTCCCGGAAAAATAGAGTAGCGGATAGCAGAAACCGACCATTAATACGGTCTCCGCGCTGATTTGCAGCAAAGCATGCGACCAATCGCTGTCCAACAGCAAAATCAATAGATTAACCAGCAAATAGGGTATGAACATCAGCCGCACTAACCAAGGCGACGCGGGCACATCCTGCGGACCTTTGCGCATAATGCAAATCTCAAAAAACAACACCATCAGTTGGTACATGATCACTCCGCTTGTTGTAGGTTTTCCTCCGCTGCCAGCCAATCCATTTCTGCCTGTTCCAGCGCACTATCGATTTGGCCTTTCCGACTCAGCAACTGCTTTAATTGTTCCTTATATTCCTCGGCATAAATGGCCGGATCGGCCAATTGTTCTTCAAGATCGCGCTGCTGCTGATGAAACTTTTCCACCGCCGCTTCGGCTTTTTTCACCGCGTCCAACAGCGGTTTTAAACGCTGCCGGCGCTCCGCGTCGAGTTTACGCTGATCCTTGCGCGAGACCCCGCCGGCATTGTCGTTAGCTACCGGTTCGTCGCCCGTTTTCTTTTGTTCAGCCAGCCATTGCTTGTAATCGTCCAAATCACCGTCGAATGGCTGCATCTTGCCGCCAGCCACCAACAACAGTTGGTCAGTCACCGAACGTAGCAAGTGCCTGTCATGCGAAACCACGACCAGAGCGCCCTGGTATTCCTGCAAGGCCACGCTCAGAGCGTGGCGCATTTCCAAATCCAGATGGTTGGTCGGCTCGTCCAGCAGCAACAAATTCGGATTTTGATAAACCAGCATGGCCAGTACCAAGCGGGCTTTTTCGCCACCGGAAAACGGCCCGACCGGATCGTTGACCTTGTCGCCGCGAAAATCAAAACCACCCAGAAAATTGCGCAAATCCTTTTCCGTGGCTTGCTTATCCAATTTCTGTAGGTGCCAGAGCGGGCTTTCCTCCAGGTTCAACAATTCCAGTTGATGTTGGGCGAAATAGCCGATATGCAAATCCTGAGCGGTTTGTAGCTTACCAGTCAATGCCGGCATTTGCCCGGAAAGTACTTTGATCAAGCTGGACTTGCCGGCGCCATTGGGCCCGAGCAGACCGATACGGTCGCCCGGCGCAATCGACAGGCTGGCATTTTTGATCACCACTTTATCGCCGTAGCCGATGTCGGCTTCTTCGATTTTTAACAGCGGATTGGGCATTTTTTTCGGCGGCGGAAAGCTGAAACCGAACGGCGAATCGACATGGGCCTGCGCGATCAACTCCATCCGCTCCAAGGCCTTGATGCGGCTTTGCGCCTGTCTGGCTTTGGTGGCTTGCGCTTTGAAACGATCGACAAAGCTCTGGATGTGCGCAATTTCGCGCTGCTGTTTTTCGTAGGCGGTTTGTTGCTGAGCCAGTTTTTCGGCGCGCATGCGTTCGAAGGCGGAATAATTGCCCGTGTAAATTTCGGCTCTGTTTTGTTCGATGTGGATGATGTGGTCGGTGATGGTGTCCAGAAAATCGCGGTCATGGGAAATCAACAACAAAGTACCGGGATATTTGCTTAGCCAATCCTGCAAATAAATCACCGCATCCAAATCCAGATGGTTGGTAGGTTCGTCGAGTAGTAACACATCGGAGCGGCACATCAGGGCTTGCGCCAAATTCAATCGCATGCGCCAACCGCCGGAAAACGAGCTGACCGGCCGGCTTTCCTGCTCCGTACTGAAACCCAGGCCATTCAGCAACCGCGACGCCCGTGCTTGGGCCGTATAACCACCAACATGGTCCAAAGCGGCATGTAGCTCCGCCAATTTAATACCGTCATGCGCTTGCTCGGCCGTATGCAACTTTGCCTGCAAGGCACGCAACTCTCTGTCGCCGTCCAGCACATAGTCGCTGGCTGAACATTCCAACGCCGGGGTTTCCTGGGCCACATGGGCGATTTCCAGATTCGGCGGCATGGAAAAATCGCCTTCGTCGGCATGTAATTCGCCGCGCAGTAGCGCAAAAAGGCTGGATTTGCCGGCGCCATTGGCCCCGGTCAGACCGATTTTTTGGCCTTTATGTATCGTGAAAGAAGCCTCGCTAAACAGCAATCGGTTGCCGCGACGGATGGCGATGTTTTTGAAATTGAGCATGATGGTGAAAAGTTGGCTGGGTGCGACGCCGCACAATTGGGGAATTTTAGCGCGGGAGGGGGGTGCGCGTCTTTTGTAGTTTACGTTGCTGCGCAGAGCCGGATATTTGGGGGCTATTTGCTGAACGGGGCAACAATCTTTTCTAAACGATGGGATAACAGGTAGGAAATGCAAGCAGATTTGGAAATGTTTTCAGGCTATCCCGGTTTCGGATCTCTTATCGTCAACCGGGACAACTCCGGAATAAGCCGGGGACGGCTAAGAATCAGCCGCCCCAAGCATTACTTTACCAGGATAAACTACGTGAAATGGCACCACTACCGTCGTACAAGTAGCCATTTTTGACTACCTTAGTGACGGTAAACGCACAGGTACCCTTGCTATTTTTGGGCAGCAGCGCACTGCTCAGGGCAGCCGAGCCTTTCGTGCCGGTAATGGAATAGCTCGCTCCGGTCACATTGGTTTTTGTAGTACCCGAGGCGACCGAACCGCTCCAAGTGCCATAGATGCCGGCACCGATAACTGATGCTGTTCCGGATTTAACGGTAATGTTAGCAACGCATTGCGATTTACCGCCGCTTAACAATTTTCGAGTCATCACGGTACTGGCAACTTTCATATTCATTGCCACGACACTTTGCGCCGCCTGAATACTTTGCGTAGTACTGGTTTTCAAACCGCTGCTATCCGTAACGGTTAGCGTTGCGGTATAGGCACCAGGGGTGTTGTAGATGTGACTGACCGATGCGCCGCTAGTTGCCGCGGAACCATCGCCGAAATTCCATGCGTATGAAGAGATCGAGCCGTTTCTAGCACTGGAGCCGGAACCATTCAGCGTCACATTTAGTGGCGCGTCGCCGACAGTTGGCAGAGCCGTGATCACTGCTGCGGGAGGAATCGCAGCCACAATGGGGTAATTGCCGGTAATTTGATATTGACCAAGGCTACCGTAGTCAGAGTAGCCAGTAATTAGGTCGCCTTTACCCACGCCTTCGATTTTCAGGAAATATTTTCCGGCGTTGAGCGTAACGTTTAAGGATGCCGCCAAGCTATCCACCGGATTGGCTTGGGCGACAGTATTGCCTTGCGCGTCAATTAACTTTAACAACACATCCAAATTGGGCGCAATTGCGTCGGGTGTGACGTTGAACTGTGCGCTTCCCCCGCCTGTTGAAAACACGAAAACATCGGCGTCCGTCGTACGTTCGATGATGCCATTTTGCGAAACTGTGCCGGCACTGCCGGCTAAAGGCGCCGCACTGCCCGTCGTATCGGGGAAGTCATCAGGTCGCACTGGGGCACCCGCGGCATTTATCACTGCAAGATCATCCTGCAGATTGTTGGCGCCCGGATATTCACCTTTACTCCATTGTGCGACGGGTTTGTAATAGCCCACCCCCATGACCGGAGCCCAGCCGGTTGCACCGCTACCGTGGCCGGCATAGTAGCCGGTGGAGGCATTGCCATCGTGATTGAGGTTCAAGTTATGCCCAACTTCGTGCGATACCGCTTCGGCAACGTATTTGGGATAACCATTACCCAACTTGTCGAAGAACACCCAGGCGGGTCTATAGCGTTCCGGGTAGGTGGCCGAATAGTAAGAGAACACATTAACGTAAGCCACACCGCCGCAAGTTTGGTTGCAAAGTTGCGGCATGGAGCGGGTAATCACTACTCGAGTGCCGTACTGCACATCGCTGGTACTGGTGCGTCTCAGGGCATCCAAAACGGGTTCCTGCGTGGTAACGTCGACGTCGAATGGTGCGTAGTCTTCCGCTACGCGCTGCCATATCTCGCGAATGTTATTTAATTCCGTGCTGCTGAAAGCGCTTGGGTTGCTGTCGATATCGTAGGCCTGTGCATTAAGCGCAGTGGTGCTCCACGCGGTATTCGTTGCTACATGGCCGTTGAAATCCAAATAAATAACTCGATTCGAACCAGGCTTGCTGTGCAGCGCGAACGGGTCGGCCGTTGTCGCGCTTGCCACACTGCCACCCGCGCTGGTTACCGTGGCCGTTTCTTGTTCGCCTTGCCCCTGAGTAACATTGCTATGCTCGTCGATATAGAGCAGGCGGCCGCTTTCATCGATCCACGCCGACGAATCGGTTCGCAATATATCTTCCAGGCGATCGCTGGACATATCGTAGGCTTTAGCCACATCCCCCAGCTTATCGCCCAATGCATCGATTGCCGCCTGACCGTTCTTTTTTTCTGTCAGCGTAACGTGCGGAAATGCCATTTCGGTTTCCGCCTCGGCCAAGTCGGCAATCTTGGCTGAAGAGCTTTGCGATTTCGCCCTAACGACGTCGAACGGGTTTTCCATGCCCGACCCATTTAAACCCGAGACGAATGCTTGAACTCGGCCATCGGCAAGCAGGGTCAGCCCGTAGTTATAACCCACCAAAGCCCCTTCGGCTTCTTGTTGCGAAGCAAAATACAATGGCTCTGCGGATATGCCGGCGGCGGAGGCGGGTAATTCGGTACTCAAATCATTTTCGATTGTAGCTTTCTGCTCAATCGGCGGCGTGGCACAACCCACTAAAGTAGTGATTACGGCGGATGCGATGAATGTCTGTTTGTTCATGATGGACTCCCGTGCATGAAAAGATCACTGTACCCATTCTCAAAATTGGCAGGCACAGGCTAGTAATACTGGTGACAAAGTAAAGAACAATGTGCCGAAAAATTCTGAGAGCCGAGTGGCTATTTTAAAAAGGACGGAAAAACTAAACAGCGCCGACCTTACCCCAAGTTAACACGTAACGATACACAATGCTGGCTGCGGTAATCCAACAGCACCTGTCGTTGACGACCACACCGCTCGCGGCAATCCTGCCCACCAACAACTCCATCGACAAACGCAGGCCGGCAACCCAATGCACCAAAACCGCGCCGCGTCAAGCCACCGGCCCCGCCAATCGAAATATCAGCGGTTTGCTGCAAGACTTAAACGCACCGCGATCAAAGCATAGATCACCAGCAGCATGATCAAGGTGTTTTTGCCGAGGCCGCCAACATAGCGTCCTGATCCTGACGCTGCTGGCCGATTTGCACATTCAAGCCCGAAAAAGCCTGCTCCAGGTGCGGCAAGGCGCCGGTCTTCGCGATTCAGCCGGGAATAGCCTTGCCGAACTCACTCGGCCAGCTGCTCAAGCCGCAAACCCAGGCACTCGGCTATCGGGGACTAAAAATCTTCACTGTGCTGGCGCTCAGTTTCCACAATTTTCAGCGAGAGTGCTAACGGCGTTCAGCAGCACCGATTAAGTTCGCGTGTTTGGCTGCAAGTCAAACGGCACTGTATAGATTCCGGTGAAACCGGGTTAATCAAATACAATATCAAGCGACATCGTCCCGGTAACGGTTGGCGATAGCTTGAAACCGGGCGACTATCGACTGCATAGCGTCGACCATGTCCGGGTCGAAATGCCTGCTGCGGCCTTCCATCATCAATGCCACCGATTCTTCATGGCTAAAGGCGGGTTTGTAAACCCGCTTGGTAGTCAAGGCATCGTACACATCCGCTACCGCCATCAATCGGGCGCTGACCGGAATCTCGTCGCCGCGCAAGCCCTGGGGATAGCCAGTGCCATCCCAGCGTTCGTGGTGACAATAGGCGATATCGGCGGCATATCCTAAAAAAGCGCCTTCGTTTTCGCCAAACTCTTTGGCCGCCGAGACGATGGCATTTTTGCCGGCCTCGCAATGGCGTTTCATGATCACCCACTCATCCTCGGTCAATTTGCCGGGTTTGAGCAGAATCGCATCGGGAATCGCCACCTTGCCAATGTCGTGCAGCGGGGCGGTTTTGTACATGTATTCGATGGCTTCGTCGTTCAGGCAATCACGAAAGCGCGGATGAGCGCGCAAAGCCTCGGCCAATTCGCGAACATAGTGCTGGGTACGGCGGATATGGTTACCGGTTTCGTTATCGCGCACTTCGGCCAGCGCGCAAAACGCCGAAATGATCGAGCCCTGAGCCGCTATCAGTTGCCGATTGCGCCTGATCAACTCTTCGGTACGTTCGGCCACCAACAGTTCCAGGCCCTCGTTATGCCGGCGCAGTTCGCGGCTACTGTCGGCCAGCGCCAGATGACTGCGCACCCGCGCCGAAACCACCGGCGGCGACACCGGCTTATGGATGAAATCCGCCGCGCCCAGTGACAGGCCGTATTCTTCGTCGATCGGACTGTCCAGGCTGGTCAGAAAAATGACCGGAATTTCCCGGCTGGCGATATCGGCTTTCAAGCGTCGGCAGACTTCGTAACCATCGATACCCGGCATCACCACATCGAGCAACACCAGATTCGGCGGACAGCGACCAATCAAATCCAGTGCTTCGGCGCCGTTGGTCGCGAAGCTGGTTTCGTACTGTTTGCCCAGGATGTTATCCAACAATTCGATATTGCTTAGGGAATCGTCGACGATCAACACCCGATGCCGGTTGGGATTGGTAGTCATATTCAGTTCCTGGATTGATAACGCTCGATTAGCCGAGACAAGTCGCTCAATGCCTCATCGTACCGCAATTGTGCAATCGATAGAGCGATAGGCGCGAATTCGCCAAGCAGTTCGCGGTCGGCGATGCCGCTTTCCAATTCGGACGCCAAGCGGCGGGCGTCCAGACTCTTGGCCCGCAATTGCTGTTCCAGCAAAGTCAAGCGCGACCAAAACCAATCGGCGTCGTGCCTACTTTTGGAGAGTTCGGGCGCGACCGTCAGCTCGACCGCCGTCAATCCCGCCAGTAGCGCCGGTATTGCGTCGCATTGTCGAGCCAATTCCTCGACAGCCTCCGATAAACCGGCCGTCGCGCCGGATTTGAGCAATTGCTCCAGGTGGCCGGCCGAAGCCGCGATGGCGTCCAGCCCCAAATTACCGGCTTCGCCCTTTAAATTATGGGCCAGCTGATACAGCGAATCGAGCTCGCCGGCCTGGGCCAGATGGCGAAACTCGCTGCCGGCGGCGGCGCGGCGATCGGCAAACTTCAACAACAAGCGCCGGTAAAAATCGGCGTTGCCGCCCATGCGCAACAAAGCCGCCGATACCGATACGCCCGGCAACAAGTGC
>NZ_JANIBL010000082.1 GCF_024505055.1 Methylomonas rosea
GGCAACTGCTGTTCGTTCCGGCAGGCAATCGTCAAAACGCGAACTGACTTTATTTCAGGCCGAGCATTTACCCATAGTTGCCGGTTGGTGTGGGCTTGCGGAATTGGAACCGACTCGGCTACGGCGTAATCTGGTGGTTTCGGGACTGAATCTAATCGGTATGCGCTCGCCGTTTCCCAATGTGGTGTTGGAATGGGCAGTGGGTGATGAAGTGATTATCCAAATCACCGGGCCTTGCGATCCGTGCTCGAAAATGGCGGCCGAATTGGGTGTGGGCAGTTATAACGCGCTACGTGGTCATGGCGGGATGACCGCGCGAATTTTGTCCGGCGGCTTGATTCGTCTGGGTGATCGGATGCGGCTGAATGCGATCCGACATGTGGAGTAATGTAGGCTGGGCTGAACAGCGTGAAACCCAGCCAGAAACGGTCAGGCCCTTTGTCGCTGTAATACCAACGCGGTTTTGGTGAAGGCTTGCAAAACTGGCCCCGCGCCAGCAATAGCCACAGCATCCACCAAACAATACCAGGCCGCAACGCCGCTGGGCGGATTGCCTTGCGGTAGGTGTGAGGCTGGATCAATCTCGGCCCAGGCCCAGGTGCCGGCGCTGGTGCCGACGATTTCCAGCCAAGACGTGATAAAGAACGCGCCCAAGTAAACCATAGGCGAACGGCCTTTGAATAGGTAGCCCAAGAACACCACAAACAGCACGGCGCCGATAATATCCAGACGGCCAAAGCCGCTGAGTCCCCAAGCCACCCAGGCGCCGCAGACTGCAACCACGAATACCGCAATGCGGCGGGCGTGTTGCTGAAACAAGCCGGAGCGGCCCAGTGCTACGGCGGTCAGATACACCAGGCCATGGCCGGCGGGCACATAGGCCGGCACGTTACCGAAGCGGTAGATATAGCCTTTCATGTAAACGGAAGCGAAATACTCGCCGATTACCGCAAACGTCACCGCCACCGCCACTTGCGTGCGCACATATTTACATTCCCCGCGCAGCCAGGCGATTAAAAACAGCCAGCCGAAAAACGCCAACACGTATTGCATAAATTGCGGGGCGAAGCCGTCCATCGTCAAGCAGATGGTGGTGGTGACAAAAGTAAACGCCGCAATCTGATAATCGCGTTTGTGGTGTTCGGCGACGGTATTGGCGGCTGGGAAATGCGGTAAGGAAAAGAAACTCATGGCTTAGACAAAGGCGTAGGCAACGGCGATATAACGCAACACTTTACCTAAAAAAATCGCCAACAGCGAGGACAGTATGGAAAGTCGTAACCAGCCGCCGGCAAAACACAGGCCGTCGCCGACCAATGGCAGCCAGGAAAACAACAAAGCCCAGCTGCCCCAGCGGCGCATGGTATCTAAGGATTTTTGATGTTGTTTGGCTAGTGCTTCGGCGGGGTATTTTTTGGCGGCCCACAAACCCAGCCACCAAGTCGTCATCGCGCCCAGCGTGTTGCCAACGCTGGCGATGGCTACCAACTGGCTGACCGAATGTTGCTGGCTGTTAACCAGGTAGGCCAATATCGCTTCGGAACCGCCGGGGGCGACGGTGGAGGAGATGAAGGCGCTGATAAATAATCCCAAAGGACCGAGCGATTCTAACTGCATTGGTTTAGCCCATAAAAAAGGCTGCGTTCAGGTAATTAGTTGAAAGTAGGTTGGCACTGTCATCCGGCATGGATTCACTTCGAGCTATAAAGGGTGCCGGGATCCAATCCATAAGGATGTGAAAGCTTTCGCCATCCATGGCTTCTAAGCCTCGGCTGTACGCCGGGGCGACGAGAACGACAACGCGAACATAGCGCATAAAAAAAGCCCCTGAAACAATTGTTTCAGGGGCTTTTTGCTTAGCCTTTATTTGTCAGGTAAGGCGATGACGTTTTTGCCGGATACCATTTTGATCAGTTTGCCTATCAGTTGTATGACATAACCGACGCCATGCGCGACTTGCTCCAGCACGGTAGCGATAATCTCGCCGGCGCTCATGCCTTTAAAGCGTTTTGCCAGCCAAGGTGCGGCAATAAAGCCAATAGCCAAACCGATCACTGTGGTGCCGGAAATAATCGAATCATCGACTGCCGCAACCGGGGCTGGGGTCGCCGTAACTGCCGGGGCTGCCACAGGCGTGCTGGGAGCCGGCGCGTCGAGTACTGGATCATAAGGTTTGCCGCTGTAATCGTCCGGGAAAATCGCGGCGGTTACCCCAGGAATGCTGGGTAAGTCTTCGCTGCCTTTGCCGACTTTCAATTGGGCTTTCATGCCTTTTTCCATGTGCTGCGCGATGTCGCAATGCACTAAGTAAGTTTTGTCTCCCGGTGGCAGGATCAAGGTGCCGGATACTTTGCCGGGACCGCTCACTTCCAAATGGAACATGCCTTTCGGGTACAAATATTTCGGTAAGCCATGCATCATCCATTGATGGCGGATATCATCTTCGTTGATGAAATGTACGGTGAGTTTGGTGCAAGGTTCGAATTGAAATTCCTGCTGATCGAACGCAAACATGGTGCCGGGGAATTTCTCGGAATATTTGTGTCCGGCATGCACGGTAATTTCCTTGGTCGCGGCGATTTTGTCGCAGCCGCCCGGCAAGGTGTCGGTGTTTTGGCCCATGACCATGCCGCCATCCATATCCATCAAATGACCGTCGCCGTGGTTCATCATCTGGTTGTGATCCTGGATTTCTTTTGCGGACACAGTATTAACAGACAAGGCACAGACCAGTGTGGCAAGTGATACGAATTTGACCATTATTGCATTACCTCGAAGGGGCGTTATGTATAGCGTCGATTATGCCGCGATAGTTTGGATTGACAAGGCTGCCGGAAAGTACGTTATTCCGCCGCGCAGCATAGGCGGAATAACGGTTCTTGCGGCGTGATTCTTAGATTTCTTTCGCTTTACCGATCAACTCGTCGACTTTGCGTTTGAAGCCGGCGTTAGACAGATAAAAGATGTACAAGCCTGCGAACAATACCAGTGCATACAGGCCATAGCTGCCTTTGCTGGTAGGTTGGCCGGCGCCGGCTTTAAAGCTCATATGAGCATCTAATCTTTCGCCGTTATCTTGCAGCAGCGTGATGTGGATCAGGTGTTTGCCCGCTTCTTGCACGCCTTGCGGCAGGTTCAGAATCACGGTGCCGGATTTGTGTTTTTCGGCGGCTTGGAAAAATACGCGTTTGCCTTCAGGTTCTTTCGTTACTTCGAATTCGATAGCCATGCCGCGGTAACGTTGATCTTGATAGTCGAATACCAATTGAGTCAAAGTGTTGGTATCGGGAATGTTGCCGCAGAACTCTTCCGCCGGATAGGCATTAGGCTGGTAGGCGGTGTAATGGATCCAGTGATCTTTTTCCAGTTCGAACTTACATTGGTCAGTATCGGTACCCGCCGCGCCACCGTGCGCCCACACCGCTGATGAAAAAATCAGGCCCAACAAGCCCAGTAAACCGTTTCTTAATATGCGAGAGCTTCTCATAAATACCCTTCCCGTGTTAATAAATGCTGTAGTTTTTATTATTTTTCATGTGGTTATACATGAACTTGTTTAAACCATTGGCGAACGTAACTGCCTGATTTCGATCAAAACAGCGACTAACTCTAGCACATCGCCATAGCCAAAGAAAGGCTATCGTGCCGTAGTTGAGATGATCGATTCAAGCTGTAATTTTTTTTGTCAGCAATCAAAGACAATCCTTATAATGGGGTTATGAATCATTCCTTTAAATTGTCTCTGCCTGTTCAGGTCTACTGAAATATCCCCTATCCGGTTAATCAAATAACAACAATATGTCCAAATTAATAAACTCTGCCGAATGGAATGCCGTTAAGCAACATCACCACGAGATTGCCGGCAAATTTTGCATGAAGGATGCGTTCGATAAAGATCCGCAACGCTTCGACAAGTTTTCCGTGACATTTAACGATTTGCTGTTCGATTTCTCTAAAAATCTAATTACCGAAGAAACTTTGCCTTTGTTGATCAAATTGGCTAACCGCGCAGAACTCTCTGCCAAGACCGAAGCCATGTTTTCCGGCTCCATTATTAATACCACGGAAAAACGCGCTGTCTTGCATACCGCCTTGCGCAACCGCAGCAACAAACCGGTATTGTTTCGCGGCCAGGATGTGATGCCGGAAATTAACAAAGTGTTGGCGAAAATGCGGGTATTTACGGAACAAGTGCGTTCCGGCGCCTGGACAGGCTACACCGGCAAAGCCATTACCGACATCGTCAACATCGGCATCGGCGGTTCCGATTTGGGCCCCAAAATGGTCGATACCGCGCTGGCGCCCTACGGCAAGGACGGCTTGAAAGCGCATTTTGTGTCCAATGTCGATCAGACAGACATCGTCGAAACGCTGAAACCGCTCAACCCGGAAACCACGCTGTTTTTGATTTCCTCAAAAACCTTCACTACGCAAGAAACCATGACCAATGCCCGTTCGGCGCGTAATTGGTTCTTGCAGGCAGCTGTCGATCCCGCGCATATCTCCAAACATTTCGTGGCCATCTCGACCAACGTCACCAAGGTTAAGGAATTTGGCATCGACCCGGACAATATGTTCGAATTCTGGGATTGGGTCGGTGGCCGCTATTCCTTGTGGTCCGTAATCGGCATGTCGATTGCCCTATACATAGGTATGGACAATTTCGAAGAGTTGCTGATGGGCGCACACATTGCCGACGAACATTTTCGCAGCGCCCCATTCGAAAAGAACATCCCGGTCATCATGGGCTTGCTGGGTATCTGGTACAACAACTTCTTCGAAGCGGAAACCTACGCCATTTTGCCGTACGCGCAGTCTTTGAAATTTTTTGCCGATTATTTCCAGCAGGGTGATATGGAAAGCAACGGTAAAAGCGCCACTATCAGCGGCGATAAAGTCGATTACAACACCGGCCCGATTATCTGGGGCCAGCCCGGCACCAACGGCCAGCACGCGTTTTTCCAGCTGATTCATCAGGGTACCAAGCTTATCCCCGGTGATTTCCTGGCGGCGGCGCAAAGCCAATACAATTTACCGGATCATCACGACATCCTGATCTCCAACTTTCTGGCGCAAGCCGAAGCCTTGATGCGCGGTAAAACCGAGGCCGAGGTCAGAAAAGATTTGAGCCACGAGCCCAACCTGGATGACGCCTTGATTGCCTCGAAAATTTTCGAAGGCAACAAACCGTCCAACTCGTTCTTATTTAAAAAGCTCACCCCCAGAACCTTGGGCACCCTGATTGCGTTTTACGAACACAAAATCTTCGTCCAAGGCGTGATCTGGAATATCAATTCCTTCGATCAAATGGGCGTGGAATTGGGTAAAGTGTTAGCGCGGGCCATCCTACCGCAACTCAAAACCGAAGACGTCGTCACCGACCACGACAGCTCTACCAACGGCCTGATCAATGCTTATAAGCGCTTGCGGAAATAAGCGCAGGGCATTCACGCCGGGTCTTCGGATTGATCGACGCTAGATCATCCCGGCCCTCTTCGAGGGCCAATGCCATAAACTTAAGGGTTAACCGTTCGTCTTTATGCCCTGCGGGTACTGAGCAAAGTAAGCCATCTTCGGGCATATGGTGTTACCAAGAAATAGCCACTGTTTGAAACGATTTTTAGATTTTTTGCTCGCTTAAAATTCTACGTTGTCAGATTCTCAAAGGTGCACGTCATTTTTGCGGATTGCCGAATTCAGACTCAATTAATGATCGAAGCCATGCCTCCATGTCTCTCGATGCCCGCTCTTGTCCCTATGTGGGTATCCGGACGGGCCTGCGGCGTTGGCTGAACGTTGGCAAAGTAGCAGTAAGCAATTTTTGTAAAAACTGGTCGACGTCCCAAGCAGCCTTTCGACAGGCTCAACAATACCCAGGGGCATAAAGGCGAACGGGTATTAAAACGTCAACGCGCCGTATCAATAGACGAGTACTTCGATGATAGGTCGCGTCCACAAGGCAAGCGGCAATTTCATTTACTGCTGGTATTTACCGACCGCTTGATCGCGCAACCTGCATTCATCCGCCAATAAGCTAGGCATTATCTATATCGATCATTTGCTTTTGAGTCCAATATCTAACCCGAGAATTTTTGGCAATCCGTTAGATTGACGCTAACGAAAAATGTCAGCAATAATCTTTTCTCTATAGGAAATTCAAGAAAATCAGGTTATGGAACAACTCACCGATCTCAAAGCCATCCTCCACTCCAAACGCGCCAACATCTACTATCTGGAAAAATGCCGGGTGATGCAGAAAGACGGCCGCGTGCTGTATTTGACCGAAGCCAAGGATGAAAACCTGTATTGGAATATTCCCATCGCCAATACCACCGTTATCCTGCTTGGCACCGGCACCTCGATCACCCAAGCGGCGATGCGCATGTTGGCCAGCGCCGGCGTCTTGGTCGGCTTTTGCGGCGGTGGTGGCACGCCCTTGTTTAGCGGCTGCGAAATCGAATGGCTGACCCCGCAAAGCGAATACCGCCCCACCGAATACATCCAGGGTTGGTTAAAATTTTGGTTCGACGACGATCAACGCTTGGTGGTCGCCAAAGCCTTTCAGCAAGCCCGAATCGATTACCTGCGCCGGGTCTGGAATAAAGACCGCGACCTGCAAGCCGAAAACATCTTCGCCGACGACAGCACCATAGCCGCCGCGCTGGACGGATACGCGTCGCAAGTCAAGCAGGCCGGTAAAGTTGGCGATTTGCTGCAACGCGAAGCGCTGTTGACCAAACAACTTTACCGCTACGCCGCCCAAGCCACCAAGCACACTGACTTTAGCCGTGACCACGACGCGACTGACCTGGCCAATGGCTTTTTAAACCACGGCAATTATCTGGCTTACGGCCTCGCCGCCACCACGTTATGGGTGCTAGGCATTCCGCATGGCTTTGCGGTGATGCACGGCAAAACCCGGCGCGGTGCCTTGGTATTCGACGTAGCCGACTTGGTCAAGGATGCCATCGTCCTGCCCTGGGCCTTCGTCTGTGCCAAGGAAAAAATGAACGAACAGGAGTTTCGCCAGCAAATCCTGCAAAAATTCACCGACCACAAAGCGCTGGATTTCATGTTCGAACAGGTCAAGCAACAAGCGACTCAATCCCCTCTCCCTCAGGGAGAGGGCTAGGGTGAGGGTAATATCATGATGGTCACCTTCGTCAGTCAATGCCAGAAAAAAGCCTTGGCCCGCACCCGTCGCGTGCTGGACGCCTTCGCCAACCGCATCGGCGACAACACTTGGCAGACCGTGATTACCGAAGAAGGCCTGCAAGCGGTGAAAAAACTACTGCGCAAGACGGCGACGAAAAGTACCGCCGTTTCCTGCCACTGGCTCAGGTCGCGCAGCCGCAGCGAATTGGTTTGGATAGTCGGTAATCGCCGCCGCTTTAACTCGGCAGGCATCGTGCCGGTCAACAGCACGCAAAAAACGGTCGTAAACAACCACTGGGAAAGCGACTGGCACTATTTGCCTCTGATCAAGGCGCTAACTGCTTCAGCTGCGTTATTTCACGACTGGGGCAAGGCCTCGTTGTGTTTCCAAAACAAACTTTTGACCAAGCAGCCGCCGGACCCGCTGCGCCACGAGTGGATGTCGTTAATGCTGCTGAAAGCGTTCATCAACGGCACAACCGGCGACGCCGAATGGTTAAAGCGCTTGGCGGACGGCGTGATCGACGAACAGGCAATCCAGCAAGCCGTCCGGCAAACCACCAACAAGCCGATGACCGATTTGCCGGATGCCGCCGGCTTGATCGCATGGTTGGTTGTTACGCACCACAAGCTGCCAGATTTTAGAACTAAGGACGCCGCCAAAGTATGGCAAGACGAACCCGCGCCGAATCTGCGCAAAACCCTCGCTTACATCACCGCCGACTGGGGTTATCAGAACGAGGCCGACGCCGACCGACTGAACCAATGTTTCGAATTTCCCCACGGCCTGCTCAACCAATCCGTGCCCTGGCTTAAGCAACTACAAACGGCAGCGACCAAACTGCAAGCTTGCCTGCCGATGTTGGCACAAGCGATGACCGACGGCAGTTACCGACTGGTGCTGCACTATTGCCGATTGAGCCTAATGCTGGGCGACCACAACTACTCCTCGCAAGACGCCGACAAAAACTGGCAACCAGCCGTGCCGCTTTACGCCAACACCGATAAACATGGCAAACCCAAACAACTGCTGGACGAGCACTTGGTGCGGGTTGCGAAACAGGCCGCGACCGTCGCTCGCCGCTTGCCCTTATTCGAATCCGAGCCGCCGCCGGTTTACGACGTAAAGCGGCTGAAACAAAAAAGCGCCGATGCCCGTTTCCGCTGGCAGGACCAAGCCGTGACGGCCATCAAGGCCTGGAAAACCGCCCGGAATTTGGCGGAAACCCGTTTCGGTTTCTTCGCGGTCAACATGGCCAGCACCGGTTGCGGCAAAACGCTGGCAAACGCCAAAATCATGCAAGCCTTGTCCAAGGACGGTGAAAGTTTGCGTTACGCTTTAGCCTTGGGTTTGCGGACTTTGACGCTGCAAACCGGCGATGAATATCGGGCGCGCATCGGCCTGGATAACAGCGAATTGGCGGTGCTGATCGGTTCGCGCGCGGTGCTGGAACTGCATAATCAAGCCCGGCAAAAGACGGAAGCCATAGCGGCTGACGAGAAAAGCGGCTCGGAATCGGCCGAAGAATGGTGGGACGACAACGACGTCGATTTCGACATTCCCGACCAAGCACTCAGCGCCTTAAGCACGCTATGGACCGATAGGGCCGGCCAAATTGACCCGCGCAAGCAAAAATTCCTCTACGCCCCGGTGCTGGCCTGCACCATCGATCATTTGATGGCGGCTACCGAAACCCGGCACGGCGGGCGCTACATCTTGCCGAGCTTGCGGCTGATGTCGTCGGATTTGGTCATCGACGAAATCGACGATTTCGACGGCGACGATTTGATTGCCATCGGCCGCTTGATTCACCTGGCCGGCATGTCCGGATGCAAGGTAATGATATCCTCGGCGACGATACCGCCGGCCTTGGCCGAAGGTTATTTCAACGCCTACCAGGAAGGTTGGCGCTTGTTTGCCCAGGCTCGCGGTTTGAACAGCCAAATCGGTTGTGCGTGGCTTGACGAATCCGACTGCGAAATTGCCACACTGCAAAACGCCGATATTCAAGCATACCGGCAAACGCATTGGATCTTTGTCGAAAAACGTAGCGCCAAGTTGCAAAACATCCGGCAAAACCCCGCCAAACGCATCGCCGAAATCGTCGATTTTTCTCCGTCCGAGGATAACAGCCTGTCCGTCGAGCAGGCTTACTTTAAGACAATTCAAAATACGGTCGTGGAGCAACATCGCCGCCATGCCGAGATCGACACAAAGAGTGGCAAACGCATTTCATTCGGCGTGGTGAGAATGGCGAACATTCCTCCGTGCATCGCATTGACCCGTTATCTGGCGCAATCGCAGGATTGGCCGGACGATGTCGAGATCCGCATCATGGCCTACCATAGCCAGCAGGTCTTGTTATTGCGCCACGAACAGGAACGGTATTTGGATGCAGTGTTAAAACGCGACCAACCCACTGCTGTGTTCGACGACTCTGTAATCCGCCGACATATCGACCGCTGCCAAGCCGACAACCTGATTTTCATCCTGGTGGCGACGCCGGTCGAGGAAGTCGGCCGCGACCACGATTTCGATTGGGCGGTGGTCGAGCCGTCGTCTTACCGCTCCATCATCCAGTTGGCCGGAAGGGTGTTGCGGCACCGGTCGCAGACGCCGAAAGCGCCGAATATCGGCTTGCTGCAATACAACTTGAAAGCGCTGTTGCAAGGTGACGATAAACCGGCCTTTTGCCGTCCAGGCTTCGAAAGCCCGCGCCAGCGCTTAGCGACGCATGACTTGAAACGGTTGATCCCCTCTGAACAATTGCAGGCTATCACCGCCGCGCCGCGTATTCGCAGCAACGCCGAACTAAGGCCGGCCGAGAATCTGGCCGATCTGGAGCACCATTGCATTCAGAATTTGCTGACCCGCTACGACCAATGCGGCCCGGAAAGCCTGCAAGGCTGGCTCGGCGGATGTTGGTGGTTGACGGCCTTGCCGCAACATCTGACCCCGTTTCGTCAACCCGATAAGCAGCGGATTTTATTCGACCTGCCGGACGAAAAATTCGATTGGCGGTTCGTCGAAAAACTGCCGCAAGGCGGCACCAATACCGTTGAAGGCAATTGCAAAATTGAGCGCGTGGCACTGAGCGAATTGGAACGGGAAAGATGCTGGCTGTATCGGGATTACGCCGAGCTTCTCGAGCGCCACGCCGAGGAAAAAGGCTGGTCGCTAACCGATGTAGCTTTGCGTTACGGCGAAATCAATGTGCGGATTGACGACAACGATTTGTTGACTGGCGAACGCTTTGCCTATTGCCAGCAATTGGGTTTTTGGAAGCTTGGTAAAGATCAACGTCGCTAACACTTAGTTTGTGACGGGTTACGAGCCTTCGGGCCGTAAACTGGTCGCCACCGATAAAGCACCTAATTTCTTATTACTTTCGAAGGCGCGATTGATTCAGGGAGGCGTTGAATTTTTTCATTGGAAAAATATCCTTCCCGAATGCTAGAGTATCCAAAGGTATTACCTTTTAATAACAAGGTGCTCACTATGGCCACATCCATCAAGATAGACAATGATCTCAAATTCCGGATTCAGCACTTGGCCGAGTTGCGGCATCGTTCTGCCCATTGGATTATGCGCGAAGCAATCCGCGATTACGTGGAACGTGAAGAATCCAGAGAAAGTTTCAAGCAGGAAGCCTTGGCCTCTTGGCAAGCCTATCAAGAAACCGGCAAGCATTTAACCGGCCAGGAAGTGGGCGACTGGCTGAATACTTGGGGTACCGATACGGATCAAGAGGCACCTGAGTGCCACGAGTAATTGTCACAGAAGGGGCGATACAAGGCTTGGAGCGCTGCCGTCGATTCCTTATTGCCAAAAATCCTTTGGCGGCAAAACGTGCGAGTCAGGCCATATCGGGACAATTCCAACTTTTAGAATCGGAGCCCGATATTGGGAGGCCCTTGCAAGACATCCAGGAACTGCGCGAGTTGATTATTCCGTTCGGCGATTCCGGTTATGTGGCGCTCTATCGCTATGAACCGGGTGCCAATGCGATTCATGTCCTAGCTTTCCGACATCAAAAAGAAGCGGGTTACTAATTTTTTCCGAATTCCATGGCGTCTCTAAATAGGAACGCTATAGGGTGTCTCGGAAAGCTTCATTTTCAAAAATCCGACTCAATAAAAACAAGATTTCCGGTCATGCAGGCCGGGTTGTAAGCTCTCAAACGTCATCGGCAACCATATTTAGTTAGGTCTGCAAGGCTCTAGCCTATGCTCTACTGCGCGAAAAACCGAACAAGGACTGCAAACATGTTGGAACCCTCAGTACAAAGTTTCCTGTCGGAACGGCAAGCGGCCTGGCTTAAAGAAAAATTGAAGTCGGCCAAAACCGAAGCCGAGCAACAAGACGTCGAACGCCAAGCCGTCGATAAATTCGACATGGCGAATTGGTTACCGGATGCCGCCAAGCGGGCCGGAAGTCTAGCCATCACTAGCCATGCACCTAAATTTAGTAACCCATTTATAAAGAAAAAAAATGTCAGTGCAGTGATTGCACTCTGTAAATTTGAACCAGATGGTTTTTTACGGAGTGGTAATGCTGCAGCCGATTTCGACGTATTCGGCGATGCCGCGGCGCTTGATGTCCACAAGTTTCTATCCTTGCCGCTGAGCGACGGACAAACGGTGTTGGCGCATCTGGAACAGGATACCCCGTTGATCCAACAACAATTCAATATACCGACAGCCTTCCGGGAACTGCGGCAAGGCTTGCTGAGCATCAAATCCACCGACACTGCAACAGCCAAAACCTCGGAAAAAATCAAACAAGTCTATTTCCCGGTCGACGACGGCTACCACTTGCTATCGTTGCTGACACCGTCCGGGCTGATGTTCAAGCTCAAGGAACGCATCAACACGTTACGTTTTTCCGAGGCCGCCAAACAAGCCCGCACAGACCGCCGCAATCAAGAGCACAACGAACACGGCTTTGACGAACTCTACAACCTGACCGTGATCGGCTTCGGCGGTACCAAGCCGCAAAACATCAGCGTGTTGAATAACCAGAACGGCGGGACCGCTTATCTGTTGCCCTCGCTGCCGCCGACTTTGGAACTGCGCGCCACGCTGGCGCCGAAAACCAATTTCTTCCTGCAAAGTCTGTATCTCAAGGATTACCAGGACAAATTCAAAGCTTTGCATAAATTGTTTCTCGACGCGGTGCCCAACAACATAGCCGTGCGCGAAGGCCGGGATTACTGGATTTTGCAGATCGTCGAACAGCTGATGGAAAAGGTTTGGGCGATTCGCGAACTACCCGGCGGCTGGTCGGAAGCCACCGCGTTGCCGCCGGCGCAAAAAATCTGGCTGGACGCGGCAAACAGCGAAAAACGCGACAGCGAGGACGAATGGCTGGACGACATCATCGTTGCAGTGGTGTCGTGGCTGGGTATTGCCTATAAAAAAACCGTTGGCGAGCAAAAAGCCATCCCTATCGGCGACCCCGAGTCCAGGGCGTTTCGGCAACTGCTCACCGAACATCGGGAGGTATTGCGATGAACCGTTTCCTGATCGTTCCGCGCCTGAAAATCCACAACGCCAACGCGCTGTCCAGTCCTTACACCATTGGCTTTCCGGCCATGACGGCTTGGCTGGGTGGCGTGCATGCCCTACAACGAAAACTCAATGCCGCATCGTTCGCCGAGCTGCGTTTTAACGCCTGCGCCGTGTCTTGCCATCAAATCGACCTGCAAACCTACCAAGGCCGCGGCGATTACGTGCATTCCATCGTCGGCACCGGCAACCCGTTGGACAAAACCGGCGACCGGCCGTCTTTCATCGAAGAAGCCCGCTGCCATCTCAATGTCACCTTAGCCATCGAATATCAAGGCGTGGATATAGGCGATACCGACGAATTTTTAGCCGCCGTGCAGCAACAACTAACCACGATGAAACTGGCCGGCGGCGACATTCTGTCTTTCAAAAAGCCGGAATTGCTGAAAATCGACGGCGACATCGAACTCGGCAAACTGACCCGTAAGTTGATGCCCGGCTACGTCTTGCTGGAACACCGCGCGCTAATGGCCGAAGCCATGCAAGAGGGACAAGATGCTATCGACGCCATGCTGGACTATTTGACCGTCCACCACCGCAGCCAAATCGATGCCGACGGGCACGTGACTTGGAGCGCCGAGCGCAAAACCAAGGGCTGGATCGTACCGATTGCCGCAGGCTTTCACGGCATCGGCGATCTGGGCTTTGCCGAGCAGCAGCGCGACCCGAATACCCCGCACCGTTTCGCCGAAAGCCTGGTCACCTTGGGCGAATTCGTCATGCCGTACCGGCTTAAACATCTGGACCAACTGCTTTGGCGCAGCCGCTACGACGCGCAAAACAAGCTGTATTTAATCGAACAACACTCCCGCAACGCTTAACGGCAAGGACAACATCATGGCAAAAACAGACAAAATCGCCGCGGCAACCGTACTGGCTTTCGAGAAAAAACTGGTGCCGTCCGATGGCCGGCTTTACGGCGCGCAGTGGGATAAACGGCATGAAGCGGCGGAGCCGCTGAAACTGCAAGAAAAATCCGTACGCGGCACCATTTCCAACCGCCTGAAAAAAGCCCTGCAAGACGACCCGGCCAAATTGGACGCCGAAGTCGAGAAGCCCAACCTGCAAACCGTGGACAGTTGCGCATTGGGCAGCGAACAAGACACCTTAAAACTCAGCTTCAGCCTAAAAGTGCTGAGCGGCGTCGAGAAACCATCTGCCTGCAACAGCGCCGAGTTCGCCGCCAGTTACCAGCAAGCCGCCAACGGCTATATTCAGGCCGAAGGTTTTAAAGAACTGGCCAAACGCTACGCCACCAACCTAGCCAACGCCCGCTTCCTGTGGCGCAACCGGGTGGGCGCCGAACGTATCGAAGTGGTGGTCAGTGTCCGTAAAGAAGGACAGCAAACCGCGTGGACCTTCGATGCCAAAGCCTTTAATTTGAAAGACTTCGACCACAACCACTCCGATGTCGCCGCGCTGGCCGACAAAACCGCCGCCGCCCTCAGCGGCCAGAGCGAGTTTTTGCTTTTGACCGTCGATGCCTACGCCCAAGTCGGCCAGGCGCAGGATGTCTACCCCAGCGAAGAACTGGTGCTGGACAAGGGCAACAGCAAATCCAAAAAAAGCAAAATCCTCTATCACATCGATGGCCAGGCCGGCATGCACTCGCAAAAAATCGGCAATGCGCTACGCAGCATCGACACCTGGTATCCAGTGGACGAAGACAATCCGTTCATCGGCCCGATAGCCGTCGAACCCTACGGCGCCGTTACCAATCTGGGTAAAGCCTTTCGCACCCCCAAAGCCAAGGCCGACTTTTACACGCTGTTCGACCGCTTCGCGCGCGGTGGCGAATTGAGCCAAACCGAGCAACATTACGTGATGGCGGTGCTGGTGCGCGGCGGCGTGTTCGGCGAAAGCGGCAAGGATTGAGCCATGCGCTTTTATTTGGAAATCACCTTGTTGCCCAATCCTGAGGTTGGGCTGAATTTTTTGTGGTCCAAAGTGTTCCAGCAACTGCATTTGGGTTTCGTCGAAATGCAAAACGAGGAACGGCGGGGCGCTATCGGTATTGGCTTTCCGAAATACCGGGCGGAAGAGAAGCGGCTTGGCCTAGGCGACAAATGCCGCCTGTTTGCCGAAGATGAATCAACGTTGCAACGCTTTAATGCCACACAGCGTCTGGCCCGGTTAAGCGATTACGTGCATTGCACCGGTGTCCGACCCGTACCCGACAAACTGCTGGGATACGCGGTTTATCGGCGCGCGCAACCCAAGACCAACCCGGAACGATTAGCTCGGCGTTATGCCAGACGTCACGGCGTCGATTTGGCGACCGCGCTGAACATGACGGTGGAAGTGCGCGCCGCGGCGGAGAACGAGGTGTATCCGCTGGCGTTTCGTTATTGCGATATGCTCAAGCCTTCGGTGGCCTTGCCGTTTATTCGTCTGCAAAGCTTGAGTGGCGGGCAAACCTTCTGTTTATGGGTCGCCAAAACCGAAGCCACCGCGCCGGTGGCCGGCAATTTCAACGCCTACGGTCTGAGCAGCGTCGCCACCGTACCGGAATTTTGACCCAAAATTTTCCGCTCTTTAACAATATCAACTAAATCAGCCGGTTACGAACAACGGTTTCGCGGATGGTAAAAACAGGTCAAACCGTCCGCAACCCTTGTCGCGACCAGCTTCCCGTTAATTTATAATCGGTCCGCCGCCGCACAGGCGGCTTAGAAAGTTATTTGCACGGGCGCTGGCGCCATTATTAAGTCCGCCGCCGCACAGGCGGCTTAGAAAATCACCAAGCCGGACGGCTCTATCATGCATCCGTCCGCCGCCGCACAGGCGGCTTAGAAAAGGATTGATTGACGATGATGAGCACAAAAGCGGTCCGCCGCCGCACAGGCGGCTTAGAAATGCCGTCGCCAGCGAGCCGCACAACATGGAAGTCCGCCGCCGCACAGGCGGCTTAGAAAGGCAGCATTTT
>NZ_JANIBL010000083.1 GCF_024505055.1 Methylomonas rosea
ATGCCGGATACCATATTATTTTATGGGATCGCGTCATTAGAACCCCAGAAGAAACTGAATTTAATGTGCACTGCTCTTCTGCAAAAGATGAATCTTTTTTTGACTGGATTAATGAACTTAACCCAGAGTCCAATACATATCAATTTATAATAAAAGCAATACCTGCTTCAAATACCGAAGAATCTCTGTATACGAAACTAGATAAACTAGACAACGTAGACCAATTAGTCTCGAAATTATCAGAACTAAACAAGCAAAACATGTTACTCAAATCTAAAATTGATTGGCTTGAAAAAAATAGATTTGGCCCTTTTACAAGTTTATTTCAAAAATTAATACGTCGTGCCTAATTCATGAATGATAGCCCAGTAAAAGCAATTGCATTCTTCTTGCCCCAATTTCACCCAATACCCGAAAACGATGAATGGTGGGGTAAAGGATTCACTGAATGGACGAACGTCACAAAGGCAAGACCCCTATTTCCGGGCCATTACCAGCCTCATCTTCCTGCCGACCTTGGCTTTTATGATTTGCGTCTGCCCGAAGTACGCCAACAACAAGCCGAACTTGCCAGAAAGTATGGAATTTCCGGTTTTTGTTATTATCACTATTGGTTTAACAAGCGACGGATACTCGAGCATCCTGTTAATGAAATATTAAGCACAGGAAAGCCTGATTTTCCATTTTGTCTTTGCTGGGCTAACGAGAACTGGACTAGGACCTGGAGTGGCGGCTCAAAAGATGTGCTTTTAGAACAAAAGTATAGCCATGAGGATGATATAGAGCATATTCATTCACTTTTTAGTGCTTTTCGTGACCCACGTTATATAAGAATTGACGGAAAACCTTTGTTTCTGGTTTATCGGACAGAATTGTTACCAGACCCCAAAAAAACTGCTGAAATTTGGCGAGAAGAAGCTATTAAAAATGGTATCGGCGATCTTTATCTTGTCAGAGTAGAAAGCTTTGTAAACAACATTAACCCTGAAACTATTGGCTTCGATGCAGCAATAGAATTTGCTCCAGACTGGGCCAACCTTGGACCAAGGCTATTTAGGACTGAATTACTTAAAAAAATATCCAACATCGGATTATTCCCTAAGGTTTTTAGTGATAACCAAGTGGTAGATTATGATACTTTAGCCACCAGCATGATGCGAAAAAAAAAACCTGATTATGTAAGGTTTCCGGGAGTCACTCCATGCTGGGATAATAGTGCCAGGAAGAAAAAAAATGCTGCAATTTTTATTAACTCAACGCCTGACAAATACGAGCAATGGCTTGCAAGTTCAATTCAAAGAGCTTCTTCATTTGACTCTAAAACACCGAAATTAGTCTTTATTAATGCTTGGAACGAATGGGCAGAAGGCAATCATCTCGAACCAGATCAAAAATGGGGTCATGCATATCTCGAAGCAACATTTAACGCCTTAAATGATCCGCATAAAGAGCGAAATACCTTGCGTATTTATCCAAATCCATTGAATATATTTCATTACCTAAGATATCTATATAATAGAAACATAGGCTGGCGTCTAAAAAAATAAGTCGATGAAAAATGACCTATCAATATCGTTTGATAAATTAACGGTTATCATATTAAATTGGAACGGCAAAAAAGACACTTTGGAGTGTTTATCTTCGCTACAGCACCTTAGGCATCCTAATTTTAATATTATCGTCGCTGACAATGGTTCCAGTGATGATTCTGTGAAGACTATACGCGCCGAATATCCCGATGTCTTTATATTAGAAAATGGCGTCAACTTAGGTTTTGCAGAAGGGAATAATCGTGCCATTCGTTACGCTCTGGATCAAGGCACCGACGCTGTTGTATTGTTAAACAACGACATTATCGTCGATCCCAACTTCTTACAAGCATTTCACGACGCATATAACTCCTTGGCTAACCCAGGCATTCTGGGTGCGGCGAGCTACTATTACGATAATCCCAAGGTAATCTGGGCTGCAGGCGGTTTTTGGGACTCAACTATTCTTGATCTCAATCATATTGGTCTCGGTAAATACGAACATGAATTACCCAGCGACAAACCCTATGAAGTGGATTATGCCGTGGGATGCGCCCTGTTTGTACATAAGGATGTCATTTCAAAAATAGGTTTGATGGAGCCGTTATTCTTTTTAAATTTCGAAGAAAACGACTGGTGCCAACGCGCCAAGAAAGCCGGGTTGATTAATTATTCGGTACCAGACGCTAAAATTTGGCATAAGGTTTCTGCGTCGTTTGGTGGCGAATCGCCGTTATGGAAATATTATATGACCCGTAACCTACTTTTGTGGTCGAAACGGCATTTACCCGCTGGTGAACACCGGGATGTTATCCTAAAAACAATTAAGGCCTGTTTGCCTTCTCTTTCATTTCTGTCTTGGAAAGCACAATTAACTCTAAAACAGCGCTATTGGGCATTAACTAACTGGATAAAACAGGTATTAGACCGCTTTAAAGATCCTTTTTATATTGCTCAGTTTCATGGCATTTATCACTACTTTACTAAAAAATTTGGTGAATGTCCGCCAGAGTTAAAGATTAAACTGCTCTCTACACATTGATTTAATCTATGTCGGCTAATAGCCCCCCTCTCCCCGCTATCAGCGTCATTATGGCTGTCTATAATACCGAACGGTATTTATCTGAAGCCATTCACAGCATCTCATCGCAGTCCTTTAGCGATTTTGAACTGGTGATTGTCGACGATGGCAGCACAGACGGTAGTCCGGAGATATTAAAAAGTCTCGCAAAACAAGACCCGCGCATCAAACTCGTTACTCAAGTTAATGCGGGCATAGGCGCAGCCACACAAAGAGGAATTAACGAAAGCCGAGGCGAATATATCGCCATTATGGACTCGGACGATATTTCCCTCCCCGAACGACTGGTGTTGCAAAAACAGTTTTTGGATCTGCACCCGGATGTAGACGCGGTCGGCAGTCAATGGCGTATGCTGCATGCAGACGGGGGGGATATAGGCATAGACACACATCCGATCAACCCGGCTACGGTATCGGTATTAATGTATGCGTTTTTTTCGCTGCATCATCCAACCACGATGATTCGACGGCGCGCATTGGAAAAAGTGGGCGGATATTCTCTTGATCGTAGTTGTCTGGTTCCCGACTACGACGTATTTATGCGCATGCAACTGGCTGGATGCAAGTTTGCCAATCTGCCGGAGATTTTGTTTATCTGGCGTTTAAACCCGGCCAGCACCACGCACCACAAGGCGCGCGCCCAAGCAGCCTCGGTTGCCGATGTTCGTGATACAGGGTTTAAACAACTGCTATTGAAAGATCCTCAGCGGGCTGAGGCCATAGCAAAATCGATTGTTCACTCTTTTCCCACCGGCACATGGCAAGACGAGAGAATCAGACAACTACTGCCCGAGCGGGAACCGTCTTTGTTGTACCGCACTTGGCTAGACCTGCCTGACGATACGCCGGCAGATCATTTCAATAAGGCTCTGGTCTTGTGGTTGAAAAAACCGGATCAATATTGCGAAACCTTGCGGGAACAGCTGATCACCGACAATAAGCCTTGGCTAGCAGCATTGATCGATGGGTATCGAGGCATTGGGACGGTAGATCCAGCCCTGCCTAACGATGTGCTTACCATCAATCCCGACAATCAGATTGGAGTAAGTCTTTTTGTCACTTATAGCGGCGCTAGCGAAGATTTTAGCCAACGTCTACAACAAGCGTTCGCTTTAAAAGCTCAAGCCGCGTTTTCGATAGAAATTATTGTTGTTTCGATCAAGCCCGATCTTAGCCTGAAGCCCTTTTCTCAGTTACTTTCAACGCATGCTTGTATTTTCGACGAAGAAGATGGGCTTGCTTGGAATACAGCATTTCATAAGGCTAGCGGTCAGTACTTTGCGTACTTGGAAGATAACTTTAGATTCAATACCGATGTAATACTGGAAATCCTGGAGAGCCAAATTCAGCATAAAACCCGTATCTCATTTATGCCGGATACCCGCTATTTTGCCGACGCATTGGATGAAAATGGCCTGCCGGCCTTGGATAATTCATTTCATCCGGTTTGGACACGAAGCACTCTGCTGGGAAAAGATCGTGTACACCTTAGTAACTTTATTCATCAACGCGCTCTACTACGCGACTTCAAAGGTAATATACCGGAATTGGGTATAGCGGCCAGTAGATACCTAGGCAGATATTTGGCGATTAAAAACGACTTTAATATTATCGAAGCAGGTGTTGATTATTTTATCCCGGCAATAGGTTTAAATGAAAATCCCTTGCCTTTGTTTCAGAAATCCATAGGCGACTGGTATCTGGATTATGGTATGACTAATTTTCCCGCTCCTGTATTCCATGAAAACTTGCCTGTACCGCAAATAGAATATTATGCTAAGGCCCTCTCAACAGCCTGGTTAAACAATAATTTATATGTTCACCCCGGCAATGTATCAGTTCTGGAAAATTTCTATATTAATCGTGTCAATCTAGTCATCAGGATGCCATTGTTTAGATACTTACTGACCCGCAACAAGAAGAACTATTTAATCATCTTTTGGCATAACAAAGCTTATCTAAACGCAGCGACATCTTTGCTTTATTGCATTTATCAGACTGTGACTGTTCGCTTGTTCACCCCGCTCAAAAAATGAAGACATTACATATTTTCCATAATAGCGATTTGAAAAACGGGGTAGACAAAACCACCTGTACTTTGATGGTTGCTTTGAAAAAACTTGGTGTCGAACCAATCGCGGTGGTACCAAAAAGCGGTGATGTTACCGACTATTTGCAATCTCAAGCGATTCGTTACTGGCTGATCCCGTATTCCTGCTGCGCCAGCCGAACAGAACGAGCGCAATTTAAGTTTTATGGAGATTCTTTCGCGCAATTGGACAGTTTAATTACGCTGATCCACCAAGAATCGCCGGACATTATTCACATCAACACGGGCCACTTGTTACACGCCGGGATTGCTGCCGCACGCGAAAAAGTACCGGCCATTTGGCATATTCATGCACCGTTTGCGGAAGATTTGTGCCGCTATGAACCTATCGTTGGCGTTGGTGGTTACATCCATCTTTTAAAACAATTGAGCTGCCAAATCATCGGCGTATCCGCAGACGTCAGTAAATCGCTATCAAAGCATTTACCGCCGGAACGCATAAAAACCCTCTATAACGGCATCGACACCGAAGAGTTGGTTCAATCCGCCAAGTCGTCTTCAACCGATATTCGCGCCGAATTGGGTCTTTCCGCGGATGCCAATCTGGTGATCGGTGTCGGCCGCATCTCAGCTCAAAAAGATTTTGCAGCTTTTGCCAGGATAGCCGCCAAGGTCAGCAAGCTTAAGCCCGATTGCTATTTCATTATCGCCGGCCCCAGACAAGAACCGGGGGCTATCCGCTTGTTGGAAGACGAAATCGCGCGAGGCCAATTAAGTAACAGATTATTTGTACTCGGACCGCGAGATGACATTGCAGCCTTGGCGGCACAAAGCACTATTTTCCTCTCCACGGCAATTTTCGAAGGTCAAGGCATTGCCGCGTTGGAGGCAATGGCTTTGCATACGCCTCCTGTGGCCATGGCGTGTTCCGGACTGCGCGAGTGCATCGTTCACGAACATGACGGAATTCTGGTCGATCCGGGCGATGAAGATTCTGCCGCTATGGCTATAGTACGTCTGCTGGAGGATTCGGAATTGGCGCGAAAACTCACTACTAACGCTCGCATATCGGTGGCTGAAAAGTTTTCCAGCCGCGAATATGCCAAACAGTTTTTGAAAATTGCCGACGCAGCAATAGCATACGGTCCGGCTGCAATGTCGGATCAAGAGCTCGATTTACTGTCGGGATTATTAGGCCAAATTAACAACGCCCATCTGCGTTTATTAAATTTTGAACAACAGACCTTAGGTCAGCGTATAAAACGGATACTCTGGGAATTGCGCCAAAAGCTAAAACTAAGAATCTGACAAAACCCCTAATTGCCGTCATTTCATTTAAGGAAACTCTGCACAAGTTAATTCATCTGATACCAGTTTTGATCAAAAGTGGTATGACAAACTCACTGCGAACGAAATCAATAACATATCGTTCGTCTTTATGCCCTTGTGGGTACTGAGCCGGTCAAAGGAGTTAATCTGAACGTCCTTAAAATAAATTCCACGCAATTAATTGTTTAATTTATGCGAGCATAGCGTGCAACAAGATACTGATATATCTCAATCAAAACCGCTTATTTCCGTGATCATGCCTTGCTACAACTCGGCACATGTCATTGAAACAACTATAGCTAATCTATATCAGCAAACTTTCAAGAGTTTTGAATTGATAGTGGTCGACGACGGTTCATCGGACAACTCTCTCGATATTTTGCAGAAATTAGCCACACAATATCAAAACCTGCAAATTATTTCCCAACATAATAAAGGCCCCGGTCCGGCCCGGAATAGTGGATTAAAAGCTGCAACTGCGGAATTTATAGCGTTCCTGGATTCTGACGATAGCTGGCATCCTGAGTTTTTAGCAAAGCTTTATCAAAAACTTACAGAAAACTCTGATTGTGTAATAGCCTACTGCGGCTGGCAAAATCTGGGCTTGAGCGCCGAACAATGTCAGCCTTATATTCCGCCCGATTATCAGGAAAATGATAAATTTGCGGTTTTATTACGCAGTTGCCCTTGGCCAATTCATGCTGCTTTGACGCGAAAATCCGCCATCGATCAAGTTAAGGGTTTTAATGAAAACTGGCTAACCGCAGAAGATTTCGATATGTGGATTAGGATTGCAATGTTCGCCAAAATTGTCCGTGTTCCTGAAGTACTGGCTTATTATCATCATCAACAACAAGGCGAACAGATTTCCGGAAACAGGCTTAGGGCAATACTCAATCATTGGGGCGTGCAAAATGGCTTGCTGCGGGACTTTCCCGTAATAACAAAAACGCTGGGTAAAGCTAAAACTGATCTTTTGACAAAAGGCCAGATATTGCAAAGAGCTTATGAGTTTTATTGGAAAAACGATTTACCTAGCGCCCATATTTTATTCAGAAAATCCTTAGGGATGAGGTATTTTGGCCTTAAAGATTTAAAATATATTTTACCCAGTTTACTGCCACTATCGCTTTACTTGATTCTAGTAAAAAAAATACGGGGCTAACCTCGCCTTGCCCAATCATTTTAAATTTTCAAACCGACAAAGCTGACTATATAAAACCATCTTGAGCCCAACATCCTTATTTCGCTTCCCATTCCACGCCATGGGCACCCAATGCGAAATCCAGTTGATTGTCAGCGAACGCAAGCAGGCCAAGCGCATTGCCGAACTAGTAATCGCCGATGTTCAACGCCTGGAAGGCTTATATTCACGGTATAGGTGCGACAGTTTACTATCTAGGATTAATAAGGTTGCAGCCAAAGGCGGCGACATTATAGTCGATGACGAAACAGCCGGATTACTGAGCTATGCGGCAACTTGCTATCAACAAAGCGACGGCCTGTTCGACATAACTTCCGGAATTTTGCGGCAGGCTTGGCGTTTCGAATCCGGCCAGTTGCCTGATGACCAACTAATTAAAGCGTTATTGAAAAAAGTCGGGTGGCACAAGCTGCGCTGGCAGGCACCGGTATTGGAATTTCCGCTGGCCGGCATGGAGCTGGATTTTGGCGGCATCGTCAAAGAATATGCCGTAGACCGAGCTGCGGCGATTGCGTGGAATGCCGGTGCTCGCCACGGCTTTATCAATCTTGGCGGTGACATCAGGCTGATAGGTCCACGACCGGACGGCACCCCTTGGCAAGTGGGCATCCATCATCCCCGCCAAAAACAGGCATTGGCAACTACTTTGGCACTGCATAACGGTGCGGTCGCCAGCAGCGGCGACTACGAACGCTGCATTATCGTCAACGGCCAGCGCTATGGACACATCCTTAACCCTAAAACCGGTTGGCCAGTTCGGCATTTGGCATCCGTCAGCGTCGTCGGCGAATTCTGCGTAGTGGCCGGCAGCGCGTCAACAATCGCCATGCTCAAGGAAGAACAAGGCCCGGACTGGCTGGAGCAGTTGGCATTACCCTACTTGTGGATAGACGTGCACGGCAATTCCGGAGGCTCTTTAGCCGTTTCAGACTCAACAACACGCTAAGCTTTTATCCATTCCTGATGCAGCGCAAACTCAATGTGCCAAAAAATACGGCATATCCCCTGCCGCTGCGGCATAAGCCTTAAAACCGGCATATCAGCATTGCTCATACCCTCGGCAAGCCCCGTCGAATGCGAATTTATAACTGGCACATCTATTGCTGTATCTACACAAAATAATAAAACACTATTTTGTTGCCCGCCTCGCCCAAGCGATCTCCGGCATATCCACTAAAGACCCCGACCGATTCAAGATTTTAATGAGCTACTCTAACCCTTTCTGGAAGAGAGGCTAGAGTGCTTTTTACCAGTCGTTAACAAGCTGCCACGGATGGCGGCGCCTTATTAATCGGCCGGCCGCAATGCGGTCCGGCGACTCAAATGCAGGAAAACATCAGAAAAAGATAATGGCGCGGTAGTTGTTAAGCTATACCGCAAGATGGGATGTACGATACGCCCAGCCGTGCTGAATAGCCGCCGAGCTTCGCCACTCGGGCAATTAGAGCAAATGCTTGATCGCTTGCCGCTCTTCTTTTAACTCTGCTTCGTTTTGACGCAATCTTGCCAAACCGAATTCGTTAAGGTCCAAGCCCTTAACAATATTGATCTGCCCATCGACGACGGTAACCGGGAAAGAATAGACCAACCCTTCCTCAATCCCGTAGCTGCCGTCGGATGCTACCGCCATACTCACCCAGTCACCAGGGTCGGTGCCGAACGCCCATACCCGCATATGTTCAATTGCCGCATGCGCCGCAGACGCCGCGCTGGACTGGCCACGTACTTTTATAATTTCCGTACCGCGGTACTGCACGGTTGGAATAAATTCGTCGACAAACCACGATTGCTCGACCAAGGACAACACATCCATACCCTTGACTTTGGCATGATGTAAATCAGGATATTGTGTACAGGAATGGTTACCCCAAATCGCCACGTTTTTCACGTCTCTACTCAAAACGCCACATTTCTCGGCGACCTGGCTAATCGCACGTTTATGATCCAGCATGGTCATCGCCGTAAAACATTCCGGCGCCAAATCCGGTGCATTATTAATGGCAATTAGGGCGTTGGTGTTAGCCGGATTGCCAGTCACCAATACCTTGACATTGCGGCTGGCTACTTCATTCAGCGCCCGGCCTTGGGTGATAAAAATCTGCGCGTTATCCAATAACAAATCGCTGCGCAACATCCCCGGGCCGCGCGGTTTCGCGCCCACCAAAAAAGCATAATCGACGTTATCGAATGCCACTTTCGGATCGTCGGTAATGATGATTTTGTTGATCAGCGGAAACGCGCAATCATTCAACTCCATCACCACGCCTTGTAACTGCTTCATGGCCGGTGGAATTTCCAACAGACGCAATACGATAGGCTGATCTAGCCCCAGCAGCTCGCCGGACGCCAAATGGAATAACAAGGAATAACTAATCTGACCAGCTGCACCTGTTACAGCAATATCGACGGGCGTTTTCATCTGCGTTCCTCTTTAGTAATTGGATTCATCCACACCCGACTCAAAGGCAGGCTTTTCCAATATGACATAAAGTTTTTGAGCAAACAATCTCTAATTCCAGCTTTCCAAAACCGGTTTGGATTCTGCGGCGAGGTAAATATTATTCTGTATAATGCCCGCGGCTAACCTTCTCCCACCGGGCCACCATTTTTTATATCAGGTAGCTTAATGAAAAAATTGTTATTCCAATTCGACACCGACACCCACCCTTCGGCTTTCGACACCGTAGTCGCTTACGACGGCGGGGCGGACCATGTCATAGGTTACGGCAACATCACCCCCGACAACGTTGGCAGCTTGGTAGACGGCACGATCTTCACCCGCGCCCCCAAAGACAAAAAAAACACCGCGATTTTTATCGGCGGCAGCAATATCGAAGCCGGGCAGAGTTTACTTATTGCGGTGCAGAAGCATTTTTTTCCCGGCTTCCAAGTCTCGGTGATGCTGGACAGTAACGGCAGCAATACCACTGCCGCCGCCGCCGTTGCCAAACTGGGCAGTAGCGCCAGCCTGGCCGGCAAAAAAGCCGTGGTGTTGGCCGGCACCGGTCCGGTCGGACAACGCGCAGCAGCGATGATGGCACTGGAGGGCGCGCAAGTCAGCATCACTTCTCGGCATATTTTTAACGCGGAGAAGGCCTGTTTCGCGATGAAGGAGCGTTTTGGCGTAGATCTCACGCCAATAGAAGCCGCCGATTACGACAGTCGCGCCGCTGCCATTCAAGACGCAAACATCGTCTTAGCCACCGGTGCTGCCGGCGTCCAGCTGTTAAAACCAGAACACTGGCAAAACAATCCGCACCTGCAATTGCTGGCGGATGCCAACGCCACTCCGCCGGTCGGTATCGGCGGCACCGATGTGCTGGATCGCGGTGAAGAGCGCCATGGCAAAATCGTCTGGGGCGCCATCGGCTTTGGCGCATTAAAGTTGGCACTACACCGTGCCTGTATCGCCAAGCTGTTCGAAAGCAACAAGCAGGTGTTCGACGCGGAAATTATCTTTGTACTCGCTAAAGCCATGGCCTAAGGCGCGGCAGAATCGTTATGTCCGCCGTCCAGCCAAGTGCGCGCGAACATGCAGCCGCCATTTTTCAAGCGGGTGTCGCTGCCGCAGATCCGCATCTTGCCGTCAGGCACTTTCTTAAAGCCGATAGCGAACTTTTGCATATTGGTTCTCCGCAAACCGGCTATCGCAGCGGCGATTGGCAGCGCATTCACCTGATCGCCTTCGGTAAGGCGGCCTGCGCCATGGCGGATGCGGCACAAGCCAGTATCCCGGAGGCTTGGCTTGCCGGCAAAGGCATGGTCGTGACCAACTACGACAACATTGATGTCGTCGAAAATTGCCAAGTGTTCGGCGCCGGCCATCCGCTGCCGGACGCGGCCGGCTTGCACGCGGCAAAAACCCTTGCCACCCGTTTGAGCAACGCCAACCCCGGCGAGCTGGTGTTGTTACTGATTTCCGGCGGCGGCTCAGCACTGCTGCCCTACCCGGCCGCAGGCATCAATCTGGCGGAAAAAATCCTCACCACCCGGTTATTGCTGGCCTCGGGCGCTACCATCAATCAAATCAATTGCGTCCGTAAGCATCTATCGCAACTTAAAGGCGGTGGCCTGGCCCGGTTTGCCGCACCCGCCGATTTGCATGCACTGATTCTGTCCGACGTATTGGATAACGATTTAAGTGCCATCGCCAGTGGCCCCAGCGTGCCGGATGATACGACCTTCGTAGATGCCATCGCGGTACTCGAATCCTTCGGCATTTGGCAGCAAATACCGCTTAGCGTCCAAAAGCATTTACAAGAAGGCGCGCAAGGCTTACAAATAGAAACGCCGAAAAGCGGTGACCCGATCTTCCAACACAGCAGCCACACCTTGGTGGGCAGCAATGCCACCAGCGTTGATGCCGCAATGGATCAGGCATTCAAACTGGGTTATCAAACCCGGCTTTACAGCAAACAATTGTGCGGCGAAGCGCGTTTGGTAGCCGAGCAACTGGCGCTGCATGCGCTTAGCGTAGCAGCCGCAACGACGCAACCCTTGGCCCTGATCGCGGGCGGCGAAACCACCGTGACCTTGACAGGCACCGGCAAAGGCGGTCGCAACCAGGAAATGGCGCTAGCCTTCGCGCTGGCAGTGGAAAAACACGGTCTGAATTGCACCTGGACATTTTTAAGCGGCGGGACCGACGGGCGCGACGGCCCTACCGATGCCGCGGGCGGCATCGTGGATAACGACACTTTGCAGCGCATGCGCGACGCGGCTCTCGACCCAGACGCCATGCTGAACGATAATAACGCCTATCCGGCCCTCAAAGCCGCCAACGATTTACTACGCTACGGCACGACCGGCACCAATGTCGCCGATTTGCAAATTCTGCTGCTGCATCCCAACGCATAACCCGACCCCTAGTGAGGAGACCACATGTTTAGCACATCGATGACCATTGAAGGTTTTGATAACGAATTATTCCGGGCCATGGAACAAGAACGGCAACGTCAGGAAGACCATATCGAACTGATCGCCTCGGAAAACTACGCCAGCCCACGCGTGTTGGAAGCGCAAGGCTCGCTGCTGACCAATAAATACGCGGAAGGTTATCCGGAAAAGCGCTACTACGGCGGTTGCGAATATGTGGACATCGTCGAGCAGTTGGCGATCGATCGTGTCAAGGAATTGTTTGGGGCCGACTATGCGAACGTCCAGCCCCACTCCGGCTCGCAGGCCAATATGGCGGTGTTCATGTCGTTGATTCAACCCGGCGACACCATCCTGGGCTTGAGCCTGGCCGACGGCGGCCACTTGACCCACGGCGCCAAACCCAACTTCTCCGGCAAAATCTATAACCCCATCCAATACGGTTTGAACAAGGACACCGGCGAAATCGATTATGAGCAAGTCGAAGCGCTGGCGCTGGAACACAAACCCAAGTTAATCATCGCCGGCTTCTCGGCTTATTCGCGCATTTGGGATTGGCAACGCTTCCGGGACATCGCCGATAAAGTCGGCGCTTATCTGGTGGTGGACATGGCCCATGTCGCCGGCTTGGTTGCGGCCGGTTTGTACCCCAATCCCGTACCTATCGCCGACGTGGTCACCAGCACCACCCACAAATCCCTGCGCGGCCCACGCGGCGGCTTGATTCTGTGCAAGAGCAATCCGGATCTGGAAAAAAAGATCAACTCCAACATCTTCCCCGGTATCCAGGGCGGCCCGCTGATGCACGTTATCGCCGCCAAAGCCGTAGCCTTTAAAGAGGCCTTGACCCCGGAATTTAAAACCTATCAGCAACAAGTCGTGAAAAACGCCCAAGCCATGGCCGAAGTGTTTATCAAACGCGGCTTTGACGTAGTCTCCGGCGGCACCGACAACCACTTGATGCTGGTGTCGTTAATCCCGAAAGGCATCACCGGCAAAGCCGCCGATGCAGCCCTGGGCCGCGCGCACATCACTGTCAACAAAAATGCCGTGCCCAACGACCCGCAATCGCCGTTCGTCACCAGCGGCATTCGCGTCGGCACCCCTGCCCCCACCTCGCGCGGCTTCAAGGAAGACGAAGTTCGCCAAGTGGCGGAATGGATGTGCGATGTGATGGATAACATTGAAGATGAGAGCGTGATTGATGCGGTTAGGGAAAAAGTGCATTTGTTGTGCGCGCGGTTTCCGGTTTATGCAGCGGCTTAGCATTCCGACATAGACTCAAAGTATCCGTTTATTCATCCCATCAGCCAGATGTCGTTTTTGGAATTTTGACTATTCTTTGGCTGTTGGCTTAAAAGAACCGATACCTTAGTCTACAACCTAGCCTTTCAGATCATAGTAATCATGTTTTATTCAATTAAAGACAAGTTAAACAGATACCGGTTTTCTTACACGTGTAGACAGGTGTTCAATACGGCCCCGGTTACTGCCGGCACAGACCAACCGGTAGCAGTATTGACCCAGTTACAGCACAAAGATCTGACTATGTTTCTGGTGGCTATCAAAACTTTCGCAAACAAAGTGCCGTTAGCCAAAATATTTATCATCAACGATGGTAGCCTGACAGCGGCCGATCAGACAGTGCTTCGCAGTCACTTGCCGATAGCTGACATTCACGACCGTACGCAATTTTCCGCAGCCGGTTGCCCATCGGGTGGCTGCTGGGAAAGGCTATTGGCCATTGCTGATTTTGTTAAAGACTATTTTGTCATCCAACTCGACAGCGACACTCTGACATTAACGGATATGCCTGAAGTGAACGAGTGCATAGCCACGAATACCGGCTTCGTGATTGGCACTTGGGATAATCAAGAAATTGAAAGCATGACGGTTTCCTCCGAAAGAGTACAAAAAAATAACGCGCCGACTATGGATTCGCACGTGCAGATGCTGGCTGAATCGCGCTTTATAAACCTTGATTGTGAAAACTTACGGTACGTCAGAGGCTGTGCCGGTTTTTCAGGCTTTCCGAAGGCATCTTTCGATAAACAATTTATCGTCGACTTCTCGCAGAAAATTGAAAAAGAAATTGGCGCCAAATGGCACCAATGGGGTAGCGAGCAAGTAATGTCCAATGTGGTGGTGGCGAATCTGGATAAATCTATAGTTTTACCGCACCCCAAATATACTGACTGCGGCAAAATGAAAATCCCCGGAACTTGCTTTGTACACTTTATCGGCGAATGCCGGTTTAAAACATCTCGCTACGCCGATTTGGCAAAAAACGCAATCCAGGCGTTATTGGGATGATGTTGCCCGCTGAATCTTCAGGTGGGCATAAAACCGTGCCTACTCTACGGAACTTAGTCTGATGTTGTGTCGCTATCGCGACCGGTATTTTTAATGTCGGTTCTAGGACCGACGGCCGAGAAGCTTTCGCTACGAAAACCATCCTTGGTTTTCGCCCTTCGGGCCAGCCTATCGGCTGTTCAAATTCAATCCTGGCGAATTTGTGCTAGCCCAAAGAAAAGTATCCAAAAGAATGGGTGGCCCAAATGCCGCTTGTTCCCTGCGTTCCTCGCTTATGAACGGGATCGCCGCAAGTGGCTTCCTGCCCCTTCGGCAACGCGATGCGTCCCTGCATCGCCCCTAACGAGCTAATCCGTTCAAAAGCTGCGGTGCTCAGCGCGGCATACGGGATGAAGCATTTCTCCAAATTTAAAGCTGCAATTGATTTTATATATTAGCTAAGCTGAGGTGGTTTTAATCAGCTAACCAAAACAGCAAATTTATTTATGGAGGATTTATGAAAACAGCCTGGGTTTTTACGTTAACTACGCTTCTAACGGCTTGTTCAGCAACCGATATGCGGCCTCACCTGGAACAATCGATTGGAGATATTCCAAAAACTCAGTTTTCCACCGCTAAAACTGTGGAAGAGATTAGGAATTTGCGCCCACAGGCAACTATCCCATTAAAAATCGCGGTAGTGCCAGCCAACCGCCGTCGAACGGAAATTTCAAAAGAAGAGCAAGAGGCTATAAAGTCTTGGGGCGAAAAATTTAAGGCGTTAGGCTTTGTCAAAAGCTTTGAAATCGTTCCACAATCCTTAATATCAAATTGTGGCTATCAAAGCGAAGGCGGTTGCTTCTCCAACGAATCTCGCCTAGCCGGCGCAAGAATGGGAGCCGATGCCATCTTGTTCGTTAACGATAATACGGATACTGATTCATACGTAAACCCATTAAGTGTATTG
>NZ_JANIBL010000084.1 GCF_024505055.1 Methylomonas rosea
CGGGCCGCTTGCGGCATGCGCTGGGTCGATGCGCCGGTATCGGGAGGCACGGCCGGGGCGGAGCAGGGCAGTTTGGCGATCATGGCTGGCGGTGCCGAACAGGATATTGCAATTGCCAGAGAAGTATTGCGACCGCTGTATAGCCGTTTGACGCATATGGGCGCGGTCGGTAGCGGTCAGGTCACTAAAATCTGCAATCAAATGATCGTCAGTTGCAATGTACTAGTGATCGCGGAAATGATGGCGCTGGCAAAAGCGGCCGGCGTCGATGCCGCAAAAATTCCCGAAGCGCTGGCCGGCGGCTTCGCCGATTCCAAACCACTACAAGTTGTTGGGCCGGAAATGGCCGATAAGCGTTTCGAACCGGTGAAATGGCGCGTGAAAACCTTACTAAAAGATTTAAACATGGCTGTCGATTTAGCCGGCAAACAGGGGAATGCGATACCTATGTCGGGCTTAGCTGCGCAACTAATGCAATTGCACGGCAGCGGCGGATTTTTGGAGCAAGATCCCTCCACGCTGATCAAACTGTACGCCCAAGACTAGTGCTGCGCTTTACCGTCAATCTGAGTTTATTGTTTACCGAACTGCCGTTGTCCGAGCGGTTTCAGGCCGCGAAACAGCACGGTTTCGACGCGGTGGAAATTCAGTTTCCCTACTCGCTGCCAGTCGAACAAATCCGCGATCTATTGGATCAACAGGATTTGCAGTTGGTATTGTTCAATGTCGATGCCGATACTTTGCTGCAGGGCGGTGAGGGTTTGGCGGCGGTTCCGGAAAAACGCGATCAATTTAAAGCGGCGGTTGGGCAGACGCTGGCTTATGCCGAACGATTAAAGCCAAGTGTTATTAATGTGTTACCGGGACGCTGCTTGGACCCGCAGCGCTTGGGCGAATATCAAACTACCTTGTGTGAGAATCTGGCTTATGCCGCAGCGGCTTTCGCCGATTTGGGTATTAAAACCGTATTCGAAGCCGTCAACAGCTACGACATGCCAGGGTTTATCGTCGACACCAGCCAAAAAATGCTGGATGCGCTTAAGCAAATTCAGCATCCGAACTTATTTATGCAATACGACATTTATCACATGAGCCGGATGGGTGAAGATTACGCCGGATTTTTACGGCAACATTTGGATAAGGTCGGTCATATTCAATTTGCCGACTGCCCAGGCCGCGGCCAGCCGGGCACTGGCGATGTGGATTTCGATAGCCTGTTCGATATTATCGCGACGTCGGATTATCAGGGCTGGGTGGGTGCCGAGTACCGGCCGACGGCTGATACTGCCGCCAGTTTGGCTTGGTTTAAAACCTACGCGGTAAAATGATCGGGCGGTATAATCGCCTAGCCTTACTTACCTGTTGATTGTCATGTCCAAACATAATTTCACGATACATCACGCCAGTTTGATCGTCTCCGATACCGAGCAGTCGCTGCTTTTTTACCGCGATGTGTTGGGAATGGAGCAAACCGAACGGCCGAATCTGCCGTTTCCTGGTGCCTGGTTGCAAATCGGCGCGCAGCAGATTCATTTGCTGGAATTGGATAATCCCGACCCTACCACCGGCAGACCGGCGCATGGCGGTCGTGATCGGCATGTGGCTATGCATATCGATTCGGTTGACGCTTTGCGCGAAGATCTGGAGCGGACTGGTACTGCGTATACGCTAAGTATTTCCGGGCGCAAGGCGCTGTTTTGCCGGGATCGAGACGGTAACGCGCTGGAGTTTATCGAGCGTCCCTGATACCCATGTTCAGACGGCTTTTCTACGGCGGATTATTGATAGGCAGCCTGGCGATGCTGCTGTTTGTGCTGGGGTTTGTCTGTTTGCAGTTTGGCTTGGCTTTGTTGATGGGGTTGTTTTATCTATTAGCCAGTAAAGTGATGTTGCTGGCTTTGGCTTTGTTGGCTTTACTTGGTTTGTTGACCTTGTTCACGGCGGTTTGCCGCGAGCTGCGCGGGTATTTTAGTCGAGAATCTTCGGCGTTACGTCAACTATTGTGTTTGCAGATTCGCCGGCAAGATTTGGAGCGGCTCAAGGTTGCTGAATGCCGGCAGTTAAGCTATCTGACCAGATTCAAGCGGCAACGCCTGCTTGCCGCCGATAACCGAAAACAGGCCAGAGAATTGTCGGTTGCAATTGATCATGAATTGCAGGCGGCGAAGTCGCAATTGCCGACATCCCGATATAAAGATCTGCGCAAAGCCTTGCGCTCGTATCGTAAACAAGCCGATTCTGCGGCGATGCTGGCTTTACGCCGACAGCTCCATGTCGCCGATTAGTCGCTGGTTGGCCGAGTCGCTGGCGTTTTTGCGGCGCAGTCGCGATGACAATCTGCACTGGCAATTGTCCAGACATAACGATGTCGCGGATTTGCGGCGAGCGAAGGCTCTAGCCGAACAGGCATTAGTGGCGCAACTGAAAAAGCAGTCGCAGCAACTGGCTCATGAGCTGACCGTCAATAAAGCCCGCAACAGCAACGAGCTGGCGATGGTGAAAACTCAATGTAAACAGGATTTAAAAGACTATCAGCAATATCTGCAATCGCTGGATAAACTGAAGGAGTCTTTGCGCAGTAGTTACGCTCATCTGCCGGAAGCTGTCGCATTCACGATCCATCATCACGCCAAGCAGTTATTGAATCGAATGTGGGATGCCCAAGAGCCGCAGGAAAAATTGAAAATAGAAATGCAGTTGTTGCAGTTCATGACTGCGGTGCATGAAGACAGTCAGGCTTCCTTGCAAGGCGAGGGTGACGGCGGTTTACCGCAGCGGGCCTTGGCCTTTATCGATACGGATTTGGCGGACTAGATAGGCTGGAAATAGCCTTCAATATCTCTAACCATTTTCTTGTTCAGCGCAAACATCACCACGTGATCACCTTCCGCGAATACGGTGTCGTGATGTACCGGAATCACTTCTTTTTCGCGGATCAGCGCACCTAATATCACCCCGTCAGGCAAATTGACCTGATCTACCCGCAAGCCCACCACGGAGCTGGAATTTTTGCTGCGGTGAGCAATGGCCTCTATCGCTTCCGCACTCCCTCCGCACACCGAGCTAACACCGACCACGTCGCCTTTCCTGACATGTTTCAGGATGCCGCCCAAGGTTTCCAGTTTCGGTTGAATCGCCAGATCGATCTCGGTGCCGTCCAATAATTTTAGGTAGGAATTATTGTTGATCAGGCAGATAGCTTTTTTGGCACCGAGTTTTTTGGCCAGACCGGCGGAAATCAGGTTGATGCCGTCGTTATTGGTAATCGCGCAGAACAAGTCGATGTCTTCAATCATTTCTTCTTGCAGTAGCGATTCGTCGGTACAGTCGCCATGCAGAATTAAGGTGTTACGCAAATCGTTGGAGATCTCGCGCGCTCGCTCGATGTCTTGCTCGATGACTTTGACGTGGTAATTTTTCTCCAAGGCAATCGCCAGTCGCTTGCCGACGTGGCCGCCGCCGGCCAGCATAATGGTTTTGATCGGCGATTCCAGCTTGTGCAAATCCACCAGGGTTTTACGGACCTTATCGCGTGGGCAGACGAAGAATACCTCGTCGCCGGTGGCGATCACCGCTTCACCGTTTACCGCGATAGCTTTGCCGTCGCGGAAAATCGCCGCGACCCGAATCATGCTGTCGGCCAGTTTTTCTTTCACGGCGTGGATGCGTTTACCGGTCAGAAAGCCGGTCGGTACCACGCGAATCGAAAACAGCCTGACCAAGCCGTCGGCAAACTCGGACACATGTAGCGCACCGGGATATTTGATCAGATTGTGAATGGATTCGGTCACGACCTGCTCAGGGCTGATGACGATATCGATACCGCCCGGTGCAAATAATTCCGGATGGTTTAGAAAGTCGATGGCGCGCACCCTGGCGATGGTTTTGGGTTTGCTATACAGGGTGTTAATCACCTGACAGGCCAGCATGTTGGTCTCGTCGCGGTCGGTAACGGCAATCACCATGTCGGCGTCTTGAATGCCGGCCTGTTCCAGGACGCTGGGATGTGCGGCGTTGCCTTCCACAGTGGCTATATCCAGGCGGCCTTTCAACGCGGTGAGCAAGTGGGCATTTTTATCGATAACGACAATATCGTTTTCTTCACTGGCCAATGCGCCGGCAACCGAAGAGCCGGTAACACCGGCACCGAGAATCACTATTTTCATAAATTGTTAAAGCCGGAGGAATGATGTCGAATGCTTGCCGCCGCAAGGGCCGAAGCCGGCGAATTATACGCTGATCGCTTGGCTTGTCCATGTTCGAGCTATCCCAAATTCGCTGCGATGAAAATCGCGGAATTGTGGAGCTAGACTGTAGCTGTGAAGCAAAAATAGCTTTTTATATAGGCGATCGCCGCATTTAAATAGCCGATTTACAAAAACCGGCTGGTTGATGGTACTAGGTTATCGGGCTTGTTTTCTGGTCACAGCTGCCCCATACCGTTTATAATCGCAAACTTTGGTTCACTCTCACTCTGGAAATATCATGCTGGGTAAGCTGGTTAAATTGGTAGTTGGCAGCCGCAACGACAGGCTGGTCAAGAAGAAACGCAAGCTAGTCAAGAAAGTAAATGTTCTGGCCGCCGAATACGAAAAATTATCCGATGCGGCGTTACAAGCCAAAACACAGGAATTTCGCGACCGCCTTGCCCAAGGCGAAAACCTAGACAATTTACTCCCAGAAGCCTTCGCCGCCGTGCGGGAAGCCTCGACCCGCGTATTTGGCATGCGTCATTTCGATGTGCAGTTGATCGGCGGTATGGTCTTGCATAGCGGCAAGATTGCCGAGATGAAAACCGGTGAGGGTAAAACCCTGATGGCCACTCTGGCCGCCTATTTGAATGCCTTGCCCGGTAAAGGTGTGCATGTCGTTACCGTGAACGACTACTTGGCGCGCCGCGATGCGGAATGGATGGGCAGGCTCTACGGTTTCCTCGGTTTGACCACCGGCGTCATTGTCAGCGATCTGAACCACGAACAACGGCAAGCGGCTTACGCCGCCGATATTACCTACGGTACCAACAACGAATTTGGTTTCGATTATCTGCGCGACAACATGGCCTTCAGCCTGGAACAAAAAGTCCAGCGCGATCTGAATTTTGCCATCGTCGACGAGGTTGACTCGATTTTGATCGACGAAGCCAGAACGCCGTTAATCATCTCCGGTCAGGCGGAGGGCAGTACCGATATTTACCTGAAGACCAATCAAATCATTCCTTACCTGACCAAGCAGGAAAAAGCCGACGATCCGGAAAAACAGGATCAAATGCCCGGCGATTACGCAGTGGACGAAAAATCCCGGCAGATCCATTTGACCGAAGCCGGCTACGAGCACGTCGAGCGCTTGTTGGCGGAGCACGGTTTGATAGCCGACGGTTCCACATTGTACGAAGCCGCCAATATCCGTTTGATGCACTATCTGAACGCCTCCTTGCGGGCGCATGTGTTGTTCCAGAAGGATGTCGATTATGTGGTTAAGGACGGTCAAGTCATCATCGTCGATGAGTTTACCGGCCGGATGATGAGTGGTCGGCGCTGGTCCGAGGGCTTGCATCAAGCGATGGAAGCCAAGGAAAACGTGACCATTCAAAACGAAAACCAAACGCTGGCTTCCATTACCTTCCAGAATTATTTCCGTCTGTACAGCAAGTTGTCCGGTATGACGGGTACTGCGGACACCGAAGCGTTTGAATTGAATAAAATCTACGGCCTGGAAGTAGTGGTCATCCCTACCCACAGACCAATGATTCGTAAAGACAAAGGCGATTTGGTTTATCTGTCGGCGCGGGAAAAATACAACGCCGTGATCGAAGACATCAAAGATTGCGTGCAGCGCGGCCAGCCGGTGTTGGTCGGTACTACCTCGATAGAGAACTCAGAGCTGATCTCCGGCATGCTGCAAAAGCAAAACATCCGGCATGAAGTCTTGAATGCCAAGCAGCATGAGCGCGAGGCGCACATTATCGAAAATGCCGGTATGCCGGGCGCTGTAACCATTGCCACCAACATGGCCGGTCGCGGTACCGACATCGTGCTGGGTGGGAATCTGAATGCCGAACTAGAGGCCTTGGGCCCGGATGCCAGCGAATCCGATAAAGAGCGCGTGCGCGCCGCCTGGTTGGAAAGGCACGAAAAAGTGTTGGCCAGCGGCGGTCTGCATGTCATTGGTTCCGAGCGCCACGAGTCGCGGCGGATCGACAATCAGTTGCGCGGCCGTTCCGGTCGGCAAGGCGACCCTGGCTCCACCCGTTTTTATTTGTCTCTCGAAGACGACTTGATGCGGATTTTCGCCTCAGAGCGGGTTGCTAGTTTGATGCAAAAACTGGGTATGGAAGAAGGCGAAGCCATCGAGCATCCTTGGGTGACCCGTTCCATCGAAAGCGCGCAACGCAAAGTAGAGAATCGTAACTTCGATATTCGGAAAGAAATTCTGGCCTACGACGACGTTGCCAACGATCAACGTAAGGTTATTTACGCGCAGCGCAATGAATTGATGGCTGCCGAAGATATCAACGACATTATCAACGCGATTCGTGCCGACGTGCTGAACGATGTGATCACCGAATACATCCCGCCGAAAACCATGGAAGAACAGTGGGATGTGCGCGGCTTGGAAAATCATTTGCAGCAAGAATTTAATCTGCAAATGCCGCTGGTGGAAATGTTGGGCAACGACCGTACGCTTAACGAACCGAAATTGCGCCAATTAATTATCGAAAAAGCCGAGCAAGAAAGTCGTGCCCGCGAAGAAGCGGTAGGTGTTCAAGTATTGCGCCATTTCGAGAAATCGGTGATGTTGCAAGTGCTGGATAATAGCTGGAAAGAACATTTGGCGGCCATGGACCAACTGCGCCAAGGCATTCACTTTAGAGGCTATGCGCAAAAAGATCCCAAGCAGGAGTACAAGCGCGAGTCGTTCCAAATGTTTACCGGCCTGTTGACGCATATCAAACAGGAAGTGGTAGGCATATTGGCCAAGGTGCAAGTGGCGCGTGAAGAAGATGTGCAGGCCATCGACGAACAACGTCAGGCGCCGCTGGAGATGCACTATGAACACGCGGAAGCGCATTCGATTTTTGAAGAGGAGCCGGCGGCGCAAGCAGCCCAGTCCGACTCGGACCCGGAGAGCGTAGAGCAGCCTTTTGTCAGACTTGGCAGTAAAGTGGGCCGTAACGACCCATGCCCCTGCGGTTCCGGTAAAAAGTACAAGCAATGCCACGGCAAATTAAACTGATATTAAACCGCGACGCCTTATACCAGGTGTCGCGGGTGCCCGACAAATCGATTTAGAGGGCCTTTCTGCATCGCTTTCAGCCTTGCAAAATCAAGCGGCCCACGGCTTTTAATTTTCACTGTCCTCAAGGGTAAGCACTATGCCGCATAGAGTCTTTCATAAAAGTAACCCCGCCGCCGATATTACCAAGCTCCCTAAGTTGGGCATGGATAAAAAGCATTTCATAGCCGATTTCAAACATTATTACAGTCATAGGCTCGGACGCGATCAAAATTGCCGTTCCCCGCATTACGCCTACGAAGCCTTGTCTTTGGCGATCAGCGACCGTTTAGTCGAACGCTGGAAGAAAACCTATAACGTCTATCGGGACTCCGATTGTAAAAAAGCCTTCTATCTGTCGATGGAGTTTTTAATGGGGCGTTCGCTGAGCAACGCGATGTTGAATCTCGGGGTTGACGATATCGTTACGCAAGCTTTGTATGATTTGGGTTTGGAAGCCGAGGAACTCATTGAAAGCGAACCGGATGCCGGTTTAGGTAACGGTGGTCTGGGGCGTCTGGCAGCCTGTTTCATCGACAGTTGCGCCACTTTGCAATTGCCGGTCACCGGCTACGGTTTGCGTTACGAATACGGTATGTTTTCTCAACAAATCGTCAATGGCGAGCAGGTTGAAAAACCGGATCATTGGTTACGGATGGGTAACGTCTGGGAAATCGAGCGGCCGGAATATATGCACCGCATCAAATTCGGCGGCCACACGCAAACGCACATCGACGAAAAAGGCAATAAGCGCACCAGTTGGCTCGATACCCATGACGTGATTGCCATGCCTTACGACACGCCGGTGCCGGGGTATAAAAACGGCACGGTCAATACCTTGCGCTTGTGGAAAGCCATCGCCACTGAAGAGTTCAATTTACAGGAATTTAATGCCGGCGATTACGCCGAAGCGGTGGCCGAGAAAAACACAGCCGAAAATATTACTATGGTGTTGTATCCCAACGACGCCAACGAAAACGGCAAAGCCTTGCGTCTGCAACAGCAATACCTGTTGGCGTCCGCCAGTTTGCAGGACGTGATCGCCAACTGGGTAGGTCGTCACGGCAATAATTTCAGTAAATTTGCCGAGAAAAACTGCTTCCAGCTCAACGATACCCATCCCAGCATCGCGGTGGCCGAGTTGATGCGTTTGCTGATGGACATTCACGGCTTACCCTGGAAAGACGCCTGGAACATCACGCGGCAAACGATGGCCTACACCAACCATACCTTGCTGCCCGAGGCCTTGGAAAAATGGTCTGTCAATCTGATGCAGCATTTGCTGCCGCGCTTGATGGAAATTATTTTTGAAATCAACGCGCACTTCATGGCCGAAGTTTCCGCGCGTTGGCCTGGTGACAATCCGCGCATGGCGCGGATGTCGATTATCGAAGAAGGTCATCAAAAACAGGTGCGGATGGCATTTTTGGCCATCGTCGGCAGCTTTTCCGTCAACGGTGTCGCCGAACTGCATTCCAGACTGTTGCAGGAAGGCTTGTTTAGAGACTTTTACGAACTCTGGCCGCAAAAATTTAATAACAAAACCAATGGCGTGACCCCCAGACGTTGGCTGGCCGGCTGTAATCCGGAATTGGCCGAGTTTATCACCGCGACTATTGGCGATGGCTGGATTACCGATCTATCTCAGCTGTCCAAATTAGCGCCTTATGCCGAAGACGCCGCGTTCAGACAAAAATGGTACGACCTAAACCGTGCCAGTAAACAGCGCCTGGTCGATTACAAAAAAGAAGAGCATGACATCGAGATCAATGTCGATGCCTTGTTCGATGTGCAGGTCAAACGTATCCACGAATACAAGCGGCAGATTCTGAATGTACTGCATGTGATCCATCTTTATGACCGTATCAAACGCGGCGACACGCAAAACTGGGTGGATCGTTGCGTCCTGATCGGCGGTAAGGCGGCGCCCGGCTATGTGATGGCAAAAAAAATCATCAAGCTGATTAACAATGTCGGCAGTGTGATCAACGAGGATCCGGAAGTAGGCAATAAGCTGCGCTTGGTGTTTATGCCCAATTATTGCGTGTCGGCGATGGAGAAAATCTGCCCCGGAGCGGATTTGTCGGAACAAATTTCGACTGCAGGTAAGGAAGCGTCCGGTACCGGAAATATGAAGTTCATGATGAACGGCGCGCTGACCATCGGTACCTTGGACGGCGCCAATATCGAAATTCGCGAAGAGGTCGGTGCAGACAATTTCTTTTTGTTTGGCTTGACCGAGCAAGAAGTGGAGGCGTTGCGACCGCATTACGATCCGCAATGGTTTATCAATCAGGATAGTGATCTGCAAGGTGTGATGCGCTTGCTGGAATGCGGGCATTTCAATCAATTCGAGCCGGGGATATTCGACGACATCATTGCCTCGATCAAAAGCCCGCATGATCCCTGGATGACTATCGCCGATTTCCGCAGTTACCTTGAAGCGCAGAAGCGAGTCGAACAAACTTGGCGCGATCAAGAGCGCTGGACCAAAATGAGTATTCTCAATACTGCAGCCAGCGGCAAGTTTTCTACCGACAGAACCATTAGCGAATACAACCGCGAGATTTGGAAACTGTCGCCGGTGGACGTGGAAAAATACTGAAGCAATGCTCGATATTGTCTTGTTCGAGCCGGAAATACCGGCCAATACCGGCAATATAATCCGTTTATGCGCTAACACCGGTGCGCATCTGCATTTAATCCAGCCCTTGGGGTTTGATTTGGACGACAAACGTCTGCGTCGCGCCGGGCTGGATTATCATGAATGGGTGAACATCCGCCAGTACGGTTCCTTGCATGATTACGTCGAAAAAGCCAAGCCCCAGCGTTTATTTGCGTTAACCACCAAAGGCCACACCGGGTACAGCGAGGTGCGATATAAAGCGGGGGATGCCTTGTTATTCGGTCCGGAAACCCGCGGCTTGCCGGCCACATTTCTGAGTCAACATCCGGCCGCGCTGCAACTGTATTTGCCGATGCGTAAGGAAAGCCGCAGTCTCAATCTGTCTAATACCGTGGCGATAGTGCTGTACGAAGCCTGGAAGCAATTGAGCTTTGTGGATGCGGTTCGTTGAATCGTCACTAAAGCAACATGCAGGCTTTCAGCGCCCGCAGCAGCGTTTGAATTTTTTACCGCTGCCGCACGGACAAGGCGCATTCTTGCCGGTATCCGTGCTTTCCGCGACTTTGCCCGCGGCTTTGATGACGCCGTCCAGATAGCGCCAACGGGAATCTGATTTAACGAACCGACTGATTTCGTGCATGAAATAGTCTTCGCCGTCCTGTCGGTAAAAAGCCTTAAACTCGACAATGCCCTTGCTGTCTTGGGCGCTGCCTTTTTTAGTGCTGACTATCGTCAGTTTTTGCCATTGCGCGGTTTCCTTGGAAAAATCGATAGTCATCGGCCGTTTGCCGGCATCCCAGGTATTCAATAAGTAATCCACGTCGCGCCGGGCATACGCGCTAAAACGCGAGCGCATCAATGCTTCCGCTGTTGACGGGTAGTATTTGTCGCCGTGATAGCGGCCGCAGCAATCCGCATAATCTAGGCCGGAGCCGCATAAACAAGTTTCTAGGTGGTCGGTGATTGTCGTCATAGCGGCAGATTTTACCGAAGTAGATAAGCCAAAAGCCAATCTTCGCCGGTATCATGACGGAGCACGTTCGCTGAGTAACCGGGCCGATACATGATTGGTTGCCGGGCTTGCTATGCTAAATCTCAATACTTCGGCGTTTTACGATGAGCGCATTTTCAGGAGGCTGGATTGAAAGTCGCATTAAACACACAAATTTTTCTGGGTGCCGTATTCGGCGTCGCCCTGGGAATGGGGTTTGCCAAGCTGGGACCGGATGCCGCCGTTAGCAAACAAGGTATCTACTTTTGCAGTCTCTTGAGTAATTTATTCATGGATTTGTTGAAAATGGTGTTAGTGCCTTTGGTGTTTACCTCTATTGCGGTTGGAGTAGCTAAACTGCGCATGCACGGCCAACTGCATCGAGTCTGGCTGTCTACTTTAGGTTTTTTTGTTGTCTCCATGGCTTTGGCTATCATGCTGGGCGTGGCGGCCGCTAATCTGTTCGAGCCGGGAAAAGGCTTGAATCTGGACTTGTTCAACAACGCCAGTCCCAACTTTGCCGCTAAGCAAATGAGCTTTGAGCAATTTGTAGCCAGCTTCTTGCATGGTTTGTTCGTTAACCCGTTTGCTGCGCTGGCGCAGGCCAATATTCTAGCAATCGTGATGTTTGCGTTGTTGTTGGGTATTGCCTTGGTGGTGGGCGGGGATCGTTACCGCAATATCTTGCTGCTGTTGCAGGAAGGCTTGGAGTTGATGCTGCGCTTGGTCGGCTGGATTATGCGGCTGGCGCCGTTCGGCATCATGGCTTTGCTGGCGCAGTTGCTGGCGACGCAAAATCTCGCCTTGTTAAGCAGTTTGGCTGAATTTGTCGCGGTCGTCATCGGTACCACCTTGCTGCACGGCTTAGTAGTATTGCCAATGTTGTTACTGTTAATTGCCAAGGTTTCGCCGTTGAAGTTTTTTCTCGGCGCCAGAGAAGCCCTAATTACCGCATTTGCCACCAGCTCCAGCTCGGCGACGTTGCCGGTCACCTTGCGTTGTGTTGAACAACATCTGCACGTCAAGCCCGGTATTGCCGGTTTTGTGGTGCCGCTGGGTGCAACCGTCAATATGGATGGCACCGCGCTCTACGAAGCAGCTGCTGCGCTATTTGTCGCCAATTTAGCGGGTATTGAGCTGGATTTGGCTCAACAATTGATCGTATGTTTTACCACGATGATCGCAGCCATCGGCGCGCCGGGTATTCCCAGCGCCGGGATGGTGACTATGATGATGGTGTTGCAGTCGGTAGGTTTGCCGACCGAAGCTATTGCGATATTGTTACCTATAGATCGCTTGCTGGATACCGTGCGGACTATGGTCAATGTCGAGGGCGATATGGTGGGCAGTTTGGTGGTACAGCGTCTGAGCGAACGCTGATTGATCGGCAACACGTTTACTCATGAATGAATTACCCGATTACGGCCGCTTTGCTTGGCTTTATACAAGGCGGTATCGGCCCGGACGATAAAACTTTCCGGATTGTCGCCCGGTTGTAATTTGGCGACGCCTATCGACAAGGTGATTTTACCCAGCGATTGGTTATCGTTTTTGCGCTGCAAGCGGCTGGTTTCCATTGCATTGCGAATATTTTCGGATATTTCTACAGCTTTTTCGTGGCTGGTATTGGGCATGATAATCGCCAGTTCCTCACCGCCGTAACGTGCCACATGATGATGATCTTCAGCGTGTTTCTTCATTAAAGACGCCACATATTTAATGACATTGTCGCCGATGGTGTGGCCGTAAGTGTCGTTAATGCGCTTGAAATGGTCTATGTCCAGCATCGACAGGCAAGCGGTATCGGGTTCGGATTGTTCGATGATTTCGGCTAAGGTCATGTCGAATGCGCGCCGATTCAATAAGCCCGTTAAACCGTCCGTGGTGGCGATTTGTCTGGCTTGAGCCAGCTCGGTGCGCAATTGCTCCATTTCCTGGTTGGCTTCGGTCAGCTTGGCTTGCATGGCCTGACTGGTTATTGCCAGCGATTTGGTTTCCTGAATGATTTCCTGCAAGATTGTTTTCAAGCCGTCGGACGCGGAGAAATTCTCCAAGATCACCGATTTTTTCTGAAAGCTGTCATTGGTTTCTTCGGCTTTGTTATAGGTCTCGTTGATCGCGCTGGTGGCTTGTTCGATAACTTTGTGCAATTGCCGGTTGATTTGCTCGAAAGATTCCAAAGACGCATTACAAATGTGTGATTTGTAAAGCTCCACGCTGTTGTCATAATCGAAGGCCTTGTTTTCCGCGAGCAAGGAGTCTACTGCTTTGTTTAGGGTCGGGTTGCCGCCGGCCACATAGTCGTACCAAATGGCGTAATTGATTGGGTTGGCTGCAACGTTATGACGCACCAGCAAGGGCAGAATTTGTTTTAGATGGCCGGCGTTAACGCTCGGCGAGAAATCGTAAATCGGTATGTAAGTGGTGCCTTTACTCATCTGGTTTTTATCGATAAACGTATAACGGTTTAAGTATTGCTCGCGCCGGGAGTATTAGCCCTGTCACTGCTTTTGATTGTTCCATATCGCTGCGCTTGGTATAGCGCTTAGTAGAACTAACTTGTACGCACCTTGCCAAATTTTTCTTGAAACACAACGGGCTATCCAGGCTTTCATTTTGCGTAGTCATATACTTACATAAAAGTAACTTAAAACCGGGATTTTTCAATATATCCGGAAAATAAGCTTTGGCCGACAGCGTTTGCGGTTTGTGCGCAGTTGCCGGTTTTGCGGGGTGAGTTTAAGTTTTTTATAGAAATAATTTGCTTGTAGCGGCTGTTTCTCTAATCGCTCTCCGGAGAATATAAGCACAGCAAAACTAACAAAACATTTTGCAGAAGCTCGCGTTTTGGATAAAATGCGCGGCCTTTAGTCGGGTGCTTAGCTCAGCTGGGAGAGCATCGCCCTTACAAGGCGAGGGTCGGGGGTTCGAACCCCTCAGCACCCACCAGACTATCGGAGGTTTAAACTAAAACCCCCATCATTCTATTCAATAATCCTTAGGCAAACGCGCCGCCAGTTCGTCCCAACGAATCACGATTTCCGGCAAAATGCCGACTTGAGTTTCGCCTTCCAATTGATAAATTTGCGGTTTGCCGAACTCTCCGTCTGCCAAGCTGTATATCGTTAACACCCGATCAACCGGATGAACCAGCCAATATTCGCGAACCCCGTGGCGTTCGTAGAGCAGGCGTTTTTTGATTTGGTCATGACCGGCGGTGGAGGGCGATAATACTTCGACTACCCAATCCGGCGCCCCGCGTACGCCACGTTTATCCAGTTTATTGCCATCGCATACTACCAATACGTCGGGCTGCACGACCGTATCGACAGATTCGTCGGCTTCCTGAGCTTTGGGTAAACGCACATCGACCGGTGCGATAAACGCCCGGCAAGGTTTGCCCTGCAGCGCTTGCCGAGTTTGGAAATAAATTTCCCCCACCACATCCTGATGCGGTAAATACGGCGCGGGTGACATCAAATAAGCATCGCCGTCTATCAATTCGTAACGCGCATCGTCCGGCCAGTTTAGATAGTCGCCGTAAGTGTGGGATTCCAGATCTTTCAATGCCAAAGCCATTGTCTTAACTCCTGGTTTGCCTTGTTGCTAGAGCGCGTAAGGTGATTTTGCCCTTTTTCACAGACACCTCACTAAGCGACATGTTTAAACTCAAAAGCTTCAGGGGACATATAGCCCAATTTCGAATGAAGCTGTTCTGGATTGTAATACACTTCGATGTAGTCAAAGAGGTGTTGTTCGGCATTCGTAGGGGTCAGAAAACATTCATCATGGATCGCCTCGACTCCTAAGCTGTGGCTCCAGCTTTCCATGGCAGTATTGTCCGTACAAATAACAATCATCTTGCTAATCCTGCAAAGCAGCAGGTGTTTGTCCAGCAGCTTTTGGTAAGCCACCGAACACTACTGACTCGATCCGAATTTACAATAACGTCCTTGGGAAAATGACGACAGCATAACGGCATCATTAAAGTATCGCAGACGAGCGTTGCGGTCATCTATTCTGCAACGGCCCAACCAATCATCCGGCGTGTGGTGGCTTCTACTGGGAACAAAGGCCTGTGCTTGCGTCGGCGTTATGAGTCTTTGAGTCTGCAAAGTTACGATCATGTCTCCATGATCCCAACTTTCGCGTTCCCAGGCTCATCTCACGCTGGAAATACAGCGCCTCGCTCAGGCTCATGTGTCATTGGACAAGGCTACTG
>NZ_JANIBL010000085.1 GCF_024505055.1 Methylomonas rosea
TTAAACTTGTGCGCAACCCGTTTTAGCTCGTGCACGAGGTATTTTGCTATCGTCGCAAGCTTTTTTACCTTGCGCGCAAGCCTGCCGAGCCTGGCGATTAAACCTAAAAGCTTTGCGGGCAAGGCAAATTGATTCGTCCGTCCGGCAAAATGCCTAGCGCGCAACCTGATTCAGTTCGTGCACGAGGTATTTTGCTATCGTCGCAAGCTTTTTTACCTTGCGCGCAAGCCTGCCGAGCCTGGCGATTAAACCTAAAAGCTTTGCGGGCAAGGCAAATTGGTTCGCCGTTCCGGCAAAACGCCTTGCGCGCAACGGGATTAAGCTTGCGCACAAGGTGATTTACTATCGTCGCAAAGCTTTCTGTATCGCCCGCCAGCTTATTGAGTCATGCGGTAACGCGTTTTGGTTTGAGTCAGAGCGAACGAGGCTTTCGTGAATAGCTCAATACGATTAGCGAGAGGCTTCAAGGCCCGAATGAAGGGGAAATCCATATTCACCCGAAGAAAATCATGCCGGGCACTACCAATCGCCCTGGAGTTGAATACGAATGAGCAATGGATTGCTGGCAGGTTTTGGGTGTGTATTTGCGCGGCTATCGGCCAAAAGCTGACCATCACGCTTTTTAAATCAATGGAAGGTGATGGTCTCATAGCAGTCGCTCAACGATAAGGGAAAGTTGCACAAAGATGCGTAGTGAAACCGATTACAATCCCGTCAGGCTCTATTTGGCATGCTCTGGTCTGCAGATAGGCGAGGTTTCAGGTTAACATTGCACTATCAATCATGGCCTTTCTTCCCTTGCTAAAATAATTCAATATTGTCATCTTCCATTACTACTTCTTCAGCAGGACCCGAAGTATGTCTCGCAATGAAAGTTTCAACGAGTATTTGTTGCTTTCTTGTAACAGTCTTGAGATTGAGGAAAACATTGGATAGGGAATTAGCAATAAAAGGGCTGGCATCAATGCGCTTAGCTGCTTCTTCAATTGCCGACTCAATTCGATTAAGAAGATACTTCTCTTGATCGTCGTCTAGTGCCATTCTCAATAAGTCGAGATTCAAATCACGAATCATCTGGTGCATGACCTTCGCGCTGTCTTCCTGATTCGTCATCAAGGTTTTAGCCAAGTAATAGAGGTCGGTTCTTATCCTTCCAAAGGAACGCAGCAGATCTTCACTTTGCTGCATGAGAGCTAGCTCTGTTTGTACAGCATGGATTTTTGCCTCCATGCCTTGAAGGAAGACAGGCAAAATATCCTTTGTACGACCATAACGCTCCATATCGTCAATAGGCATATTTCTAACCAACAGACTTATGCCAGGGTAGTTCACTATTGTGCGCGAACCAAAATCGATAATGCGGGTCTCTTTTTCCGCCATTTCAATCATTTCTTTCTCAAGCGGACTGATATTGCCATCGGTTGCAAACCAGTGTGACTCTCCCTCATCCAAGATTAACAGGCAGCAATTCAATCCGAATTTGCCGGTTGCAAGAAAAAATCCTTGGGCAAGGGTTTCATAGTTATTGTAAGAAAATATCTTCGTCATGAAGTCCATGGCTACACCCAACTCACTGGTTCCAGCCATTGCAATAAGAGCAGCTTTCTCTGCTAGCTTATACTGCTTCTCCAGCGACGCCTTCTGCTCCAGATATTTGATGAGCACTCGGATCTTTGCCATCAGATGCTCTGGATCAAAAGGCTTGACTAAGTAATCATCTGCTCCGGCTTCGTATCCTTGCATTCTTTCCCTGAGCGAGCTGTGTGATGATATAAAAACCACCGGCACATCAGATGTTCTAGGGTTTTCTCGCAACTGGTGGCAAACTTCATACCCGCTCAATCCAGGCATTTCGACATCGAGAAGGATAATGTCAGGGGTAGCCTTATAGGCTTCGGCTAAGCCATCTTCGCCGTTGAGGGCGCTTCTTACCTTAATACCTTCACTTTCTAGGGACCTCTTAACTATTTTCTGAACCACCTTATCGTCGTCAACGATAAGTATGTCCACGTTGCTAGTCATTCTTGCCACCAATAGTCATGTGTAATATGTATTAAATTTAGTTGAAGGTTCATGAGAAGAACAGAAGTGGCCCCATCTGTTTGAACAGAAAATTCGGATTTAAAAGTGAAATCCCTGCCGTTGGTTAGGCTGCCTTTTTAATCATTGGCAACAAGTCGGTATATGTCTTATGAGGCGTTTTTCGGTTCAAACTCGAATAGTGCCGTTTGTGGTTATCCCAACCGAAGTAATCCATGATCGAAGCACGAGCTTTACTATTCGCCTAAATTTTGAATGGCAGTTTATTTGCCTTTTCTTGTCTTTCCAAATTAGTCTTCATTGGCAGCTTGGGGTCGATCAACGACACTTCGCCTCTTTCCAAAGAGCTTGTTCTCTTCGGACTCCGCCCTATGGAAATGGGAACTCGACACCGCATCGGAGCTGGTGGCTGTTTTCAGTCGGATAGCTAATCTGCTTAAACTTCCGGTACGAAAAAGAACGGGCTGCCTTCGTGGCCGGCGTGCTGCAAGGGGGCGTATTGCGGTATTTGTTCGAAACCGCCGCGCGCCGCCGAGGCTCTTACTTGATTGGCGACATCGCGGAAAATATCGTAATCCTCGATGATGCGTTTGTTGCCGCGTAATACTTTCAAAAATGCATTGGCAAACACCGAATGATCGCCGCCGCCTTGGTCCATGACCGGTTTCACGCCGCCGGAAGTCAGCACGGTGCGGGCTTTGCGGCTGTTCATCGCTTTTAACCAGCGTTCACGCTTGGCGTCGTCCATGCCTTCCGGCAATTTTGCTACCGCCGAACCGGTCAATGCGCCGGAATAGCAGGAATCGGCCACCACCATAATGTGTTTGGCCGGCATGATGCTCAAAAATTCGGTGATGCTTTGGCTGGAGATCCAATTGGCACTATTACCGGTTTCCGAATCGACTGGCAGCCAATAGGCGGTCTGACTTTTCTTGTCGATCTCGCCGTGGCCGGCGTAATAGACCAGTAAATTATCTTGTTCGGTGAGTTTTTGATTCAGTTCGTTGAACGCCGACATGATGGCGTGACGGTTGGCGTTGATCAGCAATTTGGTTTTGAAGCCGTAGCGTTCCCGTAACAACAGTTCCAGGCTTTTGGCGTCGGCGATGGGGGTTTTCAGGGACGGATACGCACCGTATTCGTTGTTGCCGATGATGATTGCATAGAATTTGCCGAATTGAATATCGCCGGAGCGTTTCAATTCGCTGCCGTTGCTGCTCGGAAATACTGCCTCTGCTGCGTTACCGGAAGCCAGCAGGCGCAGGCTCAAGTCACTGCTCTGGTTGCGTTTGTCGGTAGCGACGATGCGCACCAAGGTTTCTTCGCCTTTTAAGCTGACGTCGGTTTCGAAGCGGCCATTAGCGTCGACTTTCACTGCCTTGTCGTTCAACAGCAAGCGGCTCAGGCCGGTGGCTGCGTCGATTTTGCCGACAATACGTTTGCTGCTTTCGCCCAAGCCAAACTGGATGCTGGGTATACCCCGGGTGACGGTGACGGCGGGTTCCAGCAATTCGATGTTGGGGCCGTTGCCGCTGGCCACCAGATTTGAGCTTTGTTGTTGTAGTTTTTCTTTCAGTGCGGCAATTTCTTTGGCTTGCTGTTGCAAGGCCTGCTTGCGCAGGTCTATTTGATTTCGGTCCAGCTTGTCCGATGATGTTAGCCAGCCGGTCAGTTCCGCGGATTGTTTTTGATAGGTTTCGATTTTTTCGCTGAGCTTATTTTCGATATCGTTAGTTTTGCTTTCAACGGCTTTAGCACTGGGGCTTTGCTGGCGTGCCGCTTCCAACTCGCGTTTCATGCGCTGCCTTTCCTGGCTGAGCGACTGTGTCAAACTACCCAATTTGGCCTGTTGGTCTTTTAATTGGCTTTCTTTTTCGCGTAATTGTTTTTCCAGCGATTCAATATCGCTGGAGCCGCTGGGCGTAACGGATTTTTGTTGCTGTAGTTTGTTACGCAAGGCTTCCAACTCGTCTTGAGCCTTACGCAGATTTTCCTGTTGATCCAGGGTTTGCTGACGAGTGCTTTGCAGTTGCTCGCGCAGCTGCTCAGCTTCGCGGCGGGATTCCGCCACTTCACTGCGTAGCGTTGCTAATTCTTCGCTGTTGGCGATGGCTTGAGCATTCACGGCGGGTGCAAACTGGATGCCGGCGTCTTCCAGGCCTGCCGATTTGCGATACCAACGTAACGCGGCTTCCTTGTCTTCAGTAACGCCCAGACCTTTTTCGTAAAGATGACCCAGGTTCAACTGCGCTTGAGAGTTACCTTGGTTGGCGGCTTTTTCGTACCACTGGGCGGCGGCTTTGTAGTCGGCTGGCGTGCCCAGGCCTTTTTCGAAAATCTCGCCGACATACAACTGGGCGGCGGCATCGCCTTCCTGGGCCTTGGGCAGCCAGATATTTAAGGCGCTGGCGTAGTTGGCGCGATCATACGCAACATATTCGCCGCCGCGGACTTCGCAATCGGCGGCAGTAGTACGAATCGGCCGGCGGGCACTGAGATAGGTCATCTGCGAGCCGAGTTTGCGTACCTGTCCGGGCAGCAGGCAATCGACAACAAACAGTTTACTGGTGTCGGCCACGATATAGCCTTCGGTGGCCTTGGCCATTTCTTCCTGGCTGACGTCTCGGGCGCAGGCGGACATTATTATGCCGCTAATTGCCAACGCGAGTGTACGGTTCAATACTCTTTGTGTAGCCATGGTGTGCCGCCTTCGAATGAATGGTTTTATCCGGCAACCATAGCAGAAATCCGCTAGCCCGCAAATGACTAGGGCAGGTGCTCCAGGCGTTTTAAAATCAGTGGCCAAATTGCTTGCCAGCCATGGCCGTGATCGGCATCGACGATTTCGACCTTGCTGTTGGGGCGTTGCCTTAGGGCTTGTTGGAACAATTCCGGCGGAATGTTGTTATCGCGCTGACCTAGCAGATGCCATTCCGCGATGCCGGTTTTGATGGCGCGCTTGGCCGGGTTTAGAGAGTCGTTCAAACGCTGATAGCCGTGATGGTCGGCCCAGATATCGATGTCGTAATTCGCTGCCAGTGTTACCACTGCGACGGTTTGCGGCAAGCGTTCGGCTATCAGTAGCGCCAGTGTGCCGCCGCCGCTATGACCAATCAATACCACTTCCCGGAATCCACGCTGTATGCAGAAATCTATTAAAGCTTGAGTCATGGCTGCTACCACGCGTTCGCCGTAGCGGGCCCCGGTCCAGATGATTTGCGAGCAGCCGGGATCGCCGGCATGGCCATTGTAGCAAGGACGGCCCAAGTAAAGGGTTGGTGTAGGATCGGCAGCCATAAGCGTAAGAACGGTCGATGTGCGGGTTGTAGGGTCGGCAGCCGGAAATAGTCCCCGCTCCCAGGGCCGGCCGTCTCCTTCGAGGTAAACATGCAGGCGTTTACCGGCTGATAGCGGCAAATGGCTAAAAGAAGTTAGTTTGAATCCGGCGGCTTCAGTTTCTAGGGCCTGGAAGCCGAATGTCATGGCTTGATCATGCAGACGCACCGCTGGGGTGCTGCAAGCTGCCAGGAAAAGCAGCAGACTCAGTTTAATCAGCAAATGTAGCCGCGTGACAGGCATGAAGTTAATGCTATTTGGAAGATTCCACGTTGCATGCGTGACATGCAGCGTGGACAGGGCGTGCGGTCGATTGGCAATCGACCCAGTGTATTCGTTTGCCCGGCGGGTTTAAAACGACAGCCGCAAACCGCTGGAAAAGGCGTGGTTTGAAACGTTTTCCCGATCAATGATGGTGTTGTAGGCCACGAAAGCGGACATGCCATCGGCAAATTGACCGGCCACGTTAAATCCTAGTTGCATGAAATCGCGGTCCGGATTATCGGAGCGGATGTTAAAGCCGGCATTGTTTTGCACGAAGCGTACGACGCTGACTTGGGCGTTATAGCTGGATTCATGTACCCATTCGGCATTGACTTGCGGCACGATTACGCCCCAGGGCAAGCTCCAGGCATAAGAAGCCCTGGCGCCGGCTTTCGTCAGCATGGATTCTATGTTTTGTTTGCCGTAGCTGGTGCCGAAACTGGCACCGCCGGATTCGCGGTAGCCGTCCACTTCGGTTTTGGCGTAGTCGAAACCGATATACGGCCCGACCACCACCTGGTCTATGTGATAGTTATAACCCGCGCCCAAGCTGGAGGCATACTGCATGCCTGAGGTGCTGCCTTTTGCCGAGGTGTTGAAAAAACTCATTGCCCGCTCGGATTCGTAATCGATGCCGCCAACGCTGGCTAAAGCGTCGATATAAAAATCCTGAATATTGATAGTGCTGTATAGCGAGCCGGTATAAGCCGCCGTGTAAAGCTGACCGGCGCGGTTACTGAAATCGGCTTTGTTGTGAGCGTTATTAAATGCCAGACCCACAAAAAAATTGTCGGTGACCGCATAATCCGCACCAACCGTTACCCCTTGATTGTCGAAACTGTAACCCTGTTCGTTGGCGGAGCGGTTCCGGCTACCGAAACTGCCGTCGATATTGCCGTAGATGCCGAGACGTTGGAATATTTCCGGCAGTTCATCTCCGCTGGCGCCACCGATTTTGGTGCCGCCCAGATTGATGCCGCCAGCATTGCCGGCTCGTAAGGTGGCGATGCGGTCCATAACGCTGCTGAAATTGGCGCGCGAGGTGGCAACCGTGGTGGCGGCAATCGTATTGATCTCTTCCGGAGTGATTTGATCGATAACGTCGGCTTTGGCGGCCGCGCTTAGGCCGGCGATTCTGGCGCAGTCGCTAATGACAGCGGAGCTGGTGGGGGAGGCGCACAAGCTGTTGATTGCCAGCGAGGTCGCGCTGGCGTTGGAGGTGGATTCGATAATTTGCGATTGCGAAATTACCGCCCCGCCGCTGCCGGCATAGCTAATCAATCTCGCACTGCCCGAGCCGGTGCCGGTGCCGGGAATGATCAGCCCTGAGTCGCCCACTATCAATAACACATTGCCCGTGTTGCTGTTTATATTGGATCCGGCGATAGCATCGGTTGACGAAAATGGAAAGTTTGCTACTGCCACCGTGTAACTTCCGGGGCTTAAGGGGTAGTCGTTAATCAGCGAGTTATAATCCGGAGAGGCGCCTGCCGCACCGCAGTCTATTTGGCTACAGCCGTCGTCGTCCGCAGTAAGCACGGAGAGGCTGGTAAAATTGCCGGTGCCGTTCAGCAGGTAAATATAAGGGTCCGTTGTAGGGCCGCTGGTGGCAATATCAACCAAAGTAGTTTGCGTTAGCGAAAAGGGCAGATAGCCGACTGAACCCGCGCCTGAGCCGGTAAGATTGAATGTCCCGCTCGCGAATTCCAAACCCATGGCGAGTGGCGAAGCCAGCAGCAACGCGGCTAATGAGCTTGCCGTTAGGGATTGGCGTTTGCTCAATCGTGCAAAGGCGGTTTTAGAACAGAGGGGTTCAAAAAAAAACAGTGATTTCATGAGCATTTATCCGAAATAGTTTCTGCGACTTATTATAGATGCATGTCAATGTTTTCAATAGCAATTAAATTTTGCCTGGAGAGTCGGTATAGTCCGATAAAGCTTGTTCATATTCTGTTGTGGCAGGTAAATTTCTTATGACACGTTAGTCCCACGAATGAGCACATGTAGTAGCGGAGTGATTTTGCCGGGCTTGGGCGCGATTCATCAAGACCGATTTTGGTTTTTAGACCGTAAAGGGCAATTGCAGCGACACGAACAAGCTCTTCGGCTAAAATCCTTACACTTTCCCTGACTGTTGTTTGCCATGTCCAGATTCGAGCTCGCATTGAAAGCCTTTCAGCAGGCTCAAATAGCCTATGAAGATTTGTTGGCCGTGGCGGCCGCTTTGAGCTTGGAACCAGAACAGGTTTTAGATGCAGCCCGCCAATTCTTGGAAAACGAATATCGGAGCGGAAAAATTGGCGCGGATGTTTATCGCGGTTTGCAATCGGCCATGCAAGACGAAACGCGGATTGCCGGCGATCAAACCAAAATTGCGCCCTCGCGGGTATCCGTTCAAGACGATGAGACCAGTGTAGTTTCCGCGCCGGCTAAATCGGCGACGATACTGCCTGTTTCACCTGCTACGCAAACACCTACGCTGACGACCGAATCCTTATTGCAAGGCTTGGACCCCTCGCAGCCGCGCGCCGAGCTGACAGTAGGCAGTACCTTGAAAAGCCGTTTTGTACTCGAAGAGTTGCTCGGGGTGGGCGGTATGGGGATGGTGTTTAAAGCCACCGATTTGCGCAAAGTGGAGGCGTCGGATAAAGAGCCGTTCGTGGCTTTAAAGGTGCTGAACCAGGATTTTCAATTCAATCCGATGGCCTTGGTAGCTTTACAGCGCGAGACCAAACGCGCGCAAACCCTGTCTCACCCCAATATCATCAAAGTCTACGACTTTGATCGCGACGGCACGCACGTGTTTATGTCGATGGAATACCTACAGGGTAGACCGCTCAGTCATTTGATCCGCGAGCATGTCGACAGCGGATTACCCTTCAAAAAAGCCTGGCCTATCATCAGTGCGATGGCAGAAGCATTGGCGCATGCGCATAAAAAAAATATCGTTCACTCCGACTTTAAACCGGGCAATGTATTTATCGGCGACGACGGCGAAATCAGAGTCCTGGATTTCGGGATCGCCTGCGCCATCGGTCGTAGTGAAAAAGATGGTCACGACGCGACGATATTTAATGCCCGGTCGCTGGGCGCCATGACCCCGGCCTATGCCAGTCTGGAACAACTGCAAAATAGCGATCCCGACCCGCGCGACGATATTTATGCCTTGGCCTGTATCACTTACGAATTGCTAAGCGGCAAGCATCCGTTTGGCCGTTTGTCTGCGGAAAAAGCCATGGAAGTCAATTTGCAGCCTAAGCCCATCGCTCAGCTTAAGCGGCGGCAATGGAAAGGATTGCAAAAAGCTTTGGCCTTTAGGCAGGAAGATCGCAGCGCCAATATTGATGAGTTTTTAACGGCCATAGGTCCGCATACCTCGGTATATTACGGCTTATGGTCGACAGCATTGTTTATTGCCTGTTTGATTGGCTTGAACGTCTATTGGACCTTAAGCGAAAAAAATACCAATACCGAGGTTGTGAAGGTTGCTGTGGAATTAAGCCCGGAGCAAAATCAGAAAATCAGAGATTTGCTGGAGTTGGCGGATATTCATTTCGATGTCGGCTATCTCACTGCGCCGACCGGTAGCAACGCGTTCTGGGCCTACCAGGAGGTTTTGAAAATCGATCCATATAATAAAGCGGCTGTGGACGGTATCAATAAAATCGCCGATACGCTGGAACAGCAGGCGTGGGAGTTTTACGAAAAGAACGACCGCTCGGAGGCTTTGAAAAAAGTGCAGGAAGGCTTGGAAGTTAATCCTGTGCACAAGGGCTTGCAGAGTTTGCGAGATAAGCTCAGGTTCAATTGATTGAGAAAATACTTGGCCGGCTCACGAAATCCCGATGATTGGGTTTTGCAAACTTAGCTTAGGAATTTTCAAAGAGTTGCGACTCGGAGATAGGGGGCTTGTTTGTTTGGAGTAGCGTCAGATATTTTTGCAAGAAGCTTGAGCTGATTGGGAATTCTTGGCTTTTGCCTGTTTGGAAGTTTGAACGGAGGAGTACGGCAACTGTCGCGGTTAAACCTGCTAAACCCGAGCTGAGATCGAGTTTAGCAGGGTAAAAGCACAGTTGATTATGCTGCTTTACGACGGCGAGACATTCCCATGCCGAGAGCGCCCAAGCCAATCAAGGCCAAGCTTTCTGGCTCAGGTACAGTGCCGCCCTGAGTTACGGTGCGAATTTTGTTTTCTATCGCTGCTGCGTAAGCGGTCGCGTTAGCAACGCCAATGTAGAAGCCTTGAGTTGGGAAGTTGTAAGGCGAGGAGGTATCGCAAGGGCCTGGATAGCAAATGCTGTTTTGCAGATAGGCAGTGTCTACCCCGCTGCCAATACCTTCGATACTGATGTTATCCACGCCGGCAGCAATCAAATTATTGCGCGCGGTTATTGCGGTTGCTTCGTTGCTTGTCACGCCATCGGTTGCAAAATTTACGTAAGAAAAATCGACAGATAACGTGGACGCTGCCAGAGTGGTACGCATGGTATCGAATGCTGCTGTAAAGTTTGTGCCGCCACCAGCATAAGATAGGCCGGCGATACTGTTTGCCAGTGTTGTGCGGCTGGCTGCGTCTGTGACGAGAAAGTTTTGAATGTCTGCGGTCGCGCTACTGCTAAATGTCACGACGGAAATTTCATAGTTGCTGTTCAACGGAATCAAGTTATTGACGGCGTTTGATAATCCAGCTCTGATGATATTCCAGTTAGACGAGCCGATGCTGCCCGATTCATCGAGAATAAAACCAAGTTGGATGGCGCCGGCATTAGCCGAGCTAGATGCAAATGCGCTTAGTGCGAACGTGGCCGCCATTGACGCAGCTAAAGTGAGTTTGCGGATTTTTCTCATGTGATCTCCAGAAAGTGATTTATGTAAGTTAACCCCAGATTAAGTCAGGACGTTTTTACCTTAATTACCTAGCAAAGTGTTTTAGTTGGACGAATCCTAATTGCGGGGTAATGTCTCTAAGTTAGGGGAAAGCAACTTAAAAAAGCAAGTATTAGGCCATCTTTTATTTTTCAATAAGTTGTAAATTATCGGATTGTTCGATGCATTATTTTTGTAAAAATAATCGACATAACTTTCGGCGTGTTGTCGGCTTGTCGGCTGGCTTTGGACTACAAGCCGGGAAGTGCGAATATTGTTTTGAAATAAGCAAAAATTTTGCTGCGCCAACTATATGGCGAATAAGCGGGTATGTGGTTTTTTGATAGCCGGTAGCTCCTGGAAAGGGCGGATATTTAAGCGGGTTGGCGCAAATGACATGCTAAAATCCGGGGCACCATGACTTTTAGATTGCCGATTACCAGTGGCTTCCCAATTATTCCCTGTATCCGATGATGCAACGCCCGCGCGACTGCGGGAAATTCCTTATAACTACACCTCGTTTTCTGATCGCGAAATCGTGATTCGCCTGCTTGGCGAAGACATGTGGTGGGTGCTTGATTCGCTACGCGACGAACGGATTACCGGGCGTTCGGCGCGGATGTTGTACGAAGTGTTGGGCGACATTTGGGCGGTACAACGCAATCCGTATCTCGAAGACGATTTGCTCGACAACAGTAAAAGGCGGCGCGCCTTGCTGCAAGCCTTGCGGCATCGTCTAGGGCAGATGGAAGGTCGGCAAATCGAGTTGGAAAACCAACACGCCGAGCGGGCCGAGCGCGTGGCGCAACTGATCGCCGCCGCGCATCAAGCGGTGAATGAATTCGAAGCGCATTTCGAACGCACCGCGCAGCTGCGTCGCAGCGTGCGGACCTTGCTTTCGCAATACACCCGCAAGGACAATATCAGTTTTGACGGCTTTGCCCGCGTCAGTCACGTTACCGACGCCACCGACTGGCGCGTTGAGTATCCGTTTGTGGTGCTGTATCCGACCTCTGAAGACGAAGTCGGACATTTGGTGCGCGGCTGCATCGAGCTTGGCCTGACTATCATCCCCCGTGGCGGCGGCACGGGCTACACCGGCGGTGCGGTGCCTCTCAATGCTTATTCCGCAGTGATCAATACCGAAAAGCTGTTGGCAATGGGATCAGTTGAACGGCATACGCTATTGCCTGGTGTGGATAGCTCATATGCGACGATCCATACCGGTGCCGGCGTAGTCACCAGACGAGTAATGGAAACCGCCGAACAGGCCGGTTTGGTGTTCGCCTGCGATCCGACTTCCGCGGATGCGTCTTGCATCGGCGGCAATATCGCGATGAACGCCGGCGGTAAGAAAGCCGTACTCTGGGGAACTGCGTTGGACAATCTGGCCTCCTGGCGGATGGTGACGCCCGACGGCAATTGGTTGGAAGTCGAGCGCTTGAATCACAATCTGGGCAAGATCCACGAGCAAGACAAAGCCGGTTTTCTGCTGAAACGTTTCGACGCTAGCGGCAAACAATTGCTTGGTGAAGAAACGCTGGAAATTTCCGGCAGCTTTTTCCGCAAGACCGGGCTAGGTAAGGATGTCACCGACAAGTTTCTCGGCGGTTTGCCGGGGATTCAGAAAGAAGGATGCGACGGTATCATTACCTCCGCGCGCTGGATTTTGCACGAAATGCCGCCGGTTAGTCGCACGTTTTGCCTGGAGTTTTTCGGCCAGGTGCGGGAAGCCGTGCCGTCGATAGTCGAAATTCGCGACTATCTGGCCGATTTGCCGAAAGAAGGCGTCAATCGGGTGATGTTGGCCGGTCTGGAGCATCTGGACGAACGCTATGTCAAAGCGGTGGGTTACGCCACCAAAGCCAAACGCCACGGTCGGCCGAAGATGGTGCTGATCGGCGACATCGTCGGCGACGATGAAAACCAAGTGGCCATGGCGGCGTCGGAAGTGGTGCGCCTATGCAACGCGCGTGGTGCGGAGGGCTTTATCGCAGTCAATCCGGAAACCCGTAAAAAATTCTGGCTGGATCGCGGTCGCACGGCGGCGATTGCCCGGCATACCAACGCCTTTAAAATCAACGAAGACGTGGTAATCCCGCTGCCGCGCATGGGCGATTATTGCGACGGCATCGAGCGCATCAATATCGAGTTGTCGTTGAATAATAAATTGCGCTTGTGCAAAGCCTTAACCGAATTGCTGAGCGGCGATCTGCCGTTACGGGCCTATGAAGAAGGTGTGAATAAGTCCGAATTGCTGGATGAGCGCAGGGCCTTGGCTTTGGATGCAGTTGGCGCAGTAAAAGAGCGCTGGCAGTGGATTTTCGACAACCTGGATTTGCCGCTGGCCGAAGCCGAAAAAGCCTTCGAGTCACAAGGCATCCAGGTCGGCGAATTAAGCAATCGCGCCGCCGAGCCGATTCTGTTTCATCGCTTACAGGATTACTCGCTACGGGTGTCCTGGAAGCAGGAGTTACTACCACGCTTGCGGGAAATTTTCGAGGGCGATAATTTCCGGCCCATCGTCGAGCGGATCGAGGCTTTGCATAAAGAGGTCCTGCGCGGTCGCGTATTCGTGGCTCTACACATGCACGCCGGCGACGGCAACGTGCATACCAATCTGCCGGTTAACTCCGATCATTACGAAATGCTGCAAGAAGCCAATGCCGCCGTGGCGCGGATCATGGCCCTGGCGCGTTCGCTGGGCGGGGCGATTTCCGGCGAGCACGGTATCGGCATCACCAAGTACGAGTTTTTGACGGAAGACGAATTAGCGGATTTTCACGCCTATAAAAATCGTATCGACCCGGAAGGCCGTTTCAATCGTGGCAAGCTGATGCCGGGCGCCGATTTGCGTTCGGCTTACACCACCTCGTTCAGTTTGATGGGCTTTGAATCGCTGATCATGCAGCAAAGCGACATCGGTGCGATTTCCGATTCGGTGAAGGATTGTCTGCGTTGCGGCAAGTGCAAGCCGGTCTGCTCGACGCACGTGCCGCCGGCCAATTTGTTGTATTCGCCGCGTAACAAAATTTTGGCGACTTCGTTGTTAATCGAAGCATTTTTGTACGAAGAACAAACCCGGCGCGGGATTTCGATTACCCATTGGAAAGAGTTCGAGGACGTCGCCGACCATTGCACGGTTTGCCACAAGTGCTTCAATCCTTGTCCGGTGGACATCGATTTCGGCGATGTGTCGATGAATATGCGCAATCTGCTGCGCAAGATGGGCAAGCAAAGTTTTAATCCGGCCAAAACCATGGCCATTGCGTTTTTGACCGCCTCCAGCCCGAACACGGTCAAGGCGATGCGCACAGCAATGATCGATTGGACTTACAAGGCGCAACGCATCGGCAATACGCTGTTGAAACCGTGGAGCAAAGCGCAGATCGCGCAGCCGCCGGCTACGGTCGGCAAACCGCCGGTCCGCGAGCAGGTGATTCATTTTATGAATCGAAAAATGCCAGGTGACTTGCCCACGAAAACGGCGCGGGCGTTGCTGGATATCGAAGATGGGCAAATCGTGCCAATCATTCGCGATCACGCTAAAACCCGGACCGATTCCGAAGCGGTGTTTTATTTCCCTGGCTGCGGTTCCGAGCGCTTGTTCTCGCAAGTCGGTTTGGCCACGCAGGCGATGTTATATGAGATTGGCGTGCAAACTGTGCTGCCACCCGGTTATTTGTGTTGTGGCTACCCGCAGCGCGCTGGCGGACAGTTCGACAAGGCGCAGAAAATCACTACCGATAATCGCGTATTGTTTCATCGCGTGGCGAATACGCTGAATTATCTGGATATCAAAACGGTAGTAGTTAGCTGTGGTACTTGCCAGGACCAATTGCAGGATTACGAATTCGAGAAAATATTTCCGGGTTGTCGCTTGATCGATATTCACGAATACCTGTTGGAAAAAGGCGTCAGGCTGGAAGGGGTGAATGGTGCGCGTTATCTGTATCATGATCCATGCCACAGTCCATTCAAGCAACAAGACCCAATGAAGGTGGTCAATCAGTTGATCGGCGCGCCGGTCGCCAAATCCGAGCGCTGTTGCGGCGAGTCAGGTACCTTGGCGGTGGCGCGGCCGGATATTTCCACGCAGATTCGTTTTCGCAAGGCCGAAGAATTACAGAAAGATACGGCGAAGTTGCGTGCTGACGGTTACGACGGCGCGGTGAAGATGCTGACCTCCTGTCCGTCGTGCATGCAAGGTTTGCAGCGCTTTGAGGATGAAGTCGAGCAAATGGAAGTCGATTACATCGTTGTGGAAATTGCCAAACATGTATTGGGTGATAACTGGATGACCGGGTATTTGGATCGGGTCAGCAAAGGCGGTATTGAGCGGGTTTTGGTGTGAGTTAAGGTTGTCGAGGGCGGGCCGGCTATTTTTTAAGCCGGCTACTCGGCTCTTTTGGAGTTAAAAGCCTTTCGTCGCTGAGCATTCCGCTCGACGATGATCTGGATTAACTTTTCTTCGGACAATAAAAAAGCCGCGATAAATCGCGGCTTTTTAAATTTGGAGCGGGAAACGAGACTCGAACTCGC
>NZ_JANIBL010000086.1 GCF_024505055.1 Methylomonas rosea
CAGACCTTGCTCCCTCTCCCCCCGGGAGAGGGCTGGGGTGAGGGGAGTTAAAAGTCCCGGCAAAATTAAATTTTTTGCCCTTCAAGCAAACAACACCCAGAATAAAACCCAGAAAGCTTTAGCGCGAATACTCAACCAAACTGCGCCGCAATCTGTCCCTGAATTTTTTCCGCCATCGCTTTACGGTCAGCCGCATCGCGGATGGGTCTGCCCACAACTATATAGTCCGCGCCGTTTTGAATGGCCTGTTCGACGCTTACCGCACGTTTTTGATCGTCGTCTTCGCGGTTGTCCACCGGCCGGATACCGGGAGTGATTACCAGCAGCTTTTCGCCCAACTGTTCCCGAATCATCGCCACTTCCAGGCCGGACGAAACAATGCCGTCGCAGCCGATTTGCAAAGCGCGTTTGGCGCGGGATAACACCAACTCACGCACATCGCATTGAAAACCCAAGTCGTCCAAATCGCCGCGATCCAGGCTGGTTAACGCGGTGACTGCCAAAACCTTTAAGTCGCCTTTTGCCGCTGCCGCCGCTTCCATGATGGAGTCGTTGCCATGGATAGTGGCCAAGTCCACACCTTTATTACTCAACGCTTTAATGGCGCGACCCACAGTCGCCGGAATATCGAAAAACTTAAGATCGACAAATACTTTTTTATCACGTGCCTTCAGCCATTCGATAAAACCGAAATAGTCGCCGGACATGAACAACTCCATGCCTACTTTGTAAAAAATCACCGTATCACCCAACTCTTCGACCAAGGCTTGCGCCTCGGCGATGCTGGACACATCCAGGGCCATGATCAGGCGCTCGCGGACAGGAATGGCTTTAGCTGATATGAAAGAATCTGACATAGGAATTATGAAATAGTCTGTTTACTTAGTTAAGGGTGGCGTTTTTATTGGTGAGCTTGGCAAGACCTGCTAAAGTGGCTTGCAAGCAACGTTGAATTTTCAGTCGGCATTCGAGTACCAAATGCTGCGCTTGCGATTTCGCTAAGAATTAGTGCCTAGCGGTTTACATGCCGCCGCAGGCGTTTCATTAAACTTTCATTAAGCTGAAATAATTTTGGCTTAAAGTCCTATAATCAGGCAGGCAAATGATCCACTCATTAAGCTAACCAGTATATTTGATATGAATCAGTTTCGCCCAAAAGGATTTATCAGGCCGCTACAGCCCGAATTGCAAAGCATTAAGCGGGCAATGGACACCGCGTTGATTTTTATCACGCTATACATCTCTCTGCATATTTATGGCGAGACGTTCAGTCGTGAATACCTAGGCTTATTCATTGTTTGCACGGTGCTGTTCGGTATTTTTGCCGAGCATCAGGAAATCTATCATGGCTGGCGTGGCGATCCCCTCTTTGACGACGCCGTGCGGATATTGTTGTCGTGGATAGTGGCCTTTGCGCTGATTGCCAGCAGTTTTTTCGTGTTTGACCTTGGGTTTGAATACTCGCGGCAAGTATTGGAGCTTTGGCTGCCGCTGGCACCGCTCAGCATCATCATGCTGCACTCTTTGCGCCGCTCGACCTTGTCTTATCTGCGAATGCACGGGCTTAATACCCGAAACTACGCGATTTTGGGCGGCAATTCGTTAGGTAAGCGCCTAAACACTGCGTTGACCGAAATGCCGTGGCTTGGATACAGCTTTGTGGGATTTTTCGACGACCGTATCGAAAACAAGCAGCGCAGGCAGGATGAAGACATGGTCGACGTCATCGTTGGCGACTTTAAAGAGCTATTGGAAAGAGCGCAGCGCGGAGAAATCGATCATATCTATATCACCCTGCCCTTGCGTGCGGAAAAGCGAATCAACCAATTGATTCGAGAGCTGGCCGATAGCACCGTGTCGGTCAACATTGTCCCGGACTTTTTTACCTTTAACCTGATGCAGTCCAAACTCAGCAGCGTAAAAGGGATACCGGTGGTCAGCGTTTTCGATACGCCGTTAAATTCGTCGCTGGACGGCGCGGTCAAACGCCTTGAAGATTTGCTGTTGTGCGCGATCATCCTGCCGATTATCGCCATTCCGATGCTGATCATCGCCATTGCGATCAAGATTACCTCGCCGGGGCCGGTCATTTTCAAGCAAATGCGTTACGGCGTTAAGGGTGAGCAGATTGAGGTTTGGAAGTTTCGATCTATGTCGGTGTGTGAAAATGGCGACAGCATCAAACAAGCCACGGCCAACGATAGCCGCGTAACGCCCTTGGGCGGTTTTCTGCGCCGTACCTCGTTAGACGAATTACCGCAATTTCTAAACGTATTGAGCGGCACCATGTCGGTGGTTGGGCCAAGGCCCCACGCAGTGGCTCATAATGAATACTACCGCAAGCAGATCCAAGGCTATATGCTGCGGCACAAAATGAAACCCGGCATCACCGGCTTGGCGCAAATCAGCGGTTGTCGCGGAGAAACCGAAACCATCGACAAAATGGAAAGACGGATTCATCACGACCTGGAATACATCCGCCAGTGGTCAGTCATTTTAGATTTAAAGATTGTGGTATTAACTGTTTTTAAAGGATTTGTGGGGCAACAGGCTTACTAGTGCTTAATTCCATAAATAAGCGATATAAAAATAAGCCATAAGCCATAAGCCATAAGATATTGATTATAAAGAAATTTTTCTTTCACTTAATGGTGCAATTAAGCACTAGGATGTGTTGAAAAGTCATTTTTACGTATCTTTAGTGTTGCTCGGAAGACATCAGTAAATTCAGTTAATTGTGATGCGCGTTCTCGCATTTCCAAATTGTGAAAGAATGGGGCGTCGATATAAAACTCGAGCTGGGATTGCTGAAACGTTAATTGTCAGCCACAACGGCATAACCAAGCCATTCACACGCAGTGGTATCGAATCAAAATGTAAGCAATGGGAGATCATGAGTAAACTAGCTCTAGGGATTCAAAACCAATTGCAGGGGGCTTTCTGCTCGCGATGACTGTTGGTCCTGTTGTAAATCTTAAAAGAATGGCAAAAACGTAAGCCCTTTTCTCATAGGATTGAGGAGGTTGAAACGCTTGCAATTGACTGAATGTTTCAGTCGATATTCGGGAATCAAATATCAGTTACCAGTATATTCTTAGTGCCCTATATAGCAAACGCTAAGCCTATGCGATCATCCGCTCTTGTCCCTTCTTGGGCGCTCCTTGCCTAATTGATTAGAAGGGAAAATTTATGCTAGCCAGCAAAGAAATGACTAAGGGCTCCGCAAATCTTAAATTAGCAACATTATCGATAGCTTTAAGCATCTGCCTGATAGCTATTCTATTCATAGAATCGTCTCGACCGCCGCTTGAAATTCTAGGCCAGGTGCCGGGGTTGGACAAAGCTGCCCATTTTTTAGCATTTGGTGTATTGGCGTTGTTATTGTGCATGGTTTCGTTCAGTGTGCGCGGTAATCCTTATATTCCATTGTTTTCGACACCATCGCTAATTGTGATACTACTTGGTATTGCCGAAGAGGGGTATCAAATGACCGTAACCGGGCGCGTCGCCAGTTTACTGGATTTGATGGCTGATATTTGCGGAGCGGTTTTTGTGATTTTTTTGCTCAACCGTAGTCGTTTGCTAAATAAATTAAAAATACTATTGTCCTAGGGCATCAATAATGTCAGTTATGACATGAAACATTAAGCGATCATAAATATATATATTCTTGAAAATGCCTCAAAACAATTCAATGATACTATCATCTAATAAAAATTCCTCTGCTTCCGTAGATGTCGAAAAAAACTATTATCTGAAAGTGGATAGAATTGGTTTTGGTTTTTTTGAGATCCTGGCTTTCTTTTGCGGTTTACCATATTTTTATACCATAAATGTTTTTGGTGAGTTATATGCTACCGAATTACTTTTACCCGTAACCGCTGTCATACTGGTATTTTTTCGCGGCGAGCGAACTGTATTCAAGGAAAAGCTGTTCTGGATGTTTTTGTTTTCCATCATTATGATGATTGTAGGATATATGGTTTCCGATCTTATGGCGGGGACATCGAAAAGTAACTACATCAGAGCTTGGGGACGAAATATTATTTTGTTGTCCGATTTTATTAGTTTATCAATAATAGTGGCGGCTAATAAAAAATATGCTTGGTGGTATGTATTTGGGCTGGCGCTGGGTTCTATTCTATATCTTCGATTGACTGGCGTTCCTTTTAATAATGCTTACTGGAAAATTGAATATAGCCAGCCTGTTTTGTTGTTGGTATTTGTTGTCGGAAATTTTTTGCCTAACTTCCTTAAAGTTTGGTTGGCAGTCTTAATTGGCGTATTTAGTTTTTACATGGATGGCAGGTCCTTTGGTGTTATCTGTTTGTTACTTGCTGCGATGCTATGGGTACGCCTTGGAAATCAAGATGGGCTAAGAATTAGTGGGAAAGTTTTACTTAACATTGCCCTGTCGGGTGCGATTTTATTTTCTATTGTGGTTTCGGTTCTGGAGCAAACCGACCAAGAATTCTCTGCTCGACGAGAAGCTTCCTCGTTATCTCGTTTTGCGGCGATAAAAATAGCATTGATAGCTATTGGAGACTCGCCAATTATTGGGTATGGCTCATGGGGTGAAGGTACAAAAAAATATGCGGATATGCTTTATGAGCAAACCGTGAGAGAGCAGCGCGAAGTGCGTCAAAGTAATATACGTAGGGGTAAAAGTTTTCTAGCGCACTCACAGATTCTTCAAAGTTGGATGGAAGGCGGTATTTTGGCTGTTCAACTATTTATGTTTTATGGGTTTCAATTGTTGGTAGCATTAAAAAATTTAATTACGATTCGTCGACTCGATTATGTATATCTTATTTATGGTTTTTTTATGCTTATTTCGTTATGGCATTTGTTTATGAGTCCATATAGTGGAAATCACAGAGTAAACATAGCGATAGCAATTGCAATTATATGCGCCGTTAACGCGGGAAGCATCCATAAAAAGCAAAATTAACTCTGACTCTATATTCGCTATATGGGCTTAATTAAACGGATTTCAAATATTTTTCAATCTGAGCAAAAGCTGTCTTTGATCAAGGGGGCTTTGGGTAGTTTCTCGTTAAAGATTTCGTCAACAGGAATGAACTTTTTATCCGCCATTCTAATGGCTAGGCTCTTAGGCCCTGGTGATTACGGCATTTACTCGTATGCAATGGCTATCATATTTTTTATGTCTGTGCCTACTTCGCTTGGACTTCCATCTTTATTGGTTAGATACATTGCAAGCTATTTTGCCAAAGAGGAGTGGGGGTATATAAGAGGACTTATGGTGACCTCTAACAAAATAGTTTTGGTTCTTTCGGTTACTATCGTTTCTACTGCTTGGTTCGTTACTGAGGTTTTTAAGGACAACTTTAAGCCGATGCAGCTTTACACTTTACAGGCAGCGTTGTTTTTGTTGCCGCTATCTTCAGTAAGTGGATTGAGAAGCGCTGTTTTGCAAGGGCTTAATAGAACAATAATAGGGCAATTTCCCGAAACGTTATTAAAATCGGCTGTAATATTAGGCTTGCTATATGCTGCGTTGTTATTTTTACCCAGAAACCTGATTACTCCAGTTTTTGTAATGCATATACAAATCGTTGCTACTGCAGTCGCTTTTGTTTTTGGGTCAATTTTCTTATGGAAGTTTATACCTAAAAATGTCAAGAAAACTTCAGCTAATTACGAGTATAAAAAATGGCTAAGATCTGCATTACCTTTTATGCTTTTTGGAGGAATGATTGTAATTAATCAAAAAACAGACTTATTAATGCTCGGTTGGTTGAGTGGAACTTATGCTGTCGGCATTTATGAAGTGGCAACTCGAGGCGCGGAAATTTTTATATTTATTTTAGTTTCAATAAACGTTGCCGCTGGTCCAACCATGACAAATCTCTATGTAAAAGGAGAAACTCAACGCCTTAAAAATTTAGTTGCAAGTTGTACAGGAGTAATTTTTATCATCTCGTTTTTCTTGTTTTTGGTTATATACTTTTGGGGAGAGCTTTTGATCGGTGTTTTATTTGGAGCTAAATACTCAGAGGCTTATAATCCTCTTGTAATATTATGCACTGGTCAACTATTTAACGCGTTATTGGGTACGGTCGTTGGGCAGCTACTAATAATGACTGGTCATGAGCGTGAAACAACAATAGGTATAGGGTTTGGGGCTTTGATGAATTTAGTGCTCTGTTTCTATTTAATACCAGAGCTCAAAGCTGTAGGTGCAGCATTTGCTTCTGCAGCTAGTTTAACCTCAGGAAATCTGTTGTTAGTATTTTATGCGATAAAAAAGCTTGGTATAAACACCACGATATTTGCATTGCTATTTCATAGAAGAAAGCTGCATAAAATTTAATGTAGGGTATTAGGATAAGAAACATGATGCACTATGGCTTGTTGATTTTTTATCGCTATAAATTTAAAGCATTACGGCTGTTGTTTTTTATATATTCTATTGTAGGTATAAATGTTTTTGCCAAGCCTATGTTTTCATTTTCCGCTGAAAATTATACTAGCCAGAGCTTTTTCAGCCAGACAGCAGTTTCTGCAATAAAAGAAAAGAAAAATATTAGCAGTGTAGGTGGAGTGGAATATGAGGTTTCTATACCGACTATTGACGCGGGGTGGTACGAGCTTTGGGTGGAGGCAGGCGAATGGCCAACAGACGTTTTTTTGGATGGTGAGTTATTGGCTCATACTGTCTTAAGAAGTCGATTGTGGCCCAAAAACGGCAGCCTTCACAAAGTTGCAAACTTAAATTTAGACGGGGGTAAGCATGCCATCCGTTTTGAAAGATTATATTTTCCTGGTTTGCCGAATATACGTAGCATCGCTATTAAACCGGCTGAAAACCCATCGGGAATGGTTAGGGCTAAGGTAGGATCAAATTCTTTGATATTTCGCCGTAACGAGGTCTTTTCGCTTGATTTATTCACAGGTCAAAATTCTGGGTCGCTGAGCTTGAGTATTCGAGATGCCGCAACCGAAAAAATTATTAGTAATATAAGTCAGAAAATCACGGCAAACGAAAACAACCTTATTATCCCCACCGACAAGGAGGGGGTTTTCGATATTGACTTCAAGCAGCCGGTATCCGGACATGTAGAGCGTACAATTCAATATGCCGTGGTGGATACCAATCCTTCGCCTGTGGATGTTCCGTCTAACTTAAATAAGCAGCTTATAAGTACAATAAATCCGAATGTTACGCCGAGTGATTATTTCAGTACCTTGCCCGTTCAGTCGGGAGACTATATGGAGTCTGGTGCTAACGGTGCTTACGAAAACCCCGCTAACCCTGACTATTTTGCATATACCCTGCCGCTTCCGGACAAGAACGGATTTTATTTAGTGGAGGTGGATTATCCGGATGATAAAAACCGAGCCTTTACAATCTCCTTAGTGGATGAAGCAGTTAACCCCTATGCGCTGGATTCGGGCGTGGTGACAGGTGGTGCGTTCCCTTTAACAAATTCGATAAAAACCACGCAGCTCTTTTTTTATGCCCGTACTATCAATCCCAGGCTGTTATTCCTGAATTGGCATACCAATCAAAAAATAGCGGTTAACCAGATCAGGGTTTTTAAGATACTTTCCAGATTGCCTTCTTTGTTGGCTCAAAGCTCCGAGCGGCAATTCGGAACGTTTTTCGAAGAGACGTTGCGCTTTACGACGTATTTTGGTGCTAGCCCCAATTCTAACGAGTGGGACGAAATTAAAAAATCCGCTGATCGGTGGGCGGAATGGTCCAGGTTTGCTGGCGTTAATTTGTGGATGCAGTCCATAGCCAATTATCAGTCCATGATGTGGCCTAGTCGATTGTTGCCTGGGTATGCGCCCGCAGAAGAAGATCATTATGGATTGATAGGGCCCTCATCCGAGAAAGATCCGTTACAAAAGGATTTGGTGCGTTTGCTGTTGTTAACGGCTGAAAAAAATAATATTTCATTCATTGGCGAACTCAATCTTCCAATGATAGGTTTTATTAAAGACGGTTTGGATCTGCGGTTTGGTGGTACAGGTGATGCCAAGCACAACTCTACTCAAACCCCATGGTTAACGGTCTCTGACCAGGGTAGGATTGGTGGAGACTCGCCTTTCGATCCGTATCTTAATCCGGTTCACCCGAAGGTCCAGCAATGGGTTGAACAGTTATTTACTGAATTAGCAGAGAGATATAAGGATTCTCCTGCATTTAGCGGCATTGCAATAAGGTTAATGGGCTGGGCTTTTTCATCCTGGCAGGCTTTTCCTTCAATTCATTGGGGCTATGACGACTACACTATCCAGTTGTTTGAAAGCGAAACAGGGATTGCAGTGCCAGTATCTACGTCGGATACGACACGCTTTAAAAAACGCTATGATTGGTTAATTCAAACTCATTATGAACAATGGGTGGAGTGGCGGTGTAATAAGATTTTTAATTTTTATAAAAAGCTTTCTGGTATTTTGCAGAAGGCTAGGCCGGGATTAAAGCTTTATATTAACGCCTTTGGCCCGGATTATTCGGCTGCAGATTGGGGGCAATATGGTGGCTGGCGCGGACGCGCAACAAAATTAAATAATCTAGGTTGGTTCAGAATGATAAAAGAATCGGGAGTCGATCCGGAGATGCTTAAATTGTCTCCAGATATAATATTAAGTAATGCTTCCTATTACCCTCCTGGTGTGCGCGCAAAAGGTATTGAAGCGAGTATGCAAGCCGATACCGAATGGAAAGAACTAAAAGATCCTGAGTCTATTTTGGCGTCTACTCGACGAAATGCTAACGGCACTGAAAGTTCTGCTCAGTTTATCTCTAATTATATGGAGTTCGATTTCCCTGTTAAGAATATAGGGCTCAATAAGCTCCTGCGCGGTAAAGATAAAATAAGAATCTGTGGCGTGCTGGAGCCGCCGGGTAAGTTGGTATTAAGTCGTTACCTTGACGCCTTGGCTAAAGGTAATATCACTTTACTGACGGATGGCGGCATCGGATATATACTTGGGCAACCTAACGAGCTAAGGCCATTTTTAAAGGAATATTTTAGTTTACCTAAAATAGGGATGCAAAAAGCAGGTAGCGTCGACGATCCCGTAGCTCTGTGGTATGGCAACAAATCCGAGGAAGTCTATTTCTATTTGGTGAATAGATCGAACAAGACAATTAATGTTAAACTTGAATTCACCGCAGGAGCTGAGAGTTTAATGTTAACGTCGAATGCAGTCGTTGATGCTGAACAGGTCTCATTACCTCCTTATAGTCTAACCGCATTTAAAGCAGTTGAGTCGAATAGCGTGCCTAAGGGCTTTGAAATACTTTCATCACCGTGAGGTGAGTTGAAAGCTGGGTTTAGTTTATAAAGACCATGTTTGGTGTGTTGGGTAGTGGTTATTTTTTAGTATCCATTCACTGGTTGCGAAGTGTACGGTGGATAAAGCCTATCCACCAAAATTGCCGGATGCGCTTCGCTTATCCAATCTAAGATTGCTTTAGACTGTATTGAGTGAATATTAATTATTTAAAATATTTCTCAGAAGTGCTTAAGTCTGGAAATGTTATCATAAACTTCTAATTGTCTAAGGATTTTAGTTTGAAGCTGTCTATAGTTACCATTTCATTTAATCAGGCCAATTATCTTGAACGATCGATTGAGTCGGTCATTAATCAAGATTATCCCAATATTGAGTATATTATTGTCGATCCCGGTAGTACCGACGGCAGTCGGGATATTATTGAGAAATATAGAGATAGAATTGCTAAGATTATATACGAGCCCGATCAGGGGCCGGGGGATGGTTTAAACAAAGGGTTCTCGTTTGCTACCGGGGATATTTATGGGTATTTAAACTCTGATGATACGCTTATGCCGGGAGCTCTTAAATACATAGCCGAGCAATTTGAAAACAACCCTAGTGTCGATGTCATTTCGGGGCATGCATATATTGTCGATAAGGAAGATAATATTGTTCATAAAGTGTTCTCGCATCCTTTTTCACTCGCTTCGTATGCGGTTGGGTGTTGCGTGTTAGTACAACAATCGACTTTTTTTAAACCTGCAATATTCGCTCGAATTGGAGGGTTCAACAAATCTAATAAACTTTGTTGGGATGGTGAGTTAATGGTTGATATGGCATTAAACGGGGCGAAATTTAAGCTTGTTAGGAAGTTTTTGAGTTGTTTTCGTATTTACGACGATTCGATTACCGGTTCGGGGCAACAGGTTGGCGATAAATACCGGGAACAGCACCAGAAAATCGTCAATAAGATACTCACTGCCGGTGTTAAACCGCTCCCTAGAAAAGTCGAATGGCTACTTACCCGGATCAAGGATCCATTATCGACTATCGATAGAGTGATAGATGGTTTTGTACACAAAAAACGGCTAGTTTAAATATGAAAATATTACACATCATTCGATCAGTCAATCCGGAAGGTGGGGGGCCTATTGAAGCGGTAATTCAGCTTTCTCTGACAATGCAGTCATTTGGTCATGTCGTCGAAATATTAAGTCTGGATGAAGAAGATGGTCGACTGAATCTAAAAGAATGCCCGCTGACAGTGCATGCTAAGGGGCCTGGAATTGGCACCTATGGCTACAGCAAAAAATTCATACCTTGGTTGAGCGCTCATGCTAAAGATTACGATGCGTTTATCGTCAACGGTATCTGGCAATACCACAGCTTTGCCGCGCATAGCGTTCTTAAAAAGCTTAACTCGCCTTATTACTTGTTTACCCACGGTATGCTGGATCCCTGGTTTAAACACCAATATCCATTGAAGCATTTAAAAAAATGTTTGTATTGGTTTTGGGGAGAGTATCCGGTAATCAGGGATGCCGCCGGAGTGTTGTTCACTTGCGAGGAAGAAAAAGTCTTGGCGCGCCAGTCGTTTTGGCCATATCGCTGTAATGAGAATGTCGTAAATTTTGGTACTGCCGGGCATGTCGGCGACGCAGCCGAGCAAAAGCGCGAGTTTTTGGATAGCTTTCCGGATCTTCGTAATAAGCCGTTTTTACTTTATTTAAGTCGGATTCACCCCAAAAAAGGGGTCGACTTGCTGCTTGAGGCATTCGCGCAACGAGCGGGCCTGAGGCCGGATTTGCAATTGGTAGTCGCTGGTCCCGATCAAGTTGGCTGGCAAAGCGAGCTGCAGGATCTCGCCGCAAAGCTGGGGATTACAGATAGAGTCACATGGACCGGTATGTTAAAAGGAGACTTGAAATGGGGCGCCTATCACGCCGCCGAGGCATTTATTTTGCCTTCTCATCAGGAGAATTTCGGCATAGTGGTGGCCGAAGCGCTATCTTGTAGATTGCCGGTGTTGATAAGCAATAAAGTGAATATATGGCAAGAAATCGCCAATGCCGATGCCGGGCTAGTAGCCGATGACACCCTTACCGGTTGCGGAGAGCTGCTTGATCGTTGGCGGCAGCAAGATAATGAACGAAGGATTCACATGGGGTGTAATGCGCTTAATTGTTTTAAGGATTACTTTGAAATTACAAGTGCGGCGAAAAGCTTGCTTGCAATAATATCAAAGTGATTTGATCCATTCGGTGTGAATTTTTGAATATGCATTTATATTTGAATAGACTTTTGATTTATTTGGTAATGCAGTGATGGCTTTTGTAGGCGCTTGGCAATATTTATTAAGCTAAAACGATGTAAATAAGGATGGTTATGAGAGTTGGTATTTTAACGTATCACTTTAGTGATAATTATGGGGCGCTATTTCAGGCTTATGCGTTACGAAAATGGTTTATGGATCAAGGGTGTGAGGCTAGCTTTATAAACTATCATCCTGATTACGTAGAGGCTGGGGGAGAAATAAATTTTAACAAACTGATTTCTAAAAGTAATCTTAAAGTTATTTATCTAAAGCTGGCTAGGTTGAAAAATATATGGTTTGGTGATCGCCAACAACAAGAAAATTTTGAAAATTTTAGAAGAGAGTTTCTTGGTATAACTGGTGATGAATACAAAACACGTTCGGATTTAGAAGCTGCGTCGTTATACTACGATATTTTGGTCTGTGGTAGTGATCAAGTTTGGAATCCATCAGAGCATTTTGGTGTTGACCCCGTATATTTTTTGAATTTTAAAACAAAGAATTCGAACGTTCGCCGCATCTCCTATGCTCCGAGTTTTGGGCGAAGTGAGATTAATCCGAGATATAGTGATGAAATTAAAGAATTGCTTTTGAGTTTGGATGGTATATCTATAAGGGAAATGTCTGGGGTATCGATCGTAAAGCAATTAACAGGGACTGATCCGGTTTGTGTGCCTGATCCTACTGTATTACTGTCGGATTATTCTGGAATTATTAAGAAGTATGATGTTTCGGCTAATAAGCATGTGTTTTGCTATGCATTACGTTCCAGGAATGTGATTGGAGATGTGGCTGAAGCAGCAGCTAAGCATTATGGTGCGGCGCTTTATTCGCCTCATAATCCTCATAGGAGATGGAAAGAAATTGGTGAAACGGTTTATCCTTGTCCGCGCCAATGGTTATATTTACTAACGAGATCTGAATTTGTAGTAACAAACTCATTTCATGGTACTGCATTGAGTATATTACTTAATAAGCCTTTTGTGGTAGTCGGTTTGCAAGGCAGTAGAGCAGGTTTTAATGCGCGAGCTTTGAACTTGCTTGAACTTGTAGGATTGAACTCAAGGTTCTTGGACGATTCAAGCCCTGAGAAAATATCAAAGGTTTTAAGTGACTCAATTAATTGGGATGAAGTCAACGAAAGGATAGGAGCACTTCGTGCCAGTGGAGTGACTTATCTTAAAGAACAGTTATCCCGTGTTTTGGAAAGAGCCGATGGCTAGCGAATTTTCAAAATATAAATATGTCGATAATTTATCAAAAAAAAACAAGTTAATCAGATTGGTTTGGACGACTGTGTGGTGGCTTTTGTTTAGGCCAACACCTCGTTGGTGTCTAAATGCTTGGCGCATTTTTTTATTGAGAATTTTTGGCGCTAAAATCGGCGTAGGAAATAGAGTGGCGCCGTCTTGTTTTGTTTGGGCTCCATGGAATTTGGAAATGGGGGATTATTCCGTTTTAGCTGACGATGTGGATTGTTACAGTATGGATCGCATTAGCATTGGGTCTAAAGTGGCAGTTAGTCAGCGTACTTTTCTTTGTGCTGGAACGCACGACATTTCTTCGCTTCTCCGTCCGCTTGTCACTAAGCCTATCACCATAGGTAATCACGTTTGGATATGTGCCGAGGCTTTTATAGCGCCTGGAGTAAATATCGGCAATGGTAGTATTGTTGGTGCTAGAGCGGTTGTAACGAAAAATGTTTCGGAGTGGATTGTGGTTGCTGGGAATCCGGCTACCTTTATTAAGGCTAGACAAGTTAATGAAACTTAGGGGGAAGTTTAATGTTTATAAAGGATTTGATGAATGTCTTAATTATTCCATATGAATATGCGCTTGATTTTTTTAGAGCATTAAAATGGAGTAAGGCTTCGCCGTTATGTCCAAAATACAAGCAATTACATTACGATATTTTGTTGTTAGCTCACACCGTAGAGAAGGGGTTGAGTATATCGAATCCCAGGCCAAAGTTTGGTGTAGATAAAATATCAAAGTTACTGAATTATCTTGAACAATATAGTTCTGAATGGGATAGTTTTCCGTTGGAGAAAAGTTATGGCTGTCTTCAATCATACGTTAGATGGCACAAAGATCGGGATATTGCTCTGGAAGGCTTTGGGCTGAAAATTGAGAAATTTCTCTCCAGGTGCGAGGATTTGAATATCGAGCCGAAAGGCGGAGTTAAAGAAATTTCGAACTCGTCTGTTCAGTTAAATGTTGAGGCAGAGCGTTTCCTTAATTCTCGTTTTAGCTGTAGGCGATTTTTGCCAGGGATTGTAGAAGACTCGATTTTGGAAAAAATAGCTGAAATTGCACGACGAACTCCTTCTCAATGCAATAGGCAATCGGGAAGAATTCATTATTATTCTGAGCCTGAAGATATTTCAAAGTTGCTTCGGTTGCAGGGTGGTGCAGAGGGTTTTCGCGAGTCAGTAAACAATTTATTTGTAATTTCCTCAGAAATTAGCGCATGGAGTGGATTTAAAGCGAGGAGTCAGGCTTATGTTGATGGGGCTTTATTGGCAATGCAGGTTTTGAATGCTTGCCAAGCTTTAGGGCTTGGAGCATGTCCTTTAAATCTTGCTGTATCAAATAATAGAGAGCTTGATATTTGTAAAGTTGGAAGAATATCAGTGGGCGAGAGATTGATAGTCATGATTGCTTTTGGTTTGCCTGAGCCGATTGATCTTGTTGTTGCAAGGTCCGAGCGTATGCCTATCGATAAAGTGATCATCAAGCACTAGTATTGAGTTTCGGGGGATAAAAATAGGAAATTATGAGCGACATATCTGTCATTATTTTAACGTACAACGAGGAAAAGCACATTGAGCGTTGTATAAGCAGCGTCCTTCCTATCGTTTCGGAAGTGTTTGTCGTTGATTCGTATTCTAGTGATAATACGGTTAAGTTAGCCGAAGCGTTAGGGGCAAAGGTTTATCAAAACCCTTTTATTAATCACGCAGCGCAATTTCAGTGGGGTCTTGATAATTGCCCAATTCATACGGGCTGGATAATGAGAATGGATGCCGATGAATATCTAGAGCCTACTTTGGTAGAGGAAATTATAAGAAAGTTTCCAGAGTTACCCAGAGATATAAGCGGAATTTATCTAAAGCGTAAGCATCATTTTCTTGGGCGTTGGATTCAACACGGTGATCGGTATCCTTTAGTATTGCTTAGAATTTGGAAGGCTGGGCAAGCGCACATAGAAAAACGCTGGATGGATGAACATATTGTTCTTGACTCTGGTAACTCCGTGATATTTGACGGAGACTTTGTGGATGATAACTTGAATTCCGTTGATTGGTTTATTGCTAAGCATAACGGCTATGCAAGTCGAGAGGTAATCGAAATTCTAAATCATAAATATAGGTTATTTTCCCGCGAAGAGTATTTCGAAAAAGCTGAGGCGGGACAGGCTAAAATTAAACGAATAATTAAAGAGAGATTTTATAATCGTTTG
>NZ_JANIBL010000087.1 GCF_024505055.1 Methylomonas rosea
CCATGATTCAATACCTGATATGTAAAAAATTTAAGATACTTTTCTAATAATCGCTTCCGCAATATTTGCAGGTGCTTCGTTATATCTTTCAAACTGCATACTGTACGTTGCTCTGCCCTGAGTCGCCGACCTAAGATCCGTGGCATAACCGAACATTTCAGCAAGAGGCACTTCGCACTCTATTACTTTTCCGGCCGGAACATCTTCCATTCCATGAATAACACCTCTCCGTCGATTAATGTCACCCACTACCTCGCCCATATAATCCTCGGGGGTTACTACCTCGACCTTCATAATGGGCTCCAGCAACGCAGGATTTGCAGTCTTAGCCCCATCCCTGAAGCACATAGATCCTGCTATCTTGAAAGCCATTTCATTCGAATCGACATCATGATATGAACCATCGAATAAACTAACCTTTACATCAACAACCGGAAAACCAGCTAAAACGCCGTTCTCCATTTGCTCTTGCACACCTTTATCTATAGCTGGAAGATATTCCTTCGGAATAGCACCGCCAACCACTTCATTCACAAATTCGTAGCCCGAACCGGGTTCCTTTGGTTCTAACCTGAGCCACACATGTCCGTATTGACCCTTGCCGCCAGACTGCCTTATAAATTTCCCTTCACACTCAACGACGCTCTTAATCGTTTCCCTGTAAGCAACTTGCGGCGCCCCCACATTTGCCGCTACGTTAAACTCTCTTTTCATTCGGTCAACGATAATTTCAAGATGCAATTCACCCATGCCTGAAATTATTGTTTGACCCGATTCCGGATCACTACCGACTCTAAAGGAAGGATCTTCTTGGGCCAGTTTGGCTAGTGCAGCTCCCATTTTATCCTGATCTGCCTTTGTTCTTGGCTCTACAGCCACAGCAATGACCGGCTCGGGGAATTCCATTTTCTCGAGCAAAATCGGCTTTTCAATGTCACAAAGAGTATCGCCGGTTGTTACGTCTTTCAGCCCAATAAACGCCGCTATTTCACCCGCTCTTACTTCACTGATTTCGACGCGACTGTTGGCATGCATCTGCACGATGCGTCCAATCCTTTCTTTTTTACCCTTACCAGCATTTAAAACCACATCTCCAGATTTGACCAACCCGGAATAAACCCTAAAAAAAGTCAGCGTTCCAACAAATGGGTCTGTGGCTATTTTAAATGCCAAGGCTGAGAAAGGCTCATCATCAGAGGCGCTACGAACCGTGCCACTCTCCGCATCCGACAGACCTTCTACAGGCTTTATATCGAGAGGGGACGGCAGAAAATCTATCACACCATCGAGAACACACTGCACACCTTTGTTCTTAAACGCTGACCCACAATAAGCCGGGACCAACTTATTCTGCAGAACCTGCGTTCTTATACCCTGCTTTACTTCCTCGTTTGTCAAAACACCTTTTTCAAGGTATTTATCCATTAATTCTTCAGATGCGTCAGCAGCAGCTTCAATCATACGTTCACGCCATTCTGTAGCGACATCTTGTATTTCTGCCGGAATTTCCATTTCCGTAAAGCCCACACCCATGTTGGCATCTTCCCAGTAGATAGCCTTCATTTTCAGCAAATCCACAACACCTTTGAAACTTTCTTCCGCCCCAATCGGTAGCTGCATCGGCACTACGACACTACCTAGTCGCGTTTTAATCTGCTCAACGACGCGCAAAAAATTAGCCCCGGAACGATCCATTTTATTCACAAACGCCAACCTTGGCACATGGTACTTGTTTGCCTGACGCCACACCGTTTCTGACTGAGGCTCCACCCCACCTACAGCACAAAACACAGCGCACGCACCGTCCAAAACACGCAGCGACCGCTCCACCTCTATCGTAAAATCAACATGCCCAGGCGTATCAATTATGTTGATCCGATGCTCCGGATATTGCTTTTCCATACCAAACCAGAAGCACGTAGTCGCCGCAGAGGTGATTGTTATTCCTCTTTCTTGCTCCTGCTCCATCCAGTCCATAGTAGCGGCACCATCATGGACTTCGCCCATCTTGTGAGAAACACCCGTATAAAACAGAATTCTCTCGGTGGTTGTTGTTTTTCCAGCATCGATATGAGCCATGATGCCTATATTACGGTAACGCTCTATAGGCGTCTTACGAGCCACAACAACAATCCAATATAACTTTATTACCAGCGATAATGAGCAAACGCTTTATTTGCTTCCGCCATTCTATGCGTATCTTCGCGTTTCTTTGCTGCTGCCCCACGACCTTCCGACGCATCCAACAACTCACCAGCCAACTTAGCAGCCATGGTTCTTTCGTTACGCTTGCGCGCAGCATCAATCAACCACCGCATGGACAACGCCAACCTTCTAGCAGGACGCACCTCTACAGGCACCTGATAAGTCGCACCACCAACCCGGCGAGATTTAACCTCAACCCGCGGCTGGACATTTTCCAATGCTTTTGCTACCAAATCTAAAGACTCTTTATGGCCTTTACCTTCAATGACGTCCAAAGCACCGTAAACGATTTTCTCGGCGACAGACTTCTTACCATCCTCCATGATCATATTCATGAATTTTGACAGCATATCACTGCCAAAACGCGGATCCGGATTAATGACTCTTTTTGCAGCAACTCTTCTTCTTGACATCTGTTATCAACCTTTATTTCTTAGGTCTTTTCGCGCCATATTTGGAGCGACCACATTTTCTATCCTTAACACCAGAAGTATCGAGACTTCCCCGAACCACGTGATAGCGAACACCTGGCAAATCTTTTACACGACCACCCCGAATCAACACCACGGAATGCTCCTGAAGATTATGACCCTCACCACCAATGTAGCTACTTACCTCGGCACCATTGGTCAACCTTACCCTTGCAACCTTACGCAGTGCCGAGTTTGGCTTTTTAGGGGTTGTGGTATAAACCCTGGTACAAACCCCGCGTCTTTGCGGACAAGCTTCCAACGCCGGAACGTTAGTCTTCTCTATTTTTTTAGCACGAGGCTTACGGACCAATTGATTGATCGTGGCCATTCTTAACTACTCCGAATATGCAATGTTTAATAAGCAATAAAGAAATCTGTGCAACCACAGATCAATATAGCTCCGCCCAAACCTATTGGCTGATGTGAGCAGAGCATAATACCTTTACAATAGAACCAGGTCAAGCATTTTTGAGAATCTCTACTCTACATTCAATGCTTGTTTCAAAGCTTCTTCAACGTCAACGGCTTCAATGGCCTGGGTGGCCGTTTCTGAGCCGGAACCAGAGTCCGCAGCTCTTCTCTTACGCCGTTGTTCATGGTAAGCCAAACCAGTACCTGCTGGGATGAGACGCCCAACAATTACGTTCTCTTTCAAGCCATTCAAGCTATCGCTGATGCCTCTTACCGCAGCATCGGTCAATACACGAGTTGTCTCCTGGAACGAAGCCGCCGAGATAAATGACTCGGTGGCCAACGACGCTTTCGTGATGCCCAACAGCAAAGAATCGTAGCTAGCCGGAATCTTCCCTTCTCTTTCAACTTGGTCATTAACCGCGTTAATCATAGTGCGCTCGACCTGCTCTCCCTTGACAAAATCGGTATCACCAGACGCGGTAATCTCAACTTTTCTGAGCATTTGACGGATGATTGCCTCAATGTGCTTGTCATTGATTTTCACACCTTGCAAACGATAGACATCCTGGATTTCTTTTACCAGGTAGTCAGCCAACTCTTCGATACCACGTAATCTTAAAATGTCATGCGGGGTCAATTCACCTTCAGCGATGGTTTCGCCTTTATCGACAAACTCACCCTCGAACACAGTGATATGGCGCCACTTTGGAATAAGTGTTTCATATTGCTCACCTTCCGAATCAGTGATGATGACGCGCTGTTTGCCCTTAGTTTCTTTACCAAAGGAGACCATACCGGTTGCCTCGGCCAAAATCGCAGGATCTTTGGTTTTACGCGCTTCAAACAAGTCAGCGACCCGTGGCAAACCACCGGTAATATCCCTTGTTTTACTGGACTCTTGCGGAATTCTCGCCAAAACGTCACCAACCTTTACTTCCCCGCCGTCTTTGACACCGACGATAGCGCCTGCTGGCAAGAAGTATTGGGCGGGAATATCAGTTCCCGGCAAATTGATTTGTCCGCCTTGCTCATCAAGAAGACGAACCATAGGCCGCAATTCTTTACCAGCCGAGCTTCTTTGCTTAGGATCGGTAACCACTCGCGAGGTTAAGCCAGTTACGTCATCCGATTGTTCTTGAACAGTAATACCGTCCATAAAATCGATCAGCTGAATAAAACCGTCTACCTCGGTGATAACTGGGTGAGTGTGCGGATCCCAATTAACAATGATATCGCCGGCACTGACCGGACTACCGTCACCAACCGACAATACAGCACCATAAGGTATTTTGTAACGTTCGCGCTCACGACCGTAATCGTCCATCACTCCAACCTCGCCCGACCGCGACACAGCTACAAGATTGTTTTCTCTGTTCTTTACAGTTTTCAAGTTATTGAGCTTCGCAGTACCGCTCGATTTAACCTGCACGTTGCTAACAGCAGCAGATCGAGAGGCAGCACCACCGATGTGGAAAGTCCGCATTGTTAACTGGGTACCTGGCTCACCAATCGACTGAGCCGCTACAACGCCGACAGCTTCGCCTATGTTAACCAAGTGACCGCGCCCTAAATCGCGACCGTAGCATTTGGCGCAAACGCCTTGACGAGACTCACATGTGATCACTGAACGAACCAACATTTTATCGACGCCGTTATCTTCCAGAACCGTGACCAGATTTTCATCAATCATCGTGCCGGCAGGAATCAGAACGTTGTTACCGGCTGGATCAGTTACGTCCATAGCCGCAACCCGTCCTAGTACGCGATCTACCAATGGTTCAACTACGTCGCCGCCTTCGATAATCGGCATCATGGTCAGGCCGTTTTGAGTGCCGCAATCGGATTCGGCGATAACCAAATCCTGCGCGACGTCTACCAAACGGCGAGTCAAGTAACCTGAGTTAGCGGTTTTCAGCGCGGTATCGGCCAAGCCCTTGCGAGCACCGTGGGTTGAAATGAAGTACTGTAATACGTCCAAACCTTCGCGGAAGTTAGCGGTAATCGGCGTTTCGATGATGGAGCCATCAGGCTTAGCCATCAAACCACGCATACCTGCCAACTGGCGAATCTGTGCCGCAGAACCCCGCGCGCCGGACTCAGCCATCATAAAGATGGAGTTGAAAGACTTTTGTTTTACCTTCTCACCTTTTGAGTTTACGACTTCGTCTTCACCCAAGCCTTCCATCATCACTTTCGCGACTTGATCATTGGCTCGTGACCAGATGTCGACAACCTTGTTATAGCGTTCGCCGTCTGTAACCAAGCCGGACGCGTACTGGTTCTGGATTTCGTTAACTTCGGCATCGGCAGATCGGATGATGTCGGCTTTCTTGACAGGAATCTCCATGTCTTCAATACCGAAAGACACCCCGGAACGCGTAGCGTATTTAAATCCCAGGTACATGATCTTATCCGCCAACATCACGGTTTCTTTGATCCCGAGATAGCGGTAGCTATAGTTGATCAACCGGGAAATGTTCTTCTTGGTCATGTCTACGTTGACCAACTCGTAGGGCATACCGTCAGGCACAATGCCCCAAACAATCGCGCGTCCCACCGTTGTTTTCTTTCTACTCACGATGGTTTCAAAATCGCCTTCCGGTGTTTTGAGTTTCTCGGTGACGCGTACTTCAATTTTGCTTTGTAATTCAACGGCTTTAGCGTCGAGAGCCAGCATTACCTCGGACAAGTCACCGAAAACACTACCTTCACCTATCGCATTGATTTTTTCCCGAGTAATGTAATACAAACCCAATACCACGTCTTGGGATGGGTTGATCACTGGCTCACCGTTAGCGGGTGACAAAATGTTGTTCGTCGCCATCATCAAGGTACGCGCTTCGAGCTGCGCCTCGATAGATAATGGTATATGCACCGCCATTTGGTCGCCGTCGAAGTCGGCATTAAACGCACTACACACCAAGGGATGCAGCTGAATGGCTTTGCCTTCGATCAAAATCGGCTCGAATGCTTGAATACCCAATCTATGCAAAGTTGGGGCACGATTCAGCAATACTGGGTGTTCGCGAATAACTTCTTCGAGAATATCCCATACTTCGGCGCCTTCGCGCTCTACCATTTTCTTGGCAGCTTTGATAGTTGTCGCCAAACCACGCAGCTGCAATTTGCTAAATATGAACGGCTTGAACAGTTCCAACGCCATCTTTTTCGGCAAGCCGCATTGGTGCAGTCTTAATGTCGGACCGACCACGATAACCGAACGACCGGAGTAATCGACGCGCTTACCCAACAGGTTTTGCCGGAAACGGCCTTGCTTACCTTTGATCATATCGGCCAAAGATTTCAACGGACGTCTGTTGCTACCGGTAATCGCGCGACCACGACGACCGTTATCCAGCAAGGCGTCAACCGCCTCTTGCAGCATACGTTTTTCATTGCGGACGATAATGTCAGGCGCGTTCAAATCCAACAAGCGCGTCAAACGATTGTTTCTGTTGATTACCCGGCGATACAAATCATTCAAATCGGAAGTCGCAAAACGGCCACCATCCAGCGGCACCAGCGGGCGCAACTCAGGAGGCAAAACAGGCAACACGGTCATAATCATCCATTCCGGACGATTATTGGACGCCAGCAAAGAGTCAATAACCTTCAGACGCTTCGAATATTTTTTGATTTTGGTATCAGAATTCGTCGCATTGATTTCTTCACGCAGCGTGTTGATTTCTTCTTTCAAATCAATTGATTTGAGCAGATCATAGATCGCTTCCGCGCCCATTTTTGCGACGAAATCATCCCCGTGTTCCTCAACCGCGTTCAAATATTCTTCGTCGGTCAGCAACTGGCCTTTTTCCAATGGCGACATACCCGGATCAATCACCACGAATGTCTCGAAATACAACACGCGCTCGATAGAGCGCAGCGTCATATCCAACAACAATGCAATCCGCGACGGCAGTGATTTCAAGAACCAAATGTGCGCTACCGGGCTGGCCAAATCGATATGGCCCATTCTTTCCCGGCGTACTTTAGACAGAGTAACCTCTACTCCGCATTTTTCGCAGATGACGCCGCGATGCTTCAGACGCTTGTATTTACCGCACAAGCACTCGTAATCGCTGATCGGTCCAAAAATCTTGGCGCAAAACAGACCGTCACGCTCCGGTTTAAAGGTACGGTAGTTGATTGTCTCAGGCTTTTTCACTTCACCATAAGACCATGAACGAATCATGTCCGGAGAAGCCAATCCAATGCGGATATTGTCAAAATCATCTGTCCGACCTTGACGTTTTAAGAAATTCATTAAATCTTTCAAGAGCTTATCCTCTTTAAATGTTATCCGATATTGTCCAGAATCTATCTCTCACAGAACGTAATTAATCTTGTTCCATTTCGATATTCACTGCCAGCGAACGTATCTCTTTCACTAAGACATTGAATGATTCCGGCATGCCGGCTTCCATTGAATGGTTGCCATCGACAATGTTTTTATACATTCTGGTTCTGCCTGTGACGTCGTCGGATTTGACCGTCAACATTTCTTGCAATGTATAAGCCGCGCCATAGGCCTCGAGCGCCCAAACCTCCATCTCACCGAAACGCTGACCACCGAATTGCGCTTTACCACCCAACGGCTGTTGCGTGACAAGACTATATGGCCCAGTCGAACGCGCATGCATTTTGTCGTCCACCAAGTGGTTCAACTTCAGCATATACATGTAACCCACGGTAACTTCCCGCTCGAACGGTTCGCCGGTCAAGCCGTCGTAAAGCACAGTTTGACCATGTTCCGGCAAATCGGCCAAACGCAGCATGGTGCGGATATCTTCTTCTGAAGCACCATCGAAAACTGGCGTCGCCATCGGCACACCGGCAACCAGATTGACCGCCATCTCCAGAATTTCTTTATCGGTAAACGAATTCAGATCTTCTTTTCTGCCGCTGCAATTGTAAATTCTTTCCAAGAAACCACGAATTTCCACCACTTTTGCCTGAGCTTCCAGCATCTTACCGATCTTGATACCCAAGCCTTTGGAAGCCCAACCCAAATGCGTTTCCAGCACCTGCCCGACGTTCATCCGCGACGGTACACCGAGAGGATTTAACAAAATGTCGACAGGATTGCCGTCAGCGGTATAGGGCATATCTTCAATCGGCACGATTTGCGAAATAACACCTTTATTACCATGGCGTCCGGCCATTTTATCGCCCGGCTGAATGCGTTTTTTCACGGCCAAATACACTTTGACCATTTTCAACACACCTGGCGCCAAATCATCGCCCATCGTGATTTTTTTCTTTTTCTGCTCGAAACGTTCGTCGAACTCTTTGCGTTGCTGCTCGACATGTTCCGCAACGGTCTCCAACTGCACGTTAACGTCTTCGTCCTGCGTGCGGATTTTCAATAGTTCAGAAGGTACCAGCCCATCCAGGTAATCGGCGGTAATCTCTTCACCTTTTTTCAGACCGTTCGGACCTTTTTCAGCCTTTTTGCCAGTCAACAAGGTTTTTACCCGAGCAAAAATATCGTGCTCGACGATTTTCAATTGATCGTCCAAGTCTTTCCGATAACGCTTAATTTCCGCATCTTCGATTTCCAGCGCCCGTTTGTCCTTCTTGACACCGTCACGGGTGAAAACCTGAACATCGATGACCGTACCGCGAACGTTGCCGGGCACCCGCAGAGAGGTGTCCTTAACATCGGCTGCTTTTTCGCCGAAAATGGCTCTCAGCAGTTTTTCTTCCGGCGTTAATTGCGTTTCGCCTTTTGGCGTTACTTTACCAACCAGAATATCGCCGCCCTTGACTTCCGCACCAACATAAACGATGCCAGATTCGTCCAGTTTGGATAAGGCTTCTTCGCTAACGTTTGGAATATCCGCGGTAATCTCTTCCGGGCTGTGCTTGGTTTCGCGGGCTACGCAGGTTTTTTCTTCGATATGAATCGTTGTAAAGCGATCTTCCTTTACCACCCGCTCTGAAACCAGAATCGAGTCTTCGAAGTTATAGCCGTTCCAAGGCATGAAGGCGATCAGCATGTTTTGACCCAAGGCTAATTCGCCAATGTCGGTCGATGGACCGTCCGCCAAAATATCGCCGGCTCTGACTATGTCACCGAGTTTGACCAGTGGTTTTTGGTTAATACAGGTGTTTTGATTGGAACGCGTATATTTAATCAAGTTATAAATATCAACACCTGGCACGCCTGCTACGGTTTCGTTATCGTTCGCGCGCACCACGATGCGCGCAGCGTCGACCGCTTCGATACGACCACCTCGCGTTGCCACGACGGTTACACCCGAGTCTTTAGCTACAACGCGTTCCATACCGGTACCGACCAACGGCTTTTCAGCGCGTAGCGTGGGAACTGCTTGGCGTTGCATGTTGGACCCCATCAAAGCCCGGTTCGCGTCATCGTGCTCAAGGAACGGAATAATCGATGCCGCCACGGAAACGATCTGTTTGGACGATACGTCCATATACTGCACAGTTTCGGAGGAGGCCAAAGTGAATTCGTCTTTGTAACGGCAAGATACTAAGCCTTCAACCAATTTGCCGCTTTCGTCAACCGCAACGCTAGATTGCGCAATAACGTACTCACCTTCTTCGATCGCTGAGATGTAATCGACCTGATCGGTTACTTTACCATCAACTACTTTCCGATAAGGTGTTTCCAGGAAGCCATATTCGTTGGTTCTAGCGTACACCGACAGAGAGTTAATCAAACCAATGTTCGGTCCCTCTGGCGTTTCGATGGGACAAACCCGACCATAGTGAGTGGTGTGAACGTCACGAACCTCGAAGCCAGCGCGTTCTCTGGCCAAACCGCCTGGCCCCAAAGCCGAAACCCGGCGTTTATGGGTAACTTGCGACAGCGGATTGTTTTGGTCCATAAACTGCGACAACTGGCTGGAACCGAAGAACTCTTTTACCGCAGCGGAAACAGGCTTCGCATTGATGATTTCCTGTGGCATGTAGCCTTCGGAATCAGCTAAAGTCAGACGCTCTCTGACGGCTCGTTCAACTCGCACCAAACCTATACGAAACTGGTTTTCGATCATTTCGCCAACGGAACGCACACGTCTGTTCCCCAAATGGTCGATATCGTCAACTGTACCGTTACCGTTTCTAATCTTTATTAGCTCTTTGAGTACATCAATGATGTCTTCTTTGCTTAGCGTACCCAATCCTTCGGTTTCTTCACGACCCAAACGACGGTTGAATTTCATCCGGCCAACGGCGGACAGGTCGTAACGTTCGTCCGTAAAAAACAGGTTTTCGAATAAATTTTCCGCAGACTCGACGGTAGGCGGCTCGCCAGGACGCATCATTCGGTAGATTTCCACCAGCGCTTCTAAGCGATTTGTGGTGGTATCCAGGCGCATCGAATTGGAGATGTAAGGACCTCTATCCAAATCGTTGACATACAAAGTATTAATCTCGCGTACACCCGCATCGATCAACTTCTGCAATAAATTATCGGTGATTTCGTCATTAACGCTGGCTAACAACTCGCCGGTGGATGTATCGACAACATTGTGACCAAGAATTTTTCCATACAAATAGTCTCTAGGCACTTCGATTTCAGTGACACCGGACTTTTCCAGTTGGCGAACATGTTTGGCGGTAATTCTGCGACCTTCTTCGATGACGACGTTACCGTCGTGCTTGATATCAAAGACAGCCATTTCGCCACGCAGCCTGTCCGGGATAACGTGGAACATCAATTTTTCGGCGCTCAAGGAGAACTTGTTGGTTTCGAAGAAAATGTTGATCATTTCTTCGTTTTCATATCCTAAAGCCCGTAACAAGATAGTGGCTGGAATCTTTCTGCGCCTGTCTATACGCACGTAAACGGCATCTTTATGATCGAATTCGAAATCCAACCATGAGCCGCGATACGGTATCACCCGTGCATTGAACAGCAATTTACCGGAAGAATGGGTTTTACCCTTGTCGTGATCGTAGAATACACCGGGAGATCTGTGCAACTGCGACACAATGACCCGCTCGGTACCGTTAATCACAAAAGTGCCGTTGTCGGTCATTAGAGGCAGTTCACCCATGTAAACTTCTTGCTCTCTAATATCTTTGACGACTTTAGTGTTGGCTGGCGCATCTTTGTCATAGATCACTAGACGCACTAATACGCGCAACGGAGCCGAAAATGTGGCGCCGCGCTGTTGACATTCTCTTACATCGAATGCGGGTTCCCCCAAGCGATATTTAACATACTCCAATACGGCATAGCCTGAATGGCTCACCACCGGAAACACGCTGGAGAATGCGGCATGCAGTCCTTGATTGCGTCGTTTATCCGGCTCTATGCCAGACTGCAAGAAGTTTGCATACGAATCAATTTGTGTTGCCAAAAGATATGGGACTTCCAATACTTCGGAACCCTTCCCAAAATTATTACGGATACGCTTTTTTTCGGTAAAAGAATAGGCCATATTGCTTCTATACCTTCGTCGTCAGAGATTATTTACTACTGTTTTAGAAACAGTAAAAGGCCGACGGCAAAATGCCGTCAGCCCGGTTTGGTAGGCTTATGCCTGGTATGCAGTCAAGATACTTATTTGATTTCGGCAGTTGCGCCAGCTTCTTCAAGCTCTTTTTTCGCCGCTTCAGCTTCGGCTTTGTTGACACCTTCTTTAACGGTAGTTGGTGCGCCTTCAACAGCGTCTTTAGCTTCTTTCAAGCCCAAGCCTGTCAAGCCGCGAACTGCTTTAATAACCGCTACTTTGTTTTCGCCGAAACCGGTCAAGATAACATCGAACTCGGTTTGCTCTTCAACAACAGCCGCCGCTACAGGAGCTGCAACCGCCACTGCCGCAGCAGCAGAAACGCCAAACTTTTCTTCCATCGCTGAAATCAGATCAACGATTTCCATCACAGTCATATTAGAGACTGCTTCCAAGATGTCTTGTTGTGAAATTGCCATTGTGTATTCCTCTAAAATTAATGAGTTTTAACTGGTTAACGCGAGATTATGCCGCTTCTTTCTCGTCTCTGATTGCAGCCAGAGTACGCGCGAGTTTCTCAACCGGTGCTTTCATGACAGACATCAGCATGCTGATACCTTGATCACGGGTTGGCAATCTTGCCAATCTATCTAGCTCCGATCCGTCAAAAGCCTGTCCGCCGATCGCGACTACTTTTGCGATCAACTTGTTATGGCCTTTGGAGAATTCGCTGATGAGTCGTGCTGCGCAGCCTGGATCTTCCATGGAAAATGCCAGAATTAAAGGACCAACCAGTCCTTCCTGCATACATTCAAACTCAGTCCCAGCGACAGCACGTTTAGCCAGTGTATTTTTGACTACGCGCAAATAAACGCCCGTTTCTCTCGCGGTTTTACGCAGTTCCGTTAATTCGGTAACTGTCAAACCCCGATATTCCGCAGCAATTGCGGAGTGGGCTTTAGCGGCGAATTCAGCAACTTCCTCTACGACAACTTTTTTGCTATCTAAATTGAGTGCCACATCTACCTCCGGTACTTTCCGATATGCATCGGATCTATGAAACGCATCTTGCGATGCCCCTTTCACGGTCCCTTTCACCAACTTTGCGGCTCCAGCTCCCGTCTGCGTAGGAAAATTAAGCTTTCGCACCTACGGTCTTTGACGGTTGCCGACAACTCGGCAACCCAAAGCCTTAAAACTTGTTATTTTAAATATCGATACTGCTTTGATCGATCCACAAACCCGGACCCATAGTCGAAGACAATGCAATCTTTTTCAGATACACGCCCTTCGCTGCTGTGGGCTTAGCTTTTTTCAAATCTGAAATTAAAAATTCCAAATTTTGTTTAAGCGAGGTTTCATCGAAAGAGACTTTACCGATAGAGCAATGAATGATGCCTGATTTATCTGTGCGGTATCTGACCTGCCCTGATTTGGCATTTTTGACTGCTGTAACGACGTCAGGCGTTACGGTACCTACTTTCGGGTTTGGCATCAGGCCTCTTGGACCTAAAATTTGACCCAATTGACCAACCACGCGCATTGCGTCAGGTGAGGCAATAACTACATCGAAGTTCATTTCGCCGCGTTTAACTTGCTCGGCCAAATCATCCATACCGACGATGTCCGCACCAGCTTCGCGCGCGGCATCAGCATTTGGGCCTTGAGTAAACACAGCAACTCTTACAGTTTTGCCTGTTCCGTTAGGCAGCACAGAGGCACCACGAACGTTTTGATCGGATTTACGTGGATCAACACCTAAGTTAACACTGACATCAACCGACTCATCAAACTTGCTATTTGCAAATTCTTTTAACAGAGCCACTGCTTCGGCAACCGAATATTGTTTGCTTCTGACTACCTTTTCTTTGATAGCCTTTGCTTTTTTAGTTACTTTTGCCATTACACGCCCTCCACGTTCAAACCCATGCTGCGAGCGCTTCCCGCAATAATTCTTATCGCCGCTTCCAAATTAGCTGCATTCAAATCTTCCATTTTGGTTTTCGCGATTTCTTCCAATTGCGCACGTGAGACCGTGCCAACTTTATTAGAATTCGGTTTGCTACTGCCGCTTTTAATACCAACTGCTTTTTTCAACAAAACAGAAGCTGGCGGCGTTTTAGTAATAAAAGTAAAGCTTTTATCGCTATAAACGGTGATAACAACAGGTAAAGGCAGGCCTTTCTCAACTTCTTGAGTTCTCGCATTAAACGCCTTGCAGAACTCCATAATATTGACACCACGCTGACCTAATGCAGGACCGATTGGTGGACTAGGATTTGCCTCACCTGCTTTTACTTGCAGCTTGATGTATGAATCAATTTTTTTTGCCATTTTATACTCCTAACGGGTGCAAACGCTTTTCAGCTCCCCAACAAACAAAAATCCCGGCCATATAAATGACAGGGATTCATAAAAATCTCAAACTGTAAATTAGACTTTTTCAACCTGTCCAAATTCTAATTCGACTGGTGTAGATCGACCGAAAATAAGCACGGACACGCGCAAGCGACTTTTCTCGTAATTAACTTCTTCAATATTGCCATTAAAGTCTTTAAATGGGCCATCGGTAATCCGAACAACCTCCCCAACCTCGAACAACACTTTAGGCCTTGGTTTATTTACACCCTCTTCAACGCGATTCAATATTGCCATCGCTTCTTTTTCTGAGATTGGTGACGGCCTGTCTGAGGCTCCACCAATAAAACCCAACACTCTAGGGACGTTTCTAACCAAATGCCACGTTTCGTCATTCAATTCCATTTGAACAAGGACGTAACCCGGAAAGAATTTTCTTTCACTTTTACGCTGCTGACCCATGCGCATTTCAACAACTTCTTCAGTAGGAACTAGAATTTTCCCAAAAAACTCTTCCAGTCCTTCCCGTTTTATACGCTCTTCCAGCGCCTGCTTAACTTTGTTTTCAAAGTTGGAATACGCATGAACGACATACCAGCGAAGTGTCATTATTTAATCCCCTGGCTCATCAAAAGCTGAACACCCCAAAACAAAAACATATCTAGCAACCACAGTATTAAGCCGACTATGAACACCATTAAAAAAACCATCAGCGTAGTACGAACCGCCTCGTCTTTAGTGGGCCATACGATCCTCTTGAATTCCTGCTTGGACTCCAGCATAAACCCCCATAAACCACGACCTTTAGCAGTAGCAAAGGCAACAGCTACCGCGGCAGCCAAAACACCCACCAAAACCAAGACGCGGTAAAGAAGCTGGAAATCAGAGAAGTAATAGAACGCTGAAATGCCGGCAACAACTAAAACCAGAGATAAAGCCAACTTTACGATGTCCACCACTGAGGAGACTTCTTCTGCGTGTGCGTTCATTTAGTCAACTTGAATTAAATTATGAAGATTTCCTGAATGGCAGGCCAGGAGGGACTCGAACCCCCAACTTGCGGTTTTGGAGACCGCTGCTCTACCAATTGAACTACTGACCTATTCAGAAAATATTTTTTGAATCAAAACCGGTTATTACTCA
>NZ_JANIBL010000088.1 GCF_024505055.1 Methylomonas rosea
GACCGGTGCGGCGCAAGCCTCGGTGGAGGCCGATCAGCAGGCTGCGCAAGGCGCGGCGACGACTAAAAATGCCATCAATGGTATCAACGAACTGGTGAATGAAATCGACCGCGCCGCTGAAGTCATCAAACGCCTGGATCAGAAAAGTAACGGTGTCGGCGCGGTGTTGGATGTGATCAAAGGCCTGGCCGAGCAAACCAATTTGTTAGCTTTGAACGCCGCCATCGAAGCCGCCAGGGCCGGTGAGCAAGGGCGCGGGTTTGCGGTGGTAGCAGACGAAGTCCGCACCCTAGCGACGCGTTCGCATAAGGCAACCGAGGAAATTCAAAGCATCATCGATCAATTGCAACGCGAAGCCAAAGACGCGGTGACGGTGATGAACAACGCCAAAAACAGCGCCGAGCAGCGCCGCGAACAAGTGCAAAGCGCCGACCAGGGTTTAAGCGCGATTGCCGAACGGGTCACACAGATTCGCCAATTGAACTCGCGGATGTCGCAAGCCGCCGACAATCAAAGCCGTGTTGCACAGCACGTGGGGCAAAGTATCACCAATATCGGCCAACTCACCGAGCGCACGGCTCAGGATGCCGCGCAGACTAATGCCGCCAGTAACGAGTTGGTGAAATTGGCTGCGCAATTGAATGAGTTGGTTAGTCAGTTTAAGCGATAGTCTTGCAAGATCGATTCAAGGTGCCTTGCTGATTGATGCGCGACATTTATCGGTGAGCACATTTCTCGGTCAATTGCCTATGTGTCTCAGCTAGTCTCAGTCCGTGTTGAACGAGTCCAGCGGGGGTTAAGTGTGTCGAGTCTGCTTTTTGCAGACCGAGCATGGATGATCTGGCGACACATTCTTCTTGGTCTGCGAGAAACTCTTGTGCTGCTTGGACTTGCGGATTCATTTGCATGCTGGGATGCGCTTCGTCGGCGCCGAGTATTATGGGAACTGCATCACCTATGACTTCCTTGCGGAGGTGGCGAAGAATTGAGTTCAGCCTGTCAAGGTAAAGTTTGGCGTTTTCGAGGGTTATTGCGTCATTCTCTCCTTGTATCCAAAACAGTCCACGGATCCGCACTGGCTCACCGCTCCCAGCTAATTTGGATATGGCGGATCTTAGATGTTTGACAAAATCGTCATATAAGCCATTTTGATTTGGCCCTAACCAGTCTTCAGCGAGGCTAGTCGATTCTTTGGAATACTTGAAAATTGCCGGGTTGAACCCTTGATCAGCCATCGCTCTGGCAAAGCTGATTTCCGGGCCAAAATGCCCCTTGGGAAACCTTTTCCATTGTGGGCCTAAAAACGTCCACTCTTGGGAAGGTAAGGGCGGTGGTGGACATTCAAAAACTCTGTTCAAACGCAACCGGAAATTACGCCAAGATTTTCCTAACGATGCAATGATTGACGTACTTGATTCGCTTGGGTGTTGAGTTTCCGCTTCAGCTTTTTCCGCTAGTTGGCGTTTGGAAACCGGTTGTATGTAATAAAAATTTATAGACAAGTCTTTAACGAACGAATCACAAGGAAATTTCTCAGCATTGCCCGCGTATCCTTGCATATTGCTCTGACCGACCATAACGAATAAATCAATATCGGCATTGGCGATATTTGGGAAACAACAGAGGATGAAGTAAAGCCTGAGTACGCCGAATCTCAAACTGCTTTTCCTGTTGAGGATTCCCATTCTGCCCTCACCTAAACTAAATTTTACTGCTCGCTGCCCGCCGCGGACTAAAATAACGAAGTAACAGTTTCTGAGACGGGCGCTCAAAATAGTTAAATACCAAGTGTGCGGTCATCATGACAATAGCGGTGTAACAAACCAAACCTTCGCCCGAATTTACAGCAATTGGTATCTTGAATCGAAATCCCCAAATTAAAATCAGCAGTGGAAAATGTGTTAAATAAACCGCGTAAGAAATATCGCCCAGCCAGGTAAGGGGGCGAATTGACAAAATTCGGCCGACGATTCTCCCTCTGGAACACGCTATCACTAGTGTTGGCATCACTAAAGCCACGATCACGAATTGGGCTGGCATCAACGAGTTGACAGGCGTAGAGGAGAGAAAATAAATTAAAAAAACCGCATTGACGAGTGCTGCCAAGTCCCACCGCCCGTTAACTTGGGGTTGGAAATACATGACGATTTTGGCTGCTATAACGCCTACAAAAAAACCAAAACCCACGCGAAGTAGGCCGGTGTCCAGAAATCCGAAGGATAACTGCAAATCTGTCAGCGATGGTTGACTAATGGCAAGCAGAACAACGGATCCAGCGGCTATTACGATAGAGCAAGGCAATAGCAGTCTTGCCGAAAGCATTAAACCGAAAAATAGCAGGTTGACTACCCATTCCACGGAAATCGACCAAGAGGGGCCGTTGAACGAAAAGCCGGATTGCAAACCGACCTGTTGAATCAAAAGCACGTTCAGCAAAAAATGATATGAGTCATTGATTTTGTATACGAATGGCTTGCCGTAAGCTTCCGCGAAAAAGTATTGCTCTATCGCAACCAACAACAGGGTGAGCCATTGCAAAGGGAACAACCTTGCCACGCGCCTTATCACCAGGCCACTGTAGCTGTGGTTATTAGAGTAGACCTGAGTCAACAAAAAACCCGATAGCACGAAAAACAGTTCGACCAGAAAATGAGAGCCGTTATAGACCGGCAACAACACAAGCAAGTCCGGGCCCGCGTTGTAATAATAGTGATAGTGGAATACCGCTACGCTGATTGCAGCCAGTCCACGCAAGGCGTCTAGTCCGGGGATGCGACCCTCTTTCGTGAAACCTAATCTTTCACCAGCCATCTGACCTTTCGTTTGCATATAGGGATTAAAAAATAATCTTTGTTGAGAAACTCTCTGAGGTGCATATGCCTATAACCGGTTGGTTCATGAGGATAGAGCCAACATCTCCCGCGCATGCGCCAAGGTGTTTTCGGTGATGGTGATGCCGCCCAGCATTCTGGCTACTTCGTTGACACGTTCCTCATCGCTCAAGCGGCGAACCGTTGAGGACGTCACCGCCGCTTTCTGATTCTTGGCGACAAACAAATGCTGATGCGCTTGCGACGCGACTTGCGGTAAGTGGGTGACGCACAACACCTGCCGGTTCAAACTCAAGCGCCGCAGCTTTTGGCCGACGATCTCGGCAATGCCGCCGCCGATGCCGGAGTCCACCTCGTCGAAAATCATCGTCGGTGTGGTTTTGTCGGTACTGGTGGTGACTTGGATAGCTAAGCTGATTCGCGACAGCTCGCCACCGGATGCGACTTTTGCCAGCGGCTTGGCCGGCAGGCCGGGGTTGGTGCTGACCAAAAATTCGATACTGTCCACACCGTTGCGCTGCGGTTCGGCATTCTCCAGTGTACGCAGGTTGACGATGAATTCGCCGTGCGGCATGCCTAATTCCTTGATGGCGTTGGAAATGCGCTGTTGCAATTCCGCGCCGGCTTGACGGCGGCTTGCGGACAATTCGCCGGCCAGCTTGCGGTATTGGCTTAATAGCCGCTCGCAATCGGCATTGAGGCTTTCGATACGCTCGCTGCTATGGCTGAGGTTATCCAGCTCTGTAGCAAAGCGCGCGGCCAGTTCCGGCAATTCTTCCGGCTGGATTTTATGCTTGCGGCTTAGCGATTGAATCACACCGATCTGATTTTCCAGCCAAGTCAATTGTTGCGGGTCGGCTTCCTGATTTTCCAGGAAGCGGCGCAATTGTTGGGTGGCTTCGCCGATCTGGATTTCAGCGTCGCTCAATAATTCGGAAACGCCGTTCAACTCGCCAGCATATTGCGCCAGTTCGTTGATGGCATGAATCACATGACCCAGCATGTCGGTGACCGATTGCTGATCGTTGTCGTACAAAATATCCAATTGCTGCTGACCGACGCCGAGGATTTTGCCCAAGTTAGCCAGCTTGTGATGCTCGTCGGCCAAGGCTTGGTAATCGAAATTTTCCAAATCCAGCTGCTGCAATTCGTCTAGTTGGTAGCGCAGCAATTCCTCGCGTTCGGCCTGATCGCTGCCGGCTTTTAATAATTGCTGCAGTTGCTTGTGCGCTTGTTTCCAGCTTTGGTAACAGCTATTCAAGTTATCCAGCAAGGCCTGGTTGCCGGCGAAACCGTCCAGCAGCCGGCGTTGTTCTTCGCTGTCCAGCAAGGTCAGATGTGCATGTTGACCGTGGATTTCTACCAGTTGTCGGCTCAGGCCTTGCAGGGTTTGCAGATTGACCGGGCGGTTGTTGATGTAAGCCTTGGAGCGGCCGTCGTCGCTGATGGTGCGGCGGATCATGCACTGGCCGTCGTCGTCCAGCTCATTCTCGATCAGCCATTGCTTGACCAGCGGTGCTTTGGCTAAATCGAACTCGATATTTACTTCGGCGCGTTTGCTGCCGGGCCGCACATAGCCGGAATCGGCGCGGTCGCCCAAGGCCAGGCCCAAGGCGGTCAGTAGAATCGATTTGCCGGCGCCGGTTTCGCCGGTCAGCACCGACATGCCTGGGTCCAGGTCCAGGTCCAAGGCGTCGACTACGGCGAGGTCGATAATGTTCAGGTTTAACAGCATGGCCTTAGGCGGGGTAGCCGCTCCAGTTAAGTTTGCTTCTTAAAGTATGGAAAAAATCGTGATCTGCGGGATGCAAAATTTTAATCGGTTTGGCCGCTTTTTTAATGACGATTTTGTCGTTGATCCGCACATCCGGAATCTCCATATGATCGCAAGTCACCAGCGCATTGATCTGTTTGGTCTGGCTGAAACGGATCTCGATGACGACGTTGTCGTCGATGACGATAGGGCGATTGGATAAGGTATGCGGGTTTAATGGCACCAACACCAGGGCATTTAGCGCCGGATGCAGAATCGGGCCGCCGGCCGACAAGGAATACGCGGTCGAGCCGGTTGGCGTGGCGACGATCAGGCCGTCCGAACGCTGGGTATTCAGATACACGCCGTCGATGCTGGTGACGATCTCGATCATGCTCGGCGTCACCCAGCGGTGCACCACCACCTCGTTGACGGCGGTTTGCTGATGGATGATTTCGTGGTCGCGGATGATATGGGTGCTGAGCAGTTGGCGCTGCTCGCTCTTGAATTCCCCGGTCAAAATCCTGTCCAGGCGGTTGGACAACTGCTCCGGCGAAATATCCACCAAAAAGCCCAGCCTGCCGAGGTTTACTCCCAATAGCGGTGTTTCGAAATCGGCGGCGGCGCGGGCAGCGGCTAAAAACGTGCCGTCGCCGCCGACCGCAATGATCAAGTCGCACAGTTCCGGCAGGCGCTCGATATAGGCGCCCTTTATGTCGCCATTTTCGAGCAATTCCGCGCTTTCGCTATCTACGACGAGGTCGTGACCACGGGTTTTTAAGTAACGGAAAAGTTCGTTCAGCGTCGCGGCTATACCGGGATCGCCGCACTTGCCGATGATACCGATACGCTGGAAGGGGGTTGGCATGGTTGGGGTGCTTATTTTTAAGTAAGTTCGATTATAGGGGATTGTGTTTTTATTCGGTAGCGTTGTGTGATTTGTGTCGCTGGCGCGACGGCTATTTGTTTTATGTCGGGTCTCGGCCCGACGGCCGAGTAACTTTTCTTTGTTTGGCCAAAGAAAAGTCACCAAAAGAAACGCCACCCGGATGCCGCTTGTTCCCTGCGCTCCGAAGCTTTTACCGAGGGTCGGCAGAAGGGGCTTCCCAGCCCCTCCGCCGACGCAGCGCATCCATGCGCTTCCCCTTCGGGCTATTCTCGATAAAAGCTCCGGTGCTCGGCGCGGCATACGGGGAGCAAATCCTCCCGAATATTACTAATAAATTAGATAAACTTGACTTTCCAAGACCTAAACTCTATTGATTTAAGTTGATTCATATGGGCTAAAAGCGAATGTAATCTATTGTTTGCTGTTTTAACTGCTGTAACAATTTCATAGAAATAACACCAAATATGGTAATCCGGTGAATGAACTTATAGACTTTTCTCATACCTTAATTTTCGCCATGAGAGATGCTTTGACCCCTTTAATTTCCTGGGAAGCGATCAATTCGTTTTGTAACTCTACCTTCACGACATCTTTGGTCGGTGCTCTTGCTGGTGCTTTCGCGGGTGCTGTTGCAGCCCAAAACGTTGCGGATAAGAGTAAACGTCGGGATGAGCTAATAAAAGAGATCAGAAATACTAATACAGCTATCGCACTGACTTTCTCGATTTTCAACTTGATGTTTGCTATCAAGAAGCAATGTGTGGCAGCGCTGAAGATCAATTATGATGAAGAGAAAGACCGTTATCTGAATTACCACGCTAAATTAAATAACGGTCAGCATCAAAACTTGGAGCCGTATGCTCTCAAATTTGATCTCCGAGGCATGTCCGTCACTTCTCCACCTACCAAAGTATTACAGGACATCGTTTTTACTGCGTTATCGTCTATAGGGCGCCCGGTCAATTTAGTAGCAGCCCTCGAAGAAGCGGTAGGGAACTTGAATATCTCTATCACTAAGCGTAACGAACTCATCGCGTTGTTTAGGACTGAGCAATTTCCCGAAGGCGCTGATTTTGAGCATATGTATCTGGGTGTCCCTTATCGAGATGGGCATATTAATCAGGAATATGGTGATATCGTGGCTGCAATTGCGTCCTATACAGACGATGCAATCTTTTTTAGTCGTCTTCTTTGTCAAGACTTACGCGAACACGGACTTAAGATATCATCTAACTTTGAAAGGCTGACGAAGGATAGGTCGCCGCGAATTACGGAAGTGGATTTCAAACTTGATCGTTATGACGAGCTGCTTCCTGCGGAAGAACAATATGCAACATGGTTCACTGCATTTAAGCCAGTGCAAGAGCCAAAACCTAGCCGATGGTGGAAGCGTAAAATTCAGTAAGTCCGATAGAGCGCACCGTTTTATGCCCATGTGGAAGCTGCAAAAAAATAAGGTTTCGTTCAAATTTCGGTGGGATTTTCCCCCGCATGCCGCGCTGAGCACCGGAGTTTTTGAACGGATCAGCCCGTAGGGGCGCCGCAGGGATGCGGCGCGTTGCATGCAGGGGCTGGGAGCCCCTTCAGGCAACCCAGTTTAAAAGCTTCGGAGCGCAGGGAGTAAGCGGCATCCGGGTGGCTTTTCTTTTGGTGACTTTTCTTTGGTCAAACAAAGAAAAGTTACTCGGCTGTCGGGCCGAGACCCGACATAAAAACCAGTCGTCGCGTCAGCGACACGACCGATCAGTCGAGTTTGACGAGGACTTTTGCACCTTGAACGGCGGAAAAGCTGTACAGTTCGTGGCAATAATGCCAAGCTCAGTTTTGCGTCGGCTCAGACTTGGCCGGAGCCGGGTTGTCGCTTCGTTTTGCCGTGAATTCAATAGGCACATGCGCCGAATAACCGCCTTCGGTTTGCATAACGAATGTAATTTCATCGCCGACCATTTTGCCTTGATAACGATGGATAGCCTCTTGTATGGGGCCAGAACCCAGCGATTCCGGGGTTTTGGTAATAAAGCGCAAGCTATCTCCCCTGATCTCGCCTTCCAAGATACCGTTTAGGCTGCCGGTAAATGTCGCGCTGCCGTATAGCTGCGTATCGCTGCCGGCGAAATTGAAACGCTCTTGATAATTGGCGTTGGGCCAGTCATAGCTGACTTGGGCTTGCCATAGTCCGTTGATTGCCGGCCGCTGCTCCGCGCCGCTCAACAGATCCATCAGGTTGCGGGTAGCATTGGTAAATGTCGAAAGGCCGATAACCAGGGTGCTGACAGCGATCAACAATGACAGCACCGGGTTGTTTCTGATCCGGGTATTGATTTTGTCCAGGCGGGTTCTTGAGTCGTTCATGGTTTTAGTATCCGCAGAATTCGGCGTTTCGGTAGAGGGGGGAATACGCTGGCTAGGTTAACGTTAGCTACTACAGAATAAGCGTTTTGGCTGACGTTTTCTAACTGTTAACGATTAAGCCGGTGATGGTTCTACAGTGTTCATCACCAAGGGCTGGACTCCCGCCTGCCCGGGATCTATGTTTTTTATGAGTTGGCTTAATGAGTAGACAGTTTTCGCTGCACGCGCTGCCAGCCAATTACGATGCCGCTTGCGCTAATCAACAGGCCGCCGGCGCTAAACGCTATCAACAAAATATCCCAGATAGGCCGGTTGTTCAGCAATGGTAGCCAATCCCAACTGTGCAGAAAGGCAAACAGCCAACGGCTGAGGCGTCTACCGGCATCGAGTTTGCTGAAGTTGCCGGTGTAGGGATCCAGATGCAGCCAGGTGCTGGCCGGGTCGGCGAATTCCAGGCGCAGGATAGGCAAGCGTTTGTCGATGTGTCCGGTCATAGTGTGCGCGGCGCGGCTGTAGTAGTAAAAATCGTATTCGCTTAACACGCTTTGCCTGGCGACTTTACTTTGACCCATAAGCCGTTCCGCCGCGTTTTGCAGCTCCGGCCAGGCGAATTTCTCGAATACCCGGCCATCAGCCTGCGCCGTCAGGATACGGCTGCGGCCCAGGCCGTCAAAGCCGATGTAATAGCCCTGACTGTTTAGTATGCGCCATTCGATTTCCCGCGCGTGAAAGCCTGCCTCTTGAAAGCGCGCCAAGGCCTCCGGTACGGATAATGAGAAATAGTGCGGCGAAATTTCTCCGCCCATGTAGGCCTGGAGGTTGGGTTTGGCGGCGGTGGAGTCGAATATTTTCCAAGGATTCATGGAAAATAATCCGCTTAATATCCAGGTGAAAGCGATCACACCGAATCCTAAACCCAACAAATGATGCCAACGCATCCAGCCGTTGCGGTATGGGGTTTTCGCACCGTGCTTGTAATAGCCCTTAAACCGCCAACGCATTAGGCCAACCGCGATGCCAAGCAGGCTCAATATAGAACCGGCCAGCGCCGTGTAAATGATGATGTCGGCAGCGTAGTGGTCGAGTGCGCCGCCGCGAAACGGGTACAACCAGTGAATCCAGGCGCCCAGCCAGTTCCAGATGCGTTCGTTGTGATTGGCATCGCGTACCACTTCGCCGGTAGTGTTGGAAATATAAAGCAGCGTGCCTTGTTCGTCGTCCATTTGCACGCGGTGTAGCGGGCGATATTCGTCCAACGCTTTGGAATGCGTCCAGGCATCTTCATTGATACTGTCCAGATAATGGCCGTTGACGGTCGGCAGAAAACTGCCGGCTGATGCCAGCGCCTGGGCCGGCGTGACGCGATCGATACGGTTCCCGGTTTCGGCATCGACGGCGATTTGCTTTTTGCCGTAAGCAAATATATAACGCGGCGCGCCAGCCACGCTGGTCAAGCGCACGCTATCCGGGCTTTTGGCTTGGCCAGTAGCGGCCAGTGCTTGCGCCAGGCTGATATGGCAGCGTTCCGCTGCCATATCAGGCAAACCGCTCAGCTTTTCCTGTGGCGTCAGTTTGGGGTAGCCGATATACATCATCACGACCCCGGATACGAACCACATCGCCATAAACAGGCATAGCACTATACCGAGCCAGCGATGGCTCAGGTATAGATAGCGCTTGAGCCAGAGGAGCATTAAAAGTCTACTTTTAATTCCATCATGAAGGTACGCGGCGCCGCGACAAAGAACAGTGGGGCGTTACCGCCACTGCCCCATTCGACGTATTGTTCGTCGGACAGGTTTTTAACTCGGGCGGTGACCGTGGCTTTTGGGTTAAATTTCCAGGACAGTTGGGTGTCGAATACCGCATAGGCCGGGGCTTTAATCAGATTGGCGGTGTCGACGAAGCGGTCGCCGACGTAGCGTGAACCGAAATTCCATTGCCAATCGGCATCGAAGTCCCAGGTCAACCAGGCGTTGGCCACCCATTTGGCGACATTGGTGGGCCGATTGCCTTTTCTGGACACCGTGCTGGTGCCGACGGTTTGCAGGAATTTGTCGTATTGAGCATCGACGTAGGCCATGTTGCCTTGTACGCTCCATTCATCGGTCAATTGCACGCCGATATTGGCTTCCACGCCGCCGGAGGATTGTGCGCCTATGGGTAACTGCCGATTACGGTCGCCCGGATCGGTCATCGATAGATTTTTGCGTTCGATGTAATAACCCGCTAGCGTCGCCGAGCCTCTGCCGCCCCAAAAATCGAATTTGGTGCCTACTTCCGCCTGCCTGCCGGTGGTGAGATCGAAATCTTGCAGCGCGGCGAAGGTGCCGGTGGTCAAAATGCCGGATGGCGGATCGGCCGCGGTGCTGTATTGCGCATAGACGTTGAACGTGGAGGTGATGTCATACATCAATGCCGCCCGCCAAGTCACAGCAGTCCAGCGGCGGCCGAACGCCGCCGGGTTGGTGGCCGTTGGCGGTACGAACGATGTACGCAGGTTTTTTTGGTCCAAGCGAATATCGTCCACCCGCACGCCGGTGATCAGATTCAGATCGGGCACCAGGGTCAGGCGGTTTTCGGCATAGCCGGCCACGGTATACAGCTCGTTGCGGGCGTTGGAGATTGGCCCGGTGGCTAAAGGGTTGTCGTAGTAGGTGCCGGTGCTGAAATTATATGGATCGACGACACTCACAGTGCCAGACGAGCTTTCCATACTGGGGGCGCGAGTTTGTTTGTTGTAGGCAATATCGACGCCGGCGGATATTTTGGAGGGTAGGCTAAACCAATTGGTGCTGTGCACGATTTCGAAACGGTTACCGACCAAGGCTTGGTCGTGATTCACTGCAAACGACAGGTTGCGGGTGATCCGGGAGTTGGTGCTGTTCCAATCGTAACCTTCAACGTTCAGGTATTGGCGATCCGCTTTGTAATAATAAAAGGTGTTTTTGAATTGGGTGTTATCGGATAGCTGATAATCGACAATATCGCGTAACCAGAACACCTGCTGATCGAATACGGAACCCGTGGCGTTATAGTTTTTAAAGCGGGTGCCAGGGTCTATCTGGCCTTCCATAGGCCCTAAGCCCTCGCTGCCCCAAGGGACGATTCTACCGTTGACGACCGGATTGAGTACCGGCGTACCCCAGTAAGAGTCCCGATCTTCCATTTGGTGCTCGAAGGCGATGGTATGCGACAGTTTGGAGGTGATGTCGCTCAACAAGGAAAACGACATTACGCCGGAATCGGCTTCCGTGTTGTCGATATAACCCTCGGACCCCAAATAGCTGATGTCGGCTTGCAGCCAGTTGTCCGTGTTGCCTAGTTGGCCATTAAAACCGTAGGAAGCCCGGCGGTTTAAGTATTCGCCGAGCGAGACTAATCCATGGTGTTCATCCGGACCGCGATGGGCAATTTTACTGACATAGTTGACCGAGCCGCCTACTGCGCCTTGACCATACAGGAATGTGGATGGCCCTCCCAGGACTTCCACTCTATCCGTGATCCAGCTGTCGATGGGCCGAGCGGCAACCACATCGTATTGCACGGTAATGCCGTTAAATAGCTGGGTGATTTGCGCGCCGGTAAAGCCGCGCATAGATACCGATCCCGCCGAGCCGGGTTGTGAAGACACGAGAATGCCTGGGGCTTTTTCCAAGGCTTCCTGCGTAGTCTGAGCGCCGCGTTTTTCGAAAGTAGCTCTATCAATGATGGTGATCGAAGCCGGTGTCTCGCGGGGCGTCAGGCCCAAGCGGCTGCCGGTGGCGGCTTCGGTATCCAATTGCGGTTTTTGGTTGGGCGGATTTAGCGGCACCGAGCCAGCGACGGTTACGGTGTCCAGCGTAGTGGCTGAGTCGCTGGTTTGTGTTTGGCTGGCCGTTTTAGCGGTTTTATTTTTGCTGCTTGTTTCGCCAGCTTTTAGACCGTCGGTTGGCGATGGCTCAGCGGCGTGAGCAATGCCGTGCAGCGTAAAAAGCAACGCGGCGACGCCGGCCAGTTGGCCGCTATGGGTAACTGGAAAATCCTGTAACTTGGTTTTTTTCATTGTTTATAGTCAGGTATTTAAAAGTAATAAGGCTTTCTGGAGACAGCAAGTAGTGTGCCTATATCGGAAGTGCTGGAACGGCAGGGAGTGCGGTAGCTAGGGTGCTAATTTTTTAATTAAACTATGTTTGCTAAGTGAGGTGGTTTGCGGCATATGGCTTAATTCGCAAGCTTGAAGCTAATTCGGTGAGTGAGTGTGGGGATGAGGCTTGGCCGATATTGGATTTAAAGCCTGTCGGCGGGCAATGCTAAAATGTCGCTCAGGTCGGCGCTGCGGTAAAACGCCAATATCAAAAATTTAGCTAAACAGTGGATTCAAGCATGTCGGGATTTTTTTCCAAACAACATAGCGTCGCTCAGCCCGGCTATAGCCGTTGGTTGGTGCCGCCGGCGGCTCTGTCGGTGCATTTGTGCATCGGCCAAGCCTACGCATTTAGCGTGTTTAACGATCCGTTGACGCGAGTGATAGGCGTCGCTAGTTCCGCGCCGGACGATTGGAAGCTGACTACCTTGGGCTGGATCTTCAGCTTGGCGATTGTGTTTTTGGGTTTGTCGGCGGCATTCGGCGCTAAATGGCTGGAAAAAGTCGGGCCACGCTTGACCATGTTCGTCGCGGCCTGCTGCTTTGGCGGCGGCTTTTTGATCTCCGCGCTGGGCGTGCACCTGCACGAAATCTGGTTGATTTATCTGGGTTACGGGGTCATTGGCGGCATCGGTTTGGGTCTGGGCTATGTGTCGCCGGTATCGACTTTGATCAAATGGTTTCCGGATCGGCGCGGTATGGCGACAGGCATGGCCATCATGGGTTTCGGCGGCGGCGCGATGATAGGCGCGCCCTTATCTGTATTGCTGATGGATCATTTCAAATCGGCCGAATCGGTTGGGGTCGTGCAAACTTTTCTGGTGATGGGCGGGCTATATTTTTGTTCGATGCTGATAGGCGCACTGACCATCCGTATCCCCCCGCCGAATTGGCAACCGGAAGGCTGGACGCCGCCGCTGGTGCAAAACAAAATGATCACAGACAAGCATGTGCATATCGACCAAGCCCTGAAAACCCCGCAATTTTATTTACTGTGGCTGGTGTTGTGCCTGAATGTGACGGCCGGTATCGGTGTGTTGGGGCAAGCCTCAGTGATGATACAAGAGATGTTTAAAGGTTCGGTAACGGCTGCTTCGGCGGCCGGTTTCGTCGGTTTGCTGAGCTTGTTTAACATGGGCGGGCGGTTTTTCTGGTCGTCGGCTTCGGATTATCTAGGTCGTAAAAACACCTACTTTATTTTTTTCGCAGTCGGCGCTGGCTTGTATTCCACGATACCCACCATGGGTATGACCGGCAATATGGCGCTGTTCGTACTCTTGTACGCTTTGATCATGAGCATGTACGGCGGTGGCTTTTCGACGATTCCGGCTTATTTGGCGGATATTTTCGGCACCCGTTTCGTTGGCGGCATACACGGCCGCTTGTTGACGGCCTGGTCCACTGCCGGGGTGTTGGGACCGGTGTTGGTCAATTACATCCGCGAATATCAAATAAGCCAGGGCGTAGCAAAGGCCGATGCCTACAACGTGACCATGTACATCATGGCCGGACTATTGGTGGTGGGCTTTATTGCCAATCTGTCGATCCGGCCGGTACACGAGAAACATCACATGAAACACGGCGATTTCGACGAGCTGGACGGTATTTATCCGGCCGATGAAGCCGATCATTAAGCAAGGCAGGGGCAATTCATGAAGCACTCCGAATCGAGAAAATCTTCCAGTCCTTGGCTGTTGGCGGTATTTTGGCTTTATGTGCTGATTCCGCTCAGTTGGGGCGTGTGGTCTACGTTGAAAAAGGCCTTGGCTTTGTTCGGCTGAGGTTTAATCAGGCTGTTTGGCGATAAATTCGTAGGCACCCACATCAAGCGCTCCTTGTTGCCGGCGTTTTTCGCTGCCGCACGGATGGCGGTAAACAAATTGCGGATCAAGCGGAAACCCGTTGGCGGCGATTCCGGGCCAGATGCCTTGATCGATTGCCGGGGCATCTGACTTTAGGCGGTAATCGTAACTTGCCGGATCGCTTAACACATTGGTCGTAGACTTGAGGTCGTGGTTTTCCTGGTAGGGACCAAGCAGTTCGGTGGCTTCGCCTATCAATAGGTTGTTGATTAACATCGCTGTCGCAATACTGTGATTATTCAAAAACGAGCCGCCAGGGTGGTCGTTGACGAAGGTGTTATTTACTAGATACAGCTCTTGATTCGGCTGGGTTTGATTGTGTTCAGCGGCAAACGCCAGCATCGCCGCATTTTCGGTGTTTGCACCTTGATGAAACAGATTGCCGATCAGATAGCCGGCGCCGCCATCGGGTAAATCCACCAGATAACTGGAGCCGTTACGCTCGTCGGTGACGCGATTGTAAAGAATATAGTTTTCCCTGGCCCGCGATTTGACGTTATGGCCAGTGCTGGCATCGTGGACATAGGAATTTTGCAGGGTAAAACGGCGGATATTGCCGATGTAGATGTTATGGCCCAGTTTGCCGTAGCGCGGATAATCGACGGTATTGTCGTTAAACTCCGAATATTCAATCAGAATCGCGCTGTTTGCATTGAAGCCGGTCAATATGCCCATCTGGTTGTGATGGAAGTGACAATTCTTCAGAGTCAGATTGCTACCTTCGAAGCGGATGCCGGCACCGTTCAGAGCCGGCGCGGCGGCGCCTGAGAGTTCGATATTCTCAACGACGATGTCGTCGCCTTTCAATACCCAGATTGCCTTGTCTTCCGCTGATTTGCCGAGCGCATCCAAATGAGCGCCGCTTTCCAGGCCGCGTATGGTCAGCCGCTGCTGCGGCCAGCTGGCGACATCGCCCTGATATAGTCCGGCATCGATGCTGACTATATCGCCGTCTTTGGCCAGTCTCGCAGCAGCGCTAGGCAGTTTAAGCGCGCGCTGCGGGCCGACTTGCCATTCGGTGCCGTGCGCCGGGAGGGCCAGCAGCACACTAAAAACACCTATCAAACACCCCGAAAAAATCAAGCGATGCATCCCGGCTCCTGGTGTGGACACCTCTAAAGTTGATT
>NZ_JANIBL010000089.1 GCF_024505055.1 Methylomonas rosea
CAGGCGGCGGATCGGGCGGCTCCGGCGCCTTGAGCACGGGCGGCTCGGCTGGCGGACTAGGCGGAGGCTTGGGCGACAGCTTAGGTAACGGTACTGGCGGTGGCTTCGGTTTCGGTCCTTCGATTTTCTCGAGCAGTTTCGGCGACTCGGGTACGTCGTCCACCAGTACGCAAACCACTTCGCTGCAAATGGAGGCGCAGCTCGATACCGGTAGCAACAATAGTTTCACCATGCCCGCAGAAGCCTTGTTGGGTTTGGACACCAGTACCGGCGTCAGTTTTCAGGCGGCACAAGCCAACGGCGGTAGTCTGCCGGCCTGGGTAAGCTTCGATTCCGGGACCGGCAGATTAAGCCTCAAGGAAGGCGGCGGCGAACGAACCGTTGTCAAAATCACCGCGACCGACGGTAAGGGTAATCAGACTGTGATTACCGTAGTGTTGAAACCTCAACAACCGGGGCAGCGCCAAAACGGCGAAGGCAGGCCGGGTGGGCAGGAAGGTCGAGGTGGTCAGGGCAGACCTAATCAGAGCCGACCGGTCGGCGGCGAACCGCGCGCCCAACTGGGCAAAATGCCGCTTAGCGCGCAGCTGCAAGGCTTCGGTACACAGCGCACGCATCAGGATGCCGACGCCTTGCTGGAAAATCTGGCGCGCGTGTTCGCCGAACCGCGGGATGCCGCATGAATTCATTGAAACAGGAACTTGTTATGGCTAAATATCTTTTCTTACCGGTTAATCGGTCTGTCCCTAGTGTACTGGCGCTGACTATTAGCGCCGTATTACTGAACGGTTGCTCGCTGGCGCCGTCGCCGCTGACCCAGCAAGAGCGGCAGAGCCAGATCGGCAGCGATCAGGCCAAGTTGTTTCAGCAGCAGGAGCCGGTGACAGCGCCGCTTAGTTTGTATCAGGCCATGTCGCGCGCGTTGAAATATAATCTGGATCACCGGGTGAAAATGATGGAACGTGCAGTGGCGGAAGGTCAGGCCACCTTGGCGCGTTTTGATTTGCTGCCGGATGTGGTGGCCTCGGCTGGATATAGAAGTCGGGATAATTACAATGCCTCCAACAGCCGATCCATCTCCACCGGTAGGGAATCGTTAGAAACCTCTACTTCCCAGGATCGTAGCCGGTTCATGGGCGATTTAAGCCTGCGCTGGAACATTCTGGATTTCGGCGTCAGCTATTTCCGCGCGCAGCAGGAAGGCAACAAGGCCTTGGTGACTGCCGAAAGCCGGCGCAAAGTCAGTCACAATTTAATGAAGGACGTGCGTAGCGCCTACTGGCGGGCGTTGAGCGCACAGCGGATGACGGCCAGAATTCAGCCGGTACTTGAAGAGGCGCAACATGCGCTGGCGCTAGCCGAGCAAGCCGAGGCCGAAAAACTACGTTCACCGCTGGACGCGCTGCGGTATCGAAAAAGTTTGCTGGAAATTGTTCGCCGCCTGGAAGGGCTGCTGGAGCAGCAACAAATGGCCAAATCCGAATTGGCGGGTTTGATCAATTTGCCGCCCAATCAGGACTTTAAACTGGCTGACGATAGCGTCAACCCCTGGCCGCAGGTGGTTAAACCGCAGCTAGATATAGACAAAATGGGCGATTTAGCGCTACAGCTGAGGCCGGAGCTGCGTCAGGAAATGTATCAAACCCGCATCGGCTCCGCCGAAGTTAAAAAAGCCATGCTGCGTTTATTGCCCGGCGTGGAGGTGCAGTTGGGCGGTAATTACGACTCCAACTCCTATCTGTTAAATCAAAGTTGGGGGGAGATCGGTACGCAGATTTCCAAAAACCTGTTCGAATTGCTCTCCGCGCCGCAAGCGATTGCTACCGCTGAAACGCAAGAGTCCTTGGCGCATTCGCGGCGCTTGGCCGCGCACATGGCGATTCTGACTCAGGTTCATCTGGCACAACAACAGCTGGCCTTGGCGGACAAGCAATACCAACGTAGCTCGGAACTGGACGACGTTAACCAAAAAATTCATCACCATGTTCTCAATAGCGAGTTGACCGAAGCGATGAGTTCCGTGGAACGGATTCGGGTGTCGGTCGATTCGGTATTGTCGGAATTACAACGCCGTCAGGCCTATGCCGATTCTCAAGATGCCTTGGGTAAATTATATGTCTCCTTGGGTTTCGATCCGCTGCCGGCGACCATGGCCGATGATTCGGTGGATACCTTGGCCAATGCCATAGAAGCCATCGATCAGGAATGGAACCAGGGGCATTATCCTGTGCAAGCGACTGACGATCCGCAGCCGGAAAATACCAGTGAAACGGCGACAGGGGCAGGCAAATCGTGATGCTGAAAAAATCCTTGTATGCCTGGACGCTAACCGTATTGCCGGGCTTGTTTTTGTCTAATGCGTTGGCCGAACCGGCTCCCGCTCAAAACCCTGGCGTGGAAACCGAAATTCGCGCCCAACTTACGCCGCGCAACGAAACTACACTATCTGCGGAAGTGGCGGCCGTGATTAAAGACTTGTCTGTACGGGAAGGTGAACGCTTCAAAAAGGGTGAGGTACTGGTAGGTTTCGATTGTTCAATTCAGCAGGCACAGTTACAAAAAGCCCAAGCGACCGCTGATGGTGCCGGCAAGACCTATGATGTCAACTCCCGCTTGTCGCAACTGGAATCGGTCAGTTCTCTGGAAGTTGACGTGGCCAAAGCTAAGTTAGGCGAAGCCAAGGCCGACATCGCGCTGACCAAGGCCGGGCTGGAAAAATGCCGGATCCATGCGCCATTCGATGGCCGAGTGGCCGTGCTGAAGGCGCATGAACATCAACATTTAAAGGTCGGCGATCCCATCATGGATGTGTTGGACGATAGCCAGCTGGAAATCAAATTAATCGTGCCGTCATTGTGGCTGCGCTGGTTAAAACCAAAGCAGTTATTTAAGGTGCATATCGACGAGCTGGACCGGGATTATCCGGCTGAGGTCGTGATTTTAGGGGCTCGTATCGATCCGGTGAGTCAAACGGTCTCGATTACGGGTCGGGTGACCGGCAAACATACCGAGTTGCTGGCGGGCATGAGCGGCCGGGCGCTATTCCCGGATAAGGCGCATTAATTTGGCTGTGCAACAGGAAGACCCTCAGCAGCGCCAGTTGCGAGGGCTGGCACTGCTATTACAGTTACAACGCAAGGCACGTGCCGCCGAGGATTTAGCCGCTCTAGGTTTTGTCATCGTCAACGAGAGTCGCAGTTTGGTGGAATACCGTCAGGCGGCACTGTGGCTGGATAGGCCGACCCAGCCGGTGGCGGCGGTATCCGGCATCGCCCAACTCGACGCGCAGGCTCCTTATATTGTTTGGCTGAATGGCGTTTGTCGGCGGCAGTTTCAAACCGACAACCATTCCGCCTACCAATTATTGCAAGCCACAGATTTGCCGGAGAGCCTGCAAGCCGAGTGGCAGCAATGGCTGCCGGCGTTCGGTCTATGGCTGCCGCTGAAAGTTCAGGGGCGGACACTGGGCGGATGGCTGCTGGTGCGTGAGCAAGCTTGGCAGGAGGGCGAAGCGGTGTTGCTGGCCGAGCTGAGCGATGCCTATGCCCATGCCTGGCAGACTTTACAGCCGCGTAAACCTTGGTGGCGAGGTCTTTACACGCCCGTCGCTCTTAAACGCTGGGCCTTGGCGGTCATCTTACTGTTATTGATTCCGGTACGACTGTCGGTGTTGGCCCCAGCCGAAGTGATTGCCGCCCAACCTACGGTGATTCGCGCACCTCTGGAAGGTGTGGTCGACACATTTCAGATTCAACCCAATCAAGCCGTCGCTGCTGAGCAATTGTTGTTGACGCTGGAAAACACCGATATTGCCAATCGCCTGGAAGTGTCGCGCAAAGTATTGGCGGTAGCTGAAGCCGAATATCGCAAAACCGCCCAGCAAGCGATGTTCGATGCCGACAGCAAGGCGGAAATGACGGTGCTGAAAGGCCGGATGGAGCAACACGCCGCCGAGGTGGAGTATCTGGCGGAACAATTGGCGCGTTCGCAAATCAAGGCGCCGCATGCCGGCGTGGCGATTTTCAGCGATGTGCACGACTGGATCGGCCGGCCGGTGGCCTTGGGCGAACGGATATTGAATTTGGCCGATCCGGCACAGGTTGAATTGGAAATGCGGGTGCCGGTCGCCGATTTTATCGAATTGGCCGATGGTGCCGAGGCGGTAATGTTTTTGAATATCGATCCGCAACACCCCTTGGATGCTGAGGTGTATTCGCTCAGCTACCAGGCCGAAGTCGGCACCGATCAGGTGTTGGCGTATAGGGTCAAGGCCAGATTGGCGGATGTAGAGCAATTGCCGCGTATCGGCCTGAAAGGCACAGCCAAACTTTACGGCCAACGGGTAACCTTGTTTTATTACCTGTTTCGGCGACCGCTGTCCGGTGTGCGGCAATGGCTGGGGTTGTAGAGACGGCGCCAGCCCTGGCGCCGCTACGCGAAGAGGTGCATTGTCTTCCCGGGCCGCAGGGATTCGATGGCGCGCCGACCTGGACATTGCATGATCCGGCCAATAACCGGTTTTTTCGGATCGGCTGGCAAGAATTCGAAATTCTGGCGCGCTGGGCCTTGGGGCAAACGGAAGCGATTGTGCAAGCCGTGACTCGGGAAACCACTTTAGATATCGATACAAGTCAGGTCAGTGAATTTGCCCAATTCTTGTTGAACAACAACCTGCTGCGGCTGAGTGGCGATACCGGGTTGCAGCGGCTGCGGCAACAGGTGGCGATGCGCAAGCAAAGCTGGGCGCAATGGCTGCTGCATAACTATCTGTTTTTTAAAATTCCCTTGCTAAAACCCGATGCCTTACTGGCTTGGCTTTATCCACGCGTTGCCTGGATCTACAGCGGGCGGTTCGTCGTATTGTTGATGGCCTGCGCGCTGCTGGCCGGGTTCTTATTGTCCCGGCAATGGGAACGTTTCTTGGCGACGTTTCCGCATTTTTTCAACTGGTCGGGGCTGGCTCAATATTTTTTGGCCTTAATGTTGGCCAAGACGCTACATGAATTCGGCCATGCCTTGACCGCGCATCGCTATGGTTGCCGAGTACCGACCATGGGCGTAGCGTTCATGGTGATGTATCCGATGCTTTACACCGACGCCAGCGAAACCTGGAAGCTCAGCTCGCGTCGGCAACGGGTAGCTATTGCCGGGGCCGGAATTGCCGCCGAGTTGGGCTTGGCGGTGTTTGCTGCCTTGGCCTGGAGCTTCCTGGCGGACGGGCCATTGCGCAGCGGGGTGTTTTTATTGGCAACCTCGACCTGGATCATGACACTGGCTATCAATCTGAGTCCGTTCATGCGCTTCGATGGTTATTACCTGTTGGCCGACTGGCTGGGCATAGAGAATCTGCAACCACGGGCATTTGCCTATAACCGCTGGCATTTAAGGCACTTGCTGTTTGGATTGGATCAGGCGCCGCCGGAATCGTTACCGCAACGCTGGCACTGGTTTTTTATCGGCTATGCCTGGTGCACCTGGTTGTATCGTTTCTTTCTGTTTCTGGGCATTGCGCTACTGGTCTATCATTTTTTCTTTAAATTGCTGGGGCTGTTGATGATGGCGGTGGAGGTGGGGTGGTTTATTCTGCGGCCGATCTGGTCCGAACTGGCAGCCTGGAAAAAACTGGGGCCTGATGTCTGGACTCAGCCGCGGAGCCGAATTTCTCTGTTGCTGCTAGTTGTAGTCATAGCGGTTTTTGTTGTGCCGTGGCAAGGCCATGTCAATGTGCCGGCACTGATTAAGGCCGAGCGTTATGCCGAAATCTATTTGCCAACCGCGGCGCGCCTGGATGCCTGGCAAGTCAAAACTGGACAAACGGTGAAAAGCGGCGAGTTATTGGCGCAACTGAGTTCGCGTGAACTGGATTTTCAAGCCCGCAATTCCTCGCTCGAAGGGCAATTGGTCGAATGGCAACTGGCATATCAGGGCTTGGAGCAAAACTTGAATCAGCGCCGGCAGGTGTTGTTGAAGGAACTGGAGTCGGCCGGCGCCAAGCAAGCCGGTTTTCGGCATCAGCAAACCCAGTTAACGATACAAGCACCCTTTGACGGTTTGGCTTTGGATTTAAACGAGCAGGCGCAAGAGGGGCAGTGGTTAAAGGAAGGCGAAACCTTATTGATTGTGGCCGATCCGCGCAACCAATTGATCGAAGCCTATGTGGCCGAAGAGGATTTACAGGCGGCGGGGCAGGCAGACAGCGCGGTGTTTTATCCCGATCAACCGGGAATGGCGCCCATAAATTGCCGGGTGGAGCGTATCGATCAAGGTGGGGCTGCTCGGATCCCGGCGATGTTGGCTTCGATGCACGGGGGCGCTATTGCTGCCCGGTCCGATGCGCAGCAGCAAGCGGTGCCGGAAAGCGCCGTTTACCGCATCATCTTAAGGCCTGAGGCCGATAGTCAGAACCTCGCGCATTTTCCTGGAGAAAGGCGTGGTAGTGTCAGACTGGATACGCCTGCCACTAGTCTGTTGCATCGCTTCGTCCGACAAGTGGCGTCGGTGCTGGTACGTGAATCCGGGTTTTAAGCAAATGCGGCACCTCTGCCCAAACCTTAATACTCAGAGAGCCAGCGTTTATAGGTTCAAACTAAATCGCAGGTGTCGAAAAACAGTTCCAATCTATCCAGTTCGCTGTTGGCCATTTCCAAGGCCGCGTCGAAGGTTTGCAAATCGTCGGCATGCGCTGCGATGTCCAGCATAAGATCGCACAGGGTTCCGGTTTTAAGCAGCGAATCGTGCTTTTTTCCGAGGTTTTCCAGTTGGTCTTCCGTTATCAGATAAAATTTCATTTCTATGTCCTTGTTAGTCCGAAGTGAATATCGACGGCCATTTGTGAATCTTGCCATTCCAAATTAAGTTTTTTGGCAACTTTCTTTGTATGATTTTGCGATGTAAATAACAAATGGTGAGCGTTGCGCATATCTTCGCCTTGATGGTAGTCAGGTCGGTATTGTTCTGGCGTACAGGTCGCAGTGATTTTTTTGCCAAAAGCACGGGTGTGAAGTGATTGGTCAAGCTGGGCCCCGACTCAGGCAAAAGACATTGCGATTAACCTGGGCGGATTCCCTTTAGCCGTCATGGTCATTTAAGCGGGAGCGACCAGATTCAAAGGCCGGGTTAAATAGGGATAATTTCCCTGTCGGCGAAAGGATGTAATCCCGCCGAGCTTCAGGTTAAACTTCCCAACTCTAGGAGAGAGTGTTTGTTGTGAAATGGCGTGTTATGGCTATACATCTCCGCTGACTAAATCGATTTGTTAGTGAAGCGCAAATTCTCGTTACCAACTAGATCAGTAAAATGACATCAGGCATACCAAGGATAAATTTATGCACCCGATAAAAATGGCCGGAATGGCCGCCGTCTTATTGGCTACGGCCGTGCAAGCCGAAACCGTATTCGTCACGCTGGAAAAAGATAACGCTATTGCCGTGCTCGATCCCGTCGAAGGCAAGCTGGTGAAAACCGTGCCGGTCGGCCAGCGGCCACGCGGAATAGCGATAAGTAAGGATGGCAAGACCTTGTTCGTTGCGACCAGCGACGACAACACCATCCGCATGATCGACTCCGAAACGCTGAAGGAAATCGGCAAACTGCCGTCCGGCGAAGACCCGGAAACCTTTGCCTTAAGTCCTGACGGCAAATTCATGTATGTGTCTAACGAAGACGACGCCGAAGTGACGGTGATCGACATTGCCACTAAGAAAGCCCTGGAAAAGATCAAGGTTGGCGTCGAACCGGAAGGCATCGCGGTCAGTCCCGACAACAACTGGGCGATCAGCGCGTCGGAAACCACCAACATGCTGCATTGGATAGACACCAAGACCCGCAAGATTGTCGACAATACCCTGGTCGATCCAAGGCCGCGCGCCGCCAGCTTTACCGCCGATAGCCAGCAACTGTGGGCCACCTCGGAAATGGCCGGCACGCTGACCATCATCGATGCGGCTTCGAAACAGATCGTGCAGAACATCAAGCTGGACGTGCCAGGCGTCAGCAGCGATCAGATTCAGCCGGTGGGGATCGCAATTGATAAGGAGCGCCGTTATGGTTATGTAGCGATGGGACCGGCCAATCGCGTCGCTGTGATCAATGCCCAAACTTTTAAGGTGGAAAAGTTTTTATTGGTGGGGCAACGGGTTTGGAATCTGGCTTTTTCGCCTGATCAAAAACGTCTGTATACCACCAACGGCGTCAGTAACGATGTGTCGATTATTGATTTGGAAAGCCACAAGGTGACTAAATCGGTGGCGGTGGGCCGTTATCCTTGGGGTGTGGCGGTTAAACCATGACCGAGATTGCCTTAGCGGTTGAAAACCTTAGTTTTGCCTACGGCGCGAAAAAAGCATTGGATGGCGTGAGTTTCAAAGTGCAGCCCGGCGAATGCACGATTTTGCTCGGCCCCAATGGCGCCGGTAAAAGCACGCTGTTTTCCTTGATTACCCGGCTTTACGATGCCAGGGAAGGGCGGATTGAGCTTTGCGGTTTTGATCTTAAAAAGCAAAGTCTGCGAGCGCTGGCCCGCTTGGGCGTGGTATTTCAACAAACCACCCTGGACCCGGACTTATCGGTCACGCAAAACTTGCGCTACCACGCGGCCTTGCACGGCATAGGTCGCAAAGCCGCAGATAAACGCATACAGGAAGAGCTGGAGCGTTTGGCTATGTTCGAACGGCGCGGCGAAAAGGTCAGGCAATTGAACGGCGGCCACAAGCGCCGGGTGGAAATTGCCCGCGCCTTATTGCATAAACCCAGTTTACTGCTGCTGGACGAACCGACTGTTGGTTTGGACATGCCAAGCCGGCAGGCTATCGTCAGCCATGTGCATGACTTGGTTACTCAGCAGAATCTCGCGGTGCTGTGGGCGACGCATTTGATCGACGAAATTGCCGCCGATGATAGCTTGATCGTGCTGCACAAGGGCCAAGTCAAAGCTAGCGGCAAACTCTCGGAGATCTTGCAGACCACCGGTTGGGCCGATCCCGGCCAGGTATTTCAAAAACTGACCCAGGGGCCGCAGGCATGAGAATATTACATTACTGGCGGGCGACAGTGGGCATCGTTGGCCGTGAATTACTGCGTTTTTTACATCAGCGCGAACGCTTTGTCTCGGCCTTGGTGCGACCCTTGGTCTGGCTGTTCGTATTCGCCGCCGGCTTCCGCGCTGCGCTGGGCATTGCCATTGCGCCGCCCTACGAAACTTATATTCTCTACGAGGTGTATATCACCCCCGGCCTGCTCGGCATGATATTGCTGTTTAACGGCATGCAAAGCTCGCTGTCTATGGTTTACGACCGGGAAATGGGCAGTATGCGCATGTTGATGGTCTGCCCGCTGCCGCGCTGGTTTTTGTTGTGCAGCAAACTGATCGCCGGCACTGCGGTGGGCGTGTTGCAATCCTATGCCTTTTTGGGCATCGCTTGGCTGTACGACATCCAGGCGCCGCTGATGGGCTATGTCTGGATTCTCCCGGCTCTGGTATTGGCCGGCATGATGCTGGGGGCGTTGGGCTTGTTGCTGTCTTCGTTCATCAAGCAACTCGAGAACTTTGCCGGGGTGATGAACTTCGTGATTTTTCCGTTGTTCTTTATGTCCACAGCCTTGTACCCCTTATGGAAAATCAAGGAATCCAGCGAAGTACTGCATACGCTGGCGCAATACAACCCGTTCTCGCAAGCGGTGGAATTGATCCGCTTTGCCTTATATGAGCAATTTAATCAACAGGCCTTACTCTTTACCGCTGCCGCGTTTTTGCTGTTTATGGGCGCGGCGATCATGGGCTATAACCCGAGTAAAGGCATGATGGTTAAAAAAGGTGGTGGTGGAGATTAGTAGCGAATTGTCTCGAATATCTTTTAGGTGACTGGTCAGAGCACCTTTTTTCCCTCGCGGCAATAAGTGTTGTTGCTATAAACCCGGCAATATTTTGTTATGATCAGGGATCAGGGATGCCGGCTGCTATCCGCCAAGAACCTAATCAGGCTAAAAGATTAGACCCCACGCGAAAAATGATTTTTCAAACGCTAGTAAATTGGAGAAATACGTTATGTCCAAGTTAAGATTTTTTGTTTCTACGTTAGCGTTGGTTTGGCTGCCCAATGCCCAGGCGGCCTATAGCGGTAGTCTGTCTTTCGTTCAACCTACCGGCACCGTCGATGTGACCGACAATATTCCGGTTTGGTTGAAGCTAAGTTTGGACGCCACATCGGATCCTCTGGTTTTTTCCAGTGTTGGTGGCGGTAATCCGCCTTTTGGAATCAATCCGGCCAATTATCCAACCAGCTTTTCTTATTACGATTCAAATACTGGTCAAACCAGTTTCATAGACGACGGTGTGCTCGTTTCAGTGGATACTATTTCTTTGGAGCCCGATTTCTTCCCTGAAGGCACATTTCTGGCGAATGGCTCTTCTTCTGCGCCCTACGAATTCAGCCTTGATAGTACCCTTACCAAACAGAATATCGCTTTGAGTCCCGGCGAAAGCCTTGAGTATTTGCTCGGCACCTTTATCCCAAGAAATGGAGTAGCGCCAGCCGGAAACTACGAGTTTTATAATTCGGGATTGAGCCTGATTTTTCAAGGTACGGTAAGGGTAAGGGAATTGGATGAAAACGGAGACCCTGTATTCGTGGACTTCGTCAACGCCGAAGGTATTTTGGAAATCGCTAGAACAGCGTGTGCAGTCGAAAGCCCAACTTGCTCGGATATATTTTCGCGCACAGCCGTTGCAGCTCCAGTGCCCGTTCCGAGCGCTTTTTGGTTGTTTGGGTCAGCCATGCTCGGTTTTATCGGCTACAGTCGTCGCGGTGTTGCCGCGCGGCTTGTCTAAACCTTGTTAGCGCCTGATCTTTCTCTCCCAAATACTCTGAACTGTCAGCCCTCGAATGAGTTGGCGGTTTTTTAAGGGTTTTAGCCAAGTAGGTCAGGTTGCGCGCTAGCGCTACCTGACATTTCCGGTGCACGACTAGAAATCCGAATCGCTGGCCGATCGCCTTTCCCAGATAGAACACCCAACCAGTAGAGCATTTGTACCTCTGGAGTCTATTCTCTGCTACCATTCGGAGTGGTCAAGGCCGGATTGCTTGACCGTAAAAGGATTTCGGTTTTGCAGGGCTGCCTCAATGCATGATCGAGCATACCACTATCGATGAGGCGCAATTTCAGAGGGATAATAATGGACAAACTTACAGCACTTTCTTTAAGTATCGGCGTTTTGGCGGGCGTTGCCACATTTTTGGCGGTCGGACCGGCCAGCGGCGTGTTTTTTATCTGGGCCGCGACCATCGCCTGGGCAGCTTATTTTTTCCTGGGCGCGACTAAAGAAGCTTTAAAAAATACTATCGTCTGCGGCATTTTCGGCGTATTCATGGCCTGGGTAACGGCGATTATTTTGACCGGCATTTCGCCGGATACCGCGCTGGGCTTTCCGGCGATGGCTGCCATCACGGTAACCTTTGCGGTGGTGGTGATGTGTCTGGCGGCTAACTTTCCGGCGCTCGCGACCATTCCTGCCAGTGTTTTGGGCTATTCATCCACGTTTGCCTATTTATTGCAAACCCCGGACAAGTTGACCCAAGAAGTTCTGTTCGGCGCGTCGCTGAGTAATCCCTTGTTGGTGATTTCGATCTCGATTGTGGTGGGTACTTATTTCGGTCAGCTGTCCGGGCAACTAGCCGCCAGATGGACTAAAGAGTAGCCCGCTTTTTAGCTTGAATCGGCAGGGTGACTGGCAATGCCGGTTGCCCTCGGTTTGTGAGCGAACATAGGCGGAACCTAAGAATTCCGCCTAATCATCAAAAGATACTGGGTCATTCAATCGTCGATCCAGCACGGGTCTGTTTGATCTCAAAGAAGGATCATGAGAGCTGCTTTCCTCCTGCATTGCAAAATAGCTTTGGCTTTCCAGCAAAGTCCAAACTACCCACAAATTGCCAATTCGTTCTGTTTTAGGGGAAAATGGCAAGTTACGCATAGTTAGGTCCTTTCAATATTAAACAGTCGGATTGCTCTTAATCTGGGTGATAGTCTTTGGAAGACGCTATGCACAAAGGCCATTTACGAAAAATCTGAGCCCTGGGTTTCGCTACCGCTCTACCCAGCCTACGGAGCACATTTGGTCTGATACAGCTACAGGACGCATCGAGAAAAACAAAAAATCATGTCTACCCATTCAAGACACATCCAGTTAATGGATACCACGCTGCGCGACGGCGAGCAAACCCAGGGCGTGGCGTTTACGCCCATGGAAAAAGTCAGCATCGCCAAGGCTTTGTTGCAATTTTTGCGCGTTGACCGCATCGAAGTGGCTTCGGCGCGGGTTTCGGAAGGCGAAAAGGAAGCCGTCAGCCTGATCAATCAGTGGGCACGGCAGGAAGGTTTTGCCGAGCGTGTCGAAGTACTGGGCTTTGTCGATCATACCCGCAGCGTTGACTGGATCAAGTCGACCGGCGGCAGCGTTATCAATCTGCTGGCCAAGGGCAGCGAAAAACATTGCCGTGAACAACTCGGCAAGACGTTGGATCAGCATAGCGCCGATGTCCTGCAAACCATTGCTTACGCCCACGAGCAAGGCTTGAAAATCAATGTCTATCTGGAAGATTGGTCCAACGGTTACAAAGATAGCCGCGATTATGTTTACGGCCTGATGGAACGCTTGCAACACACGCCGATCAGTCATTTCATGCTGCCGGATACCTTGGGCGTGATGTCCCCTGACGAAGTATTCGCCAGCTTTAGTGATATGTGCCAGCGCTATCCGACGCTGCAATTTGATTTCCATCCGCACAATGATTACGGTTTGGCTACCGCGAACGTGATGGCGGCGGTGCGGGCCGGCGTCAGCGCGGTGCATTGCACTGTCAATTGTTTGGGCGAACGGGCCGGCAACGCGTCCATCGCCGAAGTAGCGGTGGTACTGCGCGATAAAATGGCGATGGAATTGTCCGTGGACGAAAGCCATTTGGTGCGTATCAGCGAGATGGTGGAAAATTTCTCCGGCAAGCGCGTTGCCGCCAATGCGCCCATCGTCGGCGCTGACGTGTTCACGCAAACCGCCGGCATCCACGCCGACGGCGACCAGAAAGGCGGTTTGTATAAAACCAAACTGGGGCCGGAGCGCTTCTCGCGGATTCGCAGTTACGCTTTGGGCAAAATGAGCGGCAAGGCGTCGTTGAAGAAAAATCTCGAACAACTTGAATTGGATTTGTCCGAAGAAGACCAAAAGAAAGTATTGGCGCGCATCGTCAGTATCGGCGATTCCAAACAGACCATCACCACCGACGATCTGCCTTTCATCATCGCCGACGTGCTGGAAAGCAAAAGTTATCAGCACATCAAATTGCTGGCTTGCTCGATCAACAGCGGCCTGGATTTGCCGTCTACCGTCAGTATCCGTGTCGATGTGAAAGGCGAGAAACATCAAACCACTGGCGCCGGCAGCGGCGGCTTCGATGCCTTCATCGATGCCATAGGCAAGGTACTGCAACATTACGATTACACCTTACCAACCCTGGCCGATTACGAAATTCGCATCCCCAAAGGGGGGCACACCAGCGCGCTGACCGAATGCGTGATTACCTGGGATTGCGGCAACGAATTGCGCAAGACCCGGGGCGTGCATGTCAACCAGGTGTTTGCCGGGATTTTGGCCACGATTAAGTTGATCAACATCCAACTCCACGAAATGGCCAATAGCCCGCAAGCTTAGACGATCCGCCGGAACGGTAGCCTGCCAAGTCGAAAGCAAACGCCATTCAATCCCTAACCCAGCCATTGTCCAAGGAAAATCCGCTCACCGAGATTTACCGTGACCAGTGGCTGCTGGCGGTTCACAAACCCGCTGGCTTGCTCGTGCATCGCAGCCCCATCGACAAACACGAAACCGAATTTGCCTTGCAATACGCCAGGGCGCTAAACGGCGGCGAACATGTCTATCCCGTGCATCGCCTGGATCGCCCGACGTCCGGTCTGCTGCTGTTTGCCCGTGACCCGCAGACTGCCAGTAGGCTGGGCAAAGCGCTGATGGCCGGCAACGTGCAAAAGACCTATCAAGCCGTGGTGCGCGGCTGGACGCCGGAACAAGGACTGATCGACCATCCGCTAACAGACGAACCGGAATACCGGCGCCTAAAAAGCGAACCGCAAGCGGAACGCGCAGCTCGCACCCGCTATCGGCGCCTGGCGATTACCGAAATTCCGGTCGCCATCGAAGGCCACCCGACCAGCCGCTACAGCCTGATAGAGCTTTACCCGGAAACCGGCCGCAAACACCAACTGCGCCGGCACATGAAACACATCAGCCACCCCATCATCGGCGACGCCAACCATGGCCGTGGCCGCCACAACCGTTATTTCGCTCAGCGTTTCGGCCAGGGTCGGTTAATGTTGGCCGCGACCGAGTTGGTTTTCCCGCATCCGGTAACCGGCGAGACTCTGCATTTGCAGGCAGCGCGGGAAGACAGTTTTGTGCAGGTGTTGTCGATATTTTCAAACTAGGGGGGCAAATGTGTTTGCCATTAAGTCGCAAGTTTCGTGTGGGCTTTTAATCGTGCTCACCTTCTAGTTGC
>NZ_JANIBL010000090.1 GCF_024505055.1 Methylomonas rosea
AAATAGACTTATCGTCTGATCTCAACGTCCCGCCATGCCTCAACGGCAAACTGCGCCAATTCTTTGATTATCCCAATTAAGAACAACGCAAAACCATAAGCAATTCCGGCGAATATCAGCACTGCAAGTATTTTCATAAGACCTCCCAAAAGCTCAAGCCTTGCCGGATTCTGCCACCTTTTTACTAAAACTCAACAGTGTTTTGGTCCCTCGCGTAAACGGTGCGCTTCTAAAAAGTTAAACAAAATCATCCAAAACAAAACCTTGATTCACTTTCTTAAAGTCAATTAAATTTTACAAATGTTTCATTTGAACTGCCAGAGCTTGCTGGTGTCGCTGTGCATGCACAATGGAAATATCTGCTTATTGGCTCGGCTAACGGGCTAACAGATTAACCTTTGATAATGACGCACGCCGTATTGGACAAAGATAAACGATCTTTTCGTTATTGACCAAAAATGTCAGATGACTGTCACTTATGGCAATACTGTGCTGACAAAAAATAGTCATTTCCGGGCAGATCGTTCGAAGAGGCGAACGAAATTCCGTTTTCAGAAAATGGTGTGCTATTTGCTTGGTATCTATTGCCAAATGCTAGCGACATACATTCCGGTACAGCTAGATACTCGTTTGACTGGCGTTTGTAAGCTAACGAATTCAATTGTTTATAATATTTGAACAGGTTTCTGCTTTTATAGATAAACTACACATTAGGGAATTACGATGGTAACTAAATTCGGCAAATCCAACTCGCTTAAAACCCGCAATGCTGGTTTTCAAGCAAACCCAATTTATCTTTACGAAATTGATCTAAGAGTCCAAACCGCAAATTGGCTCAAGCAAGATATTCAACAATTGCAAAATAGATTGAAAAAATCTCCTATAGCATAAGGCCTTGGCAAAGGCCCGATGAACCTCTGGGTTACTGCGTTAATCGGGTCAGTTCCCGTCATCAGGCAAAGCTTGTTGGTGAGTTTTTCAAGCTAATAGTCGGTCGAAAAAATCTGGTCACAGCATAGGTACCAGATCCAATTCAAACATGATCGCGTCCTCGCGACCGTTTTTTGCGGGATAATAATTCTTACGGGTGCCGATTTCGCGAAAGCCGGTTTTTCGGTATAAATTGATTGCGCCAGGATTGCTGGGACGCACCTCAAGGAATATTTTCTCCGCGCGAGGCCGGGCGTATTCGATTAAGTGTTCCAACATTTTTCGGCCGGCTCCCTGGCGTTGAAAGCGAGGGTTGACGCTGATGTTCATAATATGTGCTTCGCCAGCGGCTACATTGATAATGCAATAGCCGACTATGTTGTCGTCTGGTGCCTCGCAAACCCAACTGGTGTAAGTCATGGTGCGGAAACAATCTTTAAATATCCCTTCCGACCAAGGGAATTCGTAATTTAACTCTTCGATCTTCAGAACGCTGACTAAATCGGCATGATCCATTTTACGCATCCGCATTAAGTCTTTGCTATCTACCGAATCGGGAAACACCTTGGCGTAAAATTCGCGGTCCGCATCGTAAATCACAGCATCTTTCAGTTTATGTAACAGCTTCCACATGGTTTTATTTTTCTAGTTTTTGATAAACCGACAATGCAAACTGCAAGTCGCTCCAGGCTTTAGCCTTTTCCAGTAACGAGCGCAATAGGTAAGCCGGGTGGTGAATGACAATCAGCGGAATATCCTGCAATTGGTGCCGAACCCCGCGCAATTTTGCCAACGGTTGTTGGGTGGCGAGTAAGTTTTGTGCGGCAATCCTGCCCACGGCCAAAATTATTTTCGGCTGTATCAATTCGATTTGCTGTTGCAGAAAATGATTGCAAGCGGCGACTTCTTCGGCTTGCGGATCGCGGTTGTTCGGCGGCCGGCACTTCAACATATTGGCTATATAGACTTCTTCCCGCTTTAAACCTATCGCCCGCAACATTTCGGTTAACAACTGACCGGCTTTGCCGACGAACGGTTCGCCTTGTAAATCTTCATTCTGGCCAGGTGCCTCGCCGATCAGCATCCAGCTGGCTTGTTTATTACCGACACCGAATACGGTTTGGGTGCGGGTTTTACACAGCGAGCAGGCTTGGCACAAAGAAACCTCGTGTTGCAGGTCTTTCCAAATCTGATCACTGGCGTGGGAAGATTGCAATGAACCCGAATGTTGCGGCAACCCGGCATTAGTGGTTTCGATGAGAATTGATAGCCCTTGTTTGCTAGGCTTATCTTGTTGGGTTTCACTTGGTTCAACCCATCCTACGTTTTCGACAATATTTTCAGCATGATTGGCTGCTGGCGGAACGACGATAGGTCGATGCCTAGGTACCCAGACATCAATACCCATCGCCTCCAAATATCGCAAGCGGGTCGCGTTATCCATTGCGGCTTAAGAATCAGACATCGCCTTTTTGCGGATGCTGACGCTGGTCGGGTGTCTGCAGTTTGTTAACCGCGTTGATGTAAGCCTTGGCCGAGGCGATAACGATGTCGGTGTCGGCACCCGAGCCGTTGACAATCCGGCCGGCGTTTTCCAGTCTGACAGTCACTTCACCTTGGGCATCTGTGCCGGTGGTGATATTGTTAACCGAGTACAGCGCCAAAGTCGCCCCGGTTTTCACCAGGCTTTCGATGGCTTTCAAACTGGCATCCACCGCCCCGCCACCTTGGCCCGAGCCCGTAACTTCCTTGCCGTCAACCCGTATCGTAACGGTGGCGTTCGGCACTTCGCCGGTTTCTGAGCAGACTTTTAAGGCTACTAATTTAATGTGTTCGTCTTCCGATTCGAAACCTTGCTCGGAAATCAAGGCCTGCAAGTCTTCGTCGAAAATATCGTGTTTTTTGTCGGCCAATTGTTTGAAGCGAAAAAACGCATCGTTCAAATCGGCTTCGCCGGCAAAGTCCACGCCCAGCTCCGCCATCCGGGTTTTGAACGCGTTGCGTCCGGAGTGTTTACCGAGCACCATGCGGTTGGTGGTCCAACCTACATCCTCGGCACGCATAATCTCGTAAGTCTCACGATTTTTCAGCACGCCGTCTTGGTGAATCCCGGATTCATGGGCAAAGGCGTTCGCGCCGACGATGGCTTTGTTGGGCTGCACCGGAAAACCGGTAATAGAAGACACTAGCTTCGAGCAGGTGACAATCTCACGCGCATCCAGGCCGGTATCGCAACCGAAAAAATCCTGCCGGGTGCGCACGGCCATCACCACTTCTTCCAAAGAAGCATTGCCTGCGCGTTCACCCAAACCGTTGACCGTGCATTCCACCTGCCGAGCGCCGTTCATCACCGCCGACAAGGAATTGGCAACCGCCAAGCCTAAATCGTTGTGGCAATGCACGGAGAAAATCGCTTTGTCGGAGTTGGGAATGCGTTTGATCAAATTAGCGATGGTCGCACCGAATTGCTGCGGCATGCTATAACCGACCGTATCCGGAATGTTCAGCGTCGTCGCGCCTGCATCGATCACCGCTTCCAGGATACGACACAAGAAATCTTCTTCCGAGCGGCCGGCGTCTTCCGGGGAGAATTCAACGTTGTCGGTGTACTGACGGGCACGCTTCACCGCCCGAACCGCGTATTCGATAACTTGATCCGGCTGCATATTCAGTTTTTTCTGCATATGGATCGGCGAGGTGGCGATAAACGTATGGATTCTGGAGCTTTTCGCGCCTTTCAAGGCTTCGCCGGCTCTGTCGATGTCTTTATCTAGCGCCCGTGCCAAACCGCAAACTGTGCTGTCTTTGATCGCGTCCGCCACCGCTTGTACTGCTTCGAAATCGCCTTGGCTGGCGGCCGGGAAACCTGCTTCGATGACGTCTACTTTCATGCGCTCCAGAGCTCGGGCGATGCGGACTTTTTCATCGCGGGTCATGGATGCGCCGGGGCTTTGCTCACCATCGCGCAAAGTAGTGTCGAATATAATTAATTTGTCTTTCATGAGAACTCCGTTCATGAAATGTTCGGCGCTAAGGCCGAGAAACAGAAAAGGGTTGTATTGTTTAGATGAGGATAGAGTGCGCCCCTCAGGGCAGCAATCTTAAAGACAGGCCGAACAACCGTCTGCCAATAGCTGGCATTAAAACTAAGATTTTATGAAAAATGATCGTCTGATTGTTCATGGTCGGAAACTATACTTGATTGCCGACTATGGCTCAAGCGTCCGATGTTGTTGCGTTTGATACGGCTTATTCGATTCCGGTTGTTTTGCGTTATCAGAGGCGGATTCAAAAGCGATGTTTTGCGCGTTTCCGGTTTTTTGCCGAAACTACAAAATCTCCGAGCAGCATTCCATAAATGCGTCGATCAATTCTTGTTGTTGCCGCTGATAATATCGCTCTATTTCGGCCGGTATCCGGTGCTGAAAAAATAGCTGCAACGTTTGCAACATTACCACCGAATTTTGAATATCGCCCATACGAGTTAAATAACTTTTCAGCCGGCTTGAGTCCTTTTCAGCCAGGGCGGAATCAATGGATTGCGTTGCCAAAAGGGTGTAGCGCAATTTCTTAACGGCGATGCGTAGATGATGAATGCTGGCAGGAATGGCTGGGTCCACTGCTTCATAACGATTGATCACCACGGCATAAATGTTGTCGATGGAGCTTGGCAATGCTTGTTTGAGATCGATGGTAGCTGTTTGAGCTTTGAAATGTTTGCCGGCTTTTTTCAGCTTGCGCTGCAGCTTGGGTTGATACAAACTGACGATGAACGACTGGTTTTCGAGCAATAGGCGCTGTTCACACCGATGTATGTGCGCTAAAAAAGGCTCCAGCTCGGGAAGGATAGGCAGGGTCTTGGCTGCTTCAAACAGCATAACCTGGGTGTCGCGTAGTTGGTCGAAGCCGTCGAGTTGTTTTTTCAGGGTTTTGCGGATTCTTAGCAGAGTGGCCTGCGGTGCCAGGGCGTGAATTAATTCGATCAGCGCCAATAGGCGCCGGGTACTGACACGTAATTCGTGTACGTTATCTTCGTTGGCGATTTGGCGGCAGGCTTTCAAGCGTTTGCGATATTGGCGCCAGTGTTTTTCCAAGGCATCGAGCAACGGTTTGCCGCCAGTATTTTGCATCAGCTAACTTTTACGGCTTTGCAGCTTACGTTTACGCAAAACCAAGGTGACGATTGGGCCGGATACGGCATAACCGACCGACAGCAGGAACAGCATCCGCTGTGGTTGCGCCAATATGAAACTGATCACCAGCATGGCGATGATGGCAACGATGAACGGTACTTTGTTTTTAAAATCTATTTCCTTGAAGCTGGAATAGCGGAAATTGCTAACCATCAGCAAGCCGGTACTGATGGTGGTCAGCAAGACCAGATATTTGATGTTTTCCACATCGTAACCATTCTCCACGCAGAACCATAAGCCGCCAGCTAGAATGGCCGCAGCCGCCGGGCTGGGCAGGCCTTGAAAATAACGCTTATCGGCCACTTCGACTTGGGTATTGAAGCGCGCCAAGCGTAACGCGCCGCCGGCCATATGTACAAACGCGGCGAACAAGCCCGCCTGGCCCATGGTGGATAGGGTCCACAAATACATGACGATAGCCGGGGCGACGCCGAACGAGACCATGTCGGATAAGCTGTCGTACTGCACACCAAATTCACTTTGCGTATTGGTCAGACGCGCAACCCGACCATCCAGGCCATCCAACACCATCGCGATGAACATGGAAATAGCCGCTGTTTCGAAGCGGCCGTTAATCGCCGACGTGATCGCATAAAATCCTGCAAACATGGCGCCTGTGGTGAACAGATTAGGCAGTAGGTAAATGCCACGATGACGCGTAAGCGGTTGCTTCTTGATCATAATGTGTCTACAAAGGTTGAAAAGTTGGCGGCATTGTACATGCTGAATATGACAGCTGCTTAACTAAATACCGGGCGATTGGCATCAAAATTTCCACAAAAGCAAGGCTTGCGGCACGTTGTCGTGCAGCCCTTTAATGCCGTATTTATTGTGCCAGTATTGATATTCGATACCCAAATATAGATGATTACCGTTGCCCCATAAATCGCCAATATCCAGCCGTAACTGTGGTTGCGCTAAAGCCTGACGTGCCGCGTGGCTGCCTTTCTTGCCGATGAAGTCAGCAAACCCCTCAAAACTCCATTTGCTGCCGGCGATTTCAAACGGCAGTTTCCATACTGGCGTGATTTGCCAGGAGGTGCCGATGTCTGCCGGCTCCGTTACCCGCATCCGTAAGAAATCTACACTGAAATAATCGAAGCCAGGTAGATCGAAATCCAATGTGACACCATACAGCCACGCCCGCGTGCCGCTCTGCGGGATATCCATGTTTTCGCCCAAGTTTATGCCGCCGGTGGCTCCAAAATCTTTGAATATGCCATATGACAGATTCAGTCCGATGATTTTGCTCAGACTGAAGGTGCTGTATGCCTCGCCGTAAAGGTTGGTTTGCGCGGACTGGCCCGATTCGGTAAACAGCGCATCCATAAAGAAAAAATTGCGGCCATAAGTCCAGCCATGGGCGTGGGTAACGGTGATGATGGATTGGCTGACGTCGTGGGGATTGAAAGGTTCGTTGTAATTGCTGCCGTGTAGGTATTGAATTTCGCTGTTGCTCCAGTCAAAAAATTCGGCGAAGCAGGGGGTTGATGCAACTAGTGCCAGGGCTGCGGTTACGATGCCGAGATAAAACTGGTTTAATTGACAATGATCAGGCATTTGACAAAATCCGCGGGCAAAAAAAAGCCCATCATTTAGATGGGCTTTAATCCTAGCCGATAAGCTTAGTTTTTGCTTTTATCGACGATTTGGTTGGCTTTGATCCAAGGCATCATGCCCCGCAGTTTGGCGCCGACCACTTCGATAGGATGCTCGGCATTCAGACGGCGTCTGGCAGTCATTTCAGGGTAGCCGGTTTGGCCTTCCAGAATGAATTGTTTGGCGTATTTGCCTTGTTGAATGTCTTCCAGGGCTTGTTTCATCGCCCAGCGGCTTTCTTCGTTGATCACTTTCGGGCCGGTGACATATTCGCCGTACTCGGCATTGTTGGAGATTGAGTAGTTCATGTTGGCGATGCCGCCTTCGTACATCAAGTCCACGATCAATTTCAGTTCGTGCAAGCACTCGAAGTAAGCCATTTCGGGCGGGTAACCGGCTTCGGTCAGGGTTTCGAAACCGGCTTTAACCAGTTCCACCGCGCCGCCGCACAATACCGCTTGTTCGCCGAACAAGTCGGTTTCGCATTCGTCTCGGAAGGTGGTTTCAATGATGCCGGAACGACCGCCGCCAATGGCTGACGCATAAGACAGACATACCGCTTTGGCCATGCCTGATGCGTCTTGATGAATCGCGATCAAATCAGGAATGCCGCCGCCTTTGACAAACTCGGAACGCACAGTGTGGCCTGGCGCTTTTGGGGCGATCATGATCACGTCCAAATCGGCGCGTGGTACGACTTGGTTGTATAAAATCGCGAAGCCGTGAGCAAACGCCAGAGCGGCGCCTTGTTTGATGTTAGGCTCGATTTCTTCTTTATACAGTTTGGATTGAAATTCGTCCGGGGTCAGGATCATCACTACGTCGGCGCCGGCGATGGCTTCCGGAACGTCTTTTACGGTCAAGCCGCTGGCTTGCGCTTTGGCGACTGACGCTGAACTGGCGCGCAAGCCGACGACGACGTCAACGCCTGAGTCTTTCAGGTTGTTGGCGTGCGCGTGGCCTTGTGAGCCGTAGCCGATGATTGCTACTTTTTTGCTTCTGATAACAGAAAGGTCGGCGTCTTTATCGTAATAAACTTGCATAGGTTTTCTCGTTGCTGGGTAAATAATAAATGTTACAGGTGTAAGCCTTTTTCGCCACGGGAGATGCCGGTCGGACCGGAGCGCACCACTTCGATGATGCTGCCTTCCTCAAAGCCGTGGATAAAGGCGTCCAGTTTGCTGGATTGGCCGGTCATTTCCACCACATAGCTGTTGGCGGTGACGTCGATAATCTTGCCGCGAAAAATGTCGACCATGCGTTTCACTTCTTCGCGGGTATCGTGGCTGGTTTTGATTTTTACCAGCATTAGCTCGCGTTCGATATGGGCCGATTCCGCCAAATCGATCAATTTCACCACGTCGATCAACTTGTTCAACTGCTTGGTGATTTGCTCGATGATCTCGTCGCTACCGCTGGTGACCAGTGTCATCCGTGACAGGCTCGAATCTTCGGTCGGCGCAACGGTCAACGATTCTATGTTGTAACCGCGCGCGGAAAACAAGCCCGCCACCCGTGACAAGGCGCCGGATTCGTTTTCGATCAGGATAGAAATGATGTGTCTCATTATGACAACTCCCTGTCTACCGGGGTGCCGGGCGCGACGCGCAATTTCATGTCGTGATGGCCTTTGCCTGCTTCAATCATGGGGTAAACGTTTTCGGTACGGTCGGTAATGAAATCCAGGAATACGGTTCTGTCTTTCAGGGCAAACGCGTGCTCCAGTGCGCCGCGCACATCTTCCGGTTTCTCGATCAACATGCCGACGTGGCCGTAGGCTTCCGCCAGTTTGACGAAGTCGGGGATGGTATCCATATAAGATTGTGAATAACGGCTCTCATAGGAAAACTCTTGCCACTGCCGCACCATGCCCATATAGCGGTTGTTCAGGTTGATGATCTTCACCGGTGCGTTATATTGCAACGCGGTCGACAGTTCCTGAATACACATCTGAATGCTGGCCTCGCCAGTGATGCAGGCGACATGGGAATCCGGGAACGCCAGTTTCACGCCAATCGCCGCCGGCAAACCAAAGCCCATGGTGCCCAAACCGCCGGAGTTGATCCAGCGCCGTGGTTTATCGAAGTGGTAATACTGGGCCGCGTACATTTGGTGCTGACCCACGTCCGACGTGACATAGGCTTCGCCATGGGTGACCTGATACAGCTGCTCCACCACATATTGCGGCTTAATTACTTTGCTGTTGCGGTCGTATTCCAGGCAATGCACGTCGCGCCAGCTTTGAATCAGCTGCCACCAGGATTCCAGCGCCGATTTAGATGGTTTGAGCTTGCTGTCTTTGATCAGCTCGAGCATTTGTTCCAATACCGGTTTGACTTCGCCGACGATAGGCACGTCAACTTTTACGGTTTTGGAAATCGAGGCCGGATCGACGTCGATATGGATGATCTTCGCATACGGACAAAACTCGGCCAGCTTACCGGTCACCCGGTCGTCAAACCGCGCACCGACCGCCAGAATGACGTCACTCTCGTGCATCGCCATATTGGCTTCGTAAGTACCGTGCATGCCCAGCATGCCGACGAATTGCTTGTCGGTGGCCGGATAGCCGCCCAAGCCCATCAGTGTATTAGTGATCGGATAACCCAATAATTGGGTTAATTCGGTCAATTCTTTATGAGCTTCGCCGAGAATCACACCGCCGCCGGAATAAATCATCGGCCGTTGCGCGGTCAACAACATTTCCACCGCCCGTTTGATCTGGCCTTTATGACCTGTTACTACCGGGTTGTAAGAACGCATGCTGATCTTTTTCGGATACTTGTAGGGCACCTTGATGTTCGGATCGGTCATGTCCTTTGGCACGTCGACCAATACCGGGCCGGGCCGGCCGGTGGTGGCTACGTAAAAGGCTTTTTTCATGGTTTCGGCCAGATCGTTGACGTCCTTGACCAAAAAGTTGTGTTTTACGCAGGGGCGAGTAATGCCGACCGTGTCGACTTCCTGGAACGCGTCGCTGCCTATCACCGGCGACGGCACTTGTCCCGAGATGATCACCATAGGGATCGAATCCATATAGGCTGTGGCAATCCCCGTCACGGCATTGGTCGCGCCCGGCCCCGAGGTCACCAGCACCACGCCGGGTTTACCGGTAGCACGGGCGTAAGCATCCGCCGCGTGGGCCGCCGCTTGCTCGTGTCTGACCAGGATATGTTTCACTTCGTCTTGATGGAAAATGGCATCATAGATGTGCAAGACAGAGCCACCCGGATAGCCAAATACAAATTCGACACCTTCATCTTTAAGACATTGGACAAGAATATGTCCGCCACTGAGTTCCAATTTTACGTCCTCAAAAAACTAATCGATCGGGGAAATGCAGATTTTACAAAAAAGGTTGGATAAGCTACTGTTTTTGGCTCTTTTCGTCAAGGAAAACCAAGGGTTTCACTTGGGTTTTCTTGCCTGTTGATTGGTTTTGCCGCTGTAAGCTCGGTTGAATTTATAAATTGCCGCACCGGGACCGAGGCAATGTTTAACAGTTTACGCCACGACAACGAGTGGCGAGCACATAAAGGATAATTAAGCTGGATTGCTCCACTCTCGAGCTGCTGAAAACAAATCATCCGGCTTGGAGTCTGCATAATTCGACGCATGCGACGTTGATTGCCGGTTTTCTCCACCGGGTGAACCGCCCCGGTTTTCTCGGAGGCTCCTCTCTTTGAGAGAATGGAACCATGAAAAAGAAAACCACCCAGTATTATTCATTGGAAATTTGAGAACGAGCAGTTCGTATGGTGCAAGATCATCAAGACGAATACCCGTCGGAATGGGCCGCGACTCAATCAATTTCGGCCAAGTTTGGCTGCACGGCGGAGACCTTACGCCGTTGGCTTAGACGGTCGCAAACGGCCGGCGTCAAGCCGAAAGAGCCGGTCGACAGCGAATCGGAGCGGATCAAGGCACTGGAGCGCGAAGTCCGCGAGTTACGCCAGGCCAACGAGATTCTGCGTAAGGCGTCGGCGTATTTTGCACAGGCGGAGCTCGACTACCCACAGGGCACAAGCGCCCGTCCAAACAATGAAAGCGTTCATACACGATCATCGCGTCGTCTATGGGGTCGAGCCAATCTGCAAGGTCTTGCCGATTGCCCCATCGACGTATTATCTGCATGCGGGGCGCAAAGCCAATCCCGAGTTACGTTCTACCCGAGCCAAGCAGGATGAAGCCTTGAGCTAACAAATTCGCCGCCTCTGTGAGGAAAACTTCCAAAACTACGGCGCTCGTAAAGTCTGGATTCAGTTGGCAGCGCGAAGGCTTAGCCGTGGCTCGTTGTACAGTGGAACGTCTGATACCCACAGGGCACAAGTGCGAAGCCTGAGGCTGAAAGGCGTCAGACGCGGCAAATCCATCAAGACCACGAGTAGCGATGCTGACGCGGCTTGCCGCTTGGATCGCGTCAATCGGCAGTTCAGCGCCGAGCGGTCGAATGCCTTGTGGGTAGCTGACTTCACCTATGTCAAAACCTGGTAGGGCTTTGTTTACGTGGCCTTCCGATGTGTTTGCCCGCTACATCCTCGGCTGGAAAGTGTCGTCTTCCGCGCAAACGGACTTTGTATTATAGATCCGGCCCCATAAAGATTGAACTTTTGTAGGGTGATGGTCATCCGATTGGCATGGACAAAGAAGACGCAAGAAAACAAACCCTGGAGCAATTGCACGAAAGGCGTAAGCAAGTGGTGCGATTGCATAACAAAGGCCACAAAGTCATGAAGATTGTTGAAATGACGGGATTGACGTACCCGACAGTACGAAGCGCCATCTCGGCTGGAAAGTGTCGTCTTCCGCGCAAACGGACTTTGTATTATAGATCCGGCCCCATAAAGATTGAACTTTTGTAGGGTGATGGTCATCCGATTGGCATGGACAAAGAAGACGCAAGAAAACAAACCCTGGAGCAATTGCACGAAAGGCGTAAGCAAGTGGTGCGATTGCATAACAAAGGCCACAAAGTCATGAAGATTGTTGAAATGACGGGATTGACGTACCCGACAGTACGAAGCGCCATTGATCTGTTCGAACAAGGTGGCTGGCCTGCCATTCGCCCGACGCCGCGAGGGCGGACAAAAGGTGAAGGACGCTTGCTCACGGGCGAGCAAGAGCAGCAGATCCAACGCGCCATCATCGACAAACGCCCGGAGCAGTTGAAAATGGAGTTCTGTTTATGGAGTCGTGCAGCGGTGATGCAACTCATTGAGCAGGAATACGGGATTAAGCTGCCGGTGCGGACGGTGGGTAAATACCTCAAGCGCTGGGGTTTCACGCCGCAAAAGCCGATCAAAAAAGCCTACGAACAACGCCCGGAAGCCGTTAAAGCTTGGTTGGATGAGCACTATCCAGCGATTGCTGCCAAAGCCAAGGCCGAGGGTGGCGAAATCCACTGGGGTGATGAAACGGCACTGACCAACACAGACGTCCGAGGCAGAAGCTATGCGCCATCGGGCCAAACCCCAGTGACCTATGCCCCCGGCGGCAAACGAGAAAAACTGTCCATGATAGCGACCGTCACCAATCAAGGCAAAGCCCGCTGGATGATCATTGATGAAGCCTTCAATGCTGACAAACTAATCGAATTCCTCGAAGCCTTGATCAAAGACGCGGGCAAAAAAGTCTTTCTGATCGTCGACAATCTGCGAGTTCACCATGCCAAGCCGGTCAAAGCCTGGCTGGAAGATCACAACCATCAAATCGAGATGTTCTATCTGCCCAGCTACAGCCCCGAGTTAAACCCAGAAGAACGTTTGAATGCCGATCTGAAACAAGCCATTGGCAAAAAAGTACCGGTCAGAACCAGGGCCAAATTACGCGAGGCCGCCAACGAACATATGACCCAATTGGCACAATCGCCTGAGCGGATAAAAAGCTTTTTCCAAGATCAGCCCGTGAAATATGCGGCTTAAAACTTCATGGGGCCGGATCAATAGTATCAGCGCACGTTATCTCATTTATACCGTATTGCTACTGATCTGCAGTGAACTCACCAGGTATGTCACGGGCGCCGTGGAGTACCCTGATAATGGTTACTTCCTGTTCAGTGGCATTAAAGAAAATCATGTAGTTGCCGTAAGCGCAGGAGCGAAGGTCATCCGCCAACTCAGGACGGAGACGGTAGCCTGGCGGATTTTCAGCGATGGTTTTGCACTGAGCAAATAACTCTCGGACAAAGCTGATTGCGCGCCGGGGATTATCTTGGGCAATGTAATCACCGATCACTTCGATGTCGCGTTCAGCCAGTGGCGTGACAATCAGCTTGCTCACTGGCTGTCGGCTTGTCGCTGGTACTTTGCTTCTAAGCGTGCGAAAACGCTATCGGCTGGGATGCTGGGGCCACTGGCCTTGCCTGCGGCGATTTCCGCTTTCAGCACTTCCAGTTGTAACGTCTGCCGTTGCTGTTGTTCCTCCATTAATCGCAAGGCAGCACGCACTACTTCACTGGTATTGTTGTAGCGACCGCTGCTAATCTGTTCACGGATGAAGGTTTCAAAATGGGGGCTTAGTGCGACGCTGGTTGGCATGATGATCTCTGCTAACAATTATTAAATGTTATTTGACTCGGCTTTAATATAGCTGTCAACTGTCTGGGGAGCTCTGCAAATCGGGATCAGGGCAAATTTACTTCTGAGCGGAACAGGGAATATTCCCCGTTCCAAACGTTTCAACTCAATTTTATGTAAATGCAAACGCTACGTGCTGGTTGAATAATCCGCCCGGCTAGCTATTTTCCTCGCGCGGCGGTTTCAGACATTGATAACTAAATGGCCGTAGTGCCGCACGCCGGGCTCTATTGGCTGGTTAAGTTCGTAAATCTCCTGTAGTCCAGTTGGCAATGGATACCAGCATCGAAAGCCAAAAAGCAGATTGTCTCTGTGGGCTCTGGTTTT
>NZ_JANIBL010000091.1 GCF_024505055.1 Methylomonas rosea
CGAATAATTAAAGAGAGATTTTATAATCGTTTGCCTTTGTTTATAAGACCCCTATATTATTTTTTTTATAGATATTTTTTAAGGCTTGGCTTTTTGGATGGCGTCGAAGGTTTCGCTTATCACTTTATGCAGGGCTTGTGGTATAGATGTTTGGTAGATCTTAAGTATCTTGAAGCTGAGCGAGTTTTAGACGGAGCAATTACAAATCAGGAAAAGATATCGCGTCTTGAAAAGTTGACAGGGTTCAAATTATGAGGGTGGTGTTTTTTAAATTTATGAGATATCAAGATATTGTTGATGGCTATTGGTCTGAGAGATTAAGTTTTTCCATCAATATGGACAAAAATATACCGGGGCTATAATTGACTCTGTTTTCTAATAGAATGCTCAAATGAAAATTCTCCTTTACGGGCTCAATTACGCTCCGGAACTTACCGGAATTGGCAAATATTCCGGCGAAATGTGTGAATGGTTGGCGGCAAACGGACATGATATCAGGGTGGTATGCGCTCCTCCTTATTATCCTGAATGGCGCATTGGCAGCGGTTATGGGAGTTGGCAATATCGAACAGAGATTATAGGTGGTGTTAGAGTATACCGTTGCCCTTTGTTTGTGCCTAAACAGCCGGTTACCCTAACTCGATTGTTGCATTTAGTTAGTTTTGCGTGTTCAAGTTTTCCGTTGATATTTAGGCAGTGGGCTTGGAAGCCGGATGCAGTTATTTGCATAGAGCCAACTTTCTTTTGCGTCCCAGGCGCCTTGTTGTTTAGTAAATTACGCGGAAGTCGTTCAATGTTGCATATTCAGGATTTTGAATTAGATGCGATGTTGGGCTTGGGGATGGGAAAAGCCGGTTGGACTGCCCGCTTGGCAAAGACGATTGAACGCTGGTGTATGCGCAGGTTCGATATCGTTTCCAGTATTTCGTATAGCATGCTACATAATGCAGAGCAGAAAATCGATGGGAACGAAAAGTTATTTTATTTCCCCAATTGGGTGGATACTGATTTTCTGACGCCGTCTGGAAATCCCAGTTTGTTCAGGCTTCGCTGGAATATTTTGAATACCACTCGAGTTGTACTTTATTCTGGGAACATGGGTAAAAAACAGGGTCTGGAAATAGTTTTACGCGCCGCCAAGGAATTAGAGAGTCAGCCGAATTTGTTGTTTGTAATGGTGGGCGCAGGTGCTGCTCAAAGCGAGTTAATGCAATTGGCCGATCAACTTCAATTGAGTAATCTGAAGTTTTTCCCTTTGCAATCCTACCAAGAGTTGCCCGATCTGATGGCGCTTGCAGATATTCATCTGGTGGTGCAAAAAAAAGGGGCCGCGGATGCAGTTTTGCCTTCCAAATTAACGGCTATTCTTGCCGTTGGCGGAAATTGTGTGTTAACTGCAGAAGCAAATACCGAGCTTGGGCTTTTATGTGAAAAATACCCAGGCATAGCGAAACGTATTGAGCCGGAAAATGCCGAAGTATTGGCGGAATCGTTAAGTTCGATGTTGTCCAGTTTACCGCCCATAAAATCCGGAATCTACAATAAAGTGGCCCGCCAGTTTGCTCTGGATAATCTTAGAAAAGATCGGATATTAAGTAGATTGGTTGAAAAATTGGCTGATTAATTAACTGTTGGCTTAGAGTTGGAGCAGTTAGCTTGTGAGATGCTGGTATTAGGGTCTGCGAGTAAGCGAATCGAATAGCCCTTTGTTCTCAATGTGGGATTCTGCCTTTGTTCCGATAGAGTGCTGGAGTCTTCCGCGCCCTGCGGGTGCTCAATTAAGTTAGCCGCGTTTCATAAAATATTCTGATCACTAAGAGGCTGGCGATTTTATAGAAGCGCGCAGCCCCTTGACGTTCGGTTGAATATCAGATTGAATCAAGCGGCTTAATTTGCGGGAGTTATTTCCCATAATGTCACGGATGAGGGGGCTAAATCGGCGTCCGGTAATGTGACTGATCCGTTAATTACCGGGATTTGTTGCATTCTTGTCGATCTAAGTCCTGTGGCATCTAATATTTGCCATCTACTTAAATTCTTATTCAAATGAATAAAATAGGGGTTGGCGCGTGTTTCGTCCATCACGGATTTAAATACATTGACTTTTGACGCGGTAAAAGGCAGTTTTTTTATGGTTATCCGCGCTTGCTCGGCTGGTGCTAGTTCCTTGACGTTTATGAAATCCCAGTTTTGGTTAAATACCATTACTCCTACTTTCGATTTGTCCGAGCTAGCGATAGCGCCGACAGACCCTTGCCTTACCGGCGAGGTTAAAACTCGTTTGCCGGGTAGTCTGCTTAGCATGGTTGCCACATTATTGAGTGCCTTTGGCGTTATTCCGTTGGAATGTAGTAGGCTGGGCCATCCCCACATGTTTTCCAGCTCGCCTGAATCATTAGCACTCTGATGATCCATGAATGTGAGCAATGCTCCTTCGTCAATGTTGTTTTCGGCTGCATCAAGCACGAAACGGGCTGTCCAGGCGGCTCCGATATTGTTTCCGTTAATTAACGCTTTAGGGATGTTGCGCGTTTCAAAACTTGGGCCCCATTCGGAAAAGTTTATTGGCACATCGGTTAAGCCTAAGTCATTGAGTTGAGTGTGGAGAAAGTCAGCAAGATCGTCGATGGTTGGGTATCTGCCGAAATAAGGAAGGCCCATTAGGGGTTGGACGTTGCCGTAAAAATGAAAAGAAAAGAAATCCAAGCGAGACTTCTGCGCCACAACGCCTTTCAGGAATTGTTCAGCCCAGTTGATTGTCCCGAATCCGCCAAAAGAAAAAGTGGTCATACCTGGCCCGCCAAGCCTAATTTTTAACTCTGGATGCTCTTTTGATAGCTTATTGGTCGCATTAGACCATGCGGCGTAGACTTTTAAGTATTCTGCCATGGCTCTTTTGGATGAATTTCCCAGTTTTTCCGCAAATAGCCAAGCCGACCCTGTAGTATCTGGCTCATTGGCTACTTCAAAATCAGCTTCGGAAAAGCCATTGTCGATAGTTACAAATTTCAAAAAGGCATAGGCATACGCTTCATATGCAGTCCAATCCGCGACGCCATAATGCCTCCCGTTAACCACGCCAGTAGCGATGCTATTTTGCTGAACTTGAGCGACGCCGATATGGGGAATTAGATTGTTGGACTTACAGTTCTCTAGCACCAAGGGCAATCGGCTAGAAAAGCTGAAACGGAACTGTTTGGTGGTTGGGTCAATACTGAGACTGTTTGGCGATTCAACATTCAGTATTCTTGCTTTGGAAATACCAAGTGGCGCCAATCTTTTCATGGGGCCTTTGGAAATAGGGTTTTCCAATGAGGCCTCTTGAAAATAACTGCGCATCAACTTGATGTCTTCATAGCGTGAAACGTTGTATTGTACTTGCGGTTCCACTGTGATAGTTTGGAATGCCTGGCTCTCTGTGAAACTTAGTAACCCCGCTAGTAAAGATAGCAATTTGCCGATATACCTGTAAGAGGGGTGATTGGGAGAAGGCTTCCCGTGTAAGCGGTTTTGGGGGTGTAAGAATAATTTGGTTGACGATAGTTTGCGGTTTCTCAACGCGATCAAGATCATGCCTAGCTCCTTATTTCCGTTGTATCCGGTTTAAGCATAGCACGATTATTCCATAAGGCCTTGATCTTTCACAGATGGTCACAGATTGGGGGAATGGTTATGTTTTGTATATTGGTATTCAGTTGCGTGGGGTTGGTTGCTAAAATAGCCCTCTGCGTGCCATTAAAGTACGTTTGTCGTAGACGTCCATCTGTCGGTCATCGTGATTACGCACTTAATCAGAATTCGCCGCCAAATTAAAATCGCATTAAATATTAGATTTATTTTGAGAGGGATGATAAAAGTCTAAGTTAAGCATTATATACGCAGTATACGTACGAGTTTTATTCGCTATTTTGGAGCTGTCGCTTTATAACTACCAATTATTAGCGGTTGCGTCTTGCCTGAGGTTGCGGTGTTTACTTTCATGGGACGAAAATATTTGTGTTGGTGTAAATCCGCCTCGAACTGGAATTCTCAATTACTAAAAAATATACCGTGGCGCAGCGTCTAAGTCAGTTCGTCTTGCCTAAAAATTTCCGCGCAAAACACGCTGTTATTGTGCAAATCTGGTGGATCGTTCAATCTGTTTTTTTTGCTCGTTCTCCACAGTTTTTATATGGCTGGAGGCGGTTTTTGTTGCGTTTATTTGGAGCAAAAATTGGAAAAAACGTAATCATCAGACCATCCGCGAAAGTTACTTATCCATGGAAATTAACCATAGGCGATAACTCATGGATTGGAGATGACGTGGAGCTTTATACGTTAGGTGAAATTGAAATAGGTAAAAACGCCGTTATTTCTCAAAAGTCATATTTATGTACTGCTTCTCACGATTACACAAAAGAAACTTTCGACATTTATCAGCGTAAGATAGTGATTGAAGATGAAGTTTGGATAGCGACCGATGTTTTCATTGCCCCGGGCATTACTATTGGTAAGTGTGCGGTTGTTGGAGCAAGAAGTACTGTACTGGACGACATGCCAGCAGGAATGGTTTGTGTGGGTTATCCGGCTCGGCCAATTAAGCCACGCGTTTCAACGCACGTTTAAGCTGTTGAAGCTTGATTTTGAAGTCTGGCTTCGGGCCAAATTAAACCGCTGTGCGGCTAAAATTGTTTAGTCTTAAGTCGGCTTGTCAATCAAAGTCGGCATTCGGACCAATATCGAGACTTACGCCACGCTCTCCTTTAAGACAGTCTTCTCAAGTAGACGATTAGGACTGGGGAGAATCAAAAAGTATTTCCTTATTATTAACTAATATAGTCACTCCCGCGAAAGCGGGAGCCCAGTTGCTACAATAGATTCCTGGTTTCGCGGGAATGACGACCAAAGGGAATTTAGGGGCCGGGTTAATAGATTCTGCTCCCCCCTCTCCATTAAGAGAGGGGGGTAGCTTATAAGCATTTGCCCTATCACCGATTAGAAATCGATTTTACATCCCTGGTCGTTACACCTTTATACAACTGGCGCGGACGGCCGATTTTCAATTCAGGATCGGAGATCATTTCGTCCCATTGGGCTATCCAACCCACTGAACGGGCCAGGGCAAAGATCGCAGTGAACATTTCGGTGGGGATGCCCAGCGCGCGCAGGACGATACCGGAATAAAAGTCCACGTTGGGGTAGAGTTTTTTCTCGACGAAGTACGGGTCTTCCAACGCAATCCGTTCCAATTCCATCGCCAGTTTGAACAGGCGGTCGTCGTTCAGATTCAATTCGTCCAGCACTTCGTGGCAGGTTTGCCGCATCAATTTGGCGCGCGGATCGTAGTTTTTGTACACCCGGTGGCCAAAACCCATCAAGCGGAACGGGTCGTTTTTATCCTTGGCTCTGGCGACATACTCGCCAATTTTCGACACATCGCCGATTTCTTCCAGCATGTTCAACACCGCCTCGTTGGCACCGCCATGCGCAGCGCCCCACAGGCAGGCGATACCGGCCGCCACGCAGGCATAGGGGTTGGCGCCGCTGGAGCCCGCCAGACGTACGGTGGACGTGGAAGCATTTTGTTCGTGGTCGGCGTGCAGGATCAGGATTCTATCCAGCGCTCTAACCAAAACCGGGTTGGCCAGATAGTCTTCGCCGGCGTCGCCGTGCATCATGCGCATGAAGTTTTCGGCGTAGCCCAACTTGCGTTTGGGGTAGATAAACGGCATGCCGATGCTGTATTTGTAGCACATCGCCACCATGGTCGGCATTTTCGCGATCAGACGGATGGCCGAGATATAGCGGTCTTCCTTGCAGGTGATGTCCATTACTTCGTGATAAAACGCCGACAGCGCGCCGACTACACCCACCAATACCGCCATCGGATGCGCGTCGCGGCGGAATCCGCTGTAAAATTTAATCAGCTGTTCGTGTACCATGACATGCTGGCTGATAGTGGTGACGAAGCCTTTCATTTCCGAGCCGTTGGGCAGGTCGCCGTTCAGCAGTAGATAACAGACTTCCAGAAAATCGCATTTTTCCGCCAGTTGTTCGATGGGATAGCCCCGATACAACAGCACGCCGGCGTCGCCGTCGATAAAGGTGATTTTTGAAGTGCAGCTGGCGGTGGAGGTGAAACCGGGGTCATAAGTAAAATGGCCGGTCTGCGCGTACAAGGAACGAATATCGATGACGGACGGGCCCATGGTACCTGGCGTGACCGGTAATTCGATAACGCGGTCCTGGTCATCCTGTTTTAACGTCACTTTTTTATCAGTCATGTCAAATTCTCCGGAGAGCTAGCTGTTGAAAAGGGGATGGTTTGTATTCTATTGCAAATAGCGAATAAACACAGCTTTAGATCAGGATTGTTTACGAATTAATAAAAATAGAGATTGTAGGATTGGTTTCGCGTTGCTCTACCCATCCTACAAGTCTAATTTTATGTAATTCCGTAGCATGGGTAGAGCGTAGCGAAACCCATCGTTAACTTCTTAATAGGCTAACCATGACTGAATACCGACGTCATCGAGTCCAAGGTGGCACTTATTTCTTCACGGTAAATCTGGCTGATAGAAGCCAAACACTTCTGACGGATCATATTGAAGTTTTGCGCCTATCCTTGCGTACGGTTAAACAAAAACATCCGTTTACAATAGAAGCTATTGTCGTGTTGCCGGAACATCTGCATGCCATCTGGACTTTACCTGATGGTGACGATGATTTCAGTTTGCGTTGGCGACAGATCAAGTCCGCGTTTTCCAGGCATTTCGAAAGAGGTGAAAAAATTTCCAACAGCCGTATGCTTAAAAATGAGCGAGGAATTTGGCAAAGACGATTTTGGGAGCACCGTATAAAAGACGATAACGACTTTGCCCGGCACGTGGATTACATTCATTTCAATCCGGTGAAACACGGTCATGTCGCAGTTGTTGCAGATTGGCCTTATTCGTCGTTTCATCAATTTGTAAATCAAGGGATTTTGCCAATGGATTGGGGTGGAGTCGCAGGATTGGAAAGTGATTTGGAATTGGAATAGTTGTTTGATGATGGGTTTCGCTGCGCTCTACCCATCCTACGGAATTACATAAAATTAGACTTGTAGGATGGGTAGAGCAAAGCGAAACCCATCGCCAACGCCAATAACCCGGCAAAAAATTAACGGTTTGAAATGGGAGGATATTATGGGACGCGTCGTTTTTGTGTTGTGGTTATTGCTTGGACAGGCGTCTTTGCAGACAGCAAGGGCTTTGGACATGCAAGATGTTCCGGAACCGCTAAAGCCCTGGGTCAACTGGGTGTTGGCCGATGAAACCCAATACCGTTGCCCGTTTTTCTTCGACGATTTTCAGCAAAAGCATTGCGCCTGGCCGGGTGCGCTGCACCTGAATTTACAAGCCAGGCGTGGCAGCTTTATCGCGGACTGGACCGTTTACCGCAAGGATTGGATTATCTTGCCGGGTGACACCCAACATTGGCCGCAAGCCGTCTTAGTCAACAAACAAACCCAGCCGGTCGTGGAAAAAGACGGTAAGCCGGCTCTGCAATTACCGGCCGGCCGTTACCAGATTAGCGGCGAATTTCTCTGGGAAAGTTTGCCGGAACAATTAGCCCTGCCCGAGGCCAGTGGCCTGATTCAGCTCAGCGTCAACGATAAGCCGGTGGCTTATCCGCAAATCAAACAAGGTGCGTTGTGGCTGAATACCGAGAACGGCAATACTGCTGATCGGGAGCAGGATAGGCTGGACCTGCAAGTATTCCGGCAAGTGCTGGACGAGGTGCCGCTGCAGGTCATCACGCGTCTGGATTTGGAAGTGTCCGGCAAGGCGCGGGAAATCGAGTTTCCTTATGCCTTGTTGCCTAACTTTATCCCGGTGGCACTGAATAGCCCATTGCCCGCTCGTCTGGACGGTAACGGGCGATTGTTAGTGCAAGTGCGGCCGGGGCGCTGGAGCATCGATATTCATGGCCGGCACCCGCAAGCTTTGACGCAACTGGATTTGACTATAAAAGATGAGAACTGGCCTGCCGACGAGTTGTGGGCGTTCCAGGCCATGCCTGCCTTGCGCTTGGTGGAGATCAAGAATTTGACCGCGATAGACGGCAGTCAAACCAATCTGCCCGCCGAATGGCGGCATCTGCCCACGTATCAGATAAAGCAAGGCGAGAGCATGGCGATTAAGGTAACCCGCCGAGGCGACCCGGAACCCGAGCCGAATCAACTCATATTGAATCGCACGCTGTGGCTGGATTTCGAGGGCGGCGGTTACACGGTCAGCGATAACATCACCGGCAGCATGAGCCGCGACTGGCGTTTAAATGCACTGCCTGAGCTTGGGTTGGGTCAGGTGCAACTGGATGGTCAGAGTCAATTGATTACCCAGTTGGCCGATGGCAGCCAGGGAGTCGAAGTCCGGCGCGGCACTATCCGACTCAATGCCGATAGCCGGATCGAAGCCGATTTGAATGTCCTCAGCGCCAGCGGCTGGCAACAACGTTTTCAACAGGTGCAGGCCGAGCTCAACATCCCGCCCGGCTGGCGTTTGCTGGCGGCCAGTGGCGTAGATAATGTGCCGAATAGCTGGTTGAACCGCTGGACTTTACTGGACTTGTTTTTGGTCTTGATCGCCGCATTGGCGGTGGGGCGGCTGTGGTCGCCGCAATGGGGCGCATTTGCCTTGCTGAGTTTGGCGCTGATTTGGCATGAGACTGACGCGCCGCGCTTGATTTGGCTGAATGTGCTGGCGGTGTCGGCTTTGCTGCGGGTGTTACCGGCGGGTAGCTTTTGGCAATGGTTGAAATGGTATCGCAACGTCAGCTGGCTGGCGTTGCTGATGCTGACGATTCCGTTCATGATAGACCAGATTCGTATCGGAATTTACCCGCAGCTGGAGCTGCCGGGGCAGCCCATTCAACGCCTGCATGCGATGGCGAGTGCGGCAGCGCCGATGGCGATGCAAGTTGAGCAGATGACGGATGAGTTAATGGCGCCGGAAATGAGTGAGTCCGCCGATGCGGAACGCAGGGTGTTTAAAAAGTCGATAGCTCCCCCTGCCCCGCCCTACGGTGGCAGTGCCAGCAGTTTGCAACGTATCGACCCCGAAGCCAATCTGCAAACCGGTCCGGGTTTGCCGCAGTGGGCTTGGCACAGCGTGCATTTAAGCTGGAATGGCGCGGTCGATAGCGGGCAGCAAATCCGGCTGTGGTATTTGTCGCCGTTTATGATGATGTGGCTGCACTTTGCCCAGGCTGTGCTGGTGGCGGTATTGGTTTTGAAAATGCTCGGTGCTATCGCCAGCAACTGGCGCTTGTCCTTGCCGAGTTTGACCTGTCTGTTGCTGCTGCCGCTGTTGATGTCGCCCAGCAAAAAAGCCTATGCCGATCTGCCCGATGCGCCAATGCTGGAGCAATTGAAAACCCGCTTGCTGCAAGCACCGCAATGTCTGCCCAACTGCGCGCAGATAGCCGACATGCAATTTTTGGTTAAGCCGGAGCTGCTGCGCATCGAATTGCAATTGCATGCACAACAGGATCTGGCGGTACCGCTGCCGGCTCAGCTCGAGCAATGGTTTCCGGAGCAGGTCAGCGTCGATGGCGGCGAGGCGCAAGCCTTGATCCGGCAGGATGACGGCAGTTTGTGGTTGATGGTGACGCAAGGCGTACACAAGGTGGCGATGCAGGGCAGTTATGCCGCGCAGGATAAATTCAGTTTACCGTTACCATTGCCGCCGCAACATGCCGGCGTCAATGCCGACGGTTGGCGGGTGGACGGTTTGTACGAAGACGGCAAGGTTGGACCGCAATTGGAGTTCAGCCGATTGCAACTCGATAATGGGCCGAAAAATAGGCTGCAACAAACTGCCTTGCCGGCCTTTGTAAGGGTGGAAAGAACCTTGCATTTGGGCTTGGACTGGCGCGTGACCACCCGTGTCGAACAATTGGCCGGCGCACTTAGCCCGGTGTTGTTGGAATTACCTTTGTTGCCGGGCGAAGCGGTCACCAGTCAGCAGGTACGAGTCAAGGACGGAAAAGTATTAGTCAACATGGCGGCCGGCCAGGCGACCCTGGAATGGGAGTCTGCGCTGGCAAAAACCGAGCAGTTGGTATTGCAGGCCGCCGATACGCCGCAATGGCACGAGGTGTGGCGCGCCGATGTCAGTCCGATCTGGCATTTGCAGGCCGACGGCATTGCGGTGGTGCATCATCAGGATGGGCAGGGACAATGGCTGCCGGAATGGCGGCCTTGGCCGGGCGAGCGGGTCAATCTGACTATCAGCCGTCCGCAAGCGGTGGCCGGTGCGACTTTGACCATCGATAGCAGCGAATTGACGGTCAAACCCGGACAGCGTAGCGAAACGGTGGAATTGACCTTGAGCATCCGCAGTTCCAAAGGTGGACAACACCCCGTGAAACTACCGGCGCAGGCGGAATTGCAAAGCGTGACGATAGATGGCGTGAGTCAGCCGATTCGTCAGCAAGGCGCGCTGGTGAGTTTGCCGATACACCCCGGCACCCAGCAAATCGTGCTGAATTGGCAAACGGCCAAAGAACCGGGTTTGCTGTTGCGCACACCGCTGGTCGATCTCGGCATTGCCAGCGTTAACAGCCGCATTCAATTGCTGATGCCGCAAGAGCGCTGGCTGCTGTGGACCTTTGGTCCGAAGTTTGGGCCGGCCGCGTTGATCTGGGGCTTATTGATAGTGCTGGCCTTATTGGCGCTGGGCTTGGGTAAGCTGAGTATTACGCCGTTAAAACATTGGCAGTGGTTTTTGCTGCTCATCGGCTTGAGCCAATTGCATATTGCCGCAGCATTTTTGGTGGTGGGCTGGTTGTTTGCATTGGGTTTCCGCGCTGGGCATGCGCCGGAACGGCCGCGCTGGTTCAATCTGGCGCAGATCGGCTTGGCGGGTTTGACGCTGTTGTCCTTGTTGCTGATAGCGATTGCGGTCGAGCAAGGTTTGCTGGGTAGTCCGGATATGCAGATAGCCGGGAATCAATCCTCGGCAACTTTGCTGAATTGGTATCAGGATCGCAATAGCCCGCAGTTGGCCATTGCCACGGTAGTCAGCCTGCCTTTGCTGGCGTACCGGATTTTAATGCTGGCTTGGTCTTTGTGGATGGCCGCAGCCTTGTTGAATTGGCTGCGCTGGGGTTGGAATTGTTTTGCCGGCGGCGGGCTTTGGAAAAAGTCGCCGGTTCAAGTTGTCGAGCCGAAATAATCAGGGGCTAATAGCGTTTTCTCCCTAACCCCACCATCATTAGGCTGCCGTAAAAGATGCCCGTAGGTTGTGTTCCTTCTCCCTCCGTACCCACCGGGCATAAATACCCACTGGGCATAAATACCCATTGGGCATAAAGGAGAAGGTTAGGATGAAGACATATTAAACAATAGGATATTGATTTTTTTATCCCCTCACCCCAACCCTCTCCAGCGTGGAGAGGGGGTTAGTTTAATAGCTCAGCGCCAACTCGTGCTCATCCAGAATTAACCGAACTTTGCCCTGATTCATGTCAGCGTGAGTCGGTCGAGATTTTCCGGACAACAACTGAAGCATTTCCGCCGGCAAGACATGTTCGGAGCCCATCGGAAACTCTTCGCTGTCGATTTTATTGGCGATGCTGCCTCGCGAAAGCATTTCTCTAATTCGATTGAACACAACAAACTCCTCACATAAGCGCAAAAAACATTGGTTCAGTATAGAGCCGGTGCGTGACAAAAATATGACAAGGCATACTGTGTCGTCTGCCCGGAGACCCTTACTTGGAGGGCATTTCGGCGGCGGTCTCTTCGGTTTGTCGCTCGTCTTTTCTGCCCGTAAGGCCCGAACCAGCAGGGCAATATTCTTAATCCGATCATAATCTGCCCTTAATTCTGTTTTAAGGCGGCCTCCCTAGAATTTCCCGCAACTGAATAATTTCCCAACAAGGAGTTGTATATGTTCAGAATGACAAAAATCATGTTGATCGGTTTGTTGGTTTCGTCAGTGGCTTTGGCCGACGACGATTGGGGCGAGCATCGCCATCATCGGCACCACCATCATGGTCACGGTTACGGCCGTGAGTATTACCCGGCTTATCCTGTGGAGCGCGTGTACGTGCCCGAGCGAGTAGTGGAATATGTGCCTATGCAACAGCGT
>NZ_JANIBL010000092.1 GCF_024505055.1 Methylomonas rosea
GGTTGGGTTTTCTCCCGTATGCCGCGCCGAGCACCGGAGCTTTTGAACAGATCAGCCCGCAGGGGTGCGGCATGGATGCCGCACGTTGCCGAAGGGGCAGGAAGCCCCTTTCGGCAACCCTGTTCAAAAGCGAGGAGCGCAGGAAACAAGCGGCAGCCGGGTGGCCTTTCTTTTGGTGACTTTTCTTTGGCCAAACAAAGAAAAGTTACTCGGCTGTCGGGCCGAGACCCGACATTTAAAATAGGCCGTCGCGTTAGCGACACCTTATCCCCTAGCCCCTCGGCAACCGTTCCGGACGTTGCCCTACCTCCTGCATCCATACAGTCGTCTTTTTCAAAGAGGGGAACGCATTGGATATAAGCATATTTTGGTGTTAAGCCTACTCCAAAACATCCACAACTTTCCGCCCAACCCCAAAACTCTCCAACAACATCAACCCCACCCCAATACAAATCGCCGAATCAGCAATATTGAACGCCGGCCAGTGCCAGTCTTGGTAATAGACATCCAGAAAATCGATCACATAGCCGTAAGCCACCCGATCAATCAGATTGCCGATGGCGCCGCCCAAGACCAGGGACAAGGCCACGGCCATCAAGGTCTCGTGCTTTTGCAAGCGATGCAGCCAGACCGCAATGATGCTGCTCATTACCACCGCCAAGCCGGCGAACAGCCAGCGTTGCCAGCCGCCGGCCTGAGCCAGAAAGCTGAAGGCCGCGCCGGTGTTATGCACGTAGGTCAGGTTGAAATACGGCAGCAACGGAATCGACTCGAACAACTGCATCGAGCCGTCCACCGCCAGCTTACTGGCTTGATCCAGCACCAGCGTCACGGCGGAAATCCACAGCCACTTAAGCATAACGACGGGTCTCGCCAGGGCCGGCGACGTTTTCCACGCAGCGTCCGCACAATTCCGGATGCTCAGGGTTTTCGCCGATGTCGTAGCGTTGGTGCCAGCAGCGCACGCATTTTGCATGTTCGGACACCGTCACTTTCAATTTCACGCCTTCCAATTCGGTCGCCACCGCATCACTCGGACAGAATTGCATGTCGGCGACACCGGCGTTGGAGGTGATGAACACGAAATGCAGTTCACTCGCCAATTTGTTCAACTCTTCCCCGTAGGCAGCGTCGCAATACAGCTCTACCTCCGCATTCAAGGATGCGCCGATTGCCCCGTCTTTGCGCAAGGTTTCCAGTTCTTTGGAGACCACAGTACGCACCGCCATCACTGTGTCCCAGGTGTCGCGGCTGATAGTGGCGTTGGCATCCAGCGGGAACAGGCCTTCGTACCAGGTTTCCAGAAATACCGATTCGCTGCGCTCGCCGGGAATGAATTGCCATAATTCATCAGCGGTGTAACTGGTGATAGGCGCCAGCCAGCGGGTCAGCGCTTCGATGACATGGTACATGGCGGTTTGCGCGGAACGCCGGGCCAGGCAATCTTCCTTGGCGGTGTATTGGCGATCCTTGATGATGTCCAGGTAAAAGCCGCCCAAATCGATGCTGCAGAAGGTCAGCACTTTTTGATAAATGCTTTGAAACTGATACGTGCTGTAAGCGGCTTTGATTTCTTCCTGCAATTGCCAGGCTTTATCGACGGCCCAGCGGTCTAGGGCCAGCAAATCGTCCTTGGCTACCAAATGCTGCGCAGGATCGAAGCCGTCCAAGTTGGAGAGCAGGAAGCGGGCGGTGTTGCGCAAGCGGCGGTAACCGTCGGAAGTGCGTTTTAAAATTTCCTCGGACACCGACATTTCGCCGCGATAATCTGTCCCGGCCACCCATAAACGCAACACGTCCGCGCCTAGCGATTTCATCACCGTTTGCGGCAGCACCACGTTGCCTTTGGATTTGGACATTTTCTTGCCCTCGGCATCGACAGTGAAGCCGTGGGTCAGCACCTCTTTGTAAGGTGCGACATCGTTCATCGCTACCGAGGCCAGCAACGACGATTGGAACCAGCCGCGATGTTGATCCGAGCCTTCCAGATACAGGTCGGCGGGGAAGCGCAATTGTTCGCGGCGCTCCAAAACCGCCGCATGGGTCACGCCGGAATCGAACCAGACGTCCAGCGTATCGGTCATTTTTTGGTAATGATCGGCGTCGGCACCGATCAGTTCCGCCGCATCCAGCTCAAACCAGGCGTCTATGCCTTGTTGTTCGATGCGCTTTGCCACTTGTTCGATCAACTCGCCGGTACGTGGATGCAATTCGCCCGTTTCTTTATGCACGAAAAAGGCGATGGGTACGCCCCAGGTGCGCTGGCGAGAAATACACCAGTCCGGGCGATTATTCAACATCGCTTCGATACGGGCTTGGCCCCAATCTGGGATCCAATCCACCCGTTTGACCTCGTTTAACGCCGTGTCGCGCAGGCCGTTTTTCTCCATGGAGATGAACCATTGCGGGGTGGCGCGGAAAATAATCGGGGTTTTGTGGCGCCAGCAATGCGGATAGCTGTGCAGCAAGGCGTGGTGATGCAGCAATTTGCCGCGCTCGCGCAAGACTTCCAGCACTTTTTCGTTGGCGGTGAACACATGCAGGCCGGCGAATAATTCGGTACTGGGCAAAAATACGCCGTTGCTACCCACCGGATTGTCGACCGGCAGGCCGTATTTCATACCAACCACATAGTCTTCCTGGCCGTGACCGGGTGCGGTATGCACCGCGCCGGTGCCGGCATCGGTAGTGACGTGGTCGCCCAGAATGATCGGCACTTGCCGGTCGTAGAACGGATGTTGCAATAACTGGTTTTCCAGCGCCGCGCCTTTGCAGTAGCCGACGATGTGATGCTCACCAATGCCGTAACGCAATACCACGTCTTTCAACAAAGCTTCGGCGATGACCAAGCGTTCGGTTTGGCCGTCGATTTCGCATTGCACCACCGCATATTCCAAATCCGGGTTCAGTGCCACGGCTTGGTTGGCCGGTAAGGTCCAGGGCGTGGTAGTCCAGATCACTACCGACAGTGGCCCTTTGCCTTCGCGGTCGCCGGCATGGTGGCACTTTTCCATAAACGCATGCTCTTCTACCACGGTGAAACGCACGTCAATCGCTGGGGAGTGTTTGTCTTCGTATTCCACTTCCGCCTCAGCCAGCGCCGAGCCGCAATCGGTACACCAATGTACCGGCTTGGCGCCTTTGCTCAAGTGGCCGTTCGCGGCGATTTTGCCCAAGGCGCGCACGATGTCGGCTTCAAAGGCAAAATCCATGGTCAGATAGGGATTATCCCAATCACCCAAGACGCCCAAGCGGATGAATTCTTCTTTTTGGATGTTGACTTGCTTTTTGGCGTAGGCGCGGCATTCCTTGCGAAACTCGGCAGGCGTGACTTTAACCCCGGCCTTGCCAACCGATTTTTCCACCATCAATTCGATAGGCAGACCGTGGCAATCCCAGCCCGGCACGTAAGGCGCATCGAAACCGCTGAGGGTTTTGGATTTGACGATGATATCCTTCAATACTTTATTCACCGCATGGCCGATGTGAATTGCGCCGTTGGCATAAGGAGGGCCGTCGTGCAGAATGAATTTAGGCCGACCGGCGCAGACCTCGCGAATTTTTTGATACAGCTGATTGTCGTTCCATTTTTTCAGCATCTCCGGTTCGCGTTGCGCCAGATTGGCTTTCATCGCAAACTCGGTCTTGGGGAGGTTAAGGGTTTGTTTGTAATCCATGGTCATGATGTTGTCTGCGTTGCATTCCAGCGGCTGGGTTGCGGACTTAGGCCGCTGAAAATAACGGTTGCGCCGATTAGCCGAATGATTCTAAGGATGATATTAAACGCGCGATTTTAGCACCAACTGCCAAGTGGCATAAAGCCTACTCGGCGCTTGGCAGCGAACCGTGCTAAAAATAGACGGGACGGCGTTGGCGAGTTACCATCCGTTAGCGTATCCGGTTTGCTGATTTACGACATTTACCGGCGGGTTTATGCGTGGCACACGGCTGGTTATAGGCCGCTTCGGCACGCGCTAAATATTTTATTGCCCAGTTCCTTAGATATCGTCGCTCCCGCGAAGGCGGGGGCCTAGCGGCTATAATGGATTCCCGCCTGCGCGGGAATGACGAAGTCTTGGGATCCAAGGGCCGGGTTAATAATCACACACGAGGGGCTCAGCCATGCAACATAAACGCGCCAACACCCAGGTAGACATTCACGATTTAATCGCGAGCCGCTGGAGCCCGCGTGCTTTCGATCCGGATAAAGCGGTGAGCCACCAGGATTTGACCGCCGTTCTGGAAGCGGCGCGCTGGGCGCCGTCCTGTTTTAATGATCAACCCTGGCGCTTTGTGGTTTGTGACAAGAGCCGCGACGCGTCGGCCTGGCAAAATGCCTTGTCGGTAATTGCCGAAAAAAATCAGCTCTGGGCAAAAAACGCTCCGGTGTTGATCCTGACGGTGGCGATGGCCAATTTCAATCACAACGGTAAAGCCAACCGTTTTGCAGCCTACGATACCGGCGCCGCCTCCGTGAGCTTGTGTTTACAGGCCAACGCCTTAGGCTTAGTCACCCATCAAATGGGCGGTTTCGATGCCGATAAAGCCCGGCAAGTGCTGAATTTGCCGGACGACTGTACGCCGATGGCGATGTTGGCATTGGGCTATCAAGCCGAGGCGAATACCTTGGCCGAAGATTTTCAAGCCGGCGAGCAGGCGGAACGCAGCCGTGCGGCTCTGGAGCAGCGATTTTATCTGGGGCAATGGGGCGAAGCGTTTAAATAAGCGCCACCGTTACTCATGAACTTCCAACGCAATTGAGTAGCGTGCATGAAAAACGTTAAAACCTCCTATGCACGCAGTCTGATCGAAGCCAGTCTCGATCCGCTGGTCACCATCAGCGCCGACGGCAAGATCATGGACGTGAACAGTGCTACCGAAAAAGTCACCGGCGTACCGCGCCAACAGCTCATCGGCAGCGATTTTTCCAATTACTTTACCGATCCGCAAAAAGCCCGCGACGGTTATCGCTTAGCGTTTTCGCAAGGCAAAGTCACCGATTACCCGCTGGCTATCTGCCACGCTTCCGGCCAGATCACCGAAGTGATGTACAACGCCTCGGTTTATCGGGATGAAAAGGGCGACGTTGCCGGAATTTTTGCCGCTGCCAGGGACGTTACCGCGTTAAAAAAAGCCCAAAATGAATTGGAAGCCGCGATTTTGCATATGCAATTAATCCGCGAGATGACCGATTTGTTGCAGAGCTGCCAAAAAATGGAGGAGGCCTATCCGATTATCAAAGCGGCATTGGTACGCTTGTTTGCCGGTTCCGTCGGCGGACTTTATATGCTGGATGCCGCCGGTAACTCGCTGGTGTTGGTCGATGCTTGGGGTAGCGGGGAAAGCGAGCTGGAATCAGTGTTTACCCCGGATGAATGCTGGGGCATGCGGCGTGGTTGCATTCATATGGCGCGCGTCGGCCAAACCATCAATCCGGTCTGTAGCCATGTAAAACCGGGGGCCAGCCCTTACCTGTGCATTCCGCTCTTAGCGCATTCGCGGGCCTTGGGTTTGATTTATATCGAACGCCGGTTTACCAGTGACAACCCGGAAGATATTCAACGCGAGTTATCGATAGCCGAAGCCGCCGCCGATAGCGCCCGGCTGGCCTTGGCCAACTTGAGCTTGCGCGAGGAATTGCACGAGTTATCGATACGCGATCCGCTAACCGGTTTGTTCAATCGGCGCTTTCTGGAAGAAGTGTTGGACCGGGAATTGTTGCGGATGAGCCGCTGCGGCAAAATGCTGGCCGTGGCGATGATAGATATCGATCATTTTAAAACCTTCAACGATAACTACGGCCATGACGCCGGCGACGAAGTTTTGAAGAAAACCGCGCAGTTGATGAACGGTTTTCGAGAAGGCAGCGATATGGTGTGCCGTTTCGGCGGCGAAGAATTCGTGGTGGTCACCACCGAAATCCAGCCGGATAAAATCTTGCAACGGCTGGAAGCCTTGCGTGCGGCTATCGAAAGCTTATCGCTGAAGTTCGGTAATCATCAGTTGCCGCAGGTGACGGTATCGGTAGGCGTGGCGATTTATCCGGTCCACGGCGGCAATCGGCTCGATCTGTTAACCCGTGCCGACCAAGCCCTTTATGTCGCCAAGGAAGCCGGCCGCAACCGGCTTGTCGTCGCGGATGACGGGACGGACGGCGCGCGCGACTAGTGAGTCGGCGCTTGGCGCGGCTGATAGGCAAACGGCTTGGCCAGCGGTTCGCCGACGAAAATACCCTGGCCGGGTTGGGCGACGCTTTTCCAATAGGCTTCAATTACGCTGCTGCCGCGCAGGTAGAAGTACATCAATACGCCCGGATTGGGAAATTTGGCCGGGAAATTACAGGGTTCCACCACCGCGCCATAGCTGGCGGTAGCGCCGGCCCGCAGCCATTCGGTGATATTCATCTGATCGCTGCCCGACATCACACCGCCCGAGGAGGTGAGATGGTCGGCAACAGCGCCCGGTAAGTAGCGGTTATCCGCCAGATGCGGCACCTTGGTCAAGCCGGTGAAATAAAACATCACGTCCTGGCGTCCCTCAATGTATTCTTGCTCCAGATAATGCACAGGCCAAAAGCTGGTCAGCGATTCGGCCACTTTTGGAAACAGCACGGCTCTGGAGCTGCGGGCTTGGTCCGAGGTTTTTAATAGATACGCCGAGCCTTGCGGATGCGAATAATCAGCGGCGACGCCGGTATCGATCAGTTTTTTCGCCTCCGCGAAGGTCTTGCCGGCCACGGCCATGGTCGGCCGCCAGCCGTGCGTTTTAAACGGCTTATCGGTTTCGGAGGTGAAATACGGGCTGTTATGGGTTTGTACGCAGCCTTTTGCGCAAAAGGATTCGCTAAAACCGGCCGCGAAGGCCGTGGTGATGGACATGCAATCGACGCGAAACGGTTGCAGCCAGGTTAAGGCAAAGGCCTGTACATGCTCGGGAGTTTTTTGATCGACTTCCTGCTTAACCTGCTCGAATTGTTGTTTGGACATTACCGCCTGTTTCGGCGCAAAACGCACATGTATCATCTGTTCAGCCGGGATTTGCCGCTGTTTTTGATAATAAGCGGCAATTTCCACACTTAACGGGTCGGCGTCGTTGACGATAACCGCCAGATCATGGCCGGTCAGCGCCGCAGACGGCCGATACATTGGCGAGACGGGGGCGGCCAATGTTGGCGTGAAAAGCAGCTGGCTGAGGATAAGCCCTATCAGGGCGAATTTGCATGAATTAACGGGAAACACGCGTTACTCCGTGAGGTTGGCGGTCGAATTAATCGGATCGGTCACTTTAACCGGACACTAATTAAATGCAACATTCATTGTAAAATTTTTCGACAGTGGACAGCTTCCACGTTTCACTTGTCCAATTTAACCCGGCCGTTAAATCTCGTCGCTCCGGCCGTCGCGGGAACCACGAATCCAGGGCATTCAACGGCCGGGTGAATAAATGCGGTACTTTTAATTTTCAATTTTGCGGATAGTCATTATGGATGCCATAGCCAACATACCGACAGTTGCCCATGTGATTCAACAAGCGGTTGCTCCGGTTTTTTTGCTCTCCGGCGTTGCCGGTATTTTGGGGGTATTGACCAGCCGCCTGGGGCGCACCGTGGACCGGTTCCGTTTGCTCAGTGATCTCGATGGCGCGCAAGCCGAGCAACATTATCCAGAGTTGCAGATCTTGACGCGGCGGGCACGCTGGAATCAATGGTCCATTATCATGTGTACCACTTGTGCCTTACTGGTTTGCCTATCCATCGTCGCCATGTTCGTCAGCGTGGAATTAGCCATCGATCTATCGGATGCGGTCTCGCTATTGTTTGTGGCGTCGATGCTGGCGCTGATAGGTGGGCTCTTATGCTTTCTCAGAGAAATCGCCCTGGCTACGGGTATTCTAGCGCTACTCAAACGACCTTAAGCTATTAAGCAATTCCAATCGTTGTGGTCTGCAAAGCGTCAGCGAATGCTACCCGAATGCCGCGTTAGCGGCGTAACCCAGATTAGCCACGGCCAAGCCGATCAAGGTAAAAATAGTGATTTGCATGCCAAGTACGCGTTGATGCAGATTTGCGCGCAGCAAGCCTCGGGCGTGCACCACTCGGCCCAGGATGATCGCCACGCCGCCGGCGTGCAGCAGCGCGGCGTTACCGCCGCTCAATTCCAGTAGAGCCAATAAAATCAGCAATATCGGTATGTATTCCGTGGCATTGCCTTGGGCCCGGATGGCGATTTGCAAATCGGTTTCGCCGCCATCGCCGAAAATCACTTTTTTCGCCCGCCGCAGTTTGATCACCCTCAGTGACAACCAGACTATCAGTAAGGCCGCCAATGCGGCATATAAAGCACTTATCACATTCTTCTCCAGTTGTTTTTGAGTTGGGATTTCGGTGGTGTAAATCCTGGAAAGTTCCGGCCATCAACCCGGACCTTAAATTTTATACTCCACTGGGGCGACGGAAGAACGCCTGCATTCGTGGGAGCTGACGACATTTAAGAGCCGGGTGAAAAACAACATAGCGCAGTTTGAAGGAAGTACGCTATTCATCCGACAAAGCAGATGCGCACAATAAATACACGGCAAACACCAGCGTCCAGGTGGAGAGTACGCCGGTTGCCAAGTGTTCGAACAGGCCGGGAGTTTGGATGGGATTGGCCTCCCACGTCATAAGAAAAAGTAAAGTTGCCGCCAGCAGGCCGCTGCTAATCGAGTAAGCGCTAAGCATGCCCAGCCAAGGGTGGCGGCGGAATATTATGCCGCAAACAACTGTCGCCAGAATAGCCGCGGAAAACCCGGCCATCGCAAACAGCCGATGTAATTCCTGACTGGACGACAAACCATTGCAGCCTGGGTCGCAGGCGTACACGCCGGCCCCAATACGTCCTACTCCGTCCAGGCCGATTAGCATGGCAAGTAGCGCCGCACGCCAACCTTTGCGGAGAGTTGCAGGAAGGGCGGCGGCAAAACACACATATAAAAAGCCGGCGAATCCGAAGCCTATGTAACGCATCGGAATTTCCGTGATACTACCGCGTTCGCCCAGCTCGCTGATGTACTGATAGCTGTGACTGAACTCCGGGCGCATGGCGCCAGCCAGACCAATCAGCGACAGCCATATTACCGGGGCCGCGATGCCGCAGCAGATGCCTGATCGGCTTAAATTCATTCGCAATTCTCGCAACATAAAATTGAATAGTTTATCCCGCTCAGCTTAGCCGCGCGCAGCGCATTGACTAACCGCATCCGCAAGGTAGCCTCTGGAACACGGGGGGCTAGTGGTGCAAAACTCAGTCTGTTACGGCGCATACAAGAAGAAATCATTAGCACCCCCACCGCAACATTACAAACTTGTTTGGATTTATGGGCTGACCGAGGCACATCATGCGCAATATTTTGATTGTAGGAGCCAGTAGCGGGATAGGCGCGGCGCTTGCCGGTTTGGCTCGGGGGCAATCACAAGTCTACTCCTTAAGCCGTTCCGCTGCGGTGCCCAACGTGTTCAAGCACTTTAGCTGCGATGTATTAAGCGACGCATTGCCGGCCATCGATGAACCTTTGCATGGTTTGGTGTATTGCCCCGGTAGCATCAACTTAAAGCCGTTCCCCAGGATCAAGCCCGAGGAGTTTATTGCGGATTTGGAACTGAATTTAATCGGCGCCGTGCGCTGTTTGCAGCATTACCAACGCAATCTGCAAGCGGCAGAGGGTGCCTCTGTCGTGTTGTTTAGCACCGTGGCGGTGCAAACAGGCTTTCCTTTCCATGCCACCGTATCGGCGTCCAAGGGTGCGATAGAGGGCTTGACCCGCGCCTTGGCGGCGGAATGGGCGCCGAAAATCCGGGTAAACGCTATTGCGCCGTCATTGACCGACACGCCATTAGCGGAAAGTTTACTGCGCGAAGACAGCAAAAAACAGGCCGCCGCAGCCCGGCATCCGCTGAAGCGCTTGGGGGAAGCTGAAGATATTGCGCAGATGGCCTGGTTTTTATTGTCTGAACATGCCGCCTGGATTACCGGGCAAATCATGCATGTCGATGGGGGAATCTCTGCTATCAAGATTTGATAGCCGCTGGAAAACAGATTTGCAGTGCCAGACTGCACGGAGATTCGATGAACAAGCACTATCATACCGTGGTGATTGGCGGAGGCTGTCTCGGCGCGGCATGCGCTTTTTCGGTGCAACGCCGGCTGGGGAATAAACGAGGCAAAGTGGCTATTATCGAAAAAAAAGTCCTGGGTGCCGGTCTTAGTTCCCGGCATAGTGCCATCGTCCGTTCCGCCAATGCCTCGCCGATGGCGGCCAGGATGGCTAAAATCGCAACCCAATACTGGAAAAATCTCAAACCGCTCTGGGGTGTCAATATCCCCTACGAGCAACCCGGCGCGATCTGGATTGCCGACAATACTACCGGAAGCGATTCTGAAAGTTGGGCCACGCTCGAGCAGATGCTGCAACAGGAAGGAATAGACTTTGCGATGCTTGCGCATCGCGATGTCATGGATCTAAGCCGTCAGGCCCTAAAAACCGTGCCGGACGAAATGTATTACTACGAGCCGGACGTGTTGCAGCTGGATTCTCCGCAGATCTTAAACGCTATGCAAACGGCCGCTAAAAAGAACCGCATCGATGTGCTGGAGCATTGCGACGTCATCGACTTTGAATTTACCGGGCAAGGTATCAGTGCCCTACATACTAGCCAGGGCAAATTTTTTGCCGAACATGTGATCAATGCTGCCGGGGCTTGGAGTGGCGAATTGTTCGCCGGAATCGGCTTAAGCATCCCGGTCGCTTTGGAGCCCGTGTATGCAGCCAACTTTCTGGTGAGCGTAGACGATATTCCCAAGGGAATGCCCATCATTGCCGATTATGTCAATCAAGCCTATTTTCGGCGCTGGCGCGGCAGTATTTTGCACATGCATCAACCGCGCAGTCGCAACGTCAAGGATATTGCCCGCGCATTTAGCCGAACCGCGATGAATCCCGAGGGCGCCAATGTGATTTACGACGCGCTGAGTTTTAATGTTACCCATCAACAGCTCGATAATTATCTGGGCAAAGTAATGAATCGGTTTCCGAAAATCGGTAAACCGGTCTACGCCGGCGGCTATTATTCGTTTTTCGATATTACGCCCGATTTGAAATTTATCCTTGGTGCAGATACCCAGTTTACTAATTTGTACTACTGCTTGGGCGCCGGTCAGGCTTTGAAATACGCGCCTATTTTCGGAGAGATAATTGCCGACTTAATTACCGAAGGCGGGGTTATTCTAAATTCTATTGATATTGATGAATTTTCCATCGCCAGATTTTCAAATAATGACATTTCTCGATATTGGCAGGCTAATGCACTGAAGCAAAGCAGCTTGTAACTTCCAGTTATTATTAATCAAGGATTTAATCCTGCTGGTTTTTATTGTCCTAATTATTTCTATTGAATATTTAAATAAGGTGATAATAGATTT
>NZ_JANIBL010000093.1 GCF_024505055.1 Methylomonas rosea
TTAGAACCACTTTTTTTAAATTTTTTTAATATTAAGTATCATAACTAATGAAAAATCGTGTTGTCGTCGTTTTTGGTGGCAGTGGTGGAGTAGGTTCGTTACTAATGGCTTGTCTGAAAAGCTATTCCGGGTTAACCATCGTTACTTGTGGGCGTCGAGCGCCGGCAGCGGAGTTTCCGCATTATTCATGGAGCTTTGGAGAAAATTCGCCTATTCCGGGTATTATAGGAGATTATCCCGATAATCCTATTATTGTTTTATACTCCGCTATACACTGGCCTACATGCGGCGATGATATTAATGTCAATCTATCCGCATTATGCTCAGTTGAAAATTCACTTCCTGCAGGATCGAAATTTATATCTATGTCGTCTTTAGTAGTTAATACTCGCTCCGATACTTGGTATGCAAAATTAAAACGAAAGGAAGAGCTTTTTTGCCGAGAGCATTCTCTCGTCTCAATGCGACTTGGTCTTATAGATAGTAATAGACCTTTTGGTCAATCTAATATGTTTCTTAGTTTGGCAAATTTTCTGCATGTCGTTCCGATACCTTTTCCAAGTGCGAAAGTAATACTTAGTTCTGAAAATGAAATCTGCAAACGTTTGAACCAATACATTTTCGACGATAACAATCTTTTACCAAGCGTCGTCGATATATGTTCAAATAAGTTATCGTTTATTGATGCTGTTCGGTATATTTTGCATAAGCATAATGCTAAAGCTATTTGCGTCCCGGTTCCAAAGTTTATCACTCATATCTGTGTTTATATTTGCGCCAAGCATTTCCCTGACTCTTGGTTTAGCGAGAGATTAAGGGGTCTTCAGGCATTTTCAGATTGAAGGGTGTGTCATGAAGAGTTTGTCTGTGGCTCTTAAAAGGTTTTATCGGCCTTTAAGTATTATTGCTACCTTAGTTTTAACCTATTTGATGATTGTTCTGTTTTTGAAGTTTCTGGCAGCTTCAAATGTCGAGACGATCTTGGCTACACTGACTTCAAAACAGATAATAGAGACATTACTCTTAGTTTTGTCTTTATTCGTGGCCCGTTCGTTGAGGTTCGCGTTGCTGACTCGTGATCTAAAGCGTTTTCATTTTATTGCTGCTGCTGGAGCCACTCTTCAGGCATATGCTCTTAACAGTCTAATTCCATTTAGAGTCGGCGATATATGGCGGATAAACAAGTTAAGGGTTTTGCGGAAGTGTAGTGTGCTCGACGCGGCGGCACTTTCTCTTTTTGATAGGGTGTTTGACGCATTATTTTGCGTGATTTTGATGGTGCCTGCCGGGATGTCTATTGCGTCAATATTGCTTAGCCAATATCACCTTGACGCAATTAATTACAGGAACATCAGTTTAGTGACATTAGCGGTTTGTATTGGTGCGCTGATCGTTACCCTGTTGCTCAAACGAAAATCTGCCATTACCAAACAGGGTGAGGCCTATTATCGTCTTTTTGTTAGCATGAAAAATTTGATAATACCTATGTTCTTTGCTAGTGCACTTGTCTGGATGGTTGAGTATTTGGTCTGTGAATCGGTTGCGAAAACACTCGGTTTATCCGTGCCGGTAGCCTTGATGTGTTTTGTTATTGGTTTTTCTAATTTACTTGCGGCATTCGTACCATCTCCAGGTGGGGTAGGCTCTTTTGAGGCGGCGGTAATCTGGTTGTTATCTACCTTTAACGGCGTTAGTTTTATGCTGGCGTCTACTTACTCGATTATTGTGCACTCAGTGTTGATTATTCCGGTTACTTTGGCCGGGTTAACGTGGTTGACTCTAGAGCTCGCCGGAAAATGGAGCCAATTAAGATTGTTGCGAGCTTAATCTTATTTTAGTTTTCAAGCTTTGTTAGTTTTCGGACGATTCGCAACGCATTCCAAAGTACTAACGTGGTGAAAGGGCCGGCGGGGATAAAGGGTAAAACCGATGCGTCGATAATATGAATTCTTGATAAGTCTTTTGGGCGACCCAATATGTCGGACGAATATTTATCGCCATTTGTTTTAATCGGAAACGAACCGCCAAAATGGTAGCCCTCGGCAGCATCGTGTATTTTTATCGGCCCAAGCTTATAACCGGTTTGGTTAAACAATGCTTTTATATCAGAAAAGTCCGGTTTTGGCTGAGCTGAAGTGCTGCTCAATTCTATAGGTTTCCCGTTGCCTAGGTTGTAGAAATTCAATATTTGGGAGTTATTGGAATCAAGGTAACCTTGGCAGGCAATTAATAGCTTGTCGAGTATAGTACCAGTATTGTTTTCTATAATCATTGATATCCAGCGATTTTGGGCGCCGTAGTATCGTAAGACCCTATTAGATGAATATAATTGTAGGAAAATGTTAGGGCGAATGGTGTTATTTTCATATAGAAATGCCTCAGATACTCCTATGTTGTTTCTGTTGGCTTTTCGGACAATATTGAATGGATTTTTGGCGAGCGCTGCGAAAGAGAACAACTGAGATGTTATCAATTTGATATTCGTTTTTAGATCGAGACTGGTTGATAGAATTTCTGTGGTTGAAAGCGGCCCGGCAGCGAGTATTACTCTATTGGCCCTGTAAGTAATCGTTTCTTCAGTTCTGTTGCTTAAGGTGTCCGTGCAATTGATACTGACTTCGGTTGCTGATTCGACAAAGGAAATACAGCGCCGCTGATCAACGTAGTGAAAATTAGGATATTTATTTAAGCTTGTTAAGTTAAATTCTGCGTTATAAATGTACTCATTCGGGCAACCAATTAGACAATTTCCGCAGAGGGTGCATGCTTTAGCTTGTTTATTAGTAGCAATCAGGGAGCTTGTTAGAAACCAGTTTTTGTATTGTTCACCAATTCTTTTATTTTTGAAGTTATCGACAAACATTTCGACATTACTCAAGCAACCAATAGGCGTATTTCCGCTTTTGTTAATTAGGGTTGATGAAGTCATTATTCCCAAGTAATTGTACACGTCGGCAATCATCGTCTGATCATTATCTGAGGGTAGCAGGCTCGTTAACGAACCGAGTAAATCCGGTGGCATGCAAGAAGCGCCCCAAATTTTACTATAGCCCCCAAGCAATGTGGATGGACCTATTTTGCTGCAATTGCTAAATTCATAACTCCAGTATTTTTGCCATCGTTCTAGCAAAGGATCTCCGAACCATTGCTTCCTGCGTGGAAAGCCTGCTTTTGCCGTTTGCTGATTCAACTGTTTTATAACTTCAGTGGATACGTTGTGCGGCGGGATTTCAGATGCTATTTGCTGTAGATTTCTGGCGTGGTTATTTGCTGTTTCGCCGATATCAAGCATAAGTACGCTTTTGTCGGCACGTAAAAGCTCTTCTGCAGCCAGCATGCCAGTTAGACCGGAGCCGACGATAATATAGTCGGTTTTGAAGCGATTAATGTGTAACCGCCTTGCCATACCAAATGGCTAATATAAGTAGGCAATAAAGCTTTCGCCCATGGTTGGCAAGTTCTAAGTCGTGTTCGTTCAGATAACGTAAGATAGTTTTGCGAGACAGTATGCCTGATGTATTATCTGACGTTAATTCATCGAATAACATTTCTCTTAAAGAACCTCTAAACAATCTATCCAATGGAAATCCGAAACCAGACTTTTTTTGACGGCAAACATGGGCAAGACCGGATCGCTCCAGCTGTTTTCTTATCGGAAGTTTACCTTTTCTTAAAGAGGTCTTCTCCTTCTGCGGCATGCGAAATCCAGCTTCGATCAGGTGGTGATTTATAAAAGGTGTGCGTCCTTCAACAGAATTAAACATCAATGCACTATCCAGCTTTCTCAGTACTCCGTCTGACAACCAGCTGTAGTAATCGATTAACGATGCGCGGGTAAGTATTGGGAGAGATTTTTCATCCGTCCAATTCTGTTTAGCAGTAATTTGGTCCAACATCCATGCTGCCGTGTTAATTCCTGTATCCATTGGATATAACTCAGAAATTTCCGGGGCGGAAAAGATTGTTCTCCAAGCCATGTGGCTTTTGATGGGATCGTTTGGGACATGAAATGCAGTCAGGCGCCAGACCTTCTCTGAAAATGACACATTCTTTGAAAAAAGTTTTTTGGATTCTAAAAATCTATTTAACGCGGTATGACAAGGTTGCAAATTGATACGAGTTAACGCGCTACTTAATAGTGTCGCGCGATAGGTATCGTAACCGTTCAGCAATTCGTCGCCGCCATCACCCCCTAACATTACCTTGAAATCTTCGTGGGCAGCGCGGGCGATGATATAAAGCGGAATAAACGATGGGTCAGCAATTGGTATCTCAGCTGCCAACCGAATAATGTTTGGTAAGTCCGGTTCGTAATCGACGTACGAAACATTTCTAAACTTAACGCCGAGTGTTCTCGCGGAATGGTTTGCTATAGCGGACTCCGAGAACGAAATGTCCGGATAATCCAGAGTGTATGTCGAAAAGGTGTTGCCCGCTAGTTTTTGACGCGTTATTGAATCCAACACAGCTGTAGAATCCAGGCCGCCGCTTAAGAATGATCCAAATGGAACATCGGACGTTGTGCAGCGCTCGACCGCTTTATCGAAGGTAGATAGAAATTCTTCCGCCGTACAAGGATTTGCCGTAAGTGCGTTTTCTGCGGCGGTTAATGGGGACCAATAACACTTAACTATGGGGGGGCGATCAGCTTCCAAAAATAAAGAATGTCCGGCTTGGAGCTGACGTATTTCGTTGAATAAAGTCGCGGGGCTTTTTGAATAACTTGTGGCTAAAAAACTGCTGAATGCGGATGAGTCAACTGTCAATCGATTTTCAAAGACAGAAATAAGCGCTGCCATTTCAGAAGAGAAAATAAAACCTGTATTTTTAGACCAGCTGTAATAAAACGGTTTTTCTCCGAGTCGGTCACGTGCGCAGAATAAACTTCGTGTCCGGCGATCATAAATCACAAAAGCAAACATTCCCTCGAATTTGTCGAGGCAGTGAGTGCCATACAGTCTGTAAGATTCAAGCAGTACTTCGGTATCCGAAGTTGTGCGACATGTAAGGCCCTGCCTGGATAGTTCTCCGCGAATTTCGTTGTGGTTATATATTTCGCCGTTAAAACTAATCACATACCTACCATCAGTAGAAGATAATGGTTGATTACTATGTTCATGAATATCGATTATCGACAAGCGAGAGTGGCCGAGAATAATATTGTCTTCGTGGAATATGCCCGTAGCATCCGGGCCACGATGCGATTGGAGCGCAATCATGCGTCTAACTTTTTCTACAGTTACCGCGTCATCGGTTGTTGAGCCCATCCAGCCGGCGATTCCACACATTTATATTTTTTCCTTATCCAGTATTCAGAAACGGCAATGTAGCGTCAAATTTAAATTTGTTATTCCACATCTATATCTAATGTGGAATTTTATGGGGTGCTTGTCTACCAACCATAAATTCTAAATCCTTCAATATATTAAAACTCCTGCTCGACTATGTTTAATACAAAGCTCCCGTGAAGCCAATGTCGTTAAGTTAAGGCATCTCCCCTGAGAGGGCGGGTGGCTAATTAAATTCCCCTCTATCCACCTTTAAAAAGGGGGTGTAGCAAAGCCAAAGCCAAACTTAACGGTATTCCCGTGAAGGTGGGGATCAAGGCTTTGGGAGAAAGATGGCACAATAGTTTTTGATATAATCCAAGCAGTTAGCCAATGAGGCAATCTTTGTCACTAGACGGATATTGATCTTTTTTTGTTGAAAATGGTAATTAATATTCCGATAAGTGAGTAGGGCACTAAAAAGCTTTTTACGGTTACGCTATTGAATCGGCCTTCGGGATTGGGAATAACCGCTTGGTCTATTAAGAAGATAACCAATCCCCCTGAAAGCATAATGAACAAACTAGCGAAACGAAGTAGCGAGTCGCTAAATTCATCAATATGTCTGGAGGCGATTAGCATTAATGCTGGAAGCAATAACATCAAATTATATTCAGCAGCTTGAGCATGAAATAATATTGGAATAATTGTTAAAACTATTATTTCATCTAGCCAATCCATTTGCTTAATTCGTTTTATATAAAATAAAACCATGACACAGGCCCCTAACCCTAGCATAAATAAGTTCAAGCTGGGAATGTCGGTAGTGCGATTCAGTTGAATTGAGGATAGCAAGGCGCTGATCAAAACTCGGAACGCTTCAAAACTGGAACCACCCTGCAGTTTGCCGCCGTCAGTCATTACAAATACTTGATTCACTGCGCTCGGCATAATGCCGCCTAGTGGGGAGGTAATAGCGTATTTAAATGTCGCCCATCGCTCAAAATGAAAACCGTGCAGAATAATAAGCGAGATTAGCGTGGCTAGAGAGAAGGTAATCAGAAATGCTTTCCAATGTTGGCGGCAATGGCGTATTACGAATATCAAATATACTATATTCATAGTCTTTAGAGCAATTAGGAATCCGGCGAAAACAGCAGTTCGGCGATAATCGTCTTTACAATACGCAAGCATAGCTAGTGATAAGAAGAAAAACGATATCGCTGCAAAATTACCCCGCTCGACTATAAAAAGTATTGGATAACTTGTGGCGAGAAATAAGCTAAAGAAAAATATCTGATCTTTGTTAAAGTTATGAGCGCGTATAATTTGTCTTGCAAATACAATCAACGGTGACAGGCAAACCGCAATATAGACCGTATAGATTGCAATCATCTTCGGGGAAATAGGATGCACGCCAACCTTCCAACCGGCGAGTTTTGCGAATATTTTTGATAATGCGTAAGAGAACGGTAAATAGCCAGTATTAATTGCTTGATAAGTTTTTTCGGCTGCCGTTAGTGCTTGAAAGTAAAAGTCCCAGAAATTTCCGTACGTAAAACCTACTTTGAAATCATTGATGGGTAAGCCGAACTCGAAGCCTGAGTAATAGAATAATAAAATAATAGTTAGATTGAAGTAAAATATAGGCTTGAATATTTCTAAAATATCTGTTGTATGTTTTCTTTGGAATAAGAAATAGTAACAAAAAAATAACACTAAGGTCGTTGTCACAAAGCCATAAAATGCTCTCAATCCTATTTTAGATAATAGTCCACCATTAAAAATATCATTCGTTGAGTGAACGGCTATTGCGGATATTAGTATGAAGCTAAAAATCAAGTATATTGATTTAGATAAGTTCATTATTATCATGGGTTTTAATGGTGAATTTTTAATATATATTAGTGGAAAGGCTAATTGTATTAGGTGTTGATGTGATGTTGTGAGTGTGCAGATTCTTATGCTAATTTTACACGCAAAATATTTTAAAGGTTTCGGTAATAACAATTTGGTCAATCGGGCTGGCGCTCGCCTCCAGCGGCATCGATACCGTAATTTTGTTTAATATACTGGTTTACCAATGTCCGATTAATAACGCCTTGCTGATCTAGTAGAGTACTGACCGGAGTTTCTGTTAGATGTAAGGTTCTGGGGATCAAGTTTGGAGCGAATTCGCGAATTTTGTCGCAACGGGATTTTCCTTCGGCGTCGCAGTCGAAATAAAGTGCTATGGGTAAATTGGCATTTCCGGTCAGAGAAAAATTGGGCTCGATAGGCCCGCGCCAACCGCCATTAGTCCAATGTAACTCGCCGTGTGAGCCGAGCTTCAGATATACTCGCGATAGGGAGGGGGTAAGTAGTGCGTACTTACGTCCGGCGACCTGGTCTTTGTTGACTTGAAATTGCTCTAAATGGGCGTGCTGTGACAAGTTCTGATATTGCGTTAGTAAATTGAACAATCCTACGGATGAGAATACCGCAAAAGCCCCAAGCAATTGCTCTTTAGAAAGGAATTTATTGAAACGTTCATCGAGAGCTTGAAATAAGCTTAGGAACAACAAAGGTTGGTAAATAGCTAGTATCTTCCAAATTGCATATAAATGATTCACCAAAACAAATACTAATATAGCAATCGATGCCGCCATGAAATCAAAGCCAGGTGGTTTTTTACGATAAATTAAATAGCCACCTATGCTTAATAGGATAGAGGTTTCTAATATTCTAGTATATGTCGTGCCCTCGACAACAAGCTGTAGGCCTTCTTTCGTCAATTGCATGTAATTCAACGGAAAAAACAATGAGAATATAGACCAGTTGAAATGCAGGGCGCCACCTGCAAATGCTTGTTTTAAGCGCGCCAAGGACCAGAGTATAAAATCGGCAAATACGGTAGGGCTAATAAGGATCCATAACCCTGTCATTATTAATGCGGAAATAAAAGGGCTTGCCTCGGTCAGGTTGTAACGTCTTGCGGTGCAGTAGTAAACAGCCAGATAAGATACGGCAAGCACTGCAAGAATTTGAATGCCTTCGCCGAATGTGCTGACCAAGGCGCTTAACATGAGTGCTACAAATATTTTTTGTCCGATGTTTGAATATTCAAATAATAGCTTTTTGAAGTTGAGCGTGAGAAACAATAAGAATGGTGTTGCAATTAGCTGAACGACGACTCCTTCGTAGAGCATAAGCGCATAGGTTTGTGTGGCCATTAATCCAGTGCTCAATATTACTGTGGTTCGTAAGCCAATTCCTCTTGAAAGGCAGGTATCAGTAATTACTAATGGGCAAAGAACAATTGAGAAAATAGTCAATACAAAAAAAGAAAACCAGATAGGTTCTCCTGTTACCCAACAAATGGCTGCGGTGACTACGGCATGGCCCCAGCGAAGTGATCTGGGGAAAAACTCTATTGCGACTGCTTCGCGAAAGTCGGACAGAAACCATGGGTGATTATCTAAGTGCCACCATTTAAAACTACCAGTGGCCTGATGCAACGAAAACATCAACCTGTCCCAGGTGTGTCCCTCGTATATAAAGCTTGCGGCCAGCAAGTCGCCATCCAGATCTGGGCCGTGGTTTTGGAAAAAAACCGCATGACTTGTTATTAATGGGTAGTAAATAATAAGCAGCGATGGCAATATAGATACAATGCTTAGTATTTTGGGTGCAGACAAGCGCTGGAGAAAATTTATCTCTGTTAGGTATCTTAGGGTTACTGAATTACACGATAACTCATAAATCCATTTAGCCGTGGCATAGGCGGCGATTAGAAATAATATGGAAGCGGAAATTGAAATAGGCAGGTCTTCTCGATAGGGAAAGCGCAATGCAACTATGAGTATTGAGAAGCCTATCAGTATTCGTTGTATATGTTCAAGTCTGTTGGATATAAGCCAGGTTTTAGGTAAAGACTTGCCTAGTAATAAGCAAGAAAAAGCGAATAATATAACGAAAAATATCGATTTAAAAATAACAATTGAAGGACTCAAGCTAATTTCCATTCAAAAAATCAAGGCTGGTATATAACAATAACAAAATTGGTCTATTTATTTGTTTTGCTATTCTTTTAAATAAAAGCTATTGAGTTAGCTTGCGGGAATCAACTTCTTGTTGGTTTTTTTAACAACTTGATATTCTAAGCGAGTCGGAGGCGCTATTTGATAGTCATGTTTAGGCCAACGTTCCTTGCCATAGTAAATACTGCCTTTGGTGTTAGCACTAGTTGCTGGCAAAATCGCAAATTTGATCCCGTAATAGGCATCCCAGAAAAATTCTCCAGTGCGGATTCCTCGTATTAGTCTTCTTAAAATGAAGCGTGGGTTGGTGAGGATGGCTCGCCGATATGCCAAAGACATGTAGCGTAATATGGTTTCGTATTTTAGGTATTTGTGAGTGAATAGAGGGCGCTCGGTATAGATATGGTAATCGTCCCAGTCATAGGATTTAATCAAACTGTTCCGAGCATATTCATTAAACATGGGGGTGCCTGGAAAAGCGATAGTCAGTCCGAATTTGAGCATGTCTAACTCAAGTTCGCGGGCAAACTCAATGGTATCCATCATGCTTTCTTCAGTATCAGGAGACAGACCAAGCAAGAAAAAACCGTTTGTGTCGATTCCTGCCTCGCGTGCTTTTTTCACAGCGATTTTCCCTTCATTTACAGTCGCCTTTCCGCCTTTGCCGAAAGATTTGAGTATTTGATCGTTGCCAGATTCAAAGCCGAAAGATACTCTGTAGCAACCGGAGTCGCGCATGGCTTTAAATAATTCGTCGTCTGCGGATTCAACGCGAATTCCGTTTGTGCAGGACCATGCCATGCCTGTTTGTTTTGCACTTATTGCTTTACAAACTCGCACGGCCCAGTCGTGATCGGAAGTGAATATGTCGTCCGCGAGCATAAATTCCTTCCAGCCTAGACGAGACATAATGGCCACTTCTTCTGCGCAGCGTTCAGGTGATTTTTTTCGGTACCCAAGTGCCATAGTCATCTTGGACGCGCAGAAATCGCACTTAAAGACACAGCCCCTTGAAAATTCAGCCATGGTTGCCGGCGGTTTTCTTGCGAGCAAGCGACTCATTCGGTGTTTGTATTCTTTGGGGTCGAATAGGTGCCATGCCGGTATCGGCAGATCGTCTAAATTTTCTATGAGGGGGCGCTGCCCTGTAAAACAGATTTTACCGCTGCCTTCCCGATGGTACAGTCCGAGAATGCTTTCTGGCGTATGACCGTCGCAGACTTCGCCGAATGAAATATCGGCTTCGCCGGTAAGGGCAATATCGAGCATGGACTCCTCCATGCTTTCAACAGGCATCGCAGAGATGTGGGCTCCGCCGCCTACTACCAGAATGTCATTTGAAATATCTTTGCACAGTACAGAGATATCCCGGAGCTGATTCATAAGTGGGGTTGTAGCGGTTATTCCGACAATATCGGGTTTCGACTTGAGCACTTCTGATCGGATGCTTTGCCAATCGTAAGGTCTGTAGCTTAGATCGAGGATATTGACTTGGTGACCTCTTTGTAGGGCGGTGGCCGCAATGGTTGTAAGTCCTAGTGTCGGGAAAATTGGATTGGTTATGCTGGCTTTTGCCGACCCATAACTTCCAAAATATGAAGGATTTATCAGTAGAACTTTCGCCATGAGTCAGAATGATTTTTTGGTTAACGAACGGGTTAATTTGGGTTTGTAACGAAGGTTTGTGTTTCACTATCAATTGAGCTGTTCGCAACAGGCTGAACTTAATTTCCACCGAGTCTAGTCAGCATCATCAAAGTTTTTTCCGAAGTGTAAACGATTTAAAAGCTAAGTATGTACTTTTGTCCAGTTGTA
>NZ_JANIBL010000094.1 GCF_024505055.1 Methylomonas rosea
AAAGAAAAATGTTTTTTGGTCTGAATATTGTATGTGGCTCACCGTGCTTAGCCATAGGTGTGGAAACGGCTAACACGATTAGGGACTTCCAATCATTCATACTCGTTTCTGTCGCGGACTTTACAAACTAGACGCGCCGGGCGGTCTAACCGCTTCCGAATAGGCGGGAATGACGAATTTTTAGAGACCCCGAAAATCAAGATCCCAATGCGCTCTAATTTCAATCAACATAAAGGTTGTAATCGTGAATAAACTAATAAAATCAATCGGCATCGCTGGATTGGCGGGGTGTGCGCTCATTGCCGAGGCCCAAGCAAATACTCTGGAAGTGTCAGGAACCATTTATAAAGTAAGCGGCGGCACTACTTACGATACTTGGAAAATCAATATGCTGAGCGGCGGCACTTTCAAAGTCGATGTGTTGGCTTATGAGGCCACTCAAAAGCAAACATCCACCGCCGGTTACCAGGAAATCGACCTGAACAACGACGGTGAAATTACTTTTCTGGACCCGGATACGTATATCTACCGCGATGACGGCTTGCTGGATGCCGGCGATATGTTGGCGCGTTGCGACGATTCCGACGGCAATCACTGCCCCGATAGCAGTAATCAGCCGATTTTGACTAACACCGACGGTTCGGCGGACGGTTCGCTTTTCTTGCGCGATCCGGCGTTTAACGTAACTTTGCAGGCCGGCAATTATTTGTATCTGGTGGCCGATTACACCTTATCGACCAGTGAAGCTGTCGCGGGTATCAATACTAACGATAACTTGACCTTACCGACCGGGCTTCCCGCCCGCGATCATGGCGACTATCGGCTCACCTTGAGTTCCGATACCCTGAATTTTTCCCTGGCTGGCAATACCATCACCGTCTCGCAAGTGCCTGTTCCCGGTGCTGTCTGGTTATTCGGCAGTGCGCTGGCCGGATTGGCGACAGTAGGGCGGCGTAAGATCGCGGCGGTTTGATCTTGGTGAGCAGCGGGAAGCTTCGGTTTCCCGCTGTTTTATGCTCTGGTATCACGCCAAAACTAGCGAACTCCTTACTCGCTGCTGTTCCGAAATTTCCCTGAAAGCCTTTGTTTACGGCAAACCTAGCCATGCGTTGCTTAGGTCTGTATCTGGAATCCAATATCTCAATATCAGATATTTAATTCTAAATATATCGTTTTTGTTGGTTACTGGCTTTGCGTAGCATACGCAACGTGGTCAAACAAAGCCCAGCTTGCCGCAAACAGACCGATAACCTATTTTCAGGAGCACCCATGACATTCTCAAAATCAGTAAAGCCTTTACTCTTCGGAATCGCCTTGGCTATCAGCGGCAACGCGCTGGCCGAACGCACCCTGTTGAACGTCTCCTACGACCCGACTCGCGAGTTGTACAAAGAATATAACCAACTGTTTAGCCAATACTGGAAAACCAAAACCGGCGAAGACGTCGCCATCCAACAATCGCATGGCGGCGGCGGTAAACAAACCCGCGCCGTGATCGATGGCCTGGAAGCCGACGTGGTGACCTTGGCCCTGTCCGGAGACATCGATCAAATCCACGAGAAAGCCAATCTGTTACCGAAAGACTGGCAAAGCAAATTGCCTAACAACAGCTTGCCTTACACCTCGACTATCGTGTTTCTGGTGCGCAAGGGTAACCCCAAAGCTATCAAAAACTGGGACGATTTGATCAAAGACGGCGTGTCCGTCGTTACCCCCAACCCGAAAACCTCCGGCGGCGCCCGCTACAACTACCTGGCGGCCTGGGCATTCGCGGAAAAGAAAAACGGCAGCAAGGACGCCGCCAAGGCTTTCGTGGAGAAGCTGTTTAAAAACGTGCCGGTACTGGACTCCGGCGCGCGCGGCTCCACCACTACCTTTGCCGAACGCGAAATCGGCGACGTACTGATTACCTGGGAAAACGAAGCCTATCTGGTGTTGAAGGAATTCGGCGCCGATAAATTTGAAGTCGTCACCCCGCCGTTCAGCATCCTGGCCGAACCGCCCGTTGCCGTGATCGAAGCGGTGGCGAAGAAGAACGGTACCCAGGACTTGGCGACTGAGTACCTGAAATATCTCTACACCAAGGAAGCCCAGGAGATCATCGCCAAAAACTTCTACCGGCCGACCGACAAGGATATTGCGGCTAAGTACGCCAAACAATTCCCCAATTTGGAGTTGGTCAGCGTCGCGCAACTGGGCGGTTGGGGTGCGATACAAAAACAACACTTCGACGATAACGGTGTGTTCGACACGATTTATGGGCGCTGAGAACGATTCGGCAGAGGGGAGGGTATAGCCATGGTGGAAAATACCATCGAATTGCTCCGTGACGATCTGGAACGGGCTTTGTATCTGGATCTGGACGAGTTCAAACTGGAAATTCAGCAACAGGAAGTTTTGAGCCGGTTTATCGGCCTGAAATTGCGCAGCGAGTTTCAACCGATATTCGATGCCGCAAAATCCCAGGGACTACTTGGCTACGAAGCCCTGCTGCGCACGTCCACCGGCTTGGAAGCCGTGAACTCGGACTTTGCGTTTAGTTGGGCGGATAACCAAGGCAAGCTGGTGAAGCTGGATAGGGTGGCAAGAACCCTGCACATGCTTAACTATCTGAATCTACCGGCGGAAAAGGGTTTGCTGTTTTTAAACGTACACCCCAAATTGTTGGTGAGCGTGAACACGCACGGCAAAGTGTTCGAACACATTCTGCATCTGCATTCGGTGCCGACCACAAACGTCGTGTTGGAGATCATGGAAAACGCGGTGGAAGCCGATCAACAGTTGCTAGAAGCGGTGGACAATTATCGTGATCGTGGCTTTCAGGTGGCTATCGATAATTTCGGTAGCCGGCATTCCAATCTGGACCGCTTGTGGCGTTTGTCACCCAGCTTTGTGAAGCTGGATTTAAGCATCATCCATCAGGCGCAAACCGATGCCAAGATCCGCCGGGTGCTGCCGAAGTTAATCGAAATCATCCAGGCCTTGGGTGCCCAGGCGATCATTGAAGGCATTGAAAACGAAGTGCAACTGGATATTGCCTTGGATGCCGGCGGCAAATTGCTGCAAGGTTATTTTCTGGGACGGCCGGCTACGGCCGGACACTGGCAAAAACCCAGGGCGGTGGTACAAGACAACCCTTTAATGCCCGGTGCGCCGCAGCATTTTGGTAGTTTCAGCGTCCCGGCTCAGCAGGGTATGTAGTACGCAATGACCGTAAGACAGATTAATGGTTTACCGACAATTCGGTGAGATGTGCTCTCCTGTGGCAATCCTGCTAACCCCGCCGTTTCGGCGGGCTTTTTTTAGCGGTTGAATTTGGATTAAAAGCCTGACCGTTTAGGGGCTGTTGCCATTTTGGAATGCTCGTCTTGAAATCGCGCTGACGAGCCCAATTGATTGAGTTTTTCAATCAAAAGCCACTCAAGCGATGCCACGACAACTGTTTACGGACGACTACTGGAATAAATTCAAAGCCATCCTGTTAAGCCTTGGGATTTATGACAAGCCTTCGCTCAGACAAACGGTAGAAGGGATTTTTTATCGCATGCGAGTCGGCTGTCCCTGGAGAGACCTGCCTGCAACGTTTGGTAAGTGGAATGCAGTCTACAAACGATTCAATGCGTGGTCGCTTCAAGAAAAACTGATGGGCATCTTTCGGGGGCTGGTTGTGGAACCGGATTTGGAATGGACCTTTATTGACGGCAGTATCGTGAAAGCGCATCAGCATAGTAGTGGCGCGGCTTATGAACAGGATGCAGCGATTGGGCAATCAGTCGCGGGTAACACCACAAAAATCCATCTGGCCGTTGATGCCTGTGGGCTTCCTATTCATTTCTCGATCACCGGTGGTGAAGTCCATGACTGCAAAGAAGCGCCGGAATTAGTGGCTAAACTACCTTTGGCTAACTACATGATCGCTGACAAAGGCTATGACAGTGACCCCTTACGGATTCAAATTCGAGAGAAAGGCGGCATGCCCATCATTCCTAGAAAACAGAATTCAACTGTCGGGAATGACGGAATGGATTGGTGCCTCTACAAATACCGTCACCTCGTTGAAAACGTATTTGCGCGACTGAAGCATTTCAGGGCCATCGCTACGCGATATGACAAATTGAAACGCAATTTTGAAAGCGTCGTCGCTTTGGCCTGCGCATTCATTTGGTTACCTATGTAAAACGGCAACAGCCCCTAGTATCCGTAACTTAAATTGCGGATTTTTTTCAGCTCGCCGTCTTCAAATTCCAATAGCTGCTGAAACTTGCGAGGCCCGAAGTTGTATACCCATTCTTCTATCAGCACCTCTTCAAATTGATCTATCTCCAATGCGCCGTAGGGATGCCGCAAGCGGCTGCCACGGATTGCTCTGCGCTGTTCGACGGAATCCGGCTCCCCGCATTTTTCCAAGACCTCGGATTTATAGTCGCCCACCTGGACCAGCTTATGCCCGCAGCGTAGCGCGAATGCATCACCGGCAAACGCCAGCATGCCTAGTGCCAGCAGTACGCCTCTGATTGGCGGACTGACCATTAAGGACTTACCGTATAACTTTGCGAGTAGCTGCCGCCCTTGCTGCAAACATTCCGGCTGGTTGGCGATTCACAAGACACATCGGTAAATTCGGCTTTTAACTCGCCGGCCTTATCCGGCACAAAGTAGAAGCGGAAATTCGGGTCGGCGCTGATCGCAATGTCGATTTTCGCGTTGAGTACGGGCTTGCCATTAAACGTCACTTTCAATTGATCGATGAAGTGCGATTTTCTGATAAATCGGGTCATTTGATCCATCTGCATACCCGTGAGGTTGGGATGGCTGATCATCAATTGCGTCAACGCGGGTTGGCCGCTTTGCACACCGTCGTCGAGCCGAAACTTAACCTTACCCAACCGCTTCATGGCTTCATCCAGATCCGCGCCGATCGGTGCCGAGCAGCCGCCGCTGGCTTTCACGAATTTTTTGGTCATGCTGAACTTGCCGTCATTGGTTTCGGCCACCGCGCGGATGTCGCTATAGGTGTTGACGCGCACGCGCAAAGCCAAGTCGGCTTTGCCGCTCTCTGGAAAGAACTCGAATTCGCCGACAAATGGAAACGGGTTTTTGTCGACGAACAGCCAGATCTTTTTGATGTATTTATCTTTGCTTTGCGGAAATTTGCTGGTGACTTTAACCGGCACAATCGCCGGATCTTCCGCCCGATAAGGGGCATCCAACTCTATAACCGTGTTGGATTCTTCGATGTTTTTACCGGCGAAAAACTGGCTTTTCAAAACCGTGTTCCAGGTAATGTCATCGCCTTCCGCGGCAGCGGTCGCGGGCAAAATCATTAAAGCCAGCAGATAAACAATGTTGTTAAGTTTGTGCATGCTTTTACTCTCCTCTGTTTAATCTTCCCATTCCAGCTCGGCAAACGCGATGGTCACGTTTTTGCGGTGGAATTGTTCATATAATTGCCAATTCTTTTTGGCAGGCAAGCCGACGCTATTCACCGCCTGTTCCAAGGTTTTACCTTGCTTGATCATTGCTCTAACTTCGGTTGCCAAGCCAGTTAAATAGGCTTTTTGCGGCTGCAGACTTGCCGGCCAGTCTTTCACCAGATGGCCGTGGCCGGATACGACTAATTTGTAGTGATTTTTCTCCAAGCGCTCCATCTCCGACAACCAGCCTTTGATGCTGCCGTCTATCACCGGAATATGCTCTAAAAACAGCAGATCGGCTAGCCACATAGTGTCGGTAGTTTTGTCGTAAACGCTCAAATCGTTATCGGTGTGCGCGCTCGGATGCGCGGTCAGCAGCAGTTCGCGATTTCCCAGGTTCAAAGTCAGGTTGTCTTTTACTTCTATATCGGGCGGAATGATATTGTCTTGATTGACCTGAATATCCAACAATTCCGCGGCGCGACCGAGGTAATGGTCGCCGCGCGTGGCCATGGCACGCGCCAGCTTATGATGGCCGACAAACTGCACACCCGGTTCCTTGAAGGCGATATTGCCGTAGATATGGTCGGGATGCACATGGGTGTTGATCACATAACAAACAGGCTTAGCGGTCACTTGCTTGATAGTATTGCGTAACGCCGCCCCCTGCTGCGGACTACCGCCGCTATCGATCACCGCCACGCAGCGCTCACCGACGATAAAGCCGATATTGGCAATCTCGCCGTGATTGTCCCGATCCGGCCAATGATGGGCGGCGGTATGCAGATAGACGCCCGGCGCCACTTGACTGAAAGACAGTGGCGGCAGTGCCATGGTGCTGTAACTAATCAAAAGGCCCGCTAACAACAACACAAACTTCATTCAATCGGCTCCTAGGCAGCGATGCGTTTGAAAAACTCGGTTTCGGCAATAATATCCTGATTGTTCTCAACTCTATCCAGATACACCAAGCCCAACAAATGATCGAATTCGTGTTGGAATACTCGAGCCGGGAAATCCTGCAATGCCAAGCGGCAGAATTCGCCTTGCTGATTTTGATACTGCACATCGATAGCCTGGTAACGCGGCACCAGCGCGCGTATACCCGGCACACTTAAACAGCCTTCCCAATCTTTATACAAAGTGCCGTCAACAATTTCGAAACTTGGATTGACCATCAGAATCGGCTGCATGTCCGGGGCATGCGGATAACGGGTTGTAGGCCGGGAAGCGATGATCAATATTTGCCGGGAAACGCCTAGTTGCGGGGCGGCTATGCCGACACCATTAGACTCCAGCATGGTTTCGTGCATGGTTTCAATCAATTTGTGGAACTCCAGGCAGGCAAAGTCGTCAACAGGCTGCGCCTGCCGCCGCAATACCTCGGCCCCCAGTTGGAATATGGTTGTTGTTGAAGTCATGTTTATAGTGGGTATCGCATCGGCAGGTTGCGGAAAATTGACGTTTCGGGCGCAAGTATAATGCCGATTGGCAGAATCTTCCCGCCTTTACTTTACAAGGCTTTTTTGTGATATTAGCGACAGGCCCATTGCCCAAAATGCAGGGTTCTGGTTGCAAACCACTTATTAGAACAATTCGTTTTTTCCACAGGAGATAGTATGAAGAAAATCAACAAAACCCCATTTGCCATTGCAATCGGCGCATCCCTGTTGCCAACGCTGGCTGGTAATATCGCCCAAGCTTACAGCAATCCATTTGCATTGTCTGAGTTGAGCTCAGGTTATATGCTGACAGCCGAAGCCAAACCTGAAGCGGGTGCCGATAAAATGAAAGACGGTTCTTGCGGAGAAGGGAAATGCGGTGCAGCTATGATGAAAAAAAGCACCGATAGCAAAGCCGCTACTGAAGGCAAGTGTGCGGGTAACAAACCCGCTGCGCCAGCCGCCGACAAAGCCGCTGACGGCAAAAAAATGGAAGGAAACTGCGGCGCTAATATGAAATAAGCGCCGACGACGCCGGCTTTATCGAGATTGCAAAGCCGGCGTTTCTATAAACTAAACCGAAAAACTCTCTCCGCAACCGCAGGTGCCTTTTACATTGGGGTTATTGAATTTAAAGGCCTCGTTAAATCCTTCCTTGGCATAATCCAGCTCAATGCCGCTCAATTTATCCAGATCAGCCTGTTTCACCAGCACTTTTACGTCGTATTGATCGAATATCACCTCATCGGCTTCGGCCTGATCGGCATAATCTAATACATAGGCATACCCGGAGCATCCAGAGGTTTTGACTCCCAGTCTCAAACCTAAGCCTGTTCCGCGCTTTTGTAACTGTTTTTGGATTTGCCTGGCGGCACTTTCGGTAACGGTAATAGCCATTGCTAATTCTCCTAACTAATTTGCTATCGATGCTTTTAAGATGTCGACGAATTGATCGACTTCGGTTTCGTTATTATCTTTACCCAAGCTGACGCGGATGGCTGACCTGGCCAAAGAAGCTTCCACACCCATAGCAGTCAACACCGGGCTGATCTCGCCGGAAGACGCGGAACAGGCCGAGCCGCTGGAAACCGCGATATTTCGCTGATCCAACTGCATTAACAGCATTTCGCCGTTAATGCCGTTAATGCCAAACTGCACGGTATTCGGCAATCTTTTGGCGTGTTCGGCAAATATCACCAAGCCTGGAATAGTGCGTAGGGCTCGCTCCAAGCGAGTTCTCAGCGCCAACATCCTTTGTTCCCTTAAGCCCATTTCCGTCATAACCAACTCGGCCGCCTTGCCAAAACCCACTATCGCCGCCACATTTTCCGTGCCGGCCCGCGAGCCATGCTCCTGATCGCCCCCGCGTAGCCAGGGCTTTAAAACAAAATCTTCCGCAACCACCAATGCACCGCAGCCTTTTGGTCCGTATATTTTGTGACTGGATAAACTCATCAATTTAACACCCAGTTTTCTGAACGAAAATGGTATTTTACCCAGGGCCTGGACTGCGTCGGTATGCAGGTTGACACCTTGCTCAGCCAAACGTTCGGCGATGACAGCAACGTCCTGAATAACCCCAGTTTCATTGTTCGCCAGCATGACTGATGCCAGATCGCCGGCATGCCAATTTGCTCGATGCAACGAGGCTAGCGGCACAGATCCCGTAACGTCTACCGAAAGTGTTTGCAATTGCCGGAAACATTGCTGGTGATACTCGGCGTTTTCGAAAATGGAAGGGTGCTCAATAGTTGAAATAGCCAGTCCCACACCGCGAGCATTTGCCACTGCCTGTGCGTTGGCTTCCGTACCGCCGCTGGTAAAAACTATTCCTGCTGCTGGCGCATCGATAAGTGCAGAGATTTGTTCCCGTGCTGTATCTATCGCACTGCGGGCTATGCGACCAAGCTTGTAAAGACTGGATGGATTGCCATACATACCCTGCAAGTATGGCAACATCGCTTCCACCACCCGCTCATCGCTGCAGGTGGTAGCGTTATGATCCAGGTAGATCATCAAGCGATGCGCTTTTCCTGGCGGGGTTGCATTTCAATGACATGCTCCACGTGCTTGCTCTGTCTTTTTGCCACGTCGCTGACAAAATCTCGTTCCAGCAATTGTCCAAGACTAATTTCTTTTAAGTACGCGCGAATTTGCTCGCTCAAGCCCATCCACAAATCATGCGTCAGACAAGGCTCATCATTGTGGCAATTAGCTTTGCCACCGCATTTGGTCGAATCGACAGGTTCGTCGACTGCTTCGATAATGTCGGCAATATTAATATCCCGGGCGCTACGGCTGAGCGTATAACCGCCACCAGGTCCGCGGACGCCTTTCACCATGCCGGCCTTGCGCAAACGAGCAAACAATTGTTCAAGATAAGACAAGGAAATGGTTTGCCGTGTCGCAATGTCAGTCAGAGTCACCGGATTGGATTGGCTGTGGTAAGCCAAATCCAGCATCGCGGTGACCGCGTAACGCCCTTTTGTAGTAAGCCGCATCTCAAACCCCTTACAAACTAATGAAAATAAAGCTGACTATAAATAAACCCAGTAATTTGGTCAAGTATTTACAGCCAAGCAATGCTATTGGCGCTCTTTGCCAATGAGGTAATTATTTGATAAGCCTTTTTGCAAGGACTTGGTAGCTATAGGGCATAAAATCATCCTGCTGAACGAGACAACTAGTTGCTTTCGCAACCAAATTGATCAGTAGAATCAAGATCGGTGCCAATATCGAAAAAATCAAGGCCGGTTCTTTTCGAGCGATCCAGCCTAGAACAAGTTTCGAAATAGAGATATTTGTCAGTAAAGCGGCAGTTTCAATTGGCATACCCTGAGCATTACAACACTCAATATCCAACCCGTGCTTATCTGCTATCGCAGCAAAGCCATGGCGACTCAATCGCGAGAAGTCCCTAGGCTCATCATGCAAGGGATACAAAAACGGTATTTGGACTATCAAACTACCTCCCGACTTTAATACACGGCTGATTTCGTGAATGGCATCGTCGGCAGAGGGCAAATGCTCCAGCACATCCAATAGCAGTACTACT
>NZ_JANIBL010000095.1 GCF_024505055.1 Methylomonas rosea
TCCAACTTGCCAACTAATCCAAACAGTTGCAACAATCTCCGGCTTTTGGCTCAAGCCGCATAGCACAATACGAGGGTTTTTCTAAGCAGCGGCTCTCGGTGTTACAATGACCGCTTCCAGAATGACTTTTTTGAATTGCGACCATGAGCCAACCTTTCCGTAGGACAATCAGCCTGTTTAGCGGGCTGCTGTTATTGTTAACCGCCTTCTCGCTGCAAGCCGCCAGCCCGATTTTTACCCCCGCCGCCCCTAGCGTCGCCGCTTCCAGCTACTTTTTAATGGACTTCGACAGCGGCCGGGTATTGGCCGAAAAGGACGCCGATAAGCGCGTCTCTCCCGCCAGTTTGACCAAAATCATGACGGCCTATGTGGTGTTCCGCGAACTGAAAGCCGGCCACTTGACGTTGGACGAAAAAGTCACCATTAGCCAGAACGCCTGGGAAACCGGCGGTTCGAAGATGTTTGTGGAAGTGAACAAACAAGTCGGCGTGGAAGACTTGCTGCAAGGCATGATCATTCAATCCGGCAACGATGCCAGCGTAGCCTTGGCCGAACACGTCGCCGGTAGCGAACAAACCTTCGCCACGATGATGAACGAACAGGCCGGCCGTCTGGGCATGACCAACAGCAACTTCGAAAATGCCACCGGCCTGCCGAGCCCCAATCACTACAGTTCGGCGCATGATCTGGCTACTTTAGCCAGAGCGGTGATTAAAGAGTTCCCGGAATACTATCGCTGGGACAAGCAAAAAGAATTTACTTACAACGGCATCACTCAGCAAAACCGCAACCTGCTGCTGTGGCGCGATCCGTCGGTTGACGGTTTGAAAACCGGATTTACCGACGATGCCGGCTACTGCATGGTGGCCTCGGCCAAGCGTGAAGACATGCGTTTGATTTCGGTAGTCATGGGTACCGCCAGCGCCGGCGCGCGTTCCAACGAAAGCCAATCGCTACTAAATTACGGGTTCCGCTTCTTCGAAACCCACCGCCTGTACGAAGGCAATAAGCCCTTAAGCGAAGCCCGAGTCAGAAAAGGCGTAACGTCTAAAGTCGCGGTTGGCTTGCCGGAAGACCTGTATGTCACCGCCCCGCGTAAACACTTTAACGAGTTGAAAGCCGAAACCCAGATCGACAAGGGCGTGTTCGCGCCGCTGAACAAGGGCGACACGGTCGGCAACCTGAACATTTCGCTGGCCGGCGAATCCATACTCAGCAAGCCGCTGGTAGCCTTGGACGCGGTAGCCGAGGGCGGCATTTTCCGCCGCCTGTACGATGCAGCCATAGGCCTGTTGGAGAAAGAATGACCGAGCAAGTCTATCTGAACGGCGCTTATCTGCCGCTAGCCGACGCGAAGGTGTCGGTACTGGATCGCGGCTTTTTATTCGGCGACGGCGTTTATGAAGTAATTCCCGCTTATAACGGCCGGTTGTTCAGACTGGAAGATCATATTACCCGGCTCAACAACAGCCTGAACGGCATCCGTTTGCCGCTGCCGCACAGCGTCGCGGATTGGGAAGCGATTTTCCGGCCGCTACTGGCGGATGACCGGGATCAATACATTTACCTGCAAGTCACCCGCGGCTATGCGCCGAAACGCGACCACGGCTTTCCCGAGCAAATCGTGCCGACGATATTTGCGATGTGTGCAGACATCAAGCCGTTCGCCGGCCGAGTCGACGGCATCAAGGCGATTACGCTGGACGACACGCGCTGGCAGCTCTGCAACATCAAAGCCATTACCTTGCTGGGCAACATTTTGCTCAGGCAGGAAGCGCTGGATCAAGGCTGCGCGGAAGCGATATTGGTGCGCAACGGTTACGTCGTCGAAGGCGCGGCCAGCAATCTGTTTGCGGTACTGGACGGCGAATTGATCACGCCGCCCAAAAGCCATGAAATCCTGCCCGGCATTACCCGCGACGTAATTCTGGAACTGGCGGCCGCGAATAACATCCCTTATCAGGAAGACATCATAGCGCTGGAAGCGCTGCACAACGCCAGCGAAATCTGGGTCGCCAGTTCCACTCGCGAGATCGTGCCGGTGATAGAACTGGACGAGCAGCAAGTCGGCGACGGCAAACCCGGCCCGGTCTGGAAACGCATGGACGACTTACTGCAAGCTTACAAAAAATCATTGTCATGAGCGAAACCGAAAGCTTACTGGAATTTCCCTGTCAGTTCCCTATCAAGGTGATGGGCAAGCATCGCGACGATTTCGACGCTATCGTGGTGGAAATCGTCCGCCGCCATGTCCCGGACATCCTAGAAGGCGCAGTCACCACCCGGCCCAGCAAAGGTGGTAATTACCTGGCAGTGACGGTCATGATCGAAGCCCATAGCCGCGAACAACTGGACGCGATCTACATGGGCTTGACGGCCTGCCCCGATGTACTGATGGCGCTGTAAACCGGACTGATGCCAAGTAAGGCGGCGACCGTCCTACGTAATTTAGGGCAACAAGACTATCTCGGCGTCTGGCAAGCCATGCAGCAATTCACCGCAGAACGCGATAACGATACAGCGGACCAAATCTGGATCATCGAGCATCCGCCGGTTTACACTCTGGGTTTAAACGGCAAGCGCGAACATCTGCTAAAAACCAACGCTATCGAAATCGTTGAAAGCGACCGCGGCGGTCAAGTGACCTATCACGGCCCCGGCCAATTAGTAATCTACCTGCTGGCGGACTTACGCCGACTCAACAAAGGGCCACGGCAGATGGTGACTATCCTGGAAAACGCGGTGATAAACACCTTGCGGCAATACGGCATCGCCGCCCAGGCGCAACCCAAGGCACCGGGCGTCTACGTCAACGAGCGCAAAATTGCCTCGCTCGGACTGCGTATCAAGCACGGTTGCTGTTACCATGGCCTAAGTATCAACAACGATATGGATTTATCGCCGTTTGCCGACATCAATCCCTGCGGCTATGCCGGTTTACAAGTAACTCAACTGGCCGATTTGGGCGTTAAAATAAGCACACAGGAACTAGCTGTGCCCGTTGTGCATCAGCTACTGCAAGCGATAGAAATATAAAACAAGCAAACTCAACAAGCATCGCAAAAAAAGCCAGGCTTGCGGAGATTCAAAAACGAACACAAGTGCCCGGTGGCAATATGACCCTCAACGCCCCTTCCCGCTCCACGCCAGAAACTCACCAACGCAACGCCGACAAACTGTCGCGTATCCCGGTGAAGGTGGAAAAGCCCGAGCAAATCTTGCGCAAGCCGGACTGGATCCGCATCAAACTGCCGACCGGCGATCAAGTCAACCGCATCAAACAATCACTACGCGAAAACCGCCTGCACACGGTCTGCGAAGAAGCCGCCTGCCCCAACTTGAGCGAATGCTTCAGCCACGGCACCGCCACCTTTATGATCATGGGCGATTTATGCACGCGCCGCTGCCCATTCTGCGATGTCGCCCACGGCAAACCGCAACCTTTGGATACCGAAGAACCGGCCAATCTGGCCGCGACCATCGCCGCGATGGCCTTGAAATACGTGGTGATTACTTCAGTAAACCGCGACGATTTGCGCGACGGCGGCGCCAGCCATTTTGCCGCCTGCATCGCCGCGGTGCGCAGCCAGTCGCCCAACACCACCATCGAAGTATTGGTGCCGGATTTTCGCGGCCGGATGGACGCAGCATTGGACATCCTGCAACGCCAGCCGTGCGATGTATTCAATCACAATCTGGAAACCGTGCCGCGCCTGTATCTGCAAGCACGCCCCGGCGCCGATTACCACGTCTCGCTAAAACTACTGCAACAACACGGCCAGCGTCTGCCTGAGGTACCAACCAAATCCGGCTTGATGCTGGGCATAGGCGAAACCGAAGCGGAAGTAGTCGAGGTGATGAAAGACTTGCTGGCCCACGGCGTCAGCATGCTGACCCTGGGCCAATATTTGCAGCCCAGCAAAGACCATTTGGCGGTACAAGAATACATCCATCCCGACCAATTCCAGCGCTATGCACAAATCGCCCGCGAACTGGGTTTTCAACAGGTTGCCAGCGCACCTTTGGTAAGATCTTCTTACCATGCGGATTTACAAGCTGCGGGCGTCGGTAAATAGCCACACTACCCCGCCACCAAAACACTGTAGAGGCGTAAAATCTTGCGTCTCTGCGCATTACGGGTAAAACTACTTCTTTTTTAAAGCCATCCAAGCATATGAAACCATTCAGAGCCTTTACATTGGCAAGCACTGTCGCTTTGGGAACTGCACTGATCAGCGGCTGCTCGTTTTCCACCAGCTCCGAGAGCTCGTCCGACAGCATAGGTAGCTTGTCCGACAGTTCCGGCGGCATCTTCAAAAGCGCGTCCAGTCCATTTACCTCCAGTTCCGACTCATCGCGTAACAAACACGAAAAATACGAAACCGATGTGGCCGACTATACCGCTACCTTCGTGGTATCCAGCAGCGGCACACTCGACAGTTTTCGTGGGCATATCAGCGAACTGGCCGAAACCCATGAAATCACCAACTGGGAAGGCGACCGCAATACCTACGTGGGTATTGGCCGCGGACTTGCCAAAGCCAAGCTAGGCAAACCGCAAATTTCGGCGTTCACCGAAAGTTTGAGCGACAACGAGCCCTGGAAGAAACAGGCCATCGAAGAAGGCTTGAAAAAATAATCCCACCGCCCCGCCCACTTAGCCATGCCAGCTGCTGGCTTGAAAATCGCAAAGTGGGCGCTGGCGCTGAGCTATTGTCTTTGGATAGCCGTCGCGGAAGCGGACCTTAGTCATCACTTCGAATTCCTGTACATAGACGCCAACGAAGGCAGTGCCAGCGGCGGTCATGCCGCCATTAAATTCGACAGGCAAGTCTTTCATTTTCAGCACATCCAGCCCGGCTTGCTGCGCCTGTATCGCAACGATGCGGCGGCTTTCGAATTTGCCTACGGCTATCAGGAAAATCGCAATATTTACGGTCACCGCATCGACGTTTCAGACGACTTTTTTCAAGCGTTGCGGGATGCATTTAGTCGCCGCCTGCTCATTCAAAACCAGCAATTATCGCTATTACAAGCCTTGCATAACGACCAAGTGCTGGTTTCAGGCTTGCAAAACCTGGGTTCTGCACCGCCGCAGCCCTTAAAAGGATTAGGTTATTTTTTGACGCAATACCGGGCGGCTGCAGCCTTCTCTATCGAGGATGGCAAACACAGCAACACCAGCCAAGCGCTAGATCAATTGCGCGGAGCAATTGATAATGCGTATGGCGAGGATTTTTTGGCGGCCAAGCGCATGCAAATTTGGCAAACCCTACAAGCCCTGAAACCGGACGTAGCGGGTAACTCCACAATTAGCGAACCGACCGATACGCACTTTACGGCCACGAACAATTCGTTTGCCGAGCAATACCGTAATCAGTTGCTGAATCTTGCTGCGCTGGATGTGCTGCAAGCCAGGCTATCGCCGCGCACCGAGAGTTTGTTACAAATTCCGGAGGCGGCCTTCAAACTCAACGCGGCGCAGCATAACAAGCTACAAGATTTTAGGCAGCGTTTGTTTGCCGATTTAATAACCCTGATGCGCAGCCGGCGTAGCGACTGGGGTTATCCGTTGCTGGTGGGTATGGCCCGCTTGCACGCGCTGGACCATACCGCCGCCTCGGGCTATCTAAGCGTACTGGACCGCAGCCGCTCCGAGAGTGACGACCTACAAGCCACTATTATTGATGAAGATAACGTGCCGGCAGCGTTACAATATAGTCAACAGGTATTTGCGGCGGCCTCCGGACACCTCGACAGCCCCGCAGCGCTGGATGAACTGGCTTACTCTGAAATTGAGCTGAGCGCGACCGCGCTAGTGCAACTACATAGGCCAAACGCAGACCGACAGGCTCTAAAATTGCTGCCATTGACCACAACCCCGTCACGGCCGGCCGCCGCGGAATTGATTGGCCTGCCGTTACCGGCCAGCGAATTGGCACGTTTCCAAAACAGCGTAACGCAGCAAATCGAAACATATCAAAGCCAATTGCAGGCCTTGTATGGCTATAACCTGCTTAGCCGCAATTGCGTCACCGAAATCTTTCGGGTCATCAACCAGACGGTTGCCGGCATCTCGGCTACGGCCGAGGAAAGTCCAAATCAACTGTCGCAACGCCTGCTGGGCGGTCACCTTGATGAACGCGGCTTGAACATGATTCCGTTTGTTGCCTACGCCCAGATAGCGGACACGTATCGACTAAGCGCCAGCTTCCAGCGCGCGCCCTACAGAGAGCAACAGCGTCAACTGCGTTACCGACAGATGCCGCAATGGCAGGTGGATTTGCAGGAATCCAATACTCTTAGTTCGACGATTTACAACTGGAACCGGGAAGACGCGGCGTTTTTATTCTTTACTCAAGATCAAATCTGGCCCAGGCCGCTGCTGGGTAGCTTCAATCTGGCCATAGCCGGCGGCCAGGGCCTATACGGTTTCTTTAGCTGGCCCTGGGATGACGGGGACAACCTTCGCAAAGGCTTGAAAGGCATTGTCGTCAGCCTGCCGGAGCTACTGTTCTTTAACATCCGTAAAGGCTCGTTTCCAGGGTTACTGCCAGAGGCAAGAATATATTTGCCTGAGGTTTTTTAAGGGGATGATTTAAATTATTAACCCGCCCCTTAAATATCTTCGCTCCCACTGCCAAATCTTTCTAATCAGGTAAATTTTTTAATTTCGCCATTGAACCTTTGTGCTATAAACCGGAATTCACCCACTGTGAAAGCTAGTGTCGTTTCGTTGGCAATGGGGTTGATCGGGGTAAAAAGCTGACGCTTTTCAATTGGGTGTGCCGATAAACCAGCGTTGGCTGCGGCATAAAACAAGTTTTACCGGTCCGCGCTGCATTGGTTTCACATTCCTTCTTCTTTCCCGAGGGCAATACTTATGAACCGGATAACATCGCTGCAAATTCCCGGCAACATCGCTCATCAAATCATCTCCCGACCGCGCAATATCCCGCCTTTCAAGACCTTGGCGACGGCAATAAGTATTGCCGCAACTCTAGCCGGCCCGGTCAAAGCCGACTCGATTCCGGCCACCGTTCTGGACCCTAATTTACAGGTCGGCGTGGCGGTCAGCGGACTCAGTCAGCCGATTGGCGTGGTGTTCTTGGCAGCCAACGATATGCTGGTCTTGGAAAAAGCCTCCGGGCAAATCAAGCGAGTGATCAACGGAAGCGTGCAAGCAACGCCGGTGCTGGACTTGGCGGTCAATTCAAATTCCGAACGCGGCCTGTTAAGCATGGTTTTCCACCCGCAATTTCCCGAAGTACCGGAAGTCTTTATCCGCTGGACCGAGAGCAGCACCGGGGCCGATTCGACAGTAGCCTTGGAAGTCCCTGTATTGGGAAATCGCATCGACCGCTTTCGCTGGGACCCTAGCGGCGACGGACGCTTGGTATTTGACCAAAATATATTGAAGCTGCGCGCACTGCAAACCGACAACATCCAGGTCGTCGGGCAACCGCCCAGCGCCAACGCCAATCCGCAAGGAAATCATAACGGCGGGGTAATCAAATTAGGCCCGGACGGCCATCTCTATGTCTATACGGGGGACCTGGGACGCCGAGGATGGATGCAGAACCTTAGCAATGGTCCATTCCTGAAAGCACCGTTAATAGACGATACCTACGGCGGCCCGGAGCCGGATGACGTGCACTTATCCGGCGTGATTTTACGTATCAATACCAATGGCAATGCACCGGTAGATAATCCGTTTTTTGCGGCCGGCGCGGGGATAGGCGGCGATGTTGGCGCCAATATCCAGAAGATTTATTCCTATGGTCATCGCAACGGTTTTGGCATGGCCTTTGACCCCGCCTCCGGCCACTTGTGGGAAACCGAAAATGCCGACGACGCCTTCAGCGAATTGAATCGCGTCATTCCCGGCATGAACGGCGGCTGGATCCAATTTGCCGGACCGGCCAGCCGAATTTCGCAGTTTAAAGCCATAGAAACCACGCAATTCAATAACGCCATGCAACAAGTCCGTTATCCGCCAACCCGAATTGCCTACACGTCAGCGCTCGGCAAAGCTAGGTTAATGGCACTACCGGGTTCGATTTATGTCGATCCGGAACTGAGCTGGAAATACGAGATCGGCCCGGCCGGTGCGGCCTTTGTCGATGGCGATGCACTGGGAGCCGAGTATAACGGCACACTGTGGATGGGTTCTTCCAGAGGCTTTGCGCAAGTGGGCGCAAATGGCGGCAGCTTGTACCGTATTAAGTTGACGGCCGATAGATTGCATGTCGATGTCAGCGCAGACCCGCGCTTGGCCGATAAAGTGGCCGACAATCTGTTTCGTGCGCAAAAATTCGACGGCACCGAAAGCGAAACCTTAAAAATCGGCAGCGGCTTCGGCACTACAACCGATATTGAACAAGGCCCGGACGGCAATTTATACGTTGTGTCCATAAGCGACAGCAGCATCTATCGCATCAGCCGTAAGCCGTAACACCAATAGGAGCAACACTTTATGAACACTTTCAGCAATTTAAAATCAGCGGCGTGCTTGGGGATATTCATCGGCAGTTTTTCCATGCCGAGTCAGGCCAATTTGCTGGTAAATGGCGGCTTCGAGTCGGGTTTTAACAACTGGACACGTGCCGATCAACTCGGCAGCAACGGCACTTTTTTCCAACAAAGCGGGATCAACAGCCCGGTAAACGGTTTTGCGGTAGAAGCACCCGTGGCAGGTAGTTTTGCGGCAATGACCGACGCCGAAGCCGGCGGCAGCCATGTCTTATATCAGGACTTTGTGGTGCCGACAGGTGTGGGCGTTACCAGTCTGGCGTTTTCTTTGTATCTGAACAATGGCGCTGACAACTATTACAATCCGGGGCATCTGGATTGGGCGGCAACCGGTACGCCAGGTTCGACTAATCTCAACCAGCAAGCGCGCGTCGACATTTTGAGCACCGCAGTCGATCCGTTCAGCACCACGGTTTTACAAAACCTGTTTCAAACCAATACCGGCGATCCGCTCGTGTCCGGTTACACGCCGTTCTTGATCGACATCACCACCTTGCTGCAAGCGCATCAGGGCGAGACCTTACGCCTGCGCTTTGCCGAAACCGATAATGTCGGCCCCTTCAATTTTGGCGTGGACAACGTCAGTATCTCCCAGGTGCCGCTGCCGTCGGCTTTATGGTTGGCGCTGTCCGGCTTCTCCGGGCTGTTTTGGCTGGGCCGCCGCGGAGTTGCGGTCTGATAAACGCTAGACGGATGTTGGGCTTGCCGACCTCGGCATAGCCCAACGTTTCGCTGCGAATGCTCTTACTATTAAGTCTACTTTGTTAGATTACAGACAACCTTTGTTCAAGGTCGTCATTCCGGTATGGATTGCCGGAACCCAGGCTGCATGGATAGCTCAAACGCTTCCATCCGTGGCACTGGATGCCCGCTCTTGTGCCCTATGGGTATCCCGACGGGCATGACGACCTGGAAAATAATCTGACAAAGTAGAATTAACCCGGCCCTTAAACTCCCTGAATTAGTCGGCCCGGCAAAGGCGCAAATCCAACATAGCCCCTGGACTCCCGCCTTCGCGGGAGCGACGGTATTTGCGAGATAGCCAAATAGCTTAACGCCTCCGTCTTGCTAAGTGGCTGTATTGATGGGTTTAACCCCTCGGCAGCGCATAAACGAAACGCCCTATCGCGTTTGTAGCGTGCCTGCCCGATCCAGCCATTTGCCGGCTTTTTCGTTCAACCACGCCTGGGCAAACTCGTCTTTTTTAATCACCATATCCAGAAATGCACTGGACACGCTGGCGATGGCCGCGACCTGTTTATAACCCAGGTTGGGATCCTGGCGTTCCGGCTTGCCGAACAAGCCCATGCCGGGACTGCCCCCTGCCGCGCCGCGCCGACCGCCACCGCCATGCCCACCGG
>NZ_JANIBL010000096.1 GCF_024505055.1 Methylomonas rosea
ACACCCGGACGCCGCTTATTCCCTGCGCTCCTCGCTTTCGGCGGGGGTTGACGAAAGGGGCTTCCTGCCCCTTCGTCAACGCGATGCATCCCTGCATCGCCCCTTCGGGCTACTCCCGCCAAAAGCTCCGGTGCTCGGCGCGGCATACGGGATAAAACCCACCCGCTATGTAGATTGGATTCGCGATAGTGTTATCCAGTGTTCTAACTAACGAACCTATAAGTTTGGTAAACAGCGGAGTTACAATTTGGAAAAGAGGTATCAAGTATTTGTTAGCTCAACTTATGCCGATCTAAAGGACGAAAGACATAGGGTTATTCAGACTTTGATGGAGTTGGATTGTATTCCTGCAGGAATGGAATTGTTTCCGGCTACTGATGAAGATCAATTTGAGTTCATAAAACGAATAATCGATGACTGTGATTATTATTTATTGATTATTGGTGGAAGGTACGGTTCGGTAACAGAGACGGGTATTAGTTATACCGAGCAAGAATATGAATATGCACTCGATCGAGGGTTAAAAGTAATTGCATTATTGCACGGACAGCCAAATCAAATATGTTTTGAGAAATCTGAGTCCGATCCTGGTCTCCGTGCTCGCTTACAATCTTTTCGTGAAAAAGTTGCTACAGGCAGATTAGTTAAGTTCTGGAATAGTTCTAAAGAGTTGCCTGGAATTGTGGCACTGAGTATGCCAAAAACAATAAAAATGTTTCCAGCAATTGGTTGGGTTAGAGCTGACAAGGTATCAAGCGAAGAGCTGTTGAGTGAAATTAATGAGCTTCGCAAGCAAAATGCAGAACTGAGCAAGGCTTTGTCTGATATTGAGCCAAGTATATTTACAGGAAGTGAAGAAAAGGATTTCATGTATATTCATAGTAGACTTAATCGATTACATGATATAGAAATTAAGTCTAATTATGAAAATAGTGTTGATGATGTTCTTTCAGGAAAGAAATATTCTGTAAATTTAGCTTCTCTAATTCCGTTTATTTCAGCATCAGGAAGTCATGAGTATGACTGGTTTTCCATTTCAGATATTATTATGGGTGAAGTTATTTTTGATGAGAATATAAAGAAGGATAAGTTTTCCGTTATTCATAAAAATAATTTTTCTGATGAGCTTTTGATGTATGGGTTCCTTGCAAAAATTTATATTCCCCCAGTATCTGGTGGTAAAAACAGTATATTGGGTATGATGAGGGGCGATACTTTTCGGTTAATCTACTCAGAAAAATTAGAGCGATATAAATATTGGTTAAATGTAAATGGGAAAATGCCAGAGCATGTTGAGGTCATCGAAAGTTCTTAGAACGCGCCTCACATAGTGTAGTGTGTCAATCGCTACTAAATCTCCACTTGTGTCGGCAGAATTATATATTTGGTGTTTATTGATTTTCTTTTAGTTTCGGGATGGTTTTCGTCCCGTATGCCGTGCCGAGCACCGGAGCTTTTGGCGGGATTAGCCCGAAGGGGCGATGCAAGGATGCATCGCGTTGCCGAAGGGGCAGGAAGCCCCTTTCGGCAACCCCCGCCGAAAGCGAGGAGCGCAGGGAATAAGTGGCATCCGGGTCGCCTTTTCTTTGGATACTTTCTTTTGGCGATGCAAAAGAAAGTATCTCGGTTGTCGGTCCGAGAACCGACATTAAAATAACCTGTCGCGATAGCGACACTACATTAACGAACATTCGCTGCGAGGCCCGGAAAGCAAAGCGCTAGCGAGCGAAGGCCGAGTAGTCCCTGGAAGCCGTAGCGCCGGGCGGTTTTTCGAGTAGAAAAACTGCAAGGCCTCGCGAAACGGCGTCGAGTCATGCGAGAGCCAAGGCTTTGAACCCCTTGCTGGGTCAAAGCCGAGGTGACGCGGACGGCCAGGGCCGCCGCAGGCAATCACCGTGACGGTGGAGTCCCGATTTTCGTCCCATGGATGGGCGAAAATCTTTACGGACGGAAGCCGTCACTCGCTGATGAAAATCAAGTGATTGCTAAATACGATTTGCTTGAGCTCGAAACCGATCTACGTCGGGACATTAAGCAATCTGAATTACAGCTTCAAGCCAAAATGTCGGAAAATAAAGCCGAAATGATACGCTGGATTGTCGGTGTCGGTATGCTGCAAATTATGCTGATTACAGCGTTATTGTTGCGCCTTCTGCCTAGTTAGGCTAAATCATTTATACCGTTTGTCGGCGGATGCCGGCATTAAAAAATCAGTCGCGATAGCGACACATTATTCCCTCACCCTAACCCTCTCCCTGAGGGAGAGGGAGTTTGGGGGTGTTAGAAAGCCTAGAAGGTCAATAAAAACATGGCATTGTACGTCTATAAATTTGGCGGCACTTCCGTTGGTACGGTGGAACGTATCAAGGCGGTCGCCGAGAAAGTAAAAAACGCTCGCGATGCGGGCGATCAGATTGTGGTGGTGGTGTCCGCGATGAGCGGCGAGACCAATCGCCTCGTGGCCTTGGCGAAAGAGATGCAGCCGCAGCCGACCGACCGGGAACTGGATGTGTTGTTGTCCACCGGCGAACAGGTGACGATTGCTTTACTGTCGATGGCTCTACACCAGTTGGGTTGCGAAGCGCGTTCCTATACCGGCGCACAAGTGCGGATTCTCACCGATAGCGCGCACACCAAAGCGCGGATTCGGGAAATCGACGAAGCTAATATGCGAGCTGATTTGGATGCTGGCCGGGTGGTGGTCGTGGCCGGATTCCAGGGGGTGGACGAGCATGGCAACATCACCACCTTGGGTCGTGGCGGCTCGGATACTACGGGTGTGGCATTGGCGGCGGCCTTAAAGGCTGACGAATGTCATATCTACACCGATGTCGATGGTGTTTACACCACCGACCCGCGCGTGGTGCCGAAAGCCCGCCGGCTGGATCGCATTACTTTTGAAGAAATGCTGGAAATGGCCAGTCTGGGTTCTAAAGTCTTGCAAATCCGTTCGGTCGAGTTCGCCGGCAAATACAATGTCAAATTGCGCGTGTTGTCTTCGTTCATGGAAGGCAACGGCACCCTAATTACCTACGAGGAATCAGAAATGGAAAGAGCGTTAATTTCAGGCATCGCGTTTAACCGGGACGAGGCCAAGCTGACCTTGACCGGCGTGCCTGATCTGCCGGGCGTGGCCTCAAAAATCCTGGGGCCGATTGCCGCCGAGAATATCGAAGTGGACATGATCGTGCAGAACATTTCCGCCAACGGCACGACCGACTTCACTTTTACCGTGAATCGCAATGATTTTATGCGGGCGCAGAAAGTGTTGGAAAGCTTGCGTGCTGATTTGGGTGGCAATACGACTATCATCGGCGATAGCAGCATCGTCAAAGTGTCTATCGTCGGCGTCGGCATGCGCTCGCACGCGGGCATTGCCAGCACCATGTTTAAGGTGTTGGCCGACGAAGGGATTAATATCCAGATGATTTCTACGTCCGAGATCAAGATTTCCGTTGTAGTGGATGAGAAATATCTGGAATTGGCGGTGCGTGCGCTACACAAAGCGTTTGGCCTCGATCAGGAATAGTTCCGTCACTTTGTCTATTGCTCGTTGCGGGCGCTAGACGTTCAATAAATCCCCAGTTTTTGTGTCGAAGGCATGCGTTGGATGCTGATGCAGGGCTGGGGATTTTTTTGACTGCGTTCTAAAAAACTATGTTAAATAACTTAAAAATAACGAGGCATTTCCCTTGTTTTTGATGGTTTTTTAAAGCGTTTTTACTTTTAGTCAATATAATCAAATGATTATATTTTGGCACTCTTTATGCTTTTTACCTCCGGTGGATTTTTAATTTTTTCTGCGTGAGGTGAGTTAATGGCTCAAGAATTAATTGTTGTAAATCAAGAAGTCGTGGCACAGCAAATCAACACCGCCGGCTTGGTGCTTGGCGCAGGCTTGGCCGTGGCCTCAATGATATTGGTACCTGCCTTGGCGATGCGTCTCGGTTTGAGCGCCAGCTTGACTGGCGCCCTGAGAATTGCGTTGATGAAGGCATCCAGCCGGGCAGCACACGGCAAACGATAATTTAAGTCGCTAGCGCCGGATATGTATCTAACTGTTGCTGATTTGGCCCGCTTTAGGGCTATTGAATTTCCTAATTGTAATGGCCTTGGTGGTGCTTGCTTTAGTTTTGCGCCTGGTGTTTACCAGGTTTATTTAGGCGCTATAATCCTGCAATGTGCACAGGTAATAAGTGAGTTCGTGTAACAATGGATGATAATAAGAAAAGCTGCGATCTTTGCGGGTTAGCCGTTGAAGTTGAAGGGTTTAGATTAAAAACCCTGCAAGGCGACAAGCGCTTTTGCTGCGAGGGCTGCAAGGGGATCTATCAAATGTTGCATGAAGCACAGGTTTTACCTGAAGACGCCGACGATTCAATCCAGCCCCAGTCTTAACCAGCAGCGAGGACGCATATGGCACATGTTCACAACCCAAAGAAGAGCTCGAACGATTCATCCATGACTAAGCAGGTGGTGGCTGGTACACTAGCCACTGCAACTGTAAACACTGGAGGAAAATTGATGACTAAATTAGCGAAACACCCTCTATTGGTGTTCGGTGCAGGCATGGTGGCGGGCTATTTTGTTTACAAATACAGAAAGGAAATTATTTCCAGCGCCACAAAAACTATTGATGCCGGCAAGGATTTTGTGTTGCATCAAAAAGAAAATCTCGAAGACATCGTTGCCGAAGCGAAAGAAGGCAATTAACCCCGTTCGATTCTTGGACATTTGGCTGTAACTTGAAACGGGCGGTCGCTGCTAAAGCAGGGCCGCCCGTTTTACTTTTCCCTGTTGACTATGGCAATCCAAAAAGAATTTGTACTACGTTACCGCCATGACGGTCATGTGCGTTTTCAGGTGCCCGCGCAAGCTTGTCAACCGACGGTGGCAACATTGATAAGCACCAAGCTTGGTGCGATCAACGGCGTCCAATCCGTCAGCCTGTATCGCGGGCAGGGCAAATTATCAATCAGATACGATGAGGCTATCTGTGGCTTTACCAGTGTAGCGGCACAGCTGTTTCAAATTCTTGCCGAACTGGAGCAGCAAGGTTATTTCGAAAGTAAACCTCTGGCTGAGAAGGCTAAAAAATCTGTCCTCGGCATCAAAAAACGCTTGAAAGGCACTCGCATTGGCGGGTGGTTTAATAATAAATATCAAGCCGGCAAGGAAACGGTACATGCGGCCAAAATTATCGGCAAAATCAGTACCAAAGGCCCGAAAGCCCTGTTTAAGGACCCCGAAAAAGCCACGATAGATTTCTTGAACGATGTATTGGTCTTGTATTTGATAAAAACCCATTGGACCCGCATCACCCAAGAGTGGCTGGTCAAGCCCATCGTGCATCGTTATGAATGGATGGCTGTGTTTTATATGTTTTTCTTGTTAGTGCGTTCGCGCAGGCCTAAATAGAGTTTGCCAATGCTGATCCCTTGTTCTTCATGGGATCAGCTTTCTCGTCAATCAAATCCTCAGTCGCCTATGGAAACCGATACTCGAAACTACGCGAATTTTTCCGTTCGACACCAGCTAAAAAATCGGATTCGGATTATCACGCCGGTGTTGCTTAACGAACCGGAGCGCGGCTACATTCTGGAAATCCTGCTGAAAAAGCGCCCGGAAATTAAACAGGTACGCTCGGTATTTCAGATCGGTTCGGTAGTCATAGAATTCGATTCGGACCGTTTACCGACGAAAAGTCTATTGATTATGCTGGATGCGGTATTGGGGAATATTGCACTGAAGCAAACCGAGCTAAAAAAAGACAAGAAAAAAACCTTCGACGGACCTCTGCAAGAAGTCGATTTGGCGGTGCAGGGCATGAGTTGCGCCTCCTGCGCGCTATTGATCGAAATGGTATTGAACCGCGACGAACGGGTTAAAAAAGCCGGCGTTAATTTTGCCACAGAAACCGTTACGGTGCAGGGCCAGATCAGCAAAGCAGAGGTGATCGATAAAATCGAAAAACTGGGTTATAGCGCTATGCCCATCGACACGCTGTCGCAGCGGAAGAAGCTCATCGAAAAGGAGTTGCAACGAATTGACGCAGCCCGGCGTCGATTTGTATGGGCAGGGCTATTAACCGCCCCCGTGGTGATGATCGCCATGACAATGGGGGGGCGGACTTGGATGCATTGGTTGCAGTTTGCGCTAACTACCCAGGTGGTGTTCGGCACCGGCAGCCAATTTTTCAGCAAGGCGTATAAGCTGGCCAAACAGCGCGCAGCCAATATGGATAGCTTGATCGCGCTGGGAGTGGGCTCTGCGTATGGTTACAGCATTCCATCTCTGTTCCGGCGGCGCGGCCATGTCTATTTCGAAGCGGCGGCGGCGATTATCACTTTTGTGTTGTTGGGGCGCTATTTAGAAGAGCGGGCCAGAGGCAAGGCCGGCGAAGCGATCCGTAAATTGGTTGATCTCCAACCGCAAACCGCGACTTTGTTGCTGGATGACGGTAGCGAACGCAGTGTCGATGTTGACGACATCAAGATCGACGATGTAATGCTGGTCAGGCCGGGCGAAAAAATTCCCACCGACGGTGTGGTGATTGTCGGTCTTTCCACGGTCGATGAGGCGATGATTACCGGCGAAAGCATGCCGGTGGTGAAGAGTGTTGGCCATGCGGTAATTGGCGGTTGTGTCAACGGCAACGGCGTGTTGCATATCAAGGCCACAGCGATAGGCATGGATACCGTGCTGGCGGGCATCGTACATATGGTCGACCAAGCACAGGCTGCGAAACTGCCGATTCAAAAACAGGTCGATAAAATTTCGGCGATATTCGTACCAGCGGTGATGGCTATTTCCGGCGCGACGCTGGTGGGTTGGCTGCTAGCCGGCGCGCCGTTTGCGTTTGCTTTCGGCAATGCCATCACCGTGCTGTTGATCGCTTGTCCGTGCGCGCTTGGGTTGGCGACGCCGGCGGCAATCATGGTCGGCACCGGTCAGGCGGCTAAGCAGGGCGTCTATATCCGCAACGGCGAAAGTCTGGAAATTGCCAGTAAACTGAACGCTATCGTTTTCGATAAGACCGGCACCATCACCGAGGGCAAACCCAGGGTGAGCAAGGTCTATAAATTATCCCGTCTGGCTGAAAACAAGTTAGTGATGCTGGCTGCATCCGCCGAGAACAACTCAGAGCATTTTCTTGGCAAAGCGGTGGTAGCCTATGCCCGCGACGCGGGTGTCGAGTTACAGGATTGCGCTTATTTTTACAGCGAAACCGGTCACGGTATTCGGGCCGAGGTGGACGGCTACAAATTGCTGCTGGGAAATCGGGGGTGGCTTGAGAATCAGCAAGTTGATGTAAGCCGCTTAGTTGAGCAGGCCGACAATTTTGCCGATCAAGGGCAAACCCCGGTTTATATGGCGATCAACGGCAAGGAAGCAGCCCTATTCGCGATTGCCGATAATCCGCGCCCGGAAGCTGCCGCAGCAATTACGCGTTTGCACGAATTGGGTATCAAAACCATGATGGTAACCGGCGACACGGAAAGAACAGCTTATTACATCGCGGATAAAGTTGGCATAGCCGATGTGGTCGCTAACGCCAAACCCGAGCAAAAGCTGCAAATTATTCGGCAATTGCAGGATGAAGGGCACAATGTCGGCATGATCGGCGACGGCATCAACGATGCGCCGGCGCTGGCGGCAGCCAATGTTGGTTTTGCAGTCGGCAGCGGTACCGATATTGCCATCGAATCCGCCGATCTGACCCTGGTACAAGGCGATATCGGTAAGGTCACCGATACTATCGAACTTAGCGCATTTACCATTCGCGTCATTAAACAAAATCTGTTTTGGGCGTTTGGTTATAACACCGTTGCCATTCCGGTGGCGGCGTTAGGCAAGCTCAATCCGATGATTGCTTCCGCGGCGATGGCTTTGAGTTCTGTGTCCGTCATCGTCAACTCACTTCGATTGAACAAATAAATGGAACACAATATGGAAGGTATGGATCATGCCATGCACGGCATGACCGAAATGGCTGCGGCCACGGGATTTGATTATTCCCTGGCTTTTGTGGCCGGATTCTTGGGCAGCGGGCACTGCCTGGGGATGTGTGGGGCGCTGGTGTCCGGTTATTTCATGCGGGCTGGGAAAAGCCGCAGTTATCTACCGTATATTGCCTATCAAGCCGCCCGAATTTCCGTGTATACCTTGATAGGCGTATTGGCTGCTTCTTTGGGCGTGGTGCTGGTTTCCAGCGGTTTGTTCGGCAAGATCCAGAGTATCCTGCAAATGTTGATGGGCGCGGTCGTGATCGTGTTGGCGCTAGGCGTATTGGGCTGGATACCCTGGCAAGGCTCGATACGCTTGATTCCAATGCAGGTATTGCGCAAAGGCTACGCTGCGGCCAATCAAAAGGGACCCCTGCTAGGTTCAATTATCGCTGGCCTATTGAACGGCTTGATGCCGTGCATGCTGACGTTTGCGATGGCTGTAAAAGCTACCACAGCCACTACCTTGCTGGAAGGTGGAGCGTTGATGCTGGCATTTGGAGCGGGCACTTTGCCGATGATGCTGTTTATCAGCGTCGCCTTCGGCAAAATGAGTGTGAAACTACGCGGTTTAATGTTGAAAGCTGCGGCATTCATCATGTTGTTGATGGGGGCCAATACCATTAACAATGGTTTGAGTTTTTACAAAGATCAAAACTTCAATCACAGTCATTTCCTGGTGTTTGTGCAAGATAAACTGGATGAACTAATTGTTTTTCTGCATGAAACGCTCAATTACATTGGCAGTATGCTGAGCAGTATTCAAGGGGTGTGACTGCAATTCGACGAGCCAACTAAACTTAATGCTGGAAAAGTTCGAAATTACAGGTATAATGCGCAAATAATTTGCTGGTGTAGCTCAGTTGGTAGAGCAGCTGATTTGTAATCAGCCGGTCGCGGGTTCGAGTCCCATCGCCAGCTCCATATATATCAAAGGCTTAGGTGTTTTTTCACCTAGGCCTTTTTTATTGGTGCTACGCCAGTGCTACGGCTTCGCCAAAAACTTTTATTTATGGCCCCCGTTTTTATCGGTATTGATCCCATAGGCCGCCGGTTATCGATTGCCGATACTCTGCCACCTGGCAACAGCAATCAGGATCAGCGCCGCCGTGTTGGTTTGGCTGGGTTGCATGTGGATCAGGTCAGGCAGTCACAGCCCGGCATCAATCCCCACCTTCGGCCTTTTGTCGGTTTAGTCAGTTTTGTCAGTAGGGGGGGGCCCCCGTTTTTATTCGGTATTGATCCCATGGCCCGCCGGTTATCGATTGCCGATACCCTGCCATCCGGCAACAGCAATCAGGATCAGCGCCGCCGTGTTGGTTTGGCTGGGTTGCATGTGGATCAGACCAGGCAGCAATCCTAAAGGGTGGGGGGGTCAAAAGTCTAGGGCTTGCTCTATCCTTTGCGTCGCCCTAGCTATTTTTTCGCTGGGTGATTTTTTGGAAATACAAAAAGCCACATGCTAACAGTGTCCACCTATGCCGCCGTGCTTCTGTTGCATGGGTGATAGCCACCCGGCTACCGCGCCCGATTGCGGGCCACCATGGCCGCCGGGGGTGGCTGATCTATCCACGCGAAAACGCGGGCCACCCCATACTGACAAAACTGACTAAACCGACAAAAGGCCAGTCGGCCACCCGGGCAATTGTGCCGCCGGCTATCGATCCGCCGACGGGGCAAGGCATG
>NZ_JANIBL010000097.1 GCF_024505055.1 Methylomonas rosea
ATCATTCGTTTTATCTTCAAGGTTGATAGGGATAGTTTATCAACCTATTCGGGTGTCCATTTTTATTAGACCACTACATTGTCGACTCAGCCATTTTTAAAGCCTTTTTTATGGGTAACTTACGGCTGTGCCGGTGAGTAAATCAATGTCGTACATAGCTGGGTAATTGGGGTACGGCCCGCTTTTCAAAAAGGCGCTCAAGGTGTTGCATTCCGTTTGCGCAGCGGCTATAGCGGTCTGTTCGGCAACTAAGGACGGTGTAGGGTATAACTGGGCAAACTCGGCGTCTGTAAGGGCGCGCTCTGGCTTTTGGGCCTGTCTTGTGTACGCGCTGATTGCCCGTTCTTTGTTGGCCTGCAATTCCGATATTTTGCTTTGTAGTGGGATGATATTGGTGTTGTAGTAATTGCTGCCGGGATCGACTGGTGGCCGAGCTGCAATTGCGGCGGCCAGGGCGGTTTGCTTTGCAGCTATTTCAGCGTTTTCTGTTACAAAATCGGTGTCAACCGGTGCTGTGGGGAATAGCAATAGGAACTCGGCCTGGGTCATTTTGTTACTAGCTGCAATTTGTTGGCGTTGAGCATGAGCGGACGACCGATCCCCCATTGAAAGTTGATTGTTTTTGACAATGGTTTGCAGCGTTGTGATTCTATTTTTTGCGGCCAGCAGGGTATTGCCGACAACGGTTTGCATGTTCATTTTTTACATCCTTGCTTTGCCTGCAGCATGCCGGTATTGGTGAGTAGTGAAAGCTTGTAGCCCGGGCCGGAGTTTAAAAAATCCCGCAGCGTGGCGCGTTGCGCGGCCAAGTCGAGAATTTTCAGTTTATGCGCTTCGGATCTGGCTTTGGCGTCGGTCTCAAGCTTTTTGATTTCTCCGACAGTTGCCCCGCCGAACTTGAGTTCTGCTAAGTTTTTTTCGTACTGGTCTAGGCCGGCTTGGCCTAACCGATTTTCCGCGTCGATCAGCATGGTAAGCGACAAAATTTTTAGTGACACCTTGGTGACCAGTGCCTTGATTTCGATGTCGTGGCCGTTTGTTTCGGCGACCTCATCGTCTGGCGCGTCGAGATTGGCCAAGGTGGCTTCGGCCCAGAGCAGCAGGCCGGCAAACGACTCGAATATGTTTGCATCGTACTGAACAGCCTCGCCGTCGATGCCCCGCAGGACCTCAACTACCGGTGAAAGCTTGGCCTTGATGTGGTTTGGATTGGTGATTTGCTGGTACATGGCTGCTTTACATTTTTACGGCTGACATGCCCAGATCCTGGCGCGTTTGTAGCAAGTCAAGTACTTTTGTTTCGGCCAGCAAGTCGGCGTCGAAGCGGGGTGCGTCCGATAAAAATCGCTCGATCATGACTTTTTCGGCTTGCAGCGACTCGACCTGGGCGTCCAACGCTTCGGCGTCGGCGGTCGGGGTGCCGATTACCGCCAAAATTTCGGCTTCTGAGAAGCTTTGCTTTTTCATCTCGCCTTTTTTTATTTCATAGCCGGCAAGCAGGTTTTCTTTGGCGAAAATGGTATTGGCAATTTCGTTGGTGATGATGCTGGTGCGGAGAATGGCGGCGGCGATGAGGTCTTGGTCCCTGTCTTTATACTGCTTTTGCGCCCTGGCGACTATCGCGGCGGCTTCCATTAGTTTTAGCGACGTAAAATCGCAAAAATCATTAAATTTTTGAATCGCCTCGGGGTTGTTGTTGAGCGACTGATCGTCGACCGCCGCCAACGCTTCGGCCAGCGGCTTAAGCTTTGAAACCGAGTGCTGCGCGCTGTTTAAATCTTGCATAGTTAGTTTTTCGTTCATGGTTATCCCAGTGTTAAGGTTTGGTTTTGGTTTTTCTCGTTGATACGGTTAATAACGGATCGAATATCTTCGACTCGCCAGGCAACCGAGCGGCCATCAAGCCGCACTGGTCGCGGGTAAAGGCCGCTTTTAACACCCTCATACCATTTCGCCCTGCTTATCGGGATCGCCGCCAGGACCGTATCGAGTTTTGCAAAACCTTCGGTTGGTAATGCGATGGTCATATAACCCTCGTTTTGTTTAACTGCGAGAATATTTTGGGGTCTTTAAATCTACCTCTCGTTGCGTTTTCCCGATTTTGGACGCCTATGGCTTTGTGTGGATTTTGTTTAGGGAAAACCCTGCATTTAAGCGGGTTGCGTGGCGTTATACTGGTATCGCGTCGATGAGTGCGATTGACGTAGCCGGCGGCCTTTACGGTAGGGCCGCCGGCTTTTTTGTGCCTGATGGTTAACCTGCTGGTTGTGACAAATCGGCTTGGGAAAGTGAGAAGTGCTGCAACTGAACGCCCTCAAGCAACGCGAAATCGTTAGCGCCGCTGGCTATGAACTGCTCGATTTTTTCTTGCTCGGTTTTGAGCTGGTTTCGTGCAGCGAAGTGTGGTCGATATTCGATGTCTTCTTCTGGCAAAATCCAGCTGATCTCAAACAGTGAAAAGCCGCGACTCATTAGTAGTTCACCCCTTATTCCATGAATTCTTGCAAGATTTTCAATAGCCAAATTGTGAAGGAACATCTCATTTTTTACTTGCGCCAAACGAGCTTCGGCGGCGGCAACAGTGTCTTTTGGCAGGTATGCGTGCAGGCAAGGAGCGGCATCAAGCATGGATTGATGAATGGATAAATTGGATGACAGCCAGCCTTTGAACTCGGCGATTTTTTGCATCGAATCATCTTCATTAAAGTCGTAATCAAGCTCATCCGTGATAACTTCCAGAGCGGCGATAACTGGTGCTATATGGCAAACGAAGCGTTGAGCGATAGTTGCTTCGTCGCGGCTGGTGGTTTTTGCGGTCATGGTTTTTCCTCTTATGGTTTGCGGTTAAAAATTAATTAAACTTCATGATTTCTGGAAGGCGGGTTCCAACGCTTTAAATCGGCGGCATGTTTCGCTGAGCGGGCTTCGGCCAGCAATTTGTTTCCATTCGGCGTCCAGACTTCAATGGATTGCGGATATTCGTCGTTGGTTGGTCTGGTCGTGTTTCTGCCGATGAAGGCCAATATCTCCGCCTTGTGTTTCCGGAGGTAGTCGCGCTCATCGCTTGATAGCTGGGACGCCGGGTTTACGACAAGCGAATCGCCATTGGCGGAAAAAGCAAATCCCGATGATTGCAGGCTGGTGATGAAGTGAAGTGCGCTCATCAAAACACCTCGCTATCCGTACCGGCAAAGTCGGTGCCGTTGGGTTCGGTTGTCGAGAAGTGAACGTACCTACGGGGACTACCACTTGGGACCGGAAGAAATTGGTGGCTTGCTTTGTGAAACCAAAGAGTAATTCTCGGCTCATCTTCGCCATTGCGCTGCTTCTCGCAGAGACATAGGGCGTCCGGTTCTTTCTGGATATTGGAGACCTCAATGTCGTCGAGGTTTGTCTGTTTCAGCTTTTCCTCTTTCTTTCGGTTTCGCCACCAAATGAGCACAGTATCGGCCAGATTGGTAATAGAGCCGCCGCCCAACACATCGAATTTGCCGCCGGGCTTTTCATCGTTGTCGCCTTTGCGCAAATGCGCGACCAGGATAATGTGAACGTCATGGTCCTTGGCAAAGTCAGTCAATTTGTCAACAAAATCTCGCTGTTTGTTGTAATCGTCAGGATCGATGTCGAGCTTTGACATATTGTCGATGACGAACAGGTTGATGCCGTAGCGCTGCCGGGCGTAGCCGAACACCTCCAGCATTCGCTCTCGCTTGGCTGTCGTGGAGACATCGAAAACCCAAAGGCTATTACCTAACCACTCCATGATTTTGCCTATGTACGGGTCGGCGGGTTGCTCAACACAGGAGGCTTGCCTGACCAATCGTTGCAGCCACCGCTGAGGCTTGAACTCCATGGATGCGACACAGGCGCGTCGACCCTGAGCAATGGCGTCGAGGGTAATGTGTCCAACCCCTTCGCTTTTACCATGGCCGTTCACGCCGGCCACAATCGTGAGTTCGCCCGGACGGAACTTGAGGGTCTTGCACTTACCCCAGGGAGTGCTGAACCCGATTTCGGTCTGAGTGGGGTTGAATGCCGCAATAACACCATCGACATATTCAGCGGCGTTGCGCAGTTCTGACGGGTCGAGGGTTTTAGCTTTGCTCAACAACTCTTGCATCTGGGCCAGCGACAAACCGGCGCGCAGGCAGTCATTGGCATCCTTGTGCGGCAACTCAACGACTCGGCAACGGTGCCGCCCCAGTCTGTCGATAATCTCGGCAGCGGCTTGTCGTCCTACGTCGTCTGCATCCATCGCGATATAGATCACATCGAACCGCTCCAAGTTGTCGAATTCATGCTCGATCCAATCGTGCTTTGCGCCGGTGCCGCCGCCGAACGGTACCGACAGGGCCGGTATTTGATATTCAAACAGCGACATGGCGTCGATTTCACCCTCGGTGATGGCGACGAATCGCGCGTCCGGCGGGATCGCCTGCCAACCGAACAAGGCCGGACGCATGTCGGCTTCGGTCACACCGAATTTTTTGCCGGCAACATGGCGCCATTTAGTCATGACCAGTTCGCCGGTTGGGTTATAACAGGGAAACAATACCGATTTTGGCGTTTGGCCGACGCGGTACGCCTTGAGTGTGGCTTCGGAAAGCTTTCGCTCTTGCGTCAAGTATTGCCATACCGGCGAACCGGCAACAGCCTCAGCAGGCTTGATTGACGGTTTTTTGAAAGCCTTCTGCTGGCGAACGAATGTCGGTTTCTTGGCGCCAGGATTTAAGCCCAACCAAGTTGCGGCTTCGGCCATAGCTTCCGGCATGGAGATATTGCGCACCTCGCGCCATAAATCCAGCAAGTCGCCGGTTTGACCCGTTGCAAAATCAGACCAAATGCCGGATTTATCCCCATGCAGATGAACACCAAGGCTTTTACCGGCTTCTCCCGAGATTGAACCGCAGCGCCACTCCCGGCTATCCAACTTGCCATTGGGCAGCAGGTGCTTAGCAACCGCTTCGGCGTTGCGGGCCAGCAATTGAGCGATTTCTGCCGGTCTCATATCAACCCCGCTATGCCAAGAAAGCTGCTTTGGGCTGTTTCTCGGGCGTCAGGTGTCGGCGGTGCCGAATTGATTTCGTCTTCCCAGCGGCGTTTGTTCAGCCACACTGCCGGTGCCGGAATGTACTGGCCATCATCTTTGAGCCAGTCTCTGGATTTTTTTGCCAGCTCCAGGGCCGACATGATTGTCGCCGCCAGCTCGTCGGATGGCTTGAGTTTATCCCACGCTTTTTTGGCGTTGGTACGATTTTTTCGATGGCCGGGGTAGGCGTTGTAAAACTTAACAAACAAATTTTCAATGTTTTCGTCACATATGTTTTTAGTTAATGTTTTAGTTAATGTATTAGTTCCGTGTCCCAAATTTGGGACTGTTTCCGCGTAAATTTGGGACTCTTTAGCGGAAAAAACGGTACTGTTTGCCGGTAAATTTGGGACTGTTTCCGGGAATAATTGGAACTGTTCCAATTCTGGAACTGTTCCGTTTTTGGTACTGTTTAAATCGTCTGATTTGGAGTTATTGATCATGTCAAAAATACCGTTGATTTGGTAAACGACCACCTGCTTGGTATCGCCAACGCGCTTTCCGGTATCGCTAATCAATCCGGATTCGCACAAGGCTTTAAGCGACTTGATGGCCGTCTTGCGATTCAAAGCTGTTTCTTCACACAACGATGCAATACTCTGGAAATACTCGGCCAAGTCGTTGCCGGCGCGTTTTGCCATTGCGACCAAAATAAACTTCTCAGCCGAGCTTATCCCTTGTTGGGCAAAGGCCCATTCGCAGCGCTGGTAATAATCCATGTTGCTATTTTGACCAGCGCAATATTCCGATGCGGTTGCCGTGTTTATCTTTAACAACCGCAATTCCTTTTTTAAAATCTGGAATTACCCAGGCAATAATCGTCGTCGAGATAAATTGACCATCGATCATCTCCAGTAACCCGCTATCGCGTAAAATTGATTTAATATTTTTTTCGGACATAGATTCCCCGCAATACCGCCAAAAAGGCGGAATAAGTTCACATCGCATATTGGGTGCAGTTCCGGGTATGTCTTCCGATTTGCCGTCGAGTTGAAGTCTTTAAGTACCTGGAAATTGCGCCTATTTATTTGCAAGCCTCAAAACACAAGGCATTGCACCGCATTTAATATGCGGTTCAGGTATCTTTATTCGAAACGATGCATTCGGCCAAAACGCGTGTATTAACAAATAGCGTTTTGCCGACTTTATGGAATGCCCTAGACAAGCCGTTATGCTGGCGCTGCTTTACCGCCCAGGCCCAGCTTTTCTTTGGGTATAAGTGGGGAAATCTATCTGGAATATCCTGATAAGGAATGATGTCGTCGAGTGACGTTGTTAATTGGTTTGCTTGCATTGCCTCTCCATAAAAACAGGATGTTTGAAGTAGTTCAAGGCAATGATATTGATTTTTTTAAACCCTGTATGTGTAGTGTACTAGTACACACTATCTTTCAAGAGCTGACGTTATTCAATCCATTTGATTACGGTTTTTGGTCGCACATTCAGAATTTTCTGACCAACGTGAAAGGCAGCATCCTCCTTGCTCTCAAATTGATGTGAATGTTTCTTATAAAAGTTTTTGGCTATCAAGATGTTGTGCTCTAATATCCATCCATATACAGCATCGAACTTTTCTACAACTTTCTTGTTTTTACCACTATTACAGACATCTTTTGCAAAGGCTCTCGGACTTTTATAATTCCATCTATTTTCGTCGTAAAACTCAAGAACATAAGTTTTATCTTCTCTGTTAAGTTTGTTAGCTTTTGTTCCGCCCGTTCCACAAAGTGCATTCCTAAGATTCTCTTCTTCGATCCATCCTTCAACTCGTGAAAATTCTACTAATCGAAAAACCACATCTGGGGCTATGTCAAACGATGACAGTATAGAATACGATTTTCTGAAATTAACTATTTTATAGCTAGCATAGAATATGGCTTGAGCAGTGAATTTCGCCTTAAAATACGAATTTTCACCTTCGAAATATTGAATAAAATCATTTTTGCTGTCTAAAGTTAAGTCAAAATCAACTAAAACTTTTGGCGGTGCGAAAAGCAATAGCAAGTTTGCAACATCATCACCACTTGGTATTCTTTTATTCATTGCCATTTACACTCCATTCAAGCGCAAGTCATTAAGAAGGGATAGCCAGCCAAGCGGTTAATGACTCCGCCTGTCCCCCGTCGGGTAAGGCTGGCTAATTTGGATAATCGTTATGCCGCGTGTGGCCGTTCAATCGGGGTAACGTTGGGCTTGGGCTTTTGCCGGGCTTGCCACAAATCGTATTCAGCCTGCATGCGCACCCAGGTATCGGCGGTCGGGCCGTTCATCCAGGCCTCCAGGCGGATCGCCATATCGGCGCTGATCGCGGCCCGACCGTTGACGACACGGGATAGGGCAACGCGGGAAACACCAAGCTGTGCGGCGGCTTCGGTGACGCCGATACCCAGCTCGGGTAATACGTCTTCTTTCAATATGCTGCCGGGGTGTGGGGGATTAAACATGGTCATGGGTGCCTGCCTCTCAGTGATAATCTTGATAATCGACCAATACCGCGTCTTCGCCCTCGAACATGAAGGTAAGGCGCCAGTTTCCGCTAACCTTGACGGCCCAGTGTTCAACCAAGTCGCCTTTCAACGGGTGGAGCTTCCATCCGGCCACGTCCATTTCTTGCGGGGATTTGGCGGCGTTGAGCAATAGCAATTGCCGGGACAGCTTGGAAGCGTGTTCGGCATTGACGCCCGATTTCGAGCCGGTTTCGAAAAACTGTTGAATGCCTTTATGACGAAAACTTTTGATCATGATTAAGTGTATCTCGATGCTTTACGCGCAACAAGCGGAGAAGAAAAATATTCAAGCGCCAGAAAGATACCGGCCAAGCCGATTAAGACCTGGCCGGCAGTAAGCCTTTACAGATTGAACGCCTGCGCCAGCTCATTGACGATTTGCCGCTTCTGATCGCGGCCTTGGTGGATGTAGCGCATGGTGGTTTGAATGCTCTTGTGGCCCGCCAGTTTGGCTATCTGGTTGATCTCCTTACCGGCGTCCGACAAGGCCGAACAGAAGCCGTGCCGAAGGCAATGGAAGGTAAACCGCTCAAGCTTGACGCTGCCGTCCGTATTCAAAACATCCTTGTCGGAGATGTTCGCTGCTTTTAAGGCATTTCGCCAGGCCGCGCGGAAATCCATCGGTTGTTCGGGTAGTTCGAGCGACGGGAAGATCAAGCCGGTACCGATTTCCTGGTGGCACTTCAGTTCGGCGATAACAACCAGGGCAAGGTATAGCTCGCGGCTGGTACCGTTCTTGGTATCGCCCAGAAAGGCGGTGCCATCTTTGAAATTGATGTCGTTCCACCGCAGACTCATCAATTCGCCTTTGCGGGCGCCCGTGGTCATTGCCATGAGCACCAGCAGGTACAATTTGTCCCAATGGGACACTTGGCAGGCTTTAATCAGGCGCTGGCGTTCCTGATCCGATAACACCCGATCCCGGCGTTTGGTATCGTCATCGACCACGACACTGCGTACCAGATTTTCATCGACGTAGCCGCGACTGAGGGCGAACTTGTAAACGCTGGACAGCACGGCTTTTTTGCGGTTGATGGTTGTTGCGCGGTCGCCGGCATCAATCATGTCGTCGACGTGTTCGCGCAAATCGAAGATGTCGATGTCGGTCATGATGCGGTCGCCGAAAAACTGGCACCAGTAATCGACCCGCTGCATCTGGCCTTTGTAATCTTTCTTGCCCCACCGCGACAGATATTCGTCGCAGACTTCCCGAAAAGTCTTGTAACGGATGCGCTTGCCGGCCTTGATGAATAGATCGGCACCGCCCATGCGCTCGATTTCCTGCGGCGTCAATTGCAACAGCTCTTTCTTCGACAGTGCATTGATGGCTTCCAACTTGGCGCAATGGCGAATGGCAAACAGATCGATACCCAATTGCTTGAACAGCTCTTCGCCGCCCATGCTTTCGATGTCGGCTTCGGTTATTTCCAGCAACTGAGCCGATGACATCAACGGAATGGCCTTGATGTTGCGTTCTATGCTGTCGGCCCAAGTTTGCGCCAGCTTTTCAGTCGAGAAGGTTTTGTTTTTGGTGATGCCCTTCAGGCGAACATCCGCACGGAAGTTACCGTTGGCTAAAGGTCGGATATACGCCATGGCTAAGCCTCCACCGCACTATCGGCGTTTTCGGCTTTTGGGTCCCCAAAGAGATGTTTCAGCAATTCCTGACGCCCGTATACATGTTCGAAATGAAAATTCTGCGAGGAAATTTGACACGTCGGGTACTCCGACAAGATTTCAGCCTGATAGCGGCGGGCCTGCGCTTCAGTTGTAAAATAGCCGTCGCCAATCGGCAAGCATCGGTGCACCCCATCGCCACCATACACGACAGCATATGCCGTAATGGGATTGCCCGAGTGAAGATCGTACTTATTTTGAAAATCTGAGCTTTTGCCATCCAATCCAGGCTCGTAATGGATAACCTGACAGTCGGGGTAGTAGGGCAGGCTAAGATGACGCCAAGCCGTAGCTTGTTCTTGGGATTTAAACACGGG
>NZ_JANIBL010000098.1 GCF_024505055.1 Methylomonas rosea
GGGCCTGGACATAGGCGCGCAAACCCCGGAAGAGATTGCGCTGTCTATCGTGGCCGGCATCCATGCCCATCTCAACGGCCGTAGCGGTTTGCAACTGGACAATGACGTAGTCTCCATCCAGCATGCATGCAGCCATTGATAATGTCTATGCAGTCATCCTGGCCGCCGGTGCATCCAGCCGGATGGGCAGCCCCAAACAATTGCTGATCTGGCAAGACCGTCCATTACTGACTCATGCGCTTGCCAATGCTCAGGCGGTTTTGGCGGAGCGGATCGTATTGGTGTTGGGTGCTAATGCCGAGGCGATAAAAACCGCTATCGATCTGAACGGCGTAAGCGTGGCGCTGAATCCGGACTGGGCGGACGGCATGGCCGGTTCGATTCGAACAGGTATCGAAGCCTTGCCGGCCACGGCCGGCGCGGTGTTATTGATGCTGTGCGACCAACCTCTGATTAATGCTGCGCACCTGCAAAACCTGCTGCGGGCTTGGCAAATCGCGCCGGAGCGCATCGTGGTGAGTCAGTATGCGGAGTCGTTCGGCGTACCGGCCGTGTTTCCGGCCGCGTTTTTTGCGCAGCTAGTCGGTTTAACTGGCGATCGCGGAGCAAAGCCCTTGTTGCTGCGGTTTGAAGAAGCGCTGGTAAAAGTACCGTTACAGGAAGCGGAACTGGATATCGATACGCAGGGCGATTACCAGCGCTTGCATGCCCATAAAACAGATGTAGCCGATGATCGCGGAACCGCTTGACGATTACTTGCCGAGGATTTGCAGGATATTTGTCGAATTGGGTATTCCGGAAGATTTGCCGGCAACCAGAGGTTTGGAATTATGCCGCGAGCCGGCCGAATTGGTCGTCGCGGAAACCACGCAGCGGGGTAGAGAATTTCGTGTCACGGCAGCTGCGGCAACCGCCTGGCACGCATTGAAACTGGCCGCCGCCGAGGATGGTATCGTGTTGCTGATGGTCTCGGCCTTTCGCAGCGTGGATTATCAAGCCGACATCATTCGCCGTAAGCTCGAGAAAGGCCAAACTATCGACGAGATTCTGCGCGTCTTGGCACCGCCCGGTTACAGCGAACACCATAGCGGTCGTGCTATCGATATAGGCAGCGACGATTGTCCGGAGCTGGGCGAGCAGTTCGAAAATACCCGCGCATTTCGCTGGCTAGCCAGCAACGCGCAGCGGTTTCAATTCTTTCTATCGTTCCCGCGCGATAATCGGTTTGGTTATGTTTACGAACCCTGGCATTGGTGTTATCGGGGGGATTCCGGGGAATTATTGACGCCAAAATAGTAAGCCAGCGATAACATCCTCGTTATCGCTGGCTATCCAATGCGGTAAGGTGTAAGCCATCGCAGGGTGTCAATAGGCGATAGCCGTGACGTCCCGCATGTTGGCCTTTAATCATTCGGCGCATTACGCTATTGCTAATGCGCCCTAAGCGGGCTCACCCCGATTGTTACAATGGTTAACCGTCGAACAGAACGGTTGGCAGGTGGTCACCGAAATAGCCAATCAACACCACGGATGCTTCGTCAGTTCTTTCAGCATGATAATAGAGCCGAGCGCCAGTACCGCCGCTCAGCTTGCTGTGGTAACTCCAGCGACGCGGGGCGAAACCATGGGGCGTGGGAAAATCGCGAAGTGGACCATAGCTGACATGGTTCAAAGTGGAATTAGATTCGCGGCTCCATGTGATCGAGCCGACCGGGGTATATTGTGTGTCCGGTTGCCACGCCGCTGCGCCCTGATCCAAAGCACGGAGATGCCGGAATAATTGGTGGAATACTGGTTCGTTTCCCGTAAGTGAAGAAATCTGTTCGATAGCCCTAGGACCAAAACGCAGCCGAGGAAAGAGCTCTCCGGCGCGCTTCATCAATTGATCGCCGTTCTCTAAGGAACTCTCGACACCCCGTATAATTGATTCACTTTGGTGAATAACATCATCTTCTGTCACCAAGCAGCAAACTTGGACTGTCTCTTGGAACTCGCCTTCAGCGTCCAGGTTAATGAGATCCACTGCAACAGCCGTACTTGCAGGCCGAGCAGCGCTGCAGAGTGCGACGGCAGGTGTATTCGTGAGTGCAGCAAATGCCAATCCGACAACCGTTGTTCCAAGCATGCTACCTTCGATAACCCGCTCGCCTTCGATCTCAGCGAAAAGTCCGTCGGCACCATCGATAAATGGTTGCTTACCTAAACGTTGAGCGATAAACCTGCCCGCTTCGCGATTCGTACCCTGGTCGAAGCACCATCCTCGCAAGCCGCGGCCTTGGCCGATATCAAGATCGGCAGCAGCTCGCACGGAACGCAAAACCCGTGCGCACCCTAACCGATCCAATGCCTGGAGTGTGGCGGCCAAGGTCTTGATACGCAGGGAGGGGGACCAGCTATCACAAGGTACGAGGCTGGTTTCGTCGAGAATCACATCCATGAGCACCTTACATTAATTCAGAGAGAGCAAAATCGAATTGGTCGAAGAAACCTGTCGGCCATGAATTGAGCCGCCCATCGTCATCGATGGAAAGATACTCGGGCTCAGCGGCCTGGCCGGGCCGATGGGCAAAAAAATGGATGCGAACTTCCGACGAGGGGAGTTTTCTCTGCTTCACGGCTAGCCGGACGCCATTGAGAACATGGTCGGAGTGTGTTTCCATGATCACCTGCACCCCGCTGGCGGCGGTTTCCGACAAAAGCACTCCAATCTCTTGCTGCGCACGTGGATGAAGATGGACCTCTGGATTCTCGATGAGTAACACATCACCAGTCCTAGCGGCCAACAGCGAAACAATGATTGGAAAGAGTTGGGTCAGACCAAAACCGACGTTTTGCGGGCGCTGGAAATCGGATCTGGAATCTGAACGCAGCCGAAGACTGACAGCGCTCACTCCGTCTATGGGGGAAACACGTAGATCACACCCCGGGAAAAAACGCTGCATGTGTCCACGGACCTGATGGAATAGCGTGGGAGGGATGTTGGGTAAACACAGGGCCGAATTCACTTCGTCCTCACCACGCCAGTACAGAAGACCGGCGGCCATTTCACCGTGATGGCCAACGCGTGAAAGGCCATCTCCTATCCGCAAAGGTAGCAATTCCCTAGGACCGGTACGCTCGGCGGTTATCCAACTCAAATGTCGAAGGGCGAAAACAACAGGCGAACTCTCTGCTAAATCGTTTGGCATTAGCCAGCGAATAGGAGCATCAGCCTCAAGGAGGAGAGTGGCTCCTTCTACTTCGATCTGCTCCAGTTCGATTGATAGCGCCCGTCGATCCTCGGCTTTAAACGACCATTTAATCTTCTGCTCGTCGGTTGTAATACCTAGAGCCAGACTTCGGCGCGCGGAATCCTGATTGAGGACGTCCGCCACATTGCCCAAAGCCAGTTCGGGGCCTTCGAGCATCAAGGAACGCCCCCATTCCTGTTGGACGAAAGTCTGGGATAGAAGCACTAAAGCCTGCATTACCGAAGACTTGCCACCGCCATTCACACCCGTCAGCAGAGTTAGCGGCCCCAACGGCAGAATCAGATTATCAAAGCACTTAAAACTGGAAAGATGAATTTCACGCAGCATCGAACACCTCTTGGAATATCTTATCGGCGATATAGAAACGAACGTAGACCGCTTTGGTCGAGTTGGTTCCATAGGTGATTGCACGAATGAAATCATCATCATCCATCAGGGCATAAAACTTCTTTCGAAGTAAATCGGCCTTATTAGCCACGGTGACTTCGGAATACTGAGCAAGACGGGTGCTCATAACATCGAATAAGGAGGCGTTAACAATGCTGCGCGCCTGATTAGGGGAACGGTGCTTTCTAAATGCCTGCCGGCCGAATACAGTGAGGTTGTTTTTCATGGCTCGCCGGAATTCACTACGCAGCTGCTCCAAGTTTTCCGGATTGGTCTTGTTCATCATTTCCAATCCATTGGCAAGCCACTCGTCCATGTCGCCTCGGTAGTCATCTAAATCCAAGAGCCAGAATGAACAGAATCGGTTAATCATCTCCCGATCCTGCATCTTTTGGATGTTAAGGCTGCCGCCAGTTGCTTCCCTGAATAACGCAGTTTCAGCTTCCTTCCGCAGGAAAGCAGTTGCGGGACCATTATAAATTGCATTTCGCATCTGTTGACGGGTCAAGACTTCACCACCGTTGACCCGCTCAAAGATGTCCAGGCGTGCCCTCTCCGGTACGGAGCGATCGATAATGTAGAAAAGCAATTGACAATCCTCCACCCGATTCTGTAGGCGAACGTCCAGATTATCGAAACGCTTACCGTCCAGTTCCGGACGATCTTTGAGTTGGAGAGCAAGATTATTGTCTAGAAAATTCAATAGGGTAGTAAGCCGCTGCCGCCCATCTACCACAACCAATCGCCCCGCATCGTCCTCTGCCACATAAAAGACCGGCAAGGGAATACGCAGTAGGATTGATTCGATCAGTCGGCTTTGTTTATTCCGATCCCAAACAAACCCCCGCTGAAAATCTGGGTCAAGAACGAACCGGTCATTCTTAACACGCCGGATCACGTCCGACGTTGTACGCCGTTCATCCCTGATAGCCAGTTCATCTAAAGGATAACCTTCCCATCCACCAGGGACGGAGGACTCATAACCCTCAATAGATTCATCGACCTGTTCACCGGTCAGTTCATCGTTGACTGTGTTGATTGTCATGCAATTTCCAAATTACTGGATGGAGTAAGGCGGTATTTTGACATAGACAGTATTGTGCCGCGAGTTGCTCTTGCTCTTTCATGGATAAAAGAAGATCACATACACGAAAGGATAAGTCCTCGTTTCCCCTATCTCGAGCATCAGGATTAATTAGATGGCGTTTCCGAGCGGCTACTTAAAGTCAGTAAACTGACGCATGGCAATCCGAAAGCCGAGTGTCTATTCAGGGTCGATAACGTCAAAAACAGAAATTACTCTGTCAACCCACCGCTTAGTTGTTTCATGGTTTTTGAGTTTTCATCCCGCTATCGTCAGTGTAACTTGCAGGAATTTCAAGTTTTGAAGCTTGGCACTGGCTTATCCAGCCTATGGCTGCCGATGTCCGGGGAGTTCAGACGGCAAATAGGTGATCAAACGGCAATAACGTCCTTGTCATTGCTGATCCAACTGCTTTAAACCTCGGCGCTGCTCAACCACAGATCGTGTTTGTTGCACAGGCTCAAGGCGTAAACCGTGCCGCTGTAGCCGGCCAGACTGAATTCGGAAATGGCTACGGGGTCTTTGCTGGGATCGAACATCCGCTCATTCAGGAATTTGTAGTCTTTATCCAGCAGTACGTGTTTGACGATGTAATGTTCGTAGCCTTTCATTTCGTGTGGGGTGGTGATCTTGACGGTGGCTTTGCTGTCGGCTTTAACGACTTCAATCACCGGCAGATGCGTCGGGGCTTTGCCGGCCCAGCGGCCTTGCGCGTCCTTGGTATAAAACACATCGCCCGGCGGTGTGGGTTGTTTGCCGGCTTCGGCGGCCTGGGCCAGGGTGGGGGCAATGACGCTTACCGCCGCACCGGCGGCACTCAATCGAATAAAATCGCGACGTTCCATGAAAATTCCTTGTTATGGGTTAAATTTGCTTGCTACTGAGTGAAGCACAGTGAGGCTTGCTCGGGAGCGCGTGTTGAGCCGGATTTTCTTATCCCGTCAATGCAGGATAAAACGTTCGCAGCGGCTCCGGCTCGACAGACCGCGCGACGCGTTGAAATGTATCACGATTTAACCGCACTTTTGTCCTTGGGTTTCTCGGCCGGCTTTGTTTGGGCTTCCACCACACCCACGGTTTCGCTTTCCACCAAGAGATCCGAGGGACTGGCGACCAAGGTATCGCTGGCCGAGATGCCATCCAATATTTCCAGTTCGCGGCCGAAGTCGCGGCCCAATTTTACCGGCCGAAACGCCACACGATGTTCCGCATCGACGATGACGATATGCGGACCAGCCTGATCCATCACCAACACATTAGCCGGCACGACCAAGGGGCTGGATTTGCCGGCGACGTTGATGGAGATTTCCACGTAGGAGCCGGGCAGTAACTTACCGTCTTTGTTGGACAGGGTAATGTCCACCTGCCGGGAGCGGTTGACCGGGTCCAATGCTCCGGCGACATGATCCACATGGGCGCTAACCGGCTTGCCTTGCGAATCGAGGACTCTTACCGAGACTTCCTGGCCGGCTTTGATGTCGTCCGCGTAGACTTGCGGCACCCAGACCGTCAATCGCAACGGGTCGGTTTGCGTCAACGCAAATAACTCCTGACTACCGGCGACGATCAAGCTGCCGACATCGACCGCCCGGCGGGTAATCACGCCGGAAAACGGCGCGACGATGCGCCGATAGCCTTCGATATTTTCCAGGCGTTTGACATTGGCTTGCGCGGCCGAAAAATCGGCTTCGGCTTGCAGGAAAGCGCTGCGTTTTTCGTCGAACTCTTGCTGCGTGCCGCTATCGGTACCGTTTAATTGTGTCCAGCGTTGCAGAGTGGTGCGGGTCAGTTCCAGCCGGGCTTTGACTTGGGCCAACGCGGCGCGCGATTGCGCCAGTTCCTGTTCCAACTCGGGTACGTCGATGACCGCCAACAAGTCGCCTTTCTTGACCTGATCGCCTATGGTCTTGTGCCAGGCGCTTAAGTAGCCGTTGCTGCGCGCGTAGAGTTGGGTTTCGGTATTGCCGCGCAAGCTGGCGGGCAACACCAGCTTGCGTGTCGCCTCGCCAGGCCGGGAATGCGCCGCGATTACGCTGCGCTGTTGGCTGGCCGCGGTTTGCGCCTGCAAGGTTTCCGCTTGTTGGAGGTTCTGCGCCAGGCGCCAGGCGCCGGCCAGCAGGAGCAATAACAAGAGTGCCGCACCCAGCCGTTTTACTACCAGCAGGGTGCGGTGCGAATGGTCGGAAGCCGGTCGCGCAAAGGGTGATGAAGGGATGCTATTCATATGATTTAGGGGGTTACAAAGGTTGTACGATGCGAAAGTCGGTGCGCCAGCCAGCGGTGGGTACCGGCAAATACCAGCGGTACGAACAGTAAAGTGGACACGGTGGCAAAAGCCAGACCGCCGATTACCGCGCGGCCCAGCGGCGCGTTTTGTTCGGCGCCTTCGCCCCAGCCGATGGCCATCGGCAACATGCCGACGATCATCGCAAAAGCGGTCATCAACACCGGTCTGAGCCGGGTGGCCGCCGCTTCCAAGGCCGCCGTCACAGGCGGTACACCGTCTGCCAGACGAGTGCGGGCAAATGACACCAATAGAATGCTGTTTGCGGTTACCACGCCCATTGCCATAATGCTGCCGGTCAAGGCCGGAATGCTCAGTGTGGTGCCGGTCAAAAATAATGTCCAGGCGATGCCGGCCAACGCAGCGGGCAGAGCGCTGACAATAATCAGCGGGTCCAGCCAGGATTGAAAATTCACGACCAGCAGCAGGTACAGCAACACAATGGCAACCGCCAAGCCGGCCGCCAAACCGGTGAATGAACTGTTCAAGGTTTCGATTTGGCCGCGTACGTTCAATTCGACGCCGCGCGGTAATTGCCTGCGGCTGTCGGCAACCAATGTTTCGATTTCTCGGCTGACCGAACCCAAATCGCGGCCTTCGACGCTGGCGTAAATGTCGAAGACGTTATTGGCGTTGTAATGGGTCACCGCGACCGGTAACACGGTGCGTTTCACTTTGACCAGATTACCCAGCAATTGCGGTTGGCCGTTACCGCCGCCCACCGGCGTGCGCATCAAGGCGTCCAGATTATCCAAGTCCAGCGGATTTCCCATCACGCCGATATTCACCGAGTTGCCGTTGGCCGGATTTAGCCAGAACGATGGCGCGGTTTGCATGCTGCCGCTCAGGGTCAGCAACAGATTTTGCGCCAGATCGCGGGCCGATAGACCCAGTTGTTGCAATTGCTGGCGATTCATTTCCAGATCGAGTGCCGGCCGATTCATGCGCTGGTAAATATGCGCATCGACGATGCCGGGGACTTGCCGCAAACGATTTTCCAAGGCGATAACCTGCGGCATGACTTCTTCCGGTTTACCGCCGATGAACTGGATGTCGATAGGTGCGGGTACGCCGAAATTCAAGGTTTGGCTGACCTGATCGGCGGGCTGGAAGAAAAACTCCAGACCAGGGAATCGGTTGGGTAATTCCGCGCGTAAGCGTTTGATATAGTCGGCGCTGGGGGCATGGTCGCCGGGGCGTAGCGAGATCATGATCTCGGTGTCGGCGGTTTCCACGGTGCCGGAATTGCCGAACAGGGTATTACGCGTGCTGTAGGGGCCGCCGATGATGTCCAGTAGATCGGCGATTTCGTCGGCGGGAATGATGTCGCGAATGACTTTTTCGACCGCATCGATGTGTTGCGGCATTTCTTCGATACGGGTGCCGGACGGCGCGCGGACGTGCAGGCGAATTTGCCCGGCATCCACCGCTGGAAACAAGTCTTCTCCCAATAGCGGCACCAGGCCCAGCGATGCCAGGCAAAAGCCTAAAATTGCCGAACTGTAACGCAAGCGGTGATTTAACAAATGGCTAGCCAGGATCACATAATGACCGCGAAACTGTTCGAAGCCGCGCTCGAAGGCGTGATGCAGGCGCTGAAAGCCTCGCGCCAGTGCGTTACCCGGCGGCGCATCGGTATGGCCGTGGTGGCCGGACATCACATACATCACCAAAGTCGGCACCAGGGTGCGCGACAACACGTATGAAGCCAGCATTGCGAATACCACCGCTTCCGCCATCGGCACAAACAAGCTACGCGCCACGCCGGACAGGAAGAACATCGGTACGAACACAATGCAGATGCACAGCGTGGAGACCAGCGCCGGCATGGCGATTTCCGCCGCGCCATCCAGGATGGCTTGATGCGGATTCTTGCCCAGCAACATTTGCCGCTCGATGTTTTCGATTTCCACGGTGGCATCGTCCACCAATATACCGACCGCCAAGGCCAGGCCGCCCATCGTCATCAGATTGATGGTTTCGCCGACTAAATACAAGGCAATCAACGAAACCATGATGGACAACGGTATCGATACCGCGATGATGCAGGTAGTGCGCCAGTTACCCAGAAACAGCAAGATCATCGCCGCAGTCAGGCCGGCGGCGATCAGTGCTTCGTGCAACACATTGCCGATTGCCGCTTTTACGAACAGCGATTGGTCGAACATTAAACGCATATTGATGCCTTCCGGCATCAGATTGAGCATTCTCGGGATGGTTTGTCTGACGTGCTCGACTACCTCAAGAGTCGAGGTGCGGCCGACTTTGAAAATTGAGGTCAGAATGCCGCGTTCGCCGTTCTGGCGGGCGATGGTGGTCACCGGTGCCGCGCCGTCGCGGACCGTCGCCACGTCGCGGACCAGC
>NZ_JANIBL010000099.1 GCF_024505055.1 Methylomonas rosea
CCCGTGCAGTACGCAGCGCCTGTTGCAGCGCCCGTGGCGGCTGCGCCTGTTGCGGCGGCGGCTCCTGTTGAAGAAAAAGTCAGCGGTCATGTGGTTAAGTCGCCCATGGTCGGTACCTTTTACCGTTCGGCGTCGCCAGGTTCTGCATCGTTTGTCGAGATTGGTCAGTCGGTTAGCAATGGTCAAACCTTGTGCATTATCGAAGCCATGAAAATTTTGAATCAGATCGAAGCGGATAAAAGCGGCAAAATCAAACAAATTCTGGTTGAAAACGGCCATCCGGTCGAATACGGCCAACCTTTGTTCATCATCGAATAACCGACAAAGGGGCTGGACTATGTTTGAGAAAATTGTTATCGCCAATCGCGGCGAGATCGCTTTGCGCATTTTGCGGGCCTGTCGCGAATTGGGCATTAAAACCGTGGCTGTGTATTCCGAAGCTGACCGCGATTTAAAACACGTGAGACTGGCCGATGAAGCGGTATGTATCGGTCCGGCTGCGTCTGCCGGCAGCTATTTGAATATCCCGGCGATTATCAGTGCCGCCGAAGTGACGGATGCTGAAGCCATTCATCCAGGCTATGGGTTTTTATCCGAAAACGCCGATTTTTCCGAGAAAGTCAGTCAAAGCGGCTTTGTATTTATTGGTCCTAGACCTGAAACCATTCGCATGATGGGCGACAAGATCGCCGCAAAAAAAGCCATGCAGGCGGCGGGTATCCCTTGCGTGCCGGGTAACGGCGATCCTTTGGGCGAAGATGAGGAAACCAATCTGAAAATGGCGCGGGAAATTGGTTACCCGGTCATTATCAAAGCGGCCGGCGGCGGCGGCGGCCGCGGCATGCGTACGGTGCATACCGAAAGCGCGCTGCTGAATGCCATAGCGATGACGAAGGCCGAAGCCGGTACCGCGTTCGGCAATAGCACCGTCTACATGGAAAAGTTTCTGGAAGATCCGCGCCATATCGAGTTTCAGGTGTTGGCCGACTCGCACGGTAATGCGATACATTTGGGTGAACGCGATTGCTCAATGCAGCGCCGTCATCAAAAAGTCGTCGAAGAAGCACCAGCTCCAGGGATTACCGAAGAGCAACGTAAGCAGATGGGTGAGCGTTGTGCGCTGGCTTGTCAGGAAATCGGTTATTTAGGTGCGGGAACTTTCGAGTTTCTCTATGAAAAAGGTCAATTTTATTTCATTGAAATGAATACACGGGTGCAGGTCGAGCATCCGGTCACCGAGATGATTACCGGTTTCGATATTGTGAAGGAACAGCTGCGCATCGCCGCCGGCGAGCCTTTGTCGATCACGCAAGAGCAGGTGAAGTTTACCGGTCATGCGATCGAATGCCGTTTGAATGCGGAAGACCCGAAAACCTTTATGCCCAGCCCCGGGGTGATCGATCAATTCCATATGCCGGGCGGGCCTGGTATCCGTTGCGAAACGCACATTTATAATGGATATAAAGTGCCGCCGTATTACGATTCTATGATTGGTAAACTGATTGCGCATGGCGACGATAGGGCGAGTGCGATTGCCCGGATGAAGACCGCGCTGAGCGAAATGGTGATAGACGGCATCAAAACCAATATCCCTTTGCAACAAAGCATTATGGCCGACGCAGCGTTCGCCCAGGGTGGGCAAAATATCCATTATCTGGAAAAGAAATTGGGTATCCATTAATACGGTTTGGGCGAGGAGATTACGAAAATGGCGTCTCCTTTTCCAGCTAAAAGCTTTATATGACTATGGCCTGGCACCAGCTTTCCGTTATTACCGACGAAACCACCGCTCCTGCCTTATCGGAGTTTTTCAGCGAATTGGGCGCGGTTTCGGTGACTTACAGCGATGCCGATGATGAGCCGGTGTACGAGCCGGCCATCGATCAAACCAAAATCTGGACCCGTACCCGGGTCACTGCCTTGTTTGAACTCGATACCGATCCGGATATTGTACGCAACTTGCTGTTCAATCAATTTATCGGTCAACCCTTGCAGGAATGGGTAGCCGAGGTTTTGCAGGATCAGGCTTGGGAACGGGCGTGGATGGAGCATTTCCAGGCAATGAAGTTTGCCAATAGTTTGTGGATTTGTCCCAGTGGTCAGGAACAGCACGAGCCGGGCACGGTTTGCATGACTTTGGATCCGGGCTTGGCGTTCGGCACAGGAACTCATCCGACTACTGCATTATGTTTGGAGTGGTTGGCCGGTAACGATATTAAAGACAAAGTATTAGTCGACTACGGTTGCGGCTCGGGGATTCTTGCCGTGGCCGCGCTGTTATTGGGCGCTAAGCAGGCGCATGCGGTGGATATCGATCCGCAAGCGTTGACCGCCACTCAATACAACGCCGAAAAAAACCAGGTTCAACAGCGAATCGATTATTATCTGCCCGAACAGTTTTCCGCGTTTGCAGCTGATCTGGTACTTGCCAATATTCTCGCTAAACCGTTGATTGAGCTGGCCTCAACTATCGGCGCATTGGTGAGGCCGGGCGGGCAATTGGTTTTGTCGGGAATTTTGAACGAACAAGCCGAATCTGTAGCGTTAGCATATCAAGAGCAGGGTTTCGTTGTTGCGCCTCCGGTCAGTCAGGAAGACTGGTGTCGATTGGACGCCTATAAACCTGACTGAATAGATGTATAGCCGATGTCCGCATTGCGCTAAGCAACACGAAGTTACCGTCGAGTGTTTGCGGCAATCGCGTGGATTTTTGGATTGTTCCGCATGCGGTAAATCTTTCGATGCGTTGCGATTCCTTAGTGAAGGTGAAGATACGGTACTGGCGGATGAGTTGCCGTATTCGGACCAGCAAACTGTTAACAAGCGGCCGCAGACTCCGGCGGTTTGGTTCGTCGCAACCAGCTTGGTGTTACTGTTATTACTGGCGCAAATCCTGTATTTCGAGGGCTATCGTTTAACTATGCATCCGCAGCTCAGGGCGCGTTTGGATAAAGTCTGTGCGACTTTAGCTTGCCGGTTACCGACGTATAAAAATCTTGAGGAATTGAGCGTTTCGCATAGCGATTTGCGGGTTCGGAGCGATAGCAGTTATTTGTTTAGCGGTGTGCTTAGCAATCAAGCGATATTTGCGCAACCGGCGCCGGATTTAAAGCTTAGCGTGTTGAATTTCAATGGACAGGTAATTGCGGAACGGGTGTTTAGTTCTGCTGAGTATCTGTTAAGACCAACAAGTCTAGCCCCAGAGCAAACGGTAGAAATCCGTTTGGCTATTGTGGCGCCTGCTGCGCCAATTGGCGGTTATACCTTTACCTTACTTTAGGGCTATATGAGCTATCCGGAACTGTTTCTGAAAAAAAACGAAGACAAACGCCTGCGGCAAGGGCATTTGTGGGTGTTCAGTAACGAGGTCGATAGTCAGCGCAGCCCGTTGGAGCAGTTTACGGCCGGCGACCTAGTCCTTGTCCACGATTCCGGCGGTAAGGCTTTGGGCATAGCCTATCTGAATCCTCATGCACTGATTTGCGCGCGCTTGTTGACGCGTAAAACCAATATCAAAATTAGTGAAAGTTTTTTTAAAGCGCGCTTGACCCAAGCTTTGGGTTTGCGTGAACGTTTGTTCGATAAACCTTATTATCGCTTGGTGTTCGGAGAGAGTGATGGTCTGCCGGGTTTGGTGATTGATCGCTTCGGTGCTGTGCTTTCCGTGCAAATCACCACTGCGGGAATGGAGCGGTATAAGGAGGTGCTGGTCAAGGTCTTACTTGAGTTGCTGACACCAACGGCGATATTGCTGAAAAACGATAATAGTCAGCGTCAGCTGGAAAATCTGTCCTTGGAACCTGAGCTGGTTTACGGCGAGTTGCCTGAGCAATTGCTGATTGAAGAAAACGATGTTCGTTTTATCGTTAATGTGGCCGAGGGCCAGAAAACCGGTTGGTTTTACGATCATCGCAACAGCAGGGCGCAGTTTGCGCGGGCTTGTCATGGTTTAAAGGTGTTGGATTTATTCAGTTATGCTGGTGCCTGGGGCATTCCAGCCGCAGTGGCTGGCGCTGCGGAGGTGTGCTGTGTGGATAGTTCCGAGAGCGCGTTGGCATTAGCCTCGGCCAGTGCCGATTTGAATCAGGTACGGGATAAAATGCAATTCGTGCGCAGTGATGTGTTTGAGTTTTTGAAGCAAGCACGCGAGCAGCAACAGCATTACGACGCGATCATATTGGATCCGCCTGCGCTGATTAAACGCAAAAAAGATTTCAAGGCTGGGTATGAAGCCTATCGCCGCTTGAATCATTTGGCGTTACAAGTTTTGTCGAATAATGGTATTTTGGTCTCGGCATCATGCTCGCATCATTTGAGTAGAGATAATCTGCATGAAATTCTACGTTCTTCGGCGCGGCACATTGATCGACATCTCGTGTTTTTCGGTAACGGTAGTCAAGGTCCGGATCATCCGATTCATCCCGCCTTACCGGAGACCGATTATTTGAAAACCTTTTTTTGTGCAGTATCCAGTCGGCTATAGTGAATCATGGCGGATTCCAAGCCCAAATGCGGTTTGTGCGGTCAGCGGGTGTTGATTCCCGGATTCGAGCTCAATACATTGCTGGGCCAAAAAAAATTTTGTTGCGAAGGTTGTCGCAGCATTTTTCAACTGCTCAATAGCGAGCAAATAATAATAACGACTCCAGAGGAGAAATAAACATGAAAGCCTGCGAATCTTGTGCAGACCGCGTCAATATCGGTTGCCATCATAAACAGATGCCGGTTATATCCAGAGCAATCGGTTTACTGTTTATCTATTTGCCGATTTTGACCTTGCCGTTTGTGATTACCAGCGCTTATTTGACTTATTTCAGTCTGAAATTGGTCGGTGCGGAAAATGTTAAAAAATGGGGCGATTTTTTACCGGCCAGGGCGAGTCACCGTTATGATCTAAAAAACCAGATTACGATGGACGGTTCATTCAAATTCAGCATGGCGCAATCGAAATTATTCTGGATTTTGAATTGCACTTGGTATTGTCCGGTGAGCGTGGGCTTATTCGAATGGCATGCTTACTTGGTGAAAGTGGTTGAGAACTGGTGGTGTCCATTTACCCATGACCGTAAAAACAGCTACTCCGACGGTGCTATCGATCAATCTTTTTGGCATATTTATCCGGAAGAAAAAGCTAAATTGAATGAAGAAGATAAAAGAAACCCGATTTTCACAGTCGACCCCGAAGCCTAACAGTGTTATTGGTCTTTGATGATGTGTCACTTGGCTTTAATAAAGCCGGGGGATAATAGTTGGATTTACCGGTCAGTGCTATTGCGATTGGCCGGTTTAGTAAGTTGGGCAAAATTTCCTACCGCCTAACAAATAGTGCCGGTATGGGGCAAATTTAAACATCAATTCTTATTTTCGACACGGAATGAATACAGAGAATACGAAATCGGCCATTGTCTGGTCATTATGGGCTGCGGCTCTATTGCTGCTATGCGTGGTGTTCAGAGATAGCCTTATCGAAATGGCGACGACATGGACTAACGTCGAGGAATACAGTCACGGCTTTTTTATCCCTATCATCACCATTTACCTGCTGTGGGCGCGGCGCGGCGAGCTGGTTCTGGTTCAAGGATTTAAAGCGTCGCTGCCCGGACTCATTATTATCGCGTTAGGATTGATTCTGTTTATTCTGGGCGGATTGGCAACCATAAAAACCATGGAGCAATATGCGTTTCTGGTGGTTTTGACGGGGATGTTTGGCAGTGCTTTCGGGTTACGCGGGCTGCGTGTAGGTGCCATACCCTTGTTGTTTTTAATCTTCATGGTGCCGTTTCCTTCCTTCATTCTGAATAATCTTTCGTCAAAATTGCAATTGATTTCATCCTGGTTGGGCGTGGAATTCATTCGTGCTTGCGATATCATGGTTTACCTGGAAGGGAATGTTATCGATTTAGGCAGTTATAAGTTACAAGTGGTCGATGCCTGTAGTGGCTTGCGCTACTTGTTTCCATTGGCCAGTCTGGCGTTTCTGTGCGCGTATTTGTTTAAGGGCCCGTTCTGGCAGAAATTGCTGATTTTTCTGTCTTCAATGCCGTTGACTATTTTTATGAACAGTTTTCGGATAGGTGTAATCGGTGTCCTGGTCGATAACTGGGGTACGGAGATGGCCGAAGGCTTCCTGCATGATTTCGAAGGCTGGGCAGTGTTTTTACTGTGTATGTTACTGCTATTTATCGAGATGTGGGTTTTTAGCCGAATTAGCGGTAGAAAACTGGCGATGGGCGAATTGGTGCAGATTCCGGAAGAATGGAGTCATACGGCGCGTCGGAACCTGGTTGCGATTCTGAACAAATCGGTGTTTGCTGTCTTGATATTGCTATGCGTGGGCGCAGGCGCTTCAGAGATATTTAAAGGGCGGGAAGACATCATTCCGGAGCGTAAAGCGTTTTTAACTTTTCCAACGACGTTGGGAAATTGGCAGGGACGAAACGACTATCTGGCCCAGCACTATCTAAATGAATTGAAATTGACCGATTATGTTATTGTCAACTTCACGCAACCAGAATCCAGGAATAGCGTTAATTTTTATAGCGCCTACTACCAGTCGCAACGCAAGGGCGCCGCGGTGCATTCGCCACGCAGTTGTATTCCCGGAGACGGATGGCAAATCAGTAGTTTCGAGCAGCGCGAGTTCGCTGATTTGCAATTGGATGGGCAGGCATTGCAAGTAAACCGGGCCATTATCCAAAAAGGTGAAAGCAGGCAATTAGTGTATTTTTGGTTTCAGCAACGTGGCCGGATGATAACCAGCGAATATATGGTGAAATGGTTTTTATTTTATGATGCCATCACGATGAATCGTACCGATGGTGCTTTGATTCGCTTAGTAACGCCCGTAGACAAAGTTGAAGATATATCTGTCGCCGATCAACGATTGCAGCTGTTTTTAAAAAATTTGTTACCGGAGTTACCGGCTTATTTGCCGGGCTAACAAGATTTGCGTCGGCTTAGGTGCTTGACGACTTGGAAATGGTTTTACGTCGATTTGACTCAAAAGAAAAGGAGCTATAAATGAGTAGAAAAAAAGCATTGATCACTGGCATAACCGGTCAAGATGGATCCTATCTTGCCGAGTTTTTATTGGAAAAGGGCTATGAAGTGCATGGAATCAAACGGCGTTCGTCTTTATTTAATACCGAGCGTGTCGATCATATCTATCAAGACCCGCATATCAAGGACCCGCAGTTTTTTCTGCATTATGGCGATTTGACCGATAGTTCTAATCTCACCCGTATTCTAAGTGAAATTCGCCCGGATGAAGTCTACAACTTGGGTGCGATGAGTCATGTGGCTGTATCGTTCGAATCTCCGGAATATACAGCTGACGTTGATGGCATGGGTACGTTGCGGCTTTTGGAGGCCATTCGTTTTCTTGGTATGGAGAAAACCACGCGTTTTTACCAGGCATCAACTTCCGAGCTGTATGGCTTGGTCCAGGAAATTCCGCAAAAAGAGACTACGCCGTTTTATCCCCGCTCGCCCTATGCGGTAGCCAAACTTTACGCCTATTGGATCACCGTAAATTATCGTGAAGCGTATGGTATGTATGCGTGCAACGGTATTTTGTTCAATCACGAATCACCGCGTCGAGGCGAAACTTTCGTGACGCGTAAAATCACTCGCGGCCTCAGCAATATCGCTATCGGTCTGGATAAATGCCTGTACATGGGCAATATGGATTCCCTTAGGGATTGGGGGCATGCCAAGGACTATGTGCGGATGCAATGGATGATGTTGCAGCAAGACCAGCCCGAGGATTTCGTGATTGCGACCGGCGTACAGTATTCGGTAAGACAATTTATCGAAATGTCCGCCAGCGAATTGGGTGTGAGTATTCGCTGGGAAGGTACCGGCGTTGACGAAAAAGGGTATATCGATGCTATTGTCGGTGACAAAGCGCCTGGTATGGCTGTCGGTCAAAACATCGTCGCTATCGATCCGCGTTACTTTAGACCTGCGGAAGTAGAAACGCTGTTGGGTGATCCTAGTAATGCCAAAAATAAATTAGGCTGGGTACCGCAGATTACCTTGCAGGAAATGGTGGCTGAAATGGTTGCTTACGATCTTGAGCAAGCGCAAAAGCATGCCTTGCTGAAAAAGCAGGGTTATAACGTGGCGGTTAGTAGGGAGTAATAACATGGTTGAAAAGCAAGATAAAATTTATCTAGCTGGCCACCGTGGCATGGTCGGCTCGGCAATTTTTCGGCAATTGACGGAGGCGGGTTATCAAAACATCGTTGTGCGCACTCATGCTGAATTGGATTTGACCGATCAAGCAGCTGTGAGGGATTTCATGGAGCAAGAGCGCCCGGATCAGGTGATTCTTGCCGCCGCCAAAGTCGGCGGCATCTATGCCAACAATGAGTATCCTGCTGAGTTTATCTATCAAAATTTAATGATGGAAGCCAATGTGGTTCATCAAGCTTGGCAGGTAGGCTGTAAAAATCTTTTGTTTTTGGGTAGTTCTTGTATTTATCCAAAATTCGCCGAGCAGCCTATGCAAGAAAATGCGCTGTTGACTGGGGTATTGGAGTCGACGAACGAGCCCTATGCAATTGCCAAAATTGCCGGAATCAAGTTATGCGAGTCTTACAATCGGCAATACGGCGTCGATTATCGTTCGGTTATGCCGACTAATTTGTATGGTGAGAACGATAACTTTCATTTAGAAAATAGTCACGTAATTCCAGCGTTGATCAGGAAGTTTCATGACGCCAAGGTTAGTAACTCCCCAGCTGTCAGCGTTTGGGGAACCGGGAAGGCTATGCGCGAGTTCTTGCACGTCGAGGACATGGCGGCAGCTTGCCTGCATGTGATGGCCTTGGACAAAGAGCAATATCAATCTTGCACTGAACCCATGTTGTCGCATTTAAATGTCGGGACGGGCGAAGACGTAACGGTTCGCGAATTAGCTGAAACTATTCAAGATGTCGTTGGTTATCAGGGGCGAATTAGTTGGGATAGTACCAAGCCGGATGGTACTCCACGAAAATTGATGGATATCTCAAAGCTCAAGTCTCTGGGTTGGCAACCGAAAATTGCGTTGAAAGAGGGGCTCGACCGCACTTATCAATGGTTTGTCGAGCATCAAGGCGAGTTTAAAGCACATTAGTTTTACCGGGCTCGCATCCACGCTCGTGGAAGGCCTGAAAGAAATATGCCCGG
>NZ_JANIBL010000100.1 GCF_024505055.1 Methylomonas rosea
GGCGGCGCCGCTTTGGGGGCTGTGCTCGGCAGCCCAGGAAAAGGCGCGGCTATCGGTGCGGCTGCCGGCGGTATCGGCGGCGCATCCAAACAAGGTATTCAATCTGAAGACCGGTATAAAAACGCCTACAACAACTGCTTACGCCAACGCGGCCATCGGGTAGTCAACTGACCAACACGTCAGCAGAAACCCGTTCGGCAATCTCTTCTGAATTTTTCAAACTCAATCCATTGAAGACTGCTTGTTTAAGCAGCCTTCCACGCGGAGAAACAGTTATGTTTTTAGACACGGTATCGGCATTTTCAAGCCGACTTAGCCTCAACGTGCTGCGATGGCATGCGGTTATGCCGCTGATGTTTCTTAGTCTGCTTAGTGCTTGTTCCGGTATTCCAACGCTGCAACGCAATGACGATCAAGCGATGCTGCCCGAAACTACCAAAACCACGTACTCTAAATCTTACAAAGTTAAAGGAAAAACGTATTCACCTATGCACAGCGCGCTGGGTTACAAAGCGCAGGGTCTGGCTTCCTGGTATGGCGCAGAATCCGGTAATTTTACTGCTAACGGCGACCGCTTCGATCCGCGCGGCATGACGGCGGCGCATAAAACGCTGCCTATCCCCTCCAAAGTTAGGGTTACCAATCTGCGTAACGGCCGATCCGTGGATGTGGTGATCAACGATAGAGGGCCTTTCAAGGCTAATCGACTTATCGATCTGTCCCAGGGCGCGGCGGAACAGATCGGCATGCGCGGATTGGCGGAAGTGACGGTGGAATATTTGGGAAGTTAGGCTGGTTCAGGCTTGTTCCAGAATTTGTAACTATTCAGAGAAAAGCCCAACAGCCCTTTTCAAGAGGGTGTGTTTAAGGCGAGGAGAATCAAAAAAGGTATTTCAACGATTTACATCTCCTTACCCTAGCCATCTCCCGGAGGGGTAATTCAACTTGCAGGTGCGAATTTATTCGCACTATATGCAGCAAAGGTCGAATAAATTCGACCCTACAACATGTCCAAGCTTAACGTCATTGCTCTGAGGGTGAGGTTCCTAATTGTTACGCCAGCTTCGCACCGAAGCTACTTGCGTTGAGACGATTCTGTACAGCTGTGTGCTATACGTTTTTGTGTCGTTCTTCCACCATCGCATCGATATATTGCATCACATCGGCGCTGGCGGCCTCGGCCAGTTGCATTTGCCGAATGATTTCATCGAGCATGCCGGGATCATCTACCCATTTGTCGCGAGAGACTTCATAAGCCCGTTGTGTAGTTTTATGCACGTCGGCATGCGGTTGATTCAATTTGGCGTAAGCGCTGGTCGAACGGAATTTTTCATAACCCAGTCCCTCGTAATACCATTTTCCTAACCGGCAATTATGGTTGTCTACCATGATGGCTTGGTGATGAGGGCATTCGTTGGCTGTTTCGACGGCCACATAGCCGTTTTGTTTGTAGACCACATGATCGAGTTTAGCCAGAACGCCGAAAGATTTGTCCTTGGCATAAGAAATGTAATCGACCGAGATCTTCGCGGATCGGGATAAATTGGAAAACTGTTGGCGGAAGGAATTGACTTGCGCCAGTATCTCTTGCGAAAGCGAGGAGGAGCTTTCAGCTTCGGTTTGCATTTGTTCAACCCGTTTATTAAAAGACTTGAGGGTTCTGGATACCTCCAGCGCGGCGTTTTTGGTATGTTCGGAGAGGTTTTTGACTTCATCGGCGACTACCGCGAAGCCTCGTCCGTGCTCGCCGGCGCGCGCCGCTTCTATCGAGGCGTTTAAGGCCAGCAGGTTGGTTTGATCAGCAATCCCGGTAATCATCGATAAGGATTCGGTGATTTTTTTGCTGTCGTTAATCAGCGCGCCGATTACATCCGATACCGAATGCACATTCGAGTTGATGTCGGACAGGGAGTTACTGATGGTTTCCACCGCGGATAGGCTGGCGTTGGCGTTCTCGCCAGTTTCCACTGCGATATTTTCTACCTTTTGCATTTGCTCGGTGATATTAAGCAAGTCGCTTTGATTGCCTTTCAGATTGGTGAGCAGATTGTTGGTGTTGAGTGCATGCAGGCCTGCCGATAAACGCCGTTTGATCGTCAGTTTGTCGTTTTCATCCATCAACTTGATGGCGTCGTTCATATTCTTTGCAGACTGTTTCAGTATGCCCGGAAAACCGTCAACCAGGGCATAACGGTCGTAATTGCCTTCTGCGGCGTGTTTAAAACAAGAGTTCATTTCCTTGAAATAAGATTCCATGATGTCCAGGGTTTCATTGAGCTCCCAGGCTATCTTGCCGACTTCACCCATGCCGCGCGTCTTGGTGACGCGATGATAGAGTTGGCCTTGATTGGTGTGTCTCAGCACTTCTTCTATCCGCTCTAATACCAGCAGACATTGTTTGCCGGCGTGCCAGGCGTCCAAGGCTACCACTGGCAGCGGCAGCAACAAGCCCAGTATCAGCCAGGAAAAGCCATGTGCCATAAGCGTGTAGATGAAAACGGCAACAGCGGAAAACAGAATGGCGACCACTGCATAATTAAGCTTGGTTCTTAAAAACGGAATATTGGCGTTGGAATTCATGGCTTACACTCCGTTGGGTTTATAAAGGCTTAACACCAAGCTATTGTAATTTTTTGCGCCGGCTTGCTTGACCACGTCGAATAGATATTCCAGCGATTTATCCGGGGCATCTTTAACCGAATGGCGTTTTTCTATAACCAGCATTTCCCGGTAAATCGGGATGATGACATCCAGAGCGTTACGGGGGGGATTACGGCGTACCGAATAGTAACCCTGCAATTTACCGTTTTTATCGTAGTCCGGAGTAATGTTGGCAAATACCCAATAAAATCCACCGTCCCGGCATAAGTTTTTGGCAAAACCGAAAAATTCGTCACCGGCTTTTAGGGTATTCCACATAAATCTAAATACGCCGCGCGGCATGTCCGGGTGTCTGATGATGTTATGTTGTATGCCCAGCAATTGATGTTCCGGGTAGCCGGCAATTTCCATAAAGATGCGATTGGCATAAGTGATCCGCCCTGAGGTGTCGGTTTTGGAAACGATAAAATCGTCATCCGCGAGTTTTTTTTCATTATTGTTAGGCGTGACAGTCGGCTTCATATTCCGTACCTTAATTTGGGGCTATTGGTGGTCAGTCCATGCATGTTTTGCGCGAAAACCGGATGAGCTTGATCATGACCGCATCGGACATTGATTCGATCCGGGGTTGTGATAGCCGCGCATGTTGTGGGGTATTCGCTCGCCACACAAGATTAGCTCAATTGAGCAAATTAATCAGGAGGCGTTTGATTGAAGTTGCTTCGAAAGGTTTGTCCAGTATGGCGGATACTTCGGATTTCTCTATCGCTGCCAAGCGATTTTGGTTTTGCTCGCTGGTGACCATCAGGATGGGGACCGAGCCGCGCTCCGGGTGATTCCGGATATGGTCCACCAGTTGCAATCCGTCCATTTCCGGCATGTTGTAGTCGGTCACAACCAGGTCGAAATACTGTTGATTGAATAGTTGTAAACCCTGTTTGCCGTCGTGAGCCGTGACGATCTGATAGATGCCGATGTTTTCGAAAACTTTGGTGAGATATTTCAACGAGAATTCGCTGTCGTCCACCAGCAGTACCCGCAGGTCTTCGATATCCAGATGCGTCAGGTTAAGTTTTTCCGGGCGAACATATTCCAGCGTGGAATGCAGGGCAGTTTCCAGGGCCTGACGGGTAAACGGTTTGGGTAATATAGCAATCGCTCCGGCCTGGCGGATCGGTTCCAGATATTTGATATTCGTCTCGCTGGAAATCAGCAAAAAGGCCATTTCATATGAGGCATCGTCATTGCGCAGTGCATGGACCAGCTCCACGCCAGTCATGTCCGGCAGGTACATTGAGCTGATAATCAGATCGGGCCGGGAGTGCTGTAAGCGTTCGAATAACTCGGCGCCGCTTTGCACACAGGTAATATCGTTTATCTCGCAGTCGTGCAAAAAATGGGAGATGATTTGTTGCTGAGTATGAGACGGTTCGACGAGAAAAACCTGAAGATTGGCAAGCTGATGGTCTGTCATGGATTAGTGGTGTTTCATGCAGTACAGGGTTAAACCAATATGCGCTTGTTTGGCAAAGTGCTTGGCTGCGATGAAATCCTCGCGAGTTAAGGGTAGTCCATGAATAGAGTGGTCGCAATAAATAAGGCCCACGGTCTTTTTTTCCGCATAAACCGGAAAAACGAAGCACTCGTATTCGCCGATATGCTGGCGGATCTGCGGAGTGTAAAGCTCATGATGTTGTTGGGGAAACAGCCAGACGCCTTCTTGTTGTTGTAAGGCGTGAAACAGTAAGTTTGCCGAGGATTCGGAGTTGCAAATACGGATTTTGGGGGCACCAGCCATTTTGTGCCAGCCCAAGGAAAACTTCTCATTCAGCGTCTGTTTATCCGGACTGAGCAACATGAATAGCGTTCTGTCCATTTCCACGCCGCGATGTATGCCTTCCAGTACCATTTCAAATAGCCCGTTCAGGTCGATCTGACCGCTGATATGGCTGCTGATGTCTTGCAAAATTTGAAATTGCAGCTGTTTCTTGTCGGCCTTTTCCTCTTCCGCTTCTTCGAACTTGGCAATGATGGCTTCGGTGCTGATGAATTTAGAGGCATCGTTGGCGCCGAATTGTCGGGCAATGTGCACCGCTTCTAAGGTGTTTTTGTCTATCTTGGCTTTTAGGGTTGCTTGCGGCAGGCCGGAAAACTCAGCAACTTTTGCCAGACAAGCCTGCATGGCTTCCGAGTCTTTGCCCGATTTAAGCGCTGCGCAGATCTGATGACCCAGTTGCACCATTTGCACCCGTCTCTCCGCGGAGTCCGGTTTGGCGATGGCTTCTTCTATCAAGCCGCTCAGACACCAGGATTTACTGAGTTTTTTGCCCAAGTCCTGCAAGGTAAAGCCCAGGACTTTTTTCTCGGCCTCGCGATTGTTCAGCCCGCTTTTTTCGATTTGCTCATGGACTTTTTTGGATTGCGGATTGCCGGAGCACCAGAACGCAATGTGGCCGATATTGTGCAGCAGAGCAGCCACAAACACCTCTTCCGGCGAAGTGTCGCCCATGCTTAGTGCCAAGTCCTTAGCTTGCACGGCGGCATGCAAGGCTAACGCAATTTCCCGATTGGCCCTGTCCTTGTTGGTGGACGACAGCATTGCTTCAAAAAACGAGCAGGCCAGGGTTAGCTCCCGTATCACCTCCGCGCCCAGCACGACGATGGCCCGCGAGACGGTGCTCATTTTTTGCTTGGAAGGATTGTAGTAAGGGCTGCTGCCTACTTTTAGCAGTTTGGCAGTGAGATTGGGGTCTTGCAGAATCACCGTCGCCAGCTCGATGGCGCCCTTATTCCTATCGTCCAACGCCGCGTAGATGTTATGCGCGGTGTTGGAGAAAATCGGCATTTCCTGCACGCGCAGTAGCTCCACCCATTCATCCAGAGATTGCGGTGGCTTCTGCGCGGTGCCGGTTGGGTTCATTGCATTACAACGCTTTGATTTTGGCGAATTGCTCGTTCAGGTTTTTTAAGGACGACTGCAAGCCCGCCAGTTTCTCGCGCTCTTTTTCGATGACTTCCGGCGGCGCCTTATCGACGAACGCGGCATTGCCGAGTTTGCCTTCAATACGCGGTAGTTCTTTTTCGATGCGCTGAATTTCTTTTTCCAGTCGAGCCAGTTCTGCGTCCTTGTCGATCAAACCGGCCATCGGGATCAGGATTTTCATGTCGCCGACTAAGGCAATAGCCGATTCAGGTGCGTTGTCGTCGGCTGCAAGCCAGGTAATACTTTCCAGTCGGCCCAGTTTCAAGAGATAACTTTCGCCCTCTTTGAGATAGGCATGATCGGCGGCGCTGCCATTTTGTAATAGTACATTCAGCGGTTTGCCGGGGGCGATGTTCATCTCACCGCGTATTCTGCGGATACCGAGGATGAAGTCCATCGCCCACTGAACTTGGGTTTCGGCATCGGGGTTGATCGCCGCGCTATCACTTTCCGGGTAAGGCTGCAGCATGATGGTAGCGGCAGTGATGCCCGCCAAAGGTCCCACTCGTTGCCAGATTTCCTCGGTGATGAAGGGCATGATCGGATGCGCTAAACGCAGCACGGTTTCCAGCACTTTTAACAACGTTTGGCGAGTACCCCGCTGCAGGGTTTCATCGTCGCTTTGCAGCGAGATTTTTGCCAGCTCCAGATACCAGTCGCAGTATTCGTTCCAGGTAAATTCGTAGATGGCTTGCGCGGCCAAGTCGAAGCGATAGCTGTTGATCGCATCGGTCGTCGTAGCGATGGTGCGATTCAAGCGCGACAGAATCCACAAGTCGGCCTGGCTGTATGTGCACTCGGCGCAATCGATGCCGTTATCCTGATCTTCGGTATTCATCAGCACGTAGCGCGCCGCGTTCCAGAGTTTATTGCAGAAGTTGCGGTAGCCTTCTGTGCGCTGCAAATCAAAGCGAATATCGCGGCCGGTCGACGCCAGCGAGGCAAAGGTAAAGCGCAACGCATCTGTACCGAACGATTGAATGCCGTCCGGGAATTGCTTGCGGGTGGCTTGTTCGATTTTCTTGGCTAGATGCGGCTGCATCATGCCGGACACGCGTTTGGCTACCAAAGCCTCTAGATCAATGCCGTCGATGATGTCGATGGGATCGAGCACGTTGCCTTTGGATTTGGACATTTTCTGGCCTTCCGCATCGCGTACCAGGCCGTGGATATACACTTCCTTGAACGGCACTTCGCCCTGGAATTTCAAACCCATCATGATCATCCGTGCCACCCAGAAGAAGATAATGTCGAAGCCGGTAACCAATACACTGGTTGGATAATGCGCGGCCAATTCCGGGGTTTGCGCCGGCCAGCCCAGCGTCGAGAACGGCCACAACGCCGACGAGAACCAGGTATCCAGTACGTCTTCGTCTTGCTTGAGAGGGTAATCGGCGGCCAGACCATGCGTGGCGCGAATTTCCGCTTCCGAGTGACCGACGTAGGTATTGCCTTGGTCGTCGTACCAGGCCGGAATGCGATGGCCCCACCAGATTTGCCGGGAGATACACCAATCCTGGATGTTACGCATCCACTCGAAATAAGTATTTTTCCAGTTGTCAGGCACGAATTTGATCGCGCCGGTTTCGACGGCTTCGATGGCCGGTTTCGCCAATGGGGCGATTTTCACGTACCACTGATTGGTCAGCAGCGGTTCGATCACAGCGCCGGTACGGTCGCCGCGCGGCACCATCAATTTATGGTCGGCGATTTTTTCCAGCAGGCCTTGCGCGTCCAGATCGGCGACGATTTTCTTGCGGGCTTCGAATCTGTCCAGGCCGATGTAGGCATCAGGAATAATGGTAAAGCCATCATCGTTGCCGCGTATCGCCGCATCGACGGTAAAGATATTGATCAAGCCGCCATGCGGTTGGTCGGCAATCACCGACATTTGTTTGTGGCGAGTCCAGACTTCGTAGTCATTGAAGTCGTGGGCCGGGGTGATTTTGACGACACCGGTACCGAATTCCGGATCGACATATTCATCGGCAATAATCGGAATGCGGCGGCCGGTTAGCGGCAGTTCGACGAATTCGCCGAGCAAATGCTTGTAACGCTCGTCGTCGGGATGAATCGCCACCGCCGCGTCGCCGAGCATGGTTTCCGGGCGGGTGGTTGCCACCATTAAATGACCGGTGCCGTTGGTTAACGGGTAACGCATATACCACATCGAACCGTTTTCTTCCTCGGACAACACTTCCAGGTCGGAAACGGCGGTATGTAATACCGGGTCCCAGTTCACCAGGCGTTTGCCGCGATAGATCAGGCCTTCTTCGTACAATTTGATGAACACTTCCTGCACCGCGTCCGACATGCCGTCGTCCATCGTGAAGCGTTCTTTCTGCCAGTCCAGCGACGAACCCATGCGCCGCAGTTGCCGGGTAATCGTGCCGCCGGACTCTTCTTTCCATTCCCAGACTTTCTCGATAAACGCCTCGCGGCCCAAGTCGTGGCGGGTTTTGCCGTCGGCGTTGATGATGCGCTCCACCACCATCTGCGTGGCGATGCCGGCGTGGTCGGTGCCCGGTTGCCAAAGCGTGTTGTAACCTTTCATTCGGTGATAGCGGGTCAGTGCATCCATAATGGTGTCCTGAAACGCATGCCCCATATGCAAACTGCCGGTGACGTTCGGCGGCGGAATCATGATGCAATACGATTCGCTTCGCGCTTTAGCCAAGTCGCCCTCGCTTTTGGCGGCGAAATAGCCACTCTCTTCCCAAAGTTGATACCAGCGTTGTTCGATAGCGTGCGGGGAATAGGTTTTTTCCATGTTTTTGTTGGATGAGCTTGGGTTTAAACAGGTGACTATTTTAACCGTAATTCAATTAGGGGCTAGCGTTTAAGAGGAAGCTTGAAAAATGATGCGAGAAAAGAAGAATGTATACTCTTACAAAGTGAATGATTCACAGATACTCTGAAGATCTTCCAGGCCGAATAAAATGTTAAATCACTCTAACGCAAGGGAAATTGCAAAACGCTACGAGGAGGCATTAACCGACCTACGGCTATTAATTTTATATGCGCACTCTGTATCGGCTTCGATCCAAGGAAAAGAGGCGGCTGATGATCAGCAATACTATGCGTCGATTATTTTTTCAAAGATAGTGTCTCATGCAATAACCCTTATTCGAAGCGTCCCAAAAAGCCTTTCTATTTCGGCAGATAGTGGCGCAGAGCTATGGGATCTTTCATCGGCCGCTTGTTTAGCGAGAGCAATTCTTGAAACCAATGATGCTCTTGCGTATATGGCAGATAGAATCGACGAGCCTGAACAACTTCTGCTTAGAATCCGGATATGGGAGCTTCATGACAAGGAGCATCGTATATCAATGCTAGAGTCTATCCATTCCTCCGC
>NZ_JANIBL010000101.1 GCF_024505055.1 Methylomonas rosea
AAGGCATGGCCGCCACGCCAACCAGGCCGCCCAAGGCTTCGCCGCCGTGCTTCTGTTGCATGGGTGAGCCACCCGGCTACCGCGCCCGATTGCGGGCCACCCCATACTGACAAAACTGACTAAACCGACAAAAGGCCAGCCGGCCACTTGGGCAACTCTGCCGCCGGTTATCGATCCTCCGCCAGGGTGAGGCGCGGCAGCCACGCCAATCAGGCCGCCTAAGGTGTTGGTGCTTTCCTCACTGGGGTGTCTCTTGATGTTACTGAAACAACTCCGTATTCAGGACATATTCAATGATGTGCCATTCTGCACATGCCAACTCGCCAAGGTTTCTTGGGGTGCACCAGAGTAAGTAAGCGATTTTTGTCCGTTCGGAATCGTTACGCCAAGCTTTTGTTAGGAGCAGGACCGTAAATATCCGCTCTCGAGCATCTTGGAGCCTAATTGCCATACTGAGTCCCCGATTGGCATGACTTTTGTTGACAGGGATCGCCGGGGATTCGATATTCGCTAAGTTGAAGAGCAGGAATGGCTGCTGGGGAGAGTAGACAAGACGATTTTAGTCGCGGCAAGTTAGGTGCTAGCAGCGTATTACATGTCACGAAAACTTAACAGAACTGCAACTTTAATTTCTTGAGTGCTGGTTAACATTCTTTCTGCAAATTCTGTGAGGCAGATTTTTGCGGAAAACCAAAAACAATTAACCGACTTTGCTTTAGGAATAATGAATCATGAAAGTTTTTAAAATGACACTGATCGCAGCGGCAGTTGCCTCTGTTGTTTCGCCTTTGACTGCTCAAGCGGCAGATACGCTGTTTGACAATTTCACTCCGCTGGCGAGTTCTGCGGGCGTCGCTACTAATGCTGCCGCGCCTATTACGCTATCAAACCCTGGCTTTACGCAGATCAGTATTGCTGAACGCACGAATCAAAACACCCAGGTGCCAGGCTCAAATTCAGGAAATTGGGACATGATTACCGCGAATGAAACTGGTCCCAACGCCGGCCGATATTTGTTCATGCCGTTTGAAACAGGCACTGGCGGAGTGCAACGTATCGACTTGCAAGATGCCAACTACAATACTCGCACTACGACGATCGTGGCGCCAGGCACTCAGGGTTTTGTGTCTGGTGATGCGTCGCGCTGGACACCTTGGGGAAGTTATCTGACTGCCGAAGAATCCTGGGGTACAAACAGCACTAAAGGTCGTTTGTTCGAAGTGACCAATGCAACCACAGCGACAGCCAATGGCGGTAATTTTGTACAGCGCTCTGTAGTTCCGCATGTATCTCACGAAGGCTTGGCTTTTGACAGCAACAACAGCCTGTATTTTGTCGACGAGTTGAATGGCGGCGGGGTTTTCAAATACGTTTCGGCAAATCCGCTAGCGACCACAGGCGACGACTTTTTCGCCGCAGGCCAAACCTTTGTAATGAAAGTGGGTGCCGGTAGCCAATTCGAGGGTAACAACGGTCCGGCTATCACCGGTGGTTTCACTTGGGAGGCTATCACTAGTGCTAGCGGTAGTGCTTTAGCAGGTGTTTCTGTCCTGGCGGTCGATGGAAATATTGATGGCCGTGCATCAGCGGCCGCAGTGGCTGCTACTGGTTACAACCGTCCTGAAGATTTGGAAATTCAAAACCTGGGTGGCAACCAGCTGATTTATTTCGCTACTACCGATTCCGACAATAACGCTAACACTACCGACGGACGTAGCCGCGTTTACAATTTCAATGTTGCTACAAACAGTGTTAGTTTGTTTGCTGATTCCAACACCATTGATCTGGCGACTGGATTGGCGGTGGGCGGCGGTCTGAGAAATGCCGATAATTTGGCAATCGACGCCGAAGGCAATATATACATCATCGAAGACCGCGATGGCGCGGTTGACGACGATATTTGGTTTGCCAAAGACCTCAATAAAGATGGGGATCTGTTGGACGCTGGTGAAGGTCTGGCTCGCTGGGCTTCTAACGGTACTCCAGGATCTGAATTTACGGGTCTATATTTTGATAAGTTCAATGCTAACTTGGCATACGTCAACATCCAACATCCTACTGGCGGCAACGACCGTACCATGATGATTACTGCGACTCCGGCTGCCGTACCAGTACCTGGCGCGGTTTGGTTGTTCGGTTCCGCAATTGCCGGCATGATCGGCCTGCGCCGCCGCAAAGCCTAATTGCTTAAGGGAGCAGGGAATGTTCCCGCTTTAGATTGATAAGAAGCCCGGCTTTATGTCGGGCTTTTTTGTGATGGGTAGCTTCCGGACTGCTTGTCTAGCCCGGAAAATTTCTTCTTGACCACGAATAATTAAGAGAATCCAAACATGAACAAAAAAATGATGATGGTCGCCGTGCTGGTGGCTTTATCTGTAAGCGCCGGCGCGGAAGCGGCTGTAATTACGCAATGGAATTTCAACTCCAATCCTGCTGACGCTGCCACCGGCACCGGTTCAACTTCTCCTAGCATTGGCAGCGGCGCGGCTTCGCTGCTTGGCACCACGGCAACTTTTGCCAGTGGCGATGCCAGCGGCGGTTCATCCGACCCAGCGACAGGCGATGATAGCGGTTGGAATACAAGCGGTTATGCCGCTCAAGGTGCGGGCAATAAAACTCGCGGTACGCAGTATCTGGTCAGCACGGTGGGTTTCGATAATATTCAGATCAGCTACGACTTGCGCCACAGCAATACCTCCTCTAAATACGAGCAAGTGCAATACACCACGGACGGCAGCAGCTGGACCGACTTTTCCTTGTTTAGCGGTGCAACAGGCGATACTTGGTTTAATGGCCGTTCAGTAGATTTAAGCAGCATTGCCGGCGTAGCCAACAATGCTAATTTCGGCTTTCGCGTTTTGGCCGCTTTCGCGCCCGCAACTAGCGCATACGCGGCATCTTCTCCAACCGGCACTTATGGCACTGCCGGCACCTGGCGTTTCGATATGGTAACGGTATCAGGTACTGCCGTAGCTGCCGTGCCAGTGCCAGGCGCAGTCTGGTTATTCGGTTCCGCGTTGTTAGGCTTTTTGGGTGTTCGTCGCAACGCTTAATTTATTAAAAGTCAACACAGGGACGTGGCCTTACTCTTTGGGCGGCAAGGCAAGCTTGCCGCTGCTTTTTAAGAAGGCGATTTTTAATCCAACTATCTGATTTTTATAAGAATACTATTCGACAGCAATTATTGGACAGGTAGTGTGTATTGCTGGTATCTCGTTCGGGATTAGCGGGTCGAAGCCTCATGTTGCATGCCCTTCGTCAGACCTAATACCCACGCATAAAGGGCACGGTATTTAAGGAGTGGCTTAATCACTTTTCTGCAAAATATCCTTAACCACCCGCAATGCGGATTGGCTGGCGCCGTTCGAGTGGGTGTCTTCGGTAAAATCTCCTGCAAAATAGACGCGGCCTTGCGGCTTTCTTAGTGAGTCGGACAACGCATCGAAGCGTGAGCGCCCGACCGGCCAAGAGGCGATGGCGCGCGGATGGTAGCGGTAAAAACTCATTTGCTTGACCGCTTGCCGAAAGCCCGGCCATTGTTTATCGAACGCGGTTAACAATGCTTCTTGTATCTGGTCCGGATCGTTAATCCGCGAGTTAAAGCGCTCCGCGTCCGCGCCGCTGACCAATAAATTCAACAGCGCATCTCCGCCGGGTTTGGATTCGCCTCCGTAAATCACCCCCAAAGGACTGTCGGTCATAATCGGCAAGACGCTTTCGCCGTCGTAAGTCCAAAAACTGCCGGCGGCGTTGTCGACCCTCACGTGGGCGGTAAAGTAAGCGCCGGCGGATTGGGTTTGGATCGCTTGTTTATGCTCGGCGCTGAGCTCCGGAGTAAATTGGATGTCGTTAAGCCGGAACAACGGAATCGCGGAGATTACGTATTTGGCGCGGAAAAGCTGTTGCTGATAGCTGCCTTGGTCGGATGTAAGCACTTCCACTCCGCTTGCCGTGGCTTTGATGTGGGTGACCAATTGGCTGAGCCGGATGCGGTCCTTGCCGATGAAATTTGCCAGCGCTTGCGCGGCGCGTTGATTGCCGCCAATTACATGGTGCGGCGCTAAACCTTTACCGGAAAAATAATGCCATTCGGCAATGCCGTCCAGTGCGCTGATTTTTTGCCAGGAGGTAGCGTACTCCGGTTCGGTTTCGATGCGCACTAGCTCCTGGGCTTTGGGGGACAGGCCACTGGTGTTTTTGATCCAGTCGGCAAAGGACGTTTCCATTAATGCCAGCAACTCGTCCGGTAAGGGGCGCTGCTGCAATTGTCGATAAAGCTCGGCCATTTTGGCGTCCCAGCGTTTGTAAGCGTGCAGTTCGTCGGTATCCAGCACGGAGCGCAGAAACTCCGGATTGGAGTCTTGGGTGAAAGGATAGAGCTTGCCCTGGTAATAGAAACTGGAAAAACTGCTGTACGCCGTTTCCATCGGAATTTTCAGGTCTTTAAAAATTTCGATAGCCGGGTTGTTTTCCCAAAACTCTTCCAGACCCACTTCGGCATGCGCGCCGTCCGGATAAGATGCGGTGCGGATGCGGCCGCCGATATGCGGACTCATTTCCAGAATCAGAGCGGTTTTACCGGCTTTTTTCAAATGATACGCTGCACTTAAACCCGATAGGCCGGCACCGACGATCAAGACATCGGCGCTAAGCGGCTCGGCGGACAGTGTGGCGGAGCGCTGGCTCAGCGACAAGGTCAAAATTATGAATATTATGAAACGGTTGGATTGCTTGAGAGATAGGGTGGTCATCTGCGTCACCTTAAGGATGTTTGCAAGCCGCTTGACAATAACGCCAAATCCTGGCCTAAACGGCTTAGTAGGGCCTAATTCATTCGGCTTGGTATCGCTAGTTATTACTAGAATATGGGCGAAATATTGCAGGGTAGTGACTTGAGGGCAAGGTGTTTGTCGCGTCACATAATAGTCACAAACTTGTCGTATTCTCGGCGTTTATCCCATCATAACCTGTCTGGCTAATGAATTATTCCGCAACTGTAAAGGGCAAAAGCTTTGATTTTCGCGATTTGCGTACCTTGCTGGCCAAGGCTTCACCGCGCCGGGCGGCGGATGAATTGGCCGGATTGGCGGCGGTTTCCGAAGTCGAGCGCGCAGTGGCTCAGCAAGTGTTGGCCGACGTACCCTTGCGGCAATTCATCGAAGAGCCTTTGATCGCTCCTGAGCTGGATGAAGTTTCCCGATTGATTTTGGATCAGCACGATGCCGTGGCATTTACGCCGATTGCAAACTTGAGCGTCGGCGAGTTTCGCGATTGGTTGTTAACTGAGGATAGCGACTTGGCGGCAATCTCGGCGGGGCTTATGCCGGAAATGGCCGCAGCCGTCAGTAAGATCATGCGCAATCAGGATCTGATTGCTGTAGCTCGGCGTTACCGCGTCGTTACCCGCTTTCGCAATACCATTGGCTTGCCGGGCCGCCTATCCACCCGCCTGCAACCCAATCACCCGACCGACGACGCGCGCGGCATCGCCGCCAGCATCCTGGACGGATTACTCTACGGTAGCGGCGATGCGGTGATCGGCATTAACCCGGCTACCGATAATTTGGACAATGTCTACACGCTGCTGAATCTGCTCGACGAGATTATCGTCAAGCACCAAATCCCTACCCAGTCTTGCGTGTTGGCTCACGTTACTACCAGCATGGAACTGATGCAGCGCGGCGCGCCGGTGGACTTGGTATTTCAATCCATCGCCGGCACCGAAGCGGCGAATCGCAGTTTTGGTATCGATCTGGCAATGCTCCAGGACGCCAAGGCCATGGCTGAAGCCTTGGGGCGCGGTAGTGTCGGCCAGCAATTGATGTATTTCGAAACCGGGCAGGGTAGTGCACTGTCTGCCAATGCCCATCACGGTATCGACGCGCAGACCTGCGAGGCGCGGGCTTATGCGGTGGCCAGGGAGTTTAATCCGCTATTGGTCAATACCGTGGTCGGCTTCATCGGTCCTGAATATCTCTATGATGGCAAGCAAATCATCCGCGCTGGTCTTGAGGATCATTTTTGCGGCAAGCTGCTTTGTGTGCCGATGGGCTGCGACATTTGTTACACCAACCATGCTGAAGCCGACCAGAACGATATGGATACACTGCTGACGCTGCTGGGTGTGGCCGGTTGCAATTTCATCATGGGCATACCGGGCGCCGATGACGTGATGCTGGCTTATCAAAGTACCTCGTTTCACGATGCGCTGTATCTGCGGCAAGTGTTGGGCTTGCGGCCAGCGCCGGAGTTCGAGGCCTGGCTGGAGCGAATGGGGATATTCGACGAGCGGAACCGCTTGGCTGATGCGCGCAATGCCGCGCCGTTGCTGGGTAACTTTCATGGTTTGCCGAAGGCTTAACGATGACCGATCCCTGGTTTACATTACGGCAATTTACCCAAGCCAGAATTGCGCAAGGGAGGGCAGGGTGTAGCTTGCCGACTAGCGCGCTGCTGGACTTTCAACTTGCACATGCCAGTGCGAGGGATGCGGTACACCAAGTTTGGGATATAGCCGGTTTTGCCGGGGGCGTGGAACAACTGGGACTGGAGCCAATGATCCTGGCGACGCCGGTTGTTAGTCGCGAGCAGTACCTACAACGTCCCGATCTTGGGCGCCGGCTCGCGCAATCCAGTCGCGAATTACTCGCAACGCGGGCAAACCAAACCATTGACCTGGCCTTGATTGTCAGCAACGGCTTGTCTTCCACCGCCGTGGACGAGCATGGTTTGGCCTTGCTGCACACAGTGGTTGCCGCATATGCCGAGCACGGATTGCGGATGGGGCCGATTTGTCTGGTCGCTAACGGTCGGGTGGCCTTGGCGGATGAAATTGGTGCAATGTTGAACGCGCGGCTGGTGGTGATCATCGTCGGCGAGCGGCCGGGTCTTAGTGCAGCCGATAGTTTGGGGATGTATTTAACCTACTCACCCAAGCCAGGCAATACCGATGCCGAACGCAACTGCATCTCCAATATTCGCCCGCCCACGGGGCTGTCTTTTAAGGCCGCTGCAATCAAGTTGGCTTACTTGAGCGAGCAGGCCTTGCGGTGTGGTTTTTCGGGTGTGGCGCTCAAGGACGACATGCCGGAGAGGCTTACAGAGATTGGCGACGTGGCTTTGCAAAAGTGTAAGCTCGGTTCAGAAAGTGCTTTGTAAACATACCGTTGCACTTGCTGCTCGGCTGTAGTCAAGGTTGACAATGAAATTCCTGAAACCCGATTGCTATCCAGTTGCGGAACTCGGCCGCTCAGTGGGTACTTTGTCCATGTTCTCTATGGCGTTTTTGAGCTCATCCGGATTCGACGGTGCAGGAATACTTATTCGGCGCGCGGATCGGGCATCACCCGGTTCAGCATGGCAGAGAATCAGAACTTCACTTCGTAACCTCTATTTGTATTTGGAGATTGCGATGAAGCCTTTCTTGCTGACTATTTGCCATTATATTTCGTCAGTTTAAGATTGCGACAAATCGTCGCACTTTTTCTGGACAAAGCGATTTAAGTGCACTAGAATGCCCTCACCTTGACTTAGGTCAATACGGGCCAAAAAGCTTCGTATCTATTGGGGGAGGGAATGCGACCGTGTAACGGTACAACAATAATAAAAGCGCAAGCTATTAACCTGCTATCACAGATATCAGGCGTCCAAAAAACATAAAAATAACACCGGACGAAGCCCACTTAATTGTGGGCTTTTTTATGCGCAAATTACTATAAACCTGTTTGTTATTCAGATGGCCGAAAAATCAGATTCGCTTCCACAAGATATTATGGAGGCAGAGCGTTTCATTGATGAACTAATGAACGATACTAAGCACCCGGTTCATAATCATGCTCATCCTTTACATAAAGAATCGGTTAAAGCATTAGACGAATTGATGCAGAGTCTGGATACAATGCGCCATGAATGGCTGTCTAAGGGATAACTCAGAAAAATACACGAATTTGTCTCTGATCATTGTCTTTTGAGTCGAAATCAGTCATGAGACAGGTTGCCGTCAGGTTTGCCCATAATCTAAATTGTCATGATTTCGGCCAATGTTTGTTATCCAGTATGTTTTTCCTTTAAAGCTGTTCCAAATATATCTTTATTTTTTCTCAAAAACGGATATAATCGTCGGTTCGAGTATGTTGCAGTAACAAAGCGCATTAATAGTGTAGGGAGATAGTATGCTTATCTTGACTCGTAGAGTAGGAGAGACCTTGATGATTGGTGACGATGTGACTGTTACAGTTCTCGGGGTAAAAGGAAATCAAGTTAGAATTGGCGTAAATGCACCAAAAGATATATCTGTTCATAGGGAAGAAATCTACGAGAGAATTAAGAAAGAGCAGTCCGAAGCAGGGAGTACGGAGGGCTGAGTAAGTTATAGGAGAGATGGCCGAGAGGCCGAAGGCGCTCCCCTGCTAAGGGAGTATGTGCCAAAAGCGCATCGAGGGTTCGAATCCCTCTCTCTCCGCCACTAAATAAAACCTTGACATAGGTTAGGTAAAGAAAGACAATAAGCGGCTCAGATAAGCGCCCGTAGCTCAGCTGGATAGAGTACTCGGCTACGAACCGAGCGGTCGGGAGTTCGAATCTCTCCGGGCGCGCCATATCGAGACAGCAAAATATTAATCCCCTGTAGCTCAGTCGGTAGAGCGGGTGACTGTTAATCACTAGGTCGGCGGTTCGAGCCCGTCCGGGGGAGCCAAATAAATTAAGGCCTCACATGCAAATGTGGGGCTTTTTTTTGCCTGAATGGGAGCCTCCGGGTCGG
>NZ_JANIBL010000102.1 GCF_024505055.1 Methylomonas rosea
AATAGACGCAAAAGGGACGTACTCATGCGGCATTTGACTTAAGCAAATAAGCTGGTTAACTATAAACCGGGGGATAAAACGATGAAAGATAAACTATTGCCAAAAATTGACGAGAACCTGGTGTCGAAAATTGTGGATATTTTCTATGCCAGTATGCTGGATGACTATCGGATCAACCGATATTTTTACTCCAGGCCTATCCAGGAGCAAAAGGAACCTCTAAAACAGCTTGTAAACGCTTTGCTCAGCGCAGAGCTCGTCGAGCCGAAAAAACTGTCCGAATTGGCTGATGATTATTTTGCGGCGGCTTTTGCCAGAGGGAACGCCAAGCCCAGTTTGGTCAATAATCGAGACTTTGCGTTTTTAGAGATGTTCGTCACCGGCGATCTTGTCGGCAGCGACGAGAAACCCCATCTCACTCTGCTCTGCCCCGGCCACTCCCATTTTTTAAGATTACAGCCCATCGACGATAACTACGATGTGGTTTTGGAACTATTGCAAAACAGCCTCAATCAATTGGAAGTTCCGCAGGAAACGGCTGCACAGATCATGGCATTCGCGGCGTCGGGCCGCGACGGTATTCTTGGCAGAGGCCAAGCAATTTATGATGACGGGGATATAGCGACCGATTTCCGTACACATGGTTAATTTTGCTATTGTCTAAAGCTCGGAAATTGCTATATGGCGCTGTTGCGCTTGGTCGGCTGGGCAGGCTTTTTGTTAGGCGCGCGAATTTTAACGAATCTACAAGTCTTGGGCTTGAATAAACCTGAGTTGTCAGCATTCAATCAAATTCACCGCCAAGCCGCCGCGTGAGGTTTCCTTGTATTTGGTTTTCATGTCGGCGCCGGTTTCGCGCATGGTTTTGATTACCTTGTCCAGGGATACGAAATGCTTGCCGTCGCCGCGCAGGGCAATTCGCGCGGCGTTGATAGCCTTTACCGATCCCATCGCGTTACGCTCGATGCAGGGCACTTGCACCAAACCGCCGACTGGGTCGCAGGTCAAGCCCAAGTTATGCTCCATCCCGATTTCGGCGGCGTTCTCGACCTGCTCGGGCGTGCCGCCCAATACTTCGGCCAGTGCGCCGGCCGCCATGGAACAAGCGACACCGACTTCGCCCTGGCAGCCGACTTCGGCGCCGGATAGTGAGGCGTTCTCTTTGTACAAGATAGCTATCGCAGCTGCCGTCAGCAAGAAGCGAATTACACCTTCCTCATTCGCGCCGTCGCAAAAGCGCCAGTAGTAATGCAATACTGCCGGGATGATGCCGGCAGCGCCGTTGGTGGGTGCGGTCACCACGCGCCCGCCCGAGGCATTTTCCTCGCTGACGGCAAGCGCGAACAAATTTACCCACTCCATCGTTCCGACCGGCAGGCTCGGCGTTTGCCGGGGTATTTCGCCACTGAGCTGCCGATAGAGATTGGCAGCTCGGCGCCTGACTTTCATGCCGCCCGGCATTACCCCCTCTTCGTGCAATCCGCGTTCGACGCAAGCCTGCATCACCTGCCAGATGTTTAACAGTTTTTGGCGGATTTCCTCTTCACCCAGCCAGGCTTTTTCATTGCTTAGCATCAAGTCGCTAATCGATTTGTTATGTGTCGCGCACAGTTTTAGTATCGCTGCACCAGTTTTGAAAGGGTAGGGCAGGCAGGTATCGTCATTGCTCAGCCTATCAGCGGCCGCAGCTGCGTCGGTCACTACAAATCCTCCCCCTACCGAATAGTAATCGCTTTGTAGCAGTTCGGCGCCGTTTGCGCCGAATACGGTAAAGCGCATGCCGTTGGAGTGATAGGGCAGTACTTTGCGTTGAAACAGCAAGTCGGCCTTCTCGTTGAACGGCACCGGGTAACGTTGCAATAGCTTAACTGCCCCCGTCTCGCGGATAGTCGCTAGTCGTTGCGGAATGATGGCGGGGTCAATCAAGTCGGGTGCTTCGCCTTCCAGACCAAGCAATACCGCTTTGTCGGTGCCGTGGCCTTTGCCTGTCGCGCCAAGCGAGCCAAACAATTCGATGCGTAAGCGCTGTACTTCGCCAATAACGCCCTGTTGTTCCAGATTATTGACGAACGTCATCGCCGCCCGCATGGGCCCTACGGTATGAGAGCTGGAAGGTCCGATACCGATTTTAAAAATATCGAAGACGCTGATAGCCATAGTTATCGCCTAAATAGTGCTGAGAAAAGTGTTTCAAGAATAAAGGATCTGCATTCCCATCGATAGCACAGCAATTAATATGCCTCTGTCGCGAGGTTATAAACAGTATTTAGAAACCACAGGGCAAGGGGGCATTACAAACTAGACTTATGGGTAAAGTTTGTGTGCGAAAACAAACTGACTGCCGGTTTTTCCGGAGCAATTAGGGTTCGAGCCGCGAATGTCTTTCTTTTGAACTACTGGAGCCGCGCCATGAAAATACTGTTTTTAATTGGCTTTAGCATATGCGCATTTTTACCGGTTTACCAGGCGATGGCCCAACCGATGAAATGTGTCGTCGATGGAAAAACTTTGTATACCGACGATCAGACCCTGTGTGCGAAAGGAGCCATCAAACCTATCAATGGCAGCGTACTGATTTCATCTTCTCCAAAGGCAATACAAGACGCAGATAATATTGCCAAGCCTGCTCTTGAATTGCCGTCCGGCCTGAATGGCATTCTCCAGCATTTTGGCATCACCGAAAAAGAGCTGGCGGATGGTTGGCAAACCGTTATGGAGGCGCATAAGCGCGGGTCATGGAAAGCGCCTGAAATACCTGAGGATGACAAATAGCGGTTGTTGGTTCAATTCAATCAAACACGGCCGATTGCATTGGTATAAGGTAAGTATAGAGGCATAAAAAAAACCCCGCGAAGCCGGATAGCTTGCGGGGCTTTGCAATAGTGTGGGCCTGCGTGAAGCAGGCTTAGCTAATTACAGGCTGTAGTACATATCCAGTTCAACAGGGTGAGTGCTCATACGCAGACGAGTCACATCTTCTTGTTTCAATGCGATGTAGCCATCAATCACGTCATCGGTGAATACGCCGCCACGAGTCAAGAACTCGCGGTCTGCATCCAGAGCCGCCAAAGCTTCGTCCAGAGAGAAAGCCACTTGTGGAATCGCTTTTTCTTCTTCTGGTGGCAGGTCGTACAAGTCTTTATCCATCGCTTCACCAGGGTGAATTTTGTTTTGGATGCCGTCAAGGCCGGCCATCAACATGGCAGAGAATGCCAAGTATGGGTTAGCGGTTGAGTCTGGGAAACGTACTTCGATACGGCGACCTTTAGGGTTGGTGACGTAAGGAATACGGATAGACGCAGAGCGGTTACGTGCTGAGTAAGCCAGCATCACAGGCGCTTCAAACCCAGGAACCAGACGTTTGTAGCTGTTGGTTGAAGGGTTGGTGATGGCGTTCAATGCTTTAGCATGTTTGATGATGCCGCCGATGTAGTACAGAGCGGTTTCAGACAGGCCGCCATACAGGTTGCCGGTGAACAGGTTAACACCGCCTTTAGCTAAAGATTGGTGTACGTGCATACCGCTGCCGTTGTCGCCAACCAGTGGTTTTGGCATGAAGGTAGCGGTTTTGCCATAGGCGTGAGCAATGTTGGCAATTACGTATTTCAAGCCCAATACTTCGTCGGCTTTTTTAACCAAGGTGTTGAATTTAACACCGATTTCGCACTGACCGGCTGTGGCCACTTCATGGTGATGAACTTCGACAGTTTGGCCGATTTCTTCCAGAACCAAGCACATTGCAGAACGCATATCTTGGAATGAATCGACTGGCGGCACGGGGAAATAACCACCTTTAACGCCTGGGCGGTGACCGATGTTGCCGTTTTCGTAAACTTTTTCAGAGTTCCAGCCGGCTTCTTCGGAATCAATTTGGTAGGAACAGCCGCCCATGCTGGTGTTCCAGCGGACGTCGTCGAAAATGAAGAATTCGTTTTCAGGGCCAAAGAACGCGGTATCGGCGATACCGGTAGATTGCAGGTAAGCTTCAGCGCGTTTGGCGATAGAGCGAGGGTCGCGAGCGTAACCTTGCATGTCTTTCGGTTCGATAATATCGCAACGCAAGATCAGGGTTTTGTCGTCAAAGAATGGATCGATAACCGCCGTGCTTGGGTCGGGCATCAGAATCATGTCGGATTCGTTGATGTGTTTCCAGCCGGCGATGGATGAACCGTCGAACATGTTACCTTCTTCAAAGGTATCTTCGTCGATAGTGTGCGCTGGGAAAGTAACGTGTTGTTCTTTACCGCGCGTATCGCAGAAACGGAAGTCGACAAATTTTACGTCGTTTTCTTGGATTAATTTCAGAACGTGATCAACAGACATTAGTGAGGGTCTCCGTGGGTTGTAGTTGTTTTGGTTGAGAAGCTAAACGTTTTAACAATATCATCAAACGTAGTAAAGAGCTATAACAAACAAAGCCTCCAAAGGGCTTTCAACTCTATGGAGGCTTATAGATTTAAAACGATAAATTTGCTTGGGTTACCAACTTAGAAAGTGATGACTACGTCCGCAGTAACCAAGAATTGGTTGTGGCGTGTACCGTTGTCGAATGCTTTGGCATTATCGGTAAAGTCGTAACGTACATTTGGACGCAAGTTCAACCATTTTGCCGGTTTGTAGCTCATGCCAGCTGTTACGGCGTAATAGCCGCTTGCTTCTTGGAAGTTACTGGCCAAATAGTTACCGCCACATGCAAAGTTCGCTCCCTCATTACCGGCTGCCGCATAGCAACGGCCGGGGCCGTATACCCGAATGCCATTGTGATCACGGAACCATTCTGCGCGGACACCGGCGGAAACTTTGTCATTTACATCGTAAATCAAATATTGGTTGATGCCATACCATTCCGCGTCTTGTGTAGCCGTGCCATTGGGTGCGGCGCTCGCAGTCCAGATGTTGTTGGCAAAGCCGTGGTCATGTTGAATGATGTAGTGCAGCTTGTCGGTGAAATTGTGCTTTCCAACAATGCTGTAAATCGCCCAGGTGTCGTTGCTGTTTTCGGAACGGTCGCCGGCTGTTGAAGTAATTGCCAACGATGTGCCGGCGTCATCGCTAGTCCAAGTCACGCCGCCCAGCCAAGCCCAGTTACCCAGGTCTCTATCCCAGTTACCGTCCCAGCCGCCGGAGTTGCTGCCGGTGACCGCGCCGCCCATTACTGTCCAGTTGGGGTTGTAGGCGTAAGTTGCCAGTATACCTGTGTGGGTAAACGGTTCGCCGTATTGCATGGTGTATGGTTTAGTGATGAAGAAGTTGTCCGGTGCGGTAACGACTTCGTAGCCGATTGGGGTATAGAAATGACCGGCTTTGACTGCAATACCGTTTCCGAAAGGCAGGTTAAATTCCGCGTAGGCTTGCGGCAAGGCTAAGCCATAAAAGCGCTCGCCATGTCCGCTTAAATTCAAATCCCAATTGCCCCGGTCACTGCTCGTGACTGCATCGCCTGGATCCAGTCCAAAAGAGCCATAAGCTTGCGTGAATGCGGCGTCGGTACCGTACATCACGTCGACTCGGCCGCCGATGTCGAAGGAGTCGCCGTTTACGTTTATGGCTTTTTGCAAGTACAGATACAACTGGTTCATTTGCAACTCGCCGGTACGGTCATTGAATGTGACCGGTCCGTTGAAGCCATCGCTGTTGCTGTTCATGTTGGCGCCAATGCTGGTGTTCAGCCAGCCGCCAACTTTCAAGTTGTGATCGGTCATGAATTTCGATGCGTTCGGATCAATACCGGCTGCGCCCAGCAGTCCGGATGCTTCCGTCCAGCTGTCCGCAGTAGCGGAGGCACTGCAAATCACCATTAAACCGGCTAAGCAAGCGCGGCTGTGTGATTTTGTTAACGTTGTGTTGTTTCTCATGGTGGTTATCCCCTTGGTTCAGTGATTACTGAAGATTGTATAGCAGTTTTTAGGCCATATTCGATTTATTAAAAATCAATAAGATAGGCGCCATATGTAGGCTAGTTCATGAATCGCAATGGTGCAAATTCTTTTTGTTGCACCAAAGTAATGCGGTGTTGTTATGTTGCGACAACGCCCGATTTATTCTTAAAGCAAACCACCAAAACTGGCGGATCAAGGCCTGTAGGGCGGTATTGAGTTGCAATGGTGCAATCCAAAAGACGTCGCACCACTTTAGTGCGTTTCTTTTGTCCTTTTAGTTGATGTGTTTAATAAATCGTTAAAAATCATGGGAATAAATAGTGGCATGCATCATGCTTTGCTTGTTTCGGGAATTTACTAACTCAAGCAAAGAGGTGTTGAACTATGAAACTGATAACAGCGGTGGTTAAGCCGTTTAAGCTAGACGACGTGCGTGAGGCGTTGTCGGATATCGGTGTATCTGGCGTAACGGTTACTGAAGTAAAAGGCTTTGGTCGGCAGAAAGGCCACACGGAACTCTATCGCGGTGCCGAATACGTGGTGGACTTTTTACCCAAGGCAAAAATAGAGGTAGCGGTTGCGGATGCTTTGCTTGAGCAAGCCGTCGAAGCGATTGTGAAAGTAGCCAATACCGGGAAGATCGGCGATGGCAAAATTTTTGTAACCGATCTGGAGCAGGTGGTTCGGATTAGAACCGGCGAATCCGGCGAAGAAGCTCTTTAATATCAAGATGGGGAAACCAACAATGAAATATTTAACAGGCATGGCGCTGTTCGCGCTGTTTGGACTCTCGGGCATGGCGTTTGCGGAAGAGGTTGCGGCACCGGCCGTGCAAGCTACCGTCAATAAGGGTGATACCGCATGGATGATAGTAGCCACCGTTTTGGTTGCGTTAATGGTAATACCCGGCTTGGCCTTGTTCTACGGCGGTATGGTGCGCGCCAAAAACATGCTATCTATCTTGATGCAGGTCTTTGTTATTTTTTCGATGACGGCGATTATGTGGGCAACATTCGGCTACAGCGTTGCGTTTACCGAGGGTAACGCCTTCTTCGGTGGCTTTAGTAAGGCATTTTTGCAAGGCATCACCCCGGATTCGATGGCGGCGACTTTCAGTAAGGGGGCTTATGTACCGGAATTCATTTATGTGGCGTTCCAGCTGACATTCTCGGCTATCACGCCGGCGTTGATCATCGGCGCATTTGCCGAGCGGGTTAAGTTTTCAGCGGTGTTGTTGTTTACCGTGATTTGGTTTAGCTTTTGCTATTTACCGATGGCGCATATGGTTTGGTACTGGGCCGGCCCTGATGCGTATACCGATGCTGCTGCCGCCGAAACTGCCGGTGCGACTGCGGGCTTTTTATTCCAAAAAGGCGCGCTGGATTTTGCCGGCGGCACCGTGGTACATATCAACGCCGGTATTGCTGGCCTGGTTGGTTGCTTGATGATCGGTAAGCGTATTGGCTATGGTAAAGAGTTCATTGCCCCACATAGCGTTACCATGAACATGATAGGCGCGTCCTTATTGTGGATAGGCTGGTTTGGCTTTAATGCAGGTTCCAACCTGGAAGCCAACGGTCTGGCTGCATTGGTCTTCGTCAACACCTTGCTGGCGGCCGCCGCGGCAACGCTGGCCTGGATGGGTGCGGAATGGGCAGTGCGTGGCAAACCCAGCATGTTGGGTGCTACGTCAGGCGCGGTTGCCGGTTTAGTCGCCATCACCCCTGCTTGCGGCTGGTCAGGTCCGATGGGTGCTATCGGTTTGGGTTTGGTGGTCGGTGCGGTATGCTTCTGGTCGGTAACCTTTTTGAAACACGCACTTAACTACGACGATTCATTGGATGCGTTTGGTGTGCATGGGGTCGGCGGTATCATCGGCGCTTTGGGTACTGCCGTGGTTGCCAGCCCTGTCTTGGGTGGTACCGGTGTATGGGATTACGTCACCAACGCGACCTTGCCTGATTACAGCGTGATGACCCAGCTTGCCAGCCAAGCCTGGGGCGTCGGCATCGCCATCGTTTGGTCGGGTGTGGTGTCTTTTATTGCCTTCAAAATTGCTGATGTGGCTTTGGGTCTGCGAGTTAGCGAAGCGACCGAACGCGAAGGTCTGGATGTCACCGAACACGGCGAAACCGCTTATCACGTTTAGGCTTGCAAGCTGCGGTTAACGCGAAAAGAAACGGGTGGTCGGCGATGGCTGCCCGTTTTTGTTATCATGAAGCACTACTTTGGTGCTTTTGCCCGCGTAAATTGTAGGTTCTACCGGAATTATTTATTATGGTGGCAACAGTGACGAAACAGCTTTTTAATCATTCGAATTTGGGGATAGCATGAAATTAATTACAGCGATTATCAAACCATTCAAGCTGGACGACGTCAGGGAAGCCTTGTCCGAGATCGGCGTGGCCGGTGTGACGGCGACCGAGGTTAAAGGTTTTGGCAGGCAAAAAGGCCATACCGAGTTGTATCGCGGCGCCGAGTACGTGGTGGATTTTCTGCCTAAGGTCAAGCTGGAAATCGCAGTTGCGGAACACGTTGTCGACCAAGCCGTGGAAACCATCGTCAAGGCCGCAAACACCGGCAAAATTGGCGACGGTAAAATTTTTGTGACCAACTTGGAACAGATCATTCGCATTAGAACCGGCGAGACCGGAGAAGACGCTATCTAAAGTATTCAAAAAATAAAAACAGCGAAACATCAAAAATCGCCCTGGTCTGCGCGTTATTCGCAGAC
>NZ_JANIBL010000103.1 GCF_024505055.1 Methylomonas rosea
GTTTTCCGAGTCTGGCCGAGAGCGTCTATGCCTTAGGCTCGGGCCTTTCGGCGCCGATCTTCAACGCCGGACGCATCCGCGCCCATATCGCCGCCGCCGATGCGCGGCTGGACCAAATCGCCGTCAATTACGAGAAGACTTTTTTGCTGGCATTAGAGGACGTGGAAAACGCTTTCGTTGCGCACCGTTCCGCCACGGATAGCCTAGGCCGATTGACTGAAGCGGAAGCCTCGGCGGAAAAAGCTTACCGGCTGGTCGACGCCTTGTATCAGCGCGGCGCGAGCGATTATCTGGCCGTGCTGGATGCGCAACGCAGCAAACTGGCCGTCAGCGACGAACGCGCCAGAGCCGAAACGGCGGTCGGCGTGGCGATGGTGTCGTTGTATCGGGCTTTCGGTGGCGGCTGGACGATGAATGCGTCGGTGAACGCCTTCGAAAACGCCTCTGCAAGGTGATTCGCGGCGAGTTGTCATCGGGTAGCGAGCCCTGAAAGCGCCGAAGACGATGAATGATCGAGTGACCTCACCAAATAGAGAGTGTCGTAAAAGGTAGATTATGCTTCATGCTATGAAGTCCAACGTTTTGATTTTGTTGGGTTACGCTACGCTAACCCAACCTACATTTTGACTTTTACGACAGCCTCAAATAGATGGGTTTGATAAGGTCAGGGGGCTAGCCGATTAGATGGTGTTCAATATCTCGTCGATCAGTTGCGGTCCTTTGTAAATCAAGCCGCTGTAAATCTGCACCAAGCTGGCGCCGGCGGCTAATTTCTCTTGGGCGTCTGAGGCGCTCAATATCCCGCCGGCCGCAATAATCGGTAGTTTGCCGCTCAATTCCGCAGCCAAACCTTTTACTACCCGAGTCGAACTGTCTTTGACCGGTGCGCCACTCAAGCCGCCCGCTTCATTGGCATGGATATGGCCCTGGATTTTATCGCGGGCGATGGTGGTGTTGGTGGCAATCACGCCGTCGACAGCAAATTCCAGCAGCAATGCCGTGATGTGGCTAATTTCCTCATCCGTTAAATCCGGCGCGATTTTCACCGCGATGGGCGTGTATTTGCCATGCGTCATCTGAAGCTTCAGTTGTTCTTCCTTCAAAGCGCTTAACAATTGTTTGATCTCGTCACCTTGCTGCAGTTGGCGCAAATTCTTGGTGTTGGGCGAGGAAATGTTGATCGTGATATAGCTTGCCGCCGCATAGCTTTTGCGCAGGCCAATCAGATAATCTTCGGTAGCATTTTCCAGTGGGGTGTCGGCGTTCTTGCCGATGTTAATGCCCAAAACGCCGCGATATTGGCATTTACCGACTTGTTCTAGTAAATGATCGACACCCAGATTGTTAAAGCCCATCCGGTTAATGATGGCTTGGTGTTCCGGTAGGCGGAACAGGCGCGGCTTGGGATTGCCGGGTTGTGGGCGAGGAGTGACGGTACCGATCTCGATAAAGCCAAAACCCAACTCGGCCAGCGCATCGATGTAATCGCCGTTTTTATCTAAGCCCGCCGCCAGTCCCAGCGGGTTTTTAAAGTTCAAGCCCATCACGTTAACCGGCTTTCCACTGGATCTTGGTCTGCTCAAAGCCGATAAGCCGGTTTGCTTGGCCAGCTTTAACAAATCCAGCGTGACATGATGCGCGGTTTCCGGGGCCAGGGAAAATAGTAATGGGCGTAATAAAGGATAAAGATTCATGGCGCGCTTGCTCGAGTTAGCGAATACGGTGTCGGGTCTATTTCGGTGGGACGGTGCAGAATCAGGTCAGCCAGCAACTTTGCGGAAGCCGGCCCCATCACCAAACCATTTCTAAAATGGCCGGCATTGATGCTGAGATTCTCAATGTCGGGATGCCGCCCAATAGAGGGAATGCCTTGCGGACTGCCGGGGCGTAAGCCCGCCCAATGATGGCAAACCGGATAGTTTTTCAAGGCCGGCAGTAATTCGGTGGCGAACTGGTAAAGCTGCTGTTTGGCGTCCTCGGTAGTGATCTTGTTGAAGCCGGCTTGCTCTACGGTGCTGCCCGCCAAAATTTTGCCGTCGCGGCGCGGGATTAAATACTGATCGCCGTCCAGCACCATATAAGGCAAGGTGGCTGGCGTGGCGTCGAACAGCAGCATCTGGCCTCTGACAGGCCTGATTTGCAGGTCTATAGGCCAATCCGGCAATAAGTCTTGCATTAAATCAGTCGTCCAGGCGCCGGCGCTGACGATCAGATGTTGTGCGGAATAGGTCCGGTCAGCGGTTTCAATGCTCTCAACTTGATGGTTGGCAACGCGGATTTTGTGGACTTCGGTAGTATCCAGAAATTGCACACCTACCTGTACTAAGTAGGCGTGGAGCGATTTCAACAATCTTGGATTGCGGGCTTGGGCAATTTCCGGCAGCCACAGCGGTTGGTCGAGATCGCTGGTAAACGGCTCAGTCAATCCCGTTGCTGCCGGCTGGTAGTCGATGCGGTAGTGTTCACACCATTGTATGGCTTGTTCGTAGTCCGGGTTTTTGCAGATCAGCATGCCGCAGTCGTACCATTCCGGATCGATACCGGTAGCGGCGAGCAGTTCCTGGCTTAAGGCAGGGTATTTTTTTAGGCTATTGACGGCTAATTCGGAGATGGCTGCGGCTTGGCGCCAAGGGTAAATCGGCAGCAAAATGCCGCCGCCGGCCCATGAGGATTCCTGGCCCGGTTTGGATTTGTCGAGGATCGTGACGTCGCGGCCGGCAAGGCGGAGTTCTCGAGCGGCTAACAGGCCGCTGATACCGCCGCCGATGATCAGAATATCCAGGTGTGTGGTCATGCAAATGCTGAGGAAAACGGGTGTAAGAAAGCTTTTTTAAGGTAACACGAAGCCGGCTTATTTAGATAGGGTTTGCCGATTGTTGATGGGTGTGTAAAAAAGCAAATGGCTGTTGTTAATTTTTGACAAATATGGATTATAGTTTATAAAGTATTTGTATCTTATTGATATAAAACAAAATTTTTGAGTAAAAAAAATAGACTTAAAACTTGTAAGGCTAGTGTTTTGCTGCTATTATTGCCCACGTGAAGAAATCCTGTGTTGCTATAAAGCCAATTCAGTCTTAACAATAACTACCCTTGGGGGGGACAACAATGAGTTTTACTAAAACCAAATTAGCGCTGGGCGTTGCCGCGGCGACTTTGACAATGGCTGGAGCATTCATTGCCCCACAAGCCCAAGCTGCTGGTTCCAGTGCAGAGCGCGTAGCTGACGCTGCCGCTAGAAAAACCGAAGCTCTGGAAGCGCAAATGCAACAAATGGCCGATCAAATGCAAGCCATGCAAGCCGAATTGAGCCGCGTTAAATCTTCAACTGCTAGTTCAACTGCTGCCAGTGCAAAAGTTCAAGAGCTGGATCAATGGATGGCGTCTGTTAAATCGACTCCTGCGCAAGCGTCTGCAAAAGACAACTTGGTTGCGGTGCGCGGCGGTTGGTCAGCTTTGGATCATGCTAGAGGTAATACCAATTTCTTGACCGATGGCGCTTTGTTGTCAAATAATCAAAACAACGAAGGCTTTTACTTCGGTGGTGCGTTTGACTTTAACGTCAACAACGATTTGTTTGGCCTGATGGATGATACATCGTTCGCTATCGAATTGGGTGTTGAATATTCTCAATATGGTACAGGTACCAATACCGTAACTAACGGTACTGCGGTTGTGCCTGTCGCGGTAGGTGGAACTGGTGCTGTTCCTCTTTACGCTAATTCTGCGACAGCTACGGATGCGCGTTTAAGAATCAATGCTTCGCCAAAAATCAAATTCATGCATGACAGCAAATTACGTCCTTGGATCATTCCGGTCGGCCTGGATATCAACATCCTGGGCGTTCCGTCCAACGCGGTTTCCGTGTTGAACGCCGGCATGAATTTTGGCGCAGGTGCTGAATACGATATCTACAGAGGCATCGTATTGGGTACTGACGTGCGTTACCACTACTCAACCAGCAAATTGGACGGTACTGCTACCGACGGTTTCAACGCTGGCGGTTACGTAGGTTTCAAATTCTAAGTTTGTAGCTTATTCGGTATGCAAAAGGGAAGGTGTAACAGCCTTCCCTTTTTTTATGGATGAAAAATAATGAAAACCCTCTATCCGGATATTTCACCCTTCCATACTTTTTTTCTGGAAACAGGCAGCGACCATCGCGTGTATGTTGAGCAATCCGGCAATCCGGCCGGTATTCCGGCGATATTTTTGCATGGCGGCCCGTGCTCCGGTACCAAGCCGGATCATCGGCGTTTTTTCGATCCCGAGCGTTACCGCATTATCCTGATGGATCAGCGTGGCTGCGGATTATCGGAGCCGTTTGGCGAATTGCAAGGTAATACCACTCAGGATTTACTGGCGGATATGGAACGTATCCGCATTCAATTACGTATTGAAAAATGGTTGTTATTCGGCGGTTCCTGGGGCGGCACCTTGGCTTTGCTTTATGCTCAGCAGCATCCGCAACAGGTATCGGCAATGATTTTGCGCGGCGTGTTTTTAGCCAGGCAGGCCGATATGGAGTGGTTTTTGGGTAACGGCGTCAATAAAATCTATCCCGAGCGTTGGCAGATCTTATTGGACAATTTACCCAATTTGCCGGACGCCAATGTCTTGGAGCGATTGGTGGAGGCAATTTTTGGTGCCGATCAGGACGCTGCCAAGCACGCTGCTCAACAATGGCAGGCCTGGAGCGGACAAGTGGCCTTAGGTAATGACTACTTGGAGAGTATGGAGGCGGTTAGCGAGCAGATGTTGCGGCAAGTAAAAATGGAGTTGTCTTATGCCATTCATGATTATTTCATCCGCGAAAATCAAATCCTGGAAAACTGTGCGGGGTTGCAGTCGATACCGACCATCATCATCCATGGCCGAAACGATTTGACCTGTCCGGCGGAAGCTGGCTGGCGCCTGAATCAGGCCTTGCCGCAATCTCGTTACGTCGTATTGCCGAATGCCGGACACATTGCGCGAGGCGAAGAAATGATCGATGCGTTGGTGTCCGCGACCGATGACATGGCCAAGCTTTTAGCGTAGACAAGGGCATTATGAACGACAAAAAACGACTGGTTATTGCAATAACCGGCGCTACCGGGGCGATTTATGGCGTTAGGATGCTGCAAGTGTTGCGGGAGAAAGATGAATGGGAAACTCATCTGGTGGTATCGTCCGCGGGTTTCGTTAACCTGAAATACGAACTGGATATGGATAGGGCTACTTTGTATGCGTTGGCAGACGTTACGCACGGCATAAACGATATTGCCTCGTGTATTGCCAGCGGCTCTTTCAAGACAGAGGGTGTGGTGGTTGCGCCGTGTTCGATGAAAACGCTGGCGGCTGTGGCGCATGGGTTTGGCGATAACTTGATTTCCCGGGCGGCGGACGTGGCATTGAAAGAGCGCCGTAAAACAGTGTTGGTGCCCCGCGAGACACCGTTAAATTTGGCGCATATCCGCAATATGGCCAGTGTCACGGAAATGGGCGGAATTATCTATCCGCCGATGCCGGCTTTTTACAACAAGACCGATTCCGTGCGGGCGATGGTAGATGAGGGTGTGGGGCGAATCCTGGATATGTTCGGGGTGGATGCGACCGGGCTATTCAAGCCTTGGACCGGTTTGGGCGGTTAAGTTTTTATCGATCCGGACTGAATACAGGGTTTTTACTGAGTAAATAGTCGGTCTTCAATTGACAGGGTGCCTTATTCTGATTTAGAGTTGCCGCACTCGCGAAAACTGCCCATCGACAAAGGCTTGCGGCGCTCTCGACTTAAAGACCTGAAAATGGCGTTTTGGTCGGGGGGTGGGTCTTAAAACAATAACTGTAACTATAACAATCGGAGCACATAAATATGGCAAGACCATTAATTCAAATGGCGTTGGATTCACTGGATTTCAACCAAACTGTCGAATTGGCTGATAAAGTAGCGCCTTATGTTGATATTTTTGAAATCGGCACTCCTTGCATTAAATACAACGGTATCAACCTGGTTAAAGAACTGAGACAACGTTACCCAGACAAATTGTTGTTGGTTGACTTGAAAACTATGGACGCAGGCGAATACGAAGCCGGTGCTTTCTATGCTGCTGGCGCGGACATCTGCACAGTATTGGGTGTTTCCGGTTTGGCGACTATCGCCGGCGTTATCAAAGCTGCGAAAAAACACGGCGCTGAAACCCAAATCGACTTGATCAACGTGGCTGACAAAGCTGAATGCGCGAGAGAGTCCGTTAAACTGGGTGCGCAAATCGTTGGTATTCACACAGGTCTGGACGCGCAAGCAGCTGGTCACACACCTTTTACTGATCTGAACGACATCGCTCGTTTGGGTCTGAATGTTCGCATCTCTGTTGCCGGCGGTATCAAACAAGCCACTGTACAACAAGTTGTTGAAGCTGGTGCGAACATCATCGTGGTTGGTGCTGCTATTTATGGTGCGCCATGCCCAGCTACATCTGCTCGCGAGATCCGCGAACTGGTTGACGCTGCTGCTGCATAAGCCAGCTTTGGCAATACCTAGTTATTAGGAAATATTAAGGACGGGTGGTTAACGCCACTCGTCCTTTCGTTTGTTATAACCCCCAGTTTTTACCGAGCAAGGCCGATAATGAGCCGGCTCGCACAACAGAGATTAAATAAGGAGAACCAAACATGCCTTCGCGCCGAGACTTAGCGAACGCCATCCGCGCACTCAGCATGGACGCCGTACAGAAAGCCAACTCAGGGCACCCAGGTGCGCCGATGGGGATGGCCGACATCGCAGAAGTATTGTGGAACGATTTTCTGCAACACAACCCCAGCAACCCCAAATGGCCTAACCGCGACCGCTTCATCCTGTCCAACGGTCACGGCTCCATGCTGATTTATTCCTTGCTGCATTTGGCCGGCTACAATCTGCCGATCGAAGAACTGAAACAGTTCCGCCAACTGCACTCGCAAACCCCCGGACACCCTGAGTACGGCTACACCGACGGCGTTGAAACCACCACCGGTCCTCTGGGACAAGGTATCACCAATGCCGTGGGCTTTGCGTTGGCCGAACGTACCCTGGCCGGTCAATTCAACCGTCCCGGTCACGACATCGTCGACCACCACACCTACGTCTTCCTGGGTGACGGCTGCTTGATGGAAGGTATCTCCCACGAAGCCTGCTCCCTGGCTGGCTCCATGAAACTGGGCAAACTGATCGCCTTCTACGATGACAACAACATCTCCATCGATGGTGAAGTGCGTGGTCACGGCAACGTCGCAGGCTGGTTCCTGGACAACACCCCGCAACGTTTTGAAGCCTACGGCTGGCACGTGATTCCTAAAGTCGACGGTCACGACGCCGAGGCAGTGAAAGCCGCCATCGAAGCAGCGAAAAAAGTCACCGACAAACCGACCATCATCTGCTGCCAGACCACCATTGGTTTCGGTTCGCCGAACAAACAAGGCAAAGAAGAATGCCACGGTGCCGCTTTGGGTGAAGCCGAAATTGCCCTGACCCGTGAAAACCTGGGTTGGCCGCATGCGCCGTTTGAAATCCCTGCCGACATCAAAGCCGGCTGGGACGCCAACGCCAAAGGTGCCCAACTGGAAAGCGCCTGGAACGCCAAATTTGCCGCCTACAAAGCCGCACATCCGGAACTGGCTGCCGAATTCGAACGTCGGGTCATCAAAAATGAACTGCCTGCCGATTGGGCGGAGAAATCCAAAGCCTTCATTGCGGCCGTCGATGCCAAAGGCGAAACCATCGCCAGCCGTAAAGCTTCGCAAAACACCCTGAACGGCTTTGGCCCCTTGCTGCCTGAACTGCTGGGCGGTTCCGCCGACTTGGCCGGTTCCAACCTGACCCTCTGGTCCGGCTGCAAAGATGTCAACCAGCCCGGCTTTGATGGCAACTACATCTACTACGGCGTGCGTGAGTTCGGCATGTCCGCCATCATGAACGGCCTGACCCTGCACGGCGGTTTCAAACCCTACGGCGCTACCTTCCTGATGTTCAGCGAATACGCCCGTAACGCCCTACGCATGGCCGCGTTGATGAAAATTCCGACCATCTTCGTCTACACCCACGACTCCATCGGCCTAGGCGAAGACGGCTCGACCCACCAACCCGTCGAACAAACCGCCACCCTGCGCATGATCCCCAACATGCAAGTCTGGCGCCCTTGCGACGCCGTTGAGTCGGCAGTGTCCTGGAAAGCGGCCATTGAGCGTCAAGATGGACCGAGCACCCTGATCTTCTCCCGTCAAAACCTGCAGCACATGGCGCGTAGCCAAGCG
>NZ_JANIBL010000104.1 GCF_024505055.1 Methylomonas rosea
ACGGCACCAGGGCCAAATGGCTGACCGCTTCGGCGGCGATCAGCGCGAAGGCAGCGTCTGGCTCGGGCCTGGTCAGCAGCACGATGCGACCGCCGACATGCAAGGTGCCCAGCGTGCCAGGCGAACTCAGTGGAAAGTTGTGTGCCACCGGCAAGGCCGCTAGGTATACCGTCGCGGTGTCGAAACCGCAAATAGCGACGCTTTCCCTTACGCTGTAAAGATAATCGTCGTGCGTGCGCGGAATCAGCTTGGGCGTGCCGGTGCTGCCGCCGGAAAGCTGGAGTAAGGCCACTGCGCCGGGGTCCGGTTCCGGCAGAGTTGTCAGTTCCGCGTAAAGCATTTGTAAAGGGACGAATTCTTCCGCCGCGCCGACCACGATTACTTGGCGCAAACTTGGCGTCAAGGCTCGCGTTTCCCGCGCCAGCACGCGGTAATCGTATCCATCGTGGCGATCCGGTATCACGTAAGCAGCAGCCTCCGCCAATTGACAGAACGCGGCGATTTCGGCGCGGCGATGCCCCGGCAGCGCCAGTACCGGAATCAGACCGAGGCGAAAACAGCCAAAACACACAGCAAAAAATTCGGCGATGTTCGGCAATTGCACCACTATACGTTCGCCGGGGCGCAAGCCCAATTGAGCAAATCCGGTCGCCAAGCGGTCGGCCCGTTCGTCTAGCTCGCGGTAGGACCAGCGCCGCGCGCCGCAGACCAACGCGAGACGTTCACCGTGGCGCCGCGCCGATTCGCGTAGAAAAGCGCCCAAGGTTTGGCCGCGCCACCAGCCACGTTCGCGATAGCGTCTGACCAGATCGTCCGGCCACGGCGTAAAATCCGCTTCCGTCATACTCCGCTCCCTTGGAGAGCGTCCAGTAAGGTGCGGAACTTGGCCGCAGTTTCCGCGACTTCGCGCCAAGGTTCGGACTCCGAGACGATGCCGGCCCCAGCGTATAGATTGGCGCGATTGGCTTCGATTTCCGCGCAACGTATCGTTACTGCCCATTCGCCGTTGCCGTTGGCGTCGCACCAGCCCACCAGACCGGTGAATAGGCCGCGATCGAAGCCTTCCAATTGTTCGATTGCGCGGCGTGCCAGATCACGCGGTTCGCCGCATACGGCCGGGGTCGGGTGTAAGGCCAGGGCCAAGTCGAAGGAACTGGGTGCAGGGTCGATCAACTTGCCGCGGATCCGCGTGGAAAGATGCCAAACGCGGGCGGTTGCTATCAACTCCGGGACCGGCGGAACCTCCAGGTTGCGGCAATAGGGCCGTAAGGTTTCCGCCACCGCTTTCACCACCAATTCATGTTCGTGGCGGTCCTTGGCGGAGTGCAACAACTTACGGGACCGCGCCAGATCCTCGCCAGGGTCGTTGCTGCGCGGCGCTGTGCCGGCAATCGGATTGGCCAGGACGTGCTCTCCCATGCGTTGCAACAATAATTCGGGACTGGCGCCGATCAAGCGGCGGACGCGACCGGACGCCGTCGGCAAATCAACGGCAAAAGTGTAGCCGGCTGAATTGCGCGACGCCAGATTGCGCAATACCATAGCTTGATCGATCTCGCCCTCGCCCACTACTTCCAACATTCGGGACAGCACGACTTTTTTTAAGGTTGATTGCCGCATCAAGTCCAGCGCTTGTTGCACTCGTCGTGCATAGAGGGCCTCCGTCGGTCGTTCTTGCGTTTCAGAACTGCGCACTGCCGCTTTCGTTCGGGTTATCGCGTGGCGCGCTAGGGGCGCGGCCGCATCCAATCGATGGGGAATAAACAATACCGGATGGGCTTCGGGAGCAAACGGCAGCGCGCCTACCGCAATGGCCGGCGTATCGTCGTTTTGCGTGCCGTCGGCGAACAAACGCCGCAGAGCGGCTGCCATCGGCTCATCGGGGTGGCGGGTTAACCGAGCCCGGACGCCGCTGCCTAGCAGGGTGCGCTCGGGCGTGCCCAAGAAAAAACTGGAACCGGCGTCGTAGCGCTGCAGCAGAGCAATTGCAGTGGGGCGCTCGCCGTCGGCAGGCCCATTCGTGTCGGCGAACGTGGGAAATAGCTGCCTAGTCTCGGTAAACATATGCGTTCAGAACTCCAGGCGGGTTGAAATTAGCATACTACGCCCGGGATTTTGCAGCGGTGTAATGAACCCAACCGCCGTACCGGCTGTATAGCGATCGGTATAGTCTTCATCGGTAAGATTGTTGACTTCGGCTCGTAGCGTCAGGCCTCGGTAAAAATTAGGTTGCCATTGGGCAAACACGTTGTAGGTGTGATAGCCGTCAAGATCGCGATTGCCCGAATCCTCTGCGAAGCGGTATTTCAGCGCAATTTCCGAACTTACCCCGGTTTTAACGCCTAGTTCCGGCCAAGCGTAGGCGGCGTGCAGTTTGATAATTTCGCCGACGGGCGAGCCCAAGTAGAAGGCCAAGGTGCCGAGTTGAGAATGATCGTAGCTGACCTCGGTGTTGGTGTAATGCGCGCCGAATTCGGCATTTTCGCGTTGATAGCCGAGGCCTAGATTGAAGCCTTCGGTCTTCACCGCCGGGCCGTTAACCCGGACGAAACTGTCCTCGCCTTCTTGATAGGCCGGGGTATTTTGGATTCGGGTCGAGAACACCTCGCCCTCCAGCTTGATGTTTGCCAAGCTATAACTGAATCCGGCCTTGGCATTGCTGGCACGCTGTGCCGCAAGATCCGCAGAATAAGCCGAATACGGCATGGTGTGGAAGATCGCGGCCTCGGCCAGTTGTATGCCGCCGAACACGTAAGAATAACTGCTGTTCAGGGTAAGGTCCGGCAACGGCGTGATACCGAGCGAAATGTTAGGGCTGGCGCCGGTATTGTCGAACTGTTTCCGGTCCACCGATTCGAACTCTTGAGAATCAAGGCGGACGCCGCCGGAAAATTTAAGCCAGTCGGCGGGCTCACCGCGTAATTGCGCGAATCCGCCTAAATTTCGGGCCGTTTCGGTCATCGAAGCATCGCGAAAGTTATCGGTTAGCGCCCGGTCCTGATAAAAATCCATACCGGCGCTGAGTTCGCCCAACGGCGTTTTGATGCGGTTCAACGCCGTCGCGCCGACGCTTTCGATGGTGGAGTCGAAATAGCCGGGACGAAATCCGCCGTTCGGATTCGGTCGGGAAAGCGACGTATCGTTGTAATAAAAGCGAACTTCCGGATCGTAGAACTTGCTCGGCTGCCGGGTGCTGTATTTGAAACTGGCAGTATTGCGTTTAAAGATGTTTTCCGATAACAAGGTGAGACCGCGCACTGCGGCGAAATTGGCGCGGAAGGGCCGGATTTCATCATCGGACAAATGCTGGGCCGAGGCTTCGAAGCGGTGCCCTCCCTCCGCGGTATACGCCAGTTTGCCTAAAGCGCTGAGCAGATTGGTGCCGGTGCCCGGCACCGGATCGCCATTGCCGGCGTCGTAATTGCCGCCTTCGGCGTGGGAGGCATAGCCCAGGGCTTCGACGCCGTGATAACGTCCGTAGGCGGCGCCGGATTTGGTATAGGTATCCAGATTTCTGGCAAAACCGCCGCTCAGGAACGCGCCGTAAGCCCGGCCGGTCGGCAACAAGTGGTCGACGTCTTTGGTTTCGTAGCGTAAAGATCCTCCCAGCGCGCCGGGTCCGGCATCCGCCGCCGCTACGCCGGCTTCCACGTTAACCGCTTTTAACACGCCAGGGTCTAGCAGCAGGTTGGCGTTGTGGTGCCAAATATTATTTACCTGCCGGGCACCGTCGATCTGAACGTTGAGATTGGTTTCTTCTATGCCGTTGACATACACCTTTTGAGACGTTGCGGTCGGGCCGCCGACACCGACTGAGATGTTTTTCTCAAATACGTCCTTGATCGAAGTCGAGGGAGTGTCTTCCACCTTCTCGGTGTCGGCATCGGCTTTCACCGCTTTACCGGTCACTTTAATAGTATCCATGACAACTGCCTTATCTGCGTCTGACTCGTGCGGGCCGGCTAGTGATCGTTCGACCGAAGCGAGTAAAAATATAGTTAGGGAGAGCGTACGTTTCGATCCGACAGGGAGAGTTACTTTCATGGTTAGCCTTCAAATAAGAATGATTTACATTAACATTAGTGGCTGTTATTATCCGACTCAAAGCAAGCCCGTGCGTTTGCGGGGGAAGCGGATTCCTTTGCGGGCCGCGCAGACGCCGGCTTGGAACATCATTCAGGAATCAATCGGACATAATCCTATGAATCGCCTATCGACTATTACCTCATCCAAGATCGATTGCTCGGCTTTGTTGCGACCGGGTCTAACCACCCCCGGCGGTACCGCTGTATCCTTGGCCGCCAGCGGCTCCCCGATAGTAAGCGGTAGCCTGCGGGAGTTGCAGTTGCAGCCCGATTTGTCGCTGTATGCGTCCGATGTGCGGGACGAGTTGGATATGGAAGTGACTGGAATGTTGCAGCCGGGGCTGTTGATAGTGTTGCCGCTGGCTGGTGAAGCGGATGTAAGCTACGGAGGTCAACGTTTTCTGCTGGGTGCGGGCGGCGCTGAGCGTAGCGGGCTGGTCGTCGCTTTAACCCGGCGCGAGTGCTTTACCCGCCGGTTGCGGCGCGGCGCGCGGCGGAGGGTAGTGAGTTTGGCGTTCGGTACGCGCTGGCTCGCCGAACATGAAGACGTGCTATCCGCTCACCAGGGACTGGACAGCTTGCTCGACACTCATCTTGCCGTACAAAAGTGGCGTTTGTCCGCGCGCGTGCAGGCTTTGGCGGGCAGTGTGTTCGAATTGTGCGCCTCCAGCACGCCGCTGATGAGCCTGTGTCTGGAAAGCCGCTGCCTGGACATCGCCGCCGAAACCTTGGCGGCGCTGACGGATGTCCACAGGGACCCGATGTGCGTGCTTAGGCCGCGCGAACGGCGCCGATTGGCGGAATTTCGCGCCTTTCTCGATAGCGGGGAAGGTGACGGCTGGTCGATGCAGGCCTTGGCCGAGCGTATCGGCATGAGTCCCAGTACCTTGCAGCGCTACTTTCGCCTGTATACCGGCAGCACCGTGTTCGCGTATCAGCGTTGCCGGCTGCTGGATCATGCACGCTACGCATTGGAACGCGACGGTATCAGCGTCAGTGACGCGGCGCATCTGGCCGGCTACACCAACGCCGCTAATTTCGCGACGGCTTTCCGCCGCCAATTCGGCAAGGCTCCGGGCAGCTTACGCTTGCGTCATTAAGTCGTCTTTGCGTAAAACGCACGCTGCTTTGCCAGCCGGTCAATCCGCAGTCCGGTGCAGCCGTTACGCCATGGCCCACCGTATAATTCTGCACCGATCTTAACCTTTCGATTTTTCGTATGACGACCCCCAATTCGCATCGTAGCCCGTCCGTTCGCACCCCTCTGCGCCTGATTGTGCGGGAAACCCTTAGCTTGGGTCCGCGTTTGCGTCGTATCCGTTTTCACTGCGAAGGCTTGCAAGTGATAGGCCATGCCGGGCCAGGCGCGCATCTCAAATTGCTGCTACCCGGCTCCGACGCGACCGAGGAACCACGGCGACCGGCGGCGCGCGCCTACAGTCTACGCCGCGTCGATTTTTCTCAGAATTTACTTGATGTCGATTTCGTGCTGCACGGCGATGACGGCCCCGGTTCGCGCTGGGCCATCCGTGCGGAATTCGGCGACAGCATAGCGTTGGCCGGCGTTGGCGGACCGCCGTTGTCGAGCGCTGCCGCCGATTTTCATCTGTTGGCCGGTGATTTGACGGCCTTGCCGGCTATTGCGGCGGTACTGGAAACGCTACCGGCTGCGGCAAATGGAGCGGCATTGATCGAAGTGACGGACGCAACCGACCAACTGGCGTTGCAGCATCCGCCGGGAGTGAAGCTGCACTGGCTGCTTTCGCGCGCTTCCTGTCCGCTGACGGACGCCGTCCGCCAAATCCGCTGGCCGGCAGGGGCGCGGGTATTCGCCACGATAGCCGGCGAGAGCGCGTCGGTACTCGCCATTCGCCATTATTTGTTGCACGCGTGCGGTTTGTCCCCCGCGTTCATGTACGCTGTGCCGTATTGGTGTCGGGGGTGCAGCGAGGAGGATTATCACGACGAGCGGCACCGCTGTGTGGAGGGGAACGAATGAATGCGCCGATGGTTGGGGCGGTGCTTTTACTGGCCTTGCTCTTGGCGGCATGCGATGGCCCTCCGCCCGCCGTGCCGGAGGCGGCGGCCCGTGAATTGATCGACGCTGTCGGTAGACCGGTACGGGTACCGCAGGCGGCACAACGTATTGTCGCATTGAGTGAGTTGGATTTGGACGCCACGCTGGCGCTTGGCCTCCAACCGGTCGGTGCCAGCAACGGCCGGGGCAGCAACCATCCACCGCGATATTTGGGCGAGCGCGTCAACGGGATAGCAAGCGTCGGCGACTTTGCTCAACCGTCGCTGGACCGCATCGTTGCCCTAAGACCGGATTTGATTTTGGCCGGCGGTCAGAGCGATCCTGGATTCCTGGATCAGTTAAGGGCAATCGCGCCGACCGTGGTCAGCTTTTATCCCGGAGAATATTGGCAAGACAGCCTAAAACGCATAGCCGACGCCGTGGGCCGGCAACAGACCGGCGTGCGTGTGCTCGACGATTACCGCGGGCTGGTCGCCCGGCTGCGCGAAAACCTGAACGCTCATCGGGGCGAATCGGTGAGTATCGTTCGTCTCACGCCGAACGGGCCTATGTACATGCTGGGTGATGCGTTTGCCGGTCGGGTTCTGGACGATTTGGGTTTGACCAGACCGCCGGCCCAGCGCGGACCTGGTGCCGGACACGGACCGCCGTTGAGTCGGGAGGTGTTGGCCGACATCGACGGCGATTGGTTGTTCATCGGCAATTTTGCACCGGATCCGCGCGGCGTGGCCGAATTGCGAGACGAACCGGCTTTTTCGGAACTGCGGGCTGCGCGGCGGCATCGGATACGCGAAGTCGATGCCGCCTTGTGGACCGTAATCGGTGGCCCGCTGGCCGCCAGAGCCGTATTGGATGATGTGGCGGCGGCTTTCGCCGCAGTGGAGACCGGCTCGTGAACATCGCCGTGTACAAAGCCGGCGCCGTTTATGCGCTGCTGCTGCTTTCCGTGCTGGCCTTGGCCTTGGCGTCTTTAAGCCTGGGAGCCGGCGGCGTCGGCTGGAGGAGCAGCCTGAATTGGATACTGAGCGCGTCGAACGACGTCCACGTCGATCTGGTGTTGGGCGAATTGCGGTTGCCCCGTTTGCTTAAAGCCTTGGCCTTGGGCGCGGCACTGAGTGCAGCCGGGGTTTTGTTGCAGACCGTAACGCGCAATCCGCTCGCCGAAACCGGTTTGTTGGGTGTTAACAGCGGCGCCGCGCTCGGGGTCGCTCTAGGTATGGCGCTGTTTGCCGCGCAAAGCCCCACGGCTCAGATCGGATGCGCACTGGGTGGAGCCCTGTTAGGTAGCTTGCTGGTGCTGGTGCTGGCGCATGTCGGCGGCGGTCGGGCATCGCCGTTGCGGCTAGTGTTAGCCGGATTGGCGCTTTCGGCCACTTGCCATAGTCTGACGGCTTGGCTGGCCTTGGTCGACACCGCCAACCTCGATCGTTTCCGGTTTTGGCTGCTAGGTTCTTTGGCGCATCCGCATGCAGGTCTGCTGTGGCCCGGCCTGGTGCTGATAGGTTTCGGTTTGGCCGCGGCCGTGATACTGGTGCGCCCTTTATCGGCGCTGGCTTTGGGCGACGATCTGGCGCGCGCGCTGGG
>NZ_JANIBL010000105.1 GCF_024505055.1 Methylomonas rosea
CCGCGCGCTGGCGGCAAGGCAGTGGCGAGCAAGCAGAATAAAGCGCGGATTGGGCTGGGCTGCGGCCGCTTCGCTGCTGCTGGCCGCGATGGGCGGTTTTTATCCGGATTATCTGCAACATCCGTTGGCTGACTACCGCACCCGCATCGGCGAGCAGACTTCAATTACGCTGGCCGACGGCAGCATCGTGCATCTGAATACCGATACCGCCATCGATGTGACGATCAACGCCAATGAGCGGCGCATTGCATTGCTGCGCGGCGAGGCCGAATTCGACGTTGCCCACGATGCCGGCAAGCCGTTCCGCGTTGCCGCCGGCGCGACAACGACCGAAGCCTTGGGGACCCGGTTTATCGTTCGATACGACGGTAAGGCCGGTGTGGTGACTCTGCTGCAAGGCAAGGTACGCAGCAGCCGGCCATCCGTGCAAGGCGCGCAGACCGACAGAGCCATCCTGCAGCCCGGCCAGCAATTGACTTTTACCGCTGAAACACTAGGTGCCGTCCAAACAGTGGAATTAAGCAATGCCGACGCCTGGCGCCGTGGCCGCTTGTTGATGAACTTCGTACCTTTGAAACAAGTCATCGCCGAAATCAACCGTTACCGGCGCAGCCAAATCCGGCTGTTGGACGACAAATTGGCCGAGAGGGAAGTCAATATCGCCGTCGATATTCAGCAGACCGATGCCTGGCTGAAAGCGCTACAACAGACTTTGCCGATTAAGGTTATCGAAGCCGGGCCGTTGGTGTTTTTGCAGCCCTAAGCCGGGAAATTCATCTAGCGGACGCGTTGTAAAGTGTCAATGACAAGTCTATTATGGCTAACATCTTAGCTATGATTGTCGGGCGGTCTTATGAAAACCAGCACCATCGCCGATGCCAAAAATAATTTGTCGCAACTGCTAGCCCAACTCGAGGTCAATGAGCCGATTCAATTGACCCGCTACGGAAAGCCCGTTGCCGTTATTCTGTCGCAAGCCGGCTATCAACAACTGATCCAGCCGGAAAAAAAACTGTATCAGGCCATTACAGACTGGCGCGAGCAACTCGATCGGCAGTTAGACATCGGTTTTAGCGATGCCGAACTGGGTGATTTACGCGGCAAGGACTGCGGCCGAGATTTTTCATGGGACGAATAATTTATCTGTTGGATAGCAACATTCTCTCGGAGCCGGTGCGACGAGAACCCGACGCCGGCCTCATGGACAAGCTGGCAAAACATGACGGCGAATATGCAACCGCTGCTATTGTCTGGCACGAACTCAATTACGGCTGTTATCTGCTCCCCGCATCCAAACGAAAAACGCAACTGTTGTCCTATCTAGCGATGCTGCGGGATAGCGGCCTGGTGATTCTGCCATTTGCACAAGCGGCCGCCGAATGGTTTGCCCAGGAAAGAGCGCGCTTGAAAACCATGGGGCAGACCTGTGCTTATGCGGATGGTGAGATAGCCGCGATTGCGGCAGTGAATAATCTAATCTTGGTGTCCCGCAATACGTCGGATTTTGCCTGTTTTCAAAATCTGTCTGTGCATAATTGGTTCTAGCCTACGCTAAGCCCTCTCAATATAACCGCGACAATTTGCCGCATATGAATTAGTACGGCATTGCCATCCACCAATCGTTCTCAGCAAGAACATATCTTCACTGAGGACACATCATGAGAATAACCCCAAACCCAAGCAGGACGGGAACAGCCCGAACTAAAGGCTCATCCGCAATCGGCGCGTTGCCACTGTGTATGGGTTTAATGACGATTGCCGCGCCGCTGGTTGCTCAGGCCGACAGCCCCAGCGCCAACAGCGAAAGCCGCAACTACAACATCGCCGCTCAGCCCTTGTATTCCGCACTGAGCGCGCTGGCCGAACAGTCGGGCGTGCAGTTTGTTTACAACTCCGAGTTGGTCAAGGGCATCGATTCGCCGGGCATCAGCGGGCAATATTCGTTGGAAGGCGCATTGAAACGCATACTGTCCGGCTCGAGGATTAGTTATCGGTTTAATAGCGGCAACACCGTCACGCTGCAAAATACGGCCGAGTTGGAGCCGCAATCAGCGACGACGATGCCGGCGGTGACGGTCATCGGCAAAACCGATCTCGACCCCGACGATCCCTATAACCTCAGTTATACCCGCACCAACACCGCGTTGGCGACCAAAACCGACACACCCATCATGGAAACCCCGGCTTCCATTCAAGTCGTTAACAAAGCGGTTCTTCACGATCAACAGTCCTACCGCTTACAGGACGCGATCAAGAACGTCAGCGGTGTGCAGTCCTATCATTCCTACGGCGGCGACCATGAACAATTCGTGATGCGCGGCTTCCTGCAAAGTACTGTCAACTATCGCAACGGCATCCGCATACCGTTCACTAAATTCGACCTGGCCAATGTTGAGCGCGTGGAAGTCATTAAAGGCGCGTCGGCAATGATGTACGGCTTCGGCGATCCCGGCGGCTTGATCAGTACCGTGACCAAGCAACCCAGCTCGACGCCTTACTATTCGCTGGAACAACGCTTCGGTTCTTACGATTTCTACCGCACCGAAGCCAGCGCCACCGGCCCGATCAGCAAGGAAGCCGGCCTGAATTACCGCCTGGATATGTCTTATCTGGATACCGGTTCGTTCCGGCAAAACATGGGTAACGACCGGATCTTTTTCGCACCTACCCTGAGTTGGGAAGCCACGGCGGACACCAAGTTCACCTTGTCTTACGAATACTTTGACGAGAACAATGCCTATGACTACGGTATTCCGGCGGTCGGCAATCAATTGGCGCGCATTCCGATTTCCAGAGCCTTCGTCGGCCGCTCGGATTTAAGAAACTCCACCACCAACAATTTGGTCGATTTTCGGATAGATCATCGCGTCAACGATCAGGTCAAGTTAAACGCCGGCGTGGTCTCATCGCAATATCAGAAGTATTGGCAAGGCTTTTATACCGGTCGTGTCAACGAGACACCCGGCAACTCCTTCGGCAACGCCACGCGCAACTACTGGTTTAGCCCGGAAAACGCCGAGTCGCTGACTGCCTGGGTCAACGGCACCTTCGATTTCGAAACTTACGGCGTCAAACATAAACTATTGCTCGGCGGCGAGTATTACAACAGCCAGCTGAAATACGAGGTTGCCAGCGGCAACGTGGACACGATCAACATCTTTAACCCGAATATTGCGGCTGTTTCCGACGCCCAATTGAGCCGAATCCGCAATGCGTCGTACAACGATGTCATCGCCACCGAAAACACCTCCAAGGCCATTTACTTTCAGGATCAAATGACATTCTGGGACAAACTGCACATCATGGGCGGTTTCCGCTACGACTGGGTGGATAGGGAGCAAGACCTCAGTTGGTGGGCGCCGGCCGGCAAGGACGCCCGTAACGACGATGTGGTAAGCCCCAGAGTGGGCATCGTTTACCAACCGTTAAAATGGTTGTCCTTGTTCGGCAGCTTTACCGAATCGTTCGGTCCGGCCAACGATTATGATACCGGCGGCGCCAAGTTATACGATCTATTCGATGCCACCCAGTTCGAGGGTGGGGTAAAAACCCAGTTTTTCGACGGCAAACTCAATGCCAGCGTGGCCTACTTCGACTTGGAAAGAACCCAATTTTTCCAAGATCCCAACAGCAATCTGATCAATGCGCAGGTTCCGGTCAAGGGCAGCAGCAAGGGCGTCGAACTTGACGTGCAAGGGCAGCTTTACGAGGGCTTGAGTGTGATAGGTACCTATGCCTACACCAATGCCAAGGTCACCGACGACGTGACGGCGCCGGCCAACATCGGTAAGCGCATGCCCTTCGCACCCAACCATCAAGGCAGCGCTTGGTTGAAGTATGACTTCGACGGCGAATGGCTGAAAGGCTTTAGCGTCGGTGCCGGGGTCTATGTTTCCGGACGCCGTTACGGCGATGCGGCAAACAGCTATTTCGACAGATCCTATGCCCGGCTGGATCTGATGGCAGCGTACAAACGCAAACTGGGCGATGTTAATTTGACCACACAGGTCAACGTCAACAACGTTAACGATGCCGAATACTATGTTCTGCGTTCGCGCCGCACCAACCTGCCCGCCGAACCGTTAGCGGTGATGGGTTCGATCAAGTTGGAGTATTAAACCGTTCTGTTAGTCATGTAGGTCGGGTTAGGCGTTAGCTGTGACCCGACGGATTGGCTTGGGGTTGCCGGGTTAAGCGCTATCGAGCTGACCTGGCTCTCGCGGAAATACCACTTTTCGGCATTGCTTACAAATTTCTCCCAGCGAAAAGGAACTGGGGTCTTGCGGGGCTGAAACGTCGTATTTAGGAATCGGCGATTTTTGATTTTTCCGGTTTCCATACGCGTTGGACTAAGCCGATGGATTCAATCAGATTTTTCATAAGTCGATGGTTTTAATTCGTATATTTTTCGCACCCTTTACCTGACCGTTTTGCGATCGCCATGACCGCCATCCACCAACAATCGGGCTCGACCATGCAGGCAGCTCCGCAAAATCCGGCCTTGTCCCGCCTGAAAGCTCGCCGCAAACGCTGGCTGGACGTGCATTTGTGGCTGGGTTTGACTTTGGGGTTTTTGCTGTCGATTTACGGCATCACCGGCAGCTTTCTGGTGTTTTACGCCGAGATCGACGAATGGCTGCATCCTGATTTACTGACGGTCGAACGGCCCGCGGAAATCGAATACCGGCCGCTGGCGGAGATTTTCACCGCCGGCAAAACCGTCATGCCGCAGAACGCTAAACACGTGTTTTCGGTGTACCCGCGTAATGGTAACGCGGCATTCAAACTGCGTTATCAATTTCCGACGTCGGACAACGAAACCGAGCGCTGGCTTGTCGGTGTCAATCCCTACACGGCACAAGTGACCGGAAAAATGTTGCTGACCCGTTCCGGCGATTGGCTGCCGGCTACCTTCATCGACTGCGTGTTCGAATTGCACTATGCGCTGTTGATTCCGTCCGAGGACATCAGTGCCGCCATCGTCGGTATCTCGGCGGCGTTACTGATCATCTCGACGCTGACCGGCCTGATCGTCTGGTGGCCGCTGACCGGGCATTGGCGCAATGCATTAACCTTCAAAGCCAAAGCCGGCAAGGTGCGCTTCAATTACGATCTGCACAAGGTCAGCGGTTTTTACACGCTACTGGTGATGCTGCCAGTACTGTTTTCCGGGATTTACATGGTCTTGCCGCATAACGTGGTGCCGGTTTTAGAGTTGTTTTCGCCCGTGACTTATCGCTATTGGTTTCAATCCACACCGCCGCATCCGTGGGCGCCGGCCATCGGCATGGACCAGGCGGTGGCGATTGCCTTCAAACAATACCCGCAAGGCCGGCCGCATTGGATTTACGGCGCGGCAGAGCCGACAAAAACCTATACGGTTTGCCAGGACGGCGTCGATGCACCCGGCAGTATTTTGCAGCGCCGTTGCACGGTGATCGACCGCTACACCGGCAAGATTCTGGACCGGGACGATCCGAGCTTGCCGACGGCCACGGCCGGCGAAATCTTCACCCATTGGCAATGGCCGCTGCATTCCGGCCAGGCCTTCGGTATGCCGGGAAGGATTTTGGTGTTTATCACCGGACTGGCTTGCCCGGTGTTGTTTGTCACCGGCTTCATCCGCTGGCGGCAAAAACGGCAAGGTCGAGAAGTCAGGCCGGCTCGCCGAGGTGTGTGAAATCACGCACTTTTAGGCATTTCACTGGCTGATTGCTCTGCCTGCAAATAAAAATCCTGATGTCGGCGTTGGCTAGCCGTGTTAGTCGAACCTGGACAATACCGGCTTTCGGTCGATCACAACCGCCGTGAACCGCGGCGAAACCAGCCATCGGCGCAAATATTGCTTGGCACAATACCCAACTTGGCCGCCACCGTGAATCTTTCCATGCTCGAATTGTCCGCCGCCGACATCGCCGATCTGATGCATAAACATCGCCAGGAATTATTGGGTTTTTTATCGCAACGCACCCGATGTACCGATGCCGCCCAGGATATTTTTCAGGAGACGTTTATCCGTTACGCCGGCTACGACGGCAAGCAGCGCGTGGAAAACCACCGCGCCTTTATTTTCCGGATCGCCGCAAACCTGGCCACCGATTATTTGCGGAGCCGTAATCGCCATGGCGGAACTGATCTGGAAGCGGATGAAGGCGATGACGAGCAGACCGAGCCGGCTACCGTGTCGGCGGAAAGGAGCGCGATGTCGCAACAACAATTCGAACATTTCATCGCCGCCCTGGATGAGTTATCGCCCAAGTGCCGGGAAGTATTTGTCCTGCTCAAACTTAAACATTGCAGTTACGCGGAAGTGGAACAAAGGCTGGGTATCTCGCAGACGATGATATTCAAGTATTTGACGCAAGCGATGCGCCATTGCCGGCAAAAAGTCGGCGATCTCGATTGATTGGCTACCGTTGATGTCGACCGGTCCTGAGTTTATCGGTCAAGCGCTTTATAATCCGGTTTTAGAACAATCAGCCGCGCAGGCTTCGCTATGAACCACCCAGTCCCGCCCCTTCCCGACACAGACGCCAGCCAGCAAGCCGAATATTGGCTGGCATTGCGCGAGTCGCCGTTTTTTGACGACGAGCAGGAACAGCGCTGGCAGGCCTGGCTGGCGGCCAGCCGGGAAAATCTGGAAGCCTGGCAACAGGCCCAGCAGTTTTTTAACCGGGTCGCAGCCTTGCATCCGGCTGACGTCGAGCTGATCGTAAATCGGCAGCCCCCAAAAAGCCGCGCGGCGCCTGCCGCCACTCACC
>NZ_JANIBL010000106.1 GCF_024505055.1 Methylomonas rosea
CCTCAGCCCCCAAAGGCCAACCCGCACCGCGCGCGCCGCCGGGCGCCAGGGGCCACAGATAGTCCAGCAGCGTCTGCTGTACATCGCGCAGGGTTTGTTGTTCGGTTTCGATGTCGCGCACCTGTACTTTTACACTGACGGCAATCGGCACGAACTCCGGACTCAGCACATACAGTTCGGTGCCAACCATAGTCCGCTGCAACAGATAGGCAAACACGTCTTTCAACAAGCCCTGGTTAGGCTTGGGCGTGTGGCCCAAAGCCGGTTCGGCCGGCGGCAGTACAAAGACGCTGACCACACCGGGTACGCCGTCGCGGGCTGCCCTAATACTGGCGCCGGGCAAAAAACCCACCAGCACTTCGGCGCGGGCCACCGGATTGAGCGGATTGGCCTCGGTGATGATTTTGAAATCCTGCTGCGTCACCGCCCGGTTGCGATGGGTCAAAAACTGCGGGATGCGTTTTTCGGCCTGTTCGACGGTCTCCGCATCCAAGCCGCCTTGCAAGGGCCATTCATGGCGAATTTTATAGCGCGAGCTGCCGTTGACCACTTCCTTAACAGTGCCGGCGGGCAGATTGCCGGCACTGCCGCCACCAAATAAATAAGCCGTAATACGAATCCGGCTGCCCGACGGCGGCCGTCGCCCGGCCGTGCCATCCCCGAAATACACATAGCCTGACTGCGGATTAAGCCGATACACTTTGGCATCGGCGGCTTGACCAGCCAGAAAAGCCACCTGCTGCCAACGCACCCAAGCGCCACTTTCCTCGACATCCAGTTGCAAGGTCGCAGCCTCGATATTCTGATTCGGCAATACCACCACCTGATCGGGCTGCCCGGTGCCCATGCCCACCAGCAAATCCTGCTGCAAACCTTGCGCAAGCACATCGACAGCATTCAAGGCCAGGTAGCCCAGTTGTAACTTGGGATGTTCCGGGCAACGCAAGCGCAACCAAAACGCCGCTCGGCCGGCTTCGACTTGATCGGCCAATTCCGGCGGCCTATCGCCGACGCCGCTGAACATCGGATCGGTAGGTACAAAAGCCTGGAACAGCGCCGGATTTTTGGGTAAACGCAAGCGCACCACGCCGGTTTGCCGGCCACCTTTGGAGCTGTCGGCCAGCACGTCCAAAGGCAGGTAAATCGTTTCGCCGGCCTCGCCGGTGGATACCAGCTCCCAGATCAGCTTGCGCGGATTCAATTCGTTAATCGCTTCGCCGTCCAAATCGTCGGCGGGCGCAATGCCAATGTTAAAGGCGATGCCGGCCAGATGGCTACGCAGCAAAGCAATCTGGCCTTCCAGTTGCCGGGGTGCGATGCAAGCCAGGTAAAAGCTGCGATCCAGGCTACCGGTCAGATCCAGCACTTCCTTAACCGGCTCGAAACGGCGTGGTTGAAATGGCTCGGGGCGTTGGCCGTTGCGCAAACCGTACTGTTCCTGCAAATCCTGCAAGGTCAAACCCAGCGCGGCCAGGTCGGCAGCCTCCAGTTTCTGTTTGATCAACACCTGCAAACTCAGGCAGGTGGGCTGCAATTCGCCCACTGCCGTCAAAACCTGCTTGCCGGCCCTGAGCTGGCTGCCATCCGCCAACAATGCCGCCGGCAACACGCTGGTCGGGCCGGCGTCTACGCAGACTATGCCTTTGGCGGGCCGGGCGGCGCGCACCGGAATTTGCAATAGATTTAAAAATACCCGGCGCTGGCGCTCGGGAATTAAATTAGCGCGATACAAAATAGTTTCGGTCAGCCAGGCAAACAAATCGACAAAGCCGTTGAGCGGGTCGCCGGGGGCAATCTGCGCCAGCTCCGGCAAATGATTGGCCAGCCGGGCCTTGGCTTCGGCGACCAGATCGTCGAAGCGTCTATCGTCTAAATTCGGTACCGGTAATGGCATAGCGGCCTCTCTTGCAGCCTCAAGCCGGCAGGCTCAGGTTTAGCGTGAATCCCAGTTCCGCCGGCCGCTGACTGTTGCGCAGCCGGTAGCGGATATTGATATGCACATCGGCGACGCTGGCCGGACTGGCCTGTACTTGCACTTCGTCGATTTCCACTCTAGGCTCCCAGGTCTCCAGCGATTTGCGCACCACGCCCGCGATCAAATGCCGGGTGGTTTCGTTATTGGGTTGATGCACGAAATTCAATAAACCGGCACCAAAGCTCGGCCGTTGCAAGCGCTCGCCGGGCCGGGTCAACAGGATATTCAGCATCACCTCGCGGATGCTCTGATCGTCGCGCGTCCAGCTCAAATGCCCGTCGGCATCGATATTGCCCAAGGGCCAGCTCATAATCTCCGGTACCGGTGTACGCATCCTCAACCTCCCTTGATTTTTGGAAACGGCAGGCAAATCCGGACCCACGGCAACCAGAAAAATACAATGTTCAGCAACGAGATCATGATCATCAACAAAATCATCGCCACCAGCGTAATCACCGGCAGGCTGAACGAACAAATCCACTGAATCCCAAAATCCGGGCCGGCAGTGTCTTTTACCGTGTCTTCGCTGGCGCCTTTGTTCAGCTTCAGTTTGTTCATCAAATCGAAGGTATCGGCCGGCGTGATCATCGCCGCACCCTTGGCCAAGCCGCGGCGCAGATCAGCCAGCGACGGCATCTGGATTAGTGCCGGCCGGCTGGCGTCCGGATCGAAGGGCGCGGCGACGCGGAACTGAATACTGCGGGTGTGAGCATCAGCCCATTGAATCTGTTCCTGACCCTGCTGGTTTTTGGCGCGCACGAAAGCCACCACCTGATAAACATCGCCAGGATTTTGCGCGAATTTCGGCAAGGGGATTTCCTTGACCTTACTCAGCGCCTGATCGCTGAGGCGTTGCCCCAATAAAACCCGAATTTCTTGGGCATCTGACGCCAGCAGCAACAACGTCAGATTCAGATTGCCGACGCCGTTGGCATTCGGCAAGGCCGGTAACGCCGTTAGTTTGTCCAAGCTGCCGACTGCGTCTATCGCCTGTTCTTGCTGAATCAGCCAACGCACCAGCGGGTTATCGCCGCCCCACGCAAAGCAGGCTTGCAGATAGCTATAAAAGGTTTGCTGCCGATACGGTGCAAACAAACCCTGGCTGGTTTCGGTGTAGGCTTGGCCTTGTAAACCGGCAGGCAATTTGGCTTCGTCGTACAGCCACAGCTGCTGCGCTTTATTTTCCAGCGCGGCATTCTCTGCAATGCCGGCTTCGCCGAGGTGATAGCGGTTGACCAGCATTTTCAGCAACTTGAAAAAACCTTTGCTGGGCAGGCCTTGCGCCACCGGCTTGCTGTGTTCGGCTAGCCAGGTTTGATTCAGCGGTTGCCGATAACCGAACGGCCAGGGCAACATCGCCGCAGCGACGCTGGCAGTCTGCGCTTGATCGGCGCTATCAAAGGCCTGGCTGACATCGCGCAAATAATAAAAACCGCCCAGCGGCAGATAACCGAACAGGAGCGTGTGGGTTTTGCGATTAGCGTCGCTAGTTTTTAACACATGCAGGGGATGCACTTCCTCGCCACTATAAGCGGCCTGATCGTCACGTTTGTGAAGCACGCCGTTGGCGCACAGCCGGCGATGCAAATCAGGATCGCGCAATTCGCTGGGCGCGTCCTGCCAACCCAAAGCTTCGCCGTCTTCCAGCATCCAGGCCTGCTCGCGGCCGCCGCTAAGCCGGCGGATCACGAAGCCGGCCGAGCTGATTTTTTGCGGATCCAGCGCCGGCTCTCCAAAACGGTCGCAAACCACTTCGCAACTGACGATGTGAAAGGCCCGATGCAGCGGTAGGCGCAGCACCGGCTGCTGGCCGTGGCGGCTATGACGTTCCTCCTGCTGCCAAGCGCTCATTTGCGGCAAATCGAACTGGCGACGCTGCATGTCTTGCTTGAAGCGATTGATAAACTCCGCATCCAGATATCGATGCAAGCCACATTGTCCGCCTTCCTGATAAAACGGCGGTTTCAATTTAAACGGATGCAGGGCTTGTTCGGTTTTCATAATCCCTTACCAAATATTGCCGGCACCCGGCGTGTAAGAACTGCCGACCACCGAGGTGGCGATCACCGTATCGGCTTGCACCACGCCGCTGAACTTGGACATGCCGGCATTCACAGTCACCATGCTGGCGTTGATGGTCACCGTGGAGGCATCGACTGTGACGCTGCCGCTGCTGCGCACCGCGATGCCGCTGCTGTTGAGGGTGACGCTCTGGTCGGCGCGCTCGATAACGATTTCCCCGCCGCCCGCTTCGTCTATCAAAATTTTGTAACCCGATCGGGTACGCAATTCCACTTTCGGGCCGTTGCCGTCGTCGAAATCCAACACCGTTTCCTGCGGGGTGCGGATCACATAATGATCTTCCTGCGGATCGGCCTCTGCCGGCACACTATTGCTACCAGCCCAGACACTGCCCAGCACCAACGGCATTTCCGGCGTAATGAAGGCCAACACCACGATTTCTTCCAGACGCGGCACAAAACTGGCCCCGTACCCCTGACCGGCGGACGGCGCGACGACGCCGGCCCACAGTTCCATTTGCGTCGCCAGCAAGCGCACCTTGATGCGGCCACGGCTGTCCGGGTCGGCATTGTCGGTGACCTGACCGAGCTGCAAGCTGTGCAGATTGCCCAAGGCGTGACTGTTCATGACTGCCACCCGCCTTTGTTGACTTTGAGATGGGTTTCAAAGCCGCTGTTGTTATCGAAGCGATGCACGCAATGCACGATTTGATAGCGGCCTTTCAGGCGCGGCGACACGCCATCCAGATCGATCTCGCGGCCAGGTTTCAAGCTTGCTTCGCCTTGGCAGACAATCTCGCCTTGAATAAAGCGTTTGGCTTGGCGCTTGAAAGCGGCCTTGGCATAAGCTTCGGCTTCGCTGCTGGTGCCCGGAAACGGCTGCGGGACGATTTCCGGGCCGGGCCAGCTTAGGTTGCCTAAAGTGGCGGCGGCACCGGTACCTGTGGGTGCCAGCGTCATCGCGTCGGCCGTAAAATCCACCGCTTCGGCGCTAGCCAGGTTGTAGCCGTTGGCCTGACTACTGAGGGGTTGATGGTTTAAATCAGCAATCAAGCGGACTTTCAAGGCGCTGTCCTGGGCACTAAGCTCAACCGGGTTGGGATCGGCTTCTTCGGCCTTGACCCGCAGCGTATTGCCGTCCAAGCGCACCGCTATATCAAAGCGGTTACCGATGCGCAGCAGAAAGGCCAGATCGCTTTCGTTGAGTTGATGCCAGGTGGCGGTGATATTAGACAGTGACGCATCCGTTTGCAGGCCCGCCTCGCCGGCGATGGCTTGCACCAAATCATCCGGGCTTTGATCTTCGAAACTGCGGTTATGCCGGCTGCGCGCCAATCTGTGTAGTTTGTCTTGCAACAGCAATGCGATGTTGGGAGCGCCTTCGCCGTAGCTTTCTTCGATGGCGGTAATCTCGCCGCTGAACAGGTGTTGCGGGGTGTCGCTACCCATTTCAATTTCCACGCCGGCGCCCAAGGCAATGTCGTTCAAGGTAAAGTCAGGATCCTGTCCACCTTCCGGCCTGCCCCAATTAGACAGCTGCAATTCGGCATGCGCGCAGCCGTGCAAGGGCAGATTGACCTGCATCGCCTGCAAGGCCTGTTGCAGGTCATCGCGTTGTTCGCCGTCGATTTTGATCGTCGGGCGGGAGCTGGTGAAGGCGTTTTCGGGCATAGTGTTGTTATTATTAATATTGTTATGGGTTAACTACTTTCCTCTCCTGTCGTTCCCCCCTTTGAAAAAGGGGGATTGAGGGGGATTTTTAAAACGTCTGCCGGCTGAATGTCAGTTCTGCCCAAGAGTGTAGGTGCGAATTCATTCGCACTGCCCTCGCTGAAGGTCGAATAAATTCGACCCTACAACACCGATTCAATCAATCCTCAACCTTTCCTGCCGCTGCCGAATCAATTCCAACATTTGCGTCAACTCGATTTCCACTGGTGACAACGGTGTCTGCTGAGCAGTCGGTTGCCGTTCGGCGGCTTCGGTGACGCCGTCTTGCACCTCCAAAATCACTTCGTCTATCAATACCGGCATGTCTAATTCCCGCTCAATCGAAACCGACGCCGCTGTCGGCGGCGGCTTTTAATAAATTGCTTACCGATACGCCACTGCTTTTGCGACCCACAGCCGCCGGTCCTGCTTGCTTAGCTGCGGCTGTTGATAGTGGCCTCTCGCCAGTCACCGCCGAGGCCGATGGTCCGGCTTGACCGCCATCACCCGTAATCTGGGCTGCTGGTCTTAACGACGCACTGCCTGTTTGAATATGGGCGGCATTCATACTTCCCTTGTTTCCAGCCGGATTGAATGCACCTTCGATGCCGGTGCCCAGACTGGCGGAATTGCCGAATTTAAAAGCAGGACTTGCCGGTGGCACCGCCTGCTGCGTGGCTTTTGCCCCGCCTGCACTACTGGTCGAACCGCCGACAGCGCCTCCACCAACATTGACCGAGGCAGACAAGCTTGCAGAAACATTGGCGCTGATACTGCCACTAATGTTGACGCCAGCACTCACTCCAAACCCCACACCGCCGCTGATGCCCACCGAAGCACTCAGGCTCAGGCTAGGCACCGCGACCACCGAAAGCGAGGGCATTCTGGGCGACTCTATGCCGTTAAACAGCGAGGTATCCCGCCAGTTACCAGCCCCCTCGCCGCTGCCGCCAGGCACCGGCGCGGCACTCTGCCCGGTCCCG
>NZ_JANIBL010000107.1 GCF_024505055.1 Methylomonas rosea
GGGGTACTCGTGTCCAGGAGGGATAATAGCGTAGCGTTCCCCGCACCCGCGGGGATGAACCGGAACAGCAACGCGCCGCCAAAGCCGCCAAGGAGCGTTCCCCGCACCCGCGGGGATGAACCGGATTACGCCTAGTAACGCAATTGGAAACCAGCGCGTTCCCCGCACCCGCGGGGATGAACCGCGCGCGTCACACTGCAAAGACCGTGGGCATTTGCGTTCCCCGCACCCGCGGGGATGAACCGCCCGCCGCCTGGCGATTTTACAGCTGCTGCAAGCGTTCCCCGCACCCGCGGGGATGAACCAGGAGCGTCGTCTAAGTCACTATTTAGAGTCTGGCGTTCCCCGCACCCGCAGGGATGAACCGGATCGTATCACTTATAAGGGTACGCAATTCTAGCGTTCCCCGCACCCGCGGGGATGAACCCTTTTATCGAGTCCCGTCGCATTCGTGACGAAAGCGTTCCCCGCACCCGCGGGGATGAACCAGCATCGTCCTGCGGCTGAATTTCTCCAAATGGGCGTTCCCCGCACCCGCGGGGATGAACCGAATGATTGCTACCGTGTGGTTTTGGGCCTCATGCGTTCCCCGCACCCGCGGGGATGAACCGATGGCCGCTGACGTGCGCGACGTGGATGCACTGCGTTCCCCGCACCCGCGGGGATGAACCGCCAGCCCGCGAGCAATTAGACCAACTTATCCGGCGTTCCCCGCACCCGCGGGGATGAACCGAAATAAAAGGCGCGAAAGAGCTGGCAAAAGATGCGTTCCCCGCACCCGCGGGGATGAACCGAACATGATCGAGGATTTCGCCCGGCTGGTGTTGCGTTCCCCGCACCCACGGGGATGAACCGGCAATCGGCCGGACGATATCGCGGTTGATTGTGCGTTCCCCGCACCCGCGGGGATGAACCGCTGTTTAAAGCCACTTCGCACTCAGCTTGCCACGGCGATCCCCAACGCTGTTACATTACAGGTCGACGGAATTTAATTGATAGAGTTAAAGGCCCAAATTTTACGTTGTTTTGGCTAGCTGCTATTTTTGCATGTAGTGGTTTTTATCGAGAACGCTTTAGCCGCCTCTTACATAGAGAAATGGCGGTTTATTGGTGGCATGTGGCTCAAGAAGTCGACTTGCCGATTTAACGCTTAACCGACATCCCGGCTATGAATGAAGCTCTCAAATTCTTGACCGACAATAATTTCATGCCGCACGGCTATTGCCTGAGCTGGTCGCCGGGTTTGCTGTGGACCTTCGTGGTTAGCGACGGCTTGATATTCTTGTCTTACTTTTTACTGCCGGTTGCCTTGGGTTATTTCGCACGGCGTCGACGGGATTTTCCGTATGTCCGGGTGCTTTGGCTGTTTGTAGTGTTCATTCTGGCCTGCGGCACGACGCATTTGATGGATGTCGTGGTGATTTGGGAACCACTTTACGGACTCGATGCCTTTGCAAAAGTCGTGACGGCGATGGTCTCGGTAGTGACGGTGGCGGTATTGATACCGTTGATTCCCAAAGCGCTGCAATTGCCCAGCCCCGCTCAGTTGCGCGAGGCCAATGAACAGTTGCAACAGGAGGTTGCCGAACGCGAACGGGTCGAGCAGGCTTTGAAAGCGGCGAACGTATTACTTGAGCAGGGCTTGGTAGCGGAGCGTACCCAGTTGGCGGCGCTGGTCAATTCTTCCGACGATGCGATTATCGGCAAAAATTTGGACGGCATCGTCACCAGTTGGAACGGTGCGGCCGAACGCATGTTCGGTTACAGCGCCGCTGAAATTGTCGGCCAGCCGATTACGCTGCTGTTTCCATCCGAACTGCTGGCCACAGAAACCGAGCTGCTGCAGCGGATTGTTAACGGCGAGCGGATAAGCAATTACGAAACGCAAAGGGTGCGTAAGGACGGCAGCCGGATCGAGGTTGCCTCGACGATTTCGGCGATCAAGGACTGCGAAGGCAATGTCATCGGCGCGTCGAAGATAGTGCGCGACATTACCGAGCGCAAGCGTATCAAGGCGGCGTTGCGGGAAAGCGAGGCTAATTTCCGCAAGTTGTTCGATGTGGCGCCGGTGCCGATGGCACTGGTCGCCGCGGACGGTACCATGTTGGCTTTGAACCAGTCTATCGCTCGCACCTTTGGCTATACCTTGTCCGACATCCCAACTGTCGAGGATTGGTGGCGCAAGGCGTATCCCGATCCGGTTTACCGGCAAACCGTGTTCGATATCTGGCAGGATTTGCAGCGGCGCGCGGCAGAACAGCAGGCACCGATCGAATCGCTGGAATATCAAGTGACCTGTAAAAGCGGTGAGGTGCGCACTGCCATCATCTCCGGTATTACGATAGGCGACAATTTATTGGCAACTCTGATGGACATCACCGAGCGTAAGCGTGCGGAGGAGACGCTACGCAAATTATCCCTGGTAGTCGAGCAAAGCCCGGAGAGTATTGTTATCACCGATCTGGATGCGCGGATCGAGTACGTTAACGAAGCGGTGATCCAAACCACCGGCTATTCGCGCTCTGAACTGTTGGGTCAAAATGCCAGTCTTTTGAAATCGGGCAAGACCAAGCCGGAGTATTTTGTCGAGCTTTGGGATAATTTAACGCATGGCCGATCCTGGCAAGGCGAATTTATCAATAAGCGCAAGGATGGCCGTGAGTTTGTGGAGTCGGCTATCGTGGCGCCGATTCGGCAGCAAGACGGCCGGATTAGTCATTACATGGCGATCAAGGATGACATCACCGAGAAGAAACAGATGCTCGAAGAGTTGGAAAACTATCGCGAACATCTTGAGGAGTTGGTCGTTGAGCGCACCGAACAGTTGGCCGATGCGATGCAAGCGGCGGAAGTGGCCAATGTATCGAAAAGCGCATTTCTGGCGAATATGAGCCATGAAATCCGCACGCCGATGAACGCCATTATCGGTTTGACGCATTTGCTGCAAAATACCCCGCTGGACGCCAAGCAGCGCGAGCAGCTGGCCAAGATTTCCGTTGCCGCCCGGCATTTGCTGGGCATCATCAATGACATTTTGGATTTTTCCAAGATCGAAGCCGGCAAATTGGTTCTGGACATCGGCGATTTCGATCTCGATCAGGTTTTTAAAAGTTTGAACGACCTGATTTGCGACCGCGCCGCCGAAAAAGGTCTGGAAGTGATAAACCGTATCGATCCGGCGCTACCGGCGGTGTTACGCGGCGATTCGCTGCGGCTGGGGCAGATTTTGCTTAATTTTGCCAGCAATGCCGTCAAGTTTACCGAGATTGGGCATATCGTGTTTCGGGCTAAATTGATAGCCAAAAATCCGGTGGGGATTGTGGCACGATTTGAAATCAGCGACACCGGCATCGGCATGAATGCCGAGCAATGCAGCCGCTTATTCCAAGCCTTCGAGCAAGCGGATGCGACGACGTCGCGCCGCTTCGGCGGCACAGGTTTGGGGTTAGCCATCAGCAAGCGCCTGATCGAAATGATGGGCGGCACGGTGGGCGTGGAAAGTGGACTGAGGCGCGGCAGCACGTTTTGGTTGGAATTACCGTTTGAATATGCTGTGAGTTCTGCGCAGCAAATACCCAAGCCGGATATTCGGAAAGGTTTAAAAGTATTGGTGGTAGACGATGTGGCGGAGGCCCGCGAAGCTATCGCGCACATGCTGACTCGGTTCGAAGCCCAGGTGAGCGTGGCCGATTCCGGTCCGGTGGCCGTGCAAAATGTTGTCGATGCCCAGCAGGCCGATTCACCGTTCGATCTGGTGTTGATGGACTGGATGATGCCGGGGATGGATGGCATTCAAACCGCGCGCCGGATGGGCGAAATACTCGGCGAGCCCTTACCGAAAATTGTACTGGTGACCGCCTATAGCTACGACGGCAGCACCGAGGAGTTGCGTAGCGCCGGGATTGTTGGGCATCTAGCCAAGCCGGTGACGCTATCGGCCTTGCACGATGTGATTGCCGGGGCGTTATCGGGATGGCGGCAAAAAAAACCTGCTGATGCGCGGCGTCCCGATCTATCCAAGCTGAAAGGGCGGCGGGTGTTGTTGGCCGAAGACAATCTGATTAATCAGGAAGTGGCGTTGGAGTTGTTGCAAGAGGCCGGTGTGTTAGTCGATTTGGCCGAAAATGGCCGCAGCGCTTGCGAAATGGCGGCAAAACAGGCGTACGACCTGATTCTGATGGATGTGCAAATGCCGGAGATGGATGGCATCGCCGCCAGCTTGGCGATTCGGCGTATGCCGGGGCGGGACAAGACGCCGATATTGGCGATGACCGCCAACGCTTTTGACGAAGATAGACGCGCTTGCCTGAGCGCCGGGATGAACGATCATATTCCCAAGCCCGTCAATCCCGAGGTGCTGTACGAGGTGATGTTGCGCTGGATGCCGCCACTGGCGACGGTCGATCCGGCCCGGGATTCTAAAACACCGGGCGACCAAAACGCCGGCAACGCGGCGCTGCACGAACGCTTGGCGAATATCCCGGGCCTGGATCTACAGGCGGGTTTACACAATCTGCAAAACAAGCTGCCGTTTTATCTGCGCCAGTTACGGCATTTTGCGCAGCGGCACGCGGCCGAAGCCGAGAATATCAGGCAGTTATTGGCGGTGGGCGATTGGGAGTCCGCGCAAAGAGCAGCGCATTCCTTAAAAAGCAGTGCCGCAACTTTGGGAATAACCCACATCCGGCAGACCGCCGAGGGCATCGAATTGGCCTTAAAACAGCAAGCAGCTGAAGCGGTCGATTCCTTGCAGCGTCCGCTCAAGCAATTGACCGAGCAGCTTGCCGCTTTCATCGCCCGGATTCTTGAGGTGTTGCCGAGTGAGCCGGCGCCTCAAGAGATTTCGCAGCCTAGTTATTCCGAAGAAGCACTACGCGCGGTTGTCGAAGGTCTGCGGATATTGCTGGAGGAAGGCAATATTCAATCCCAAGTTTATGTACAAAAACACCAGGAGCAATTACGGCAAACCTTGGGCCGCGAAGGAGTTGCGTCCTTGACACGGCATGTCGAGGTGTTTGCTTTCGATCAAGCCTTGGACGTCTTGCAGCGCCAGCCATACCCATAGCCAGCCACGCGGGTTTACCCATTTTTACAATTTACTGACGCCGATTTAGTCATCTGTCGGCGATAATGGCTTTATCGATAACCTGTCGCCGACCTTTTGCCGGAGTTGCAAAGTCATGCCCCAAGCTCATAAATTCTTTAAATCGCGCCGCTTGCTCTTGTGCTGCTCGCTGCTGTTGTTTAGCGCCTGTTCGTCCAGACCGCCGCTGCCCAGTCAAGAAGATCAGCAGGAAAAGTTGAGCGAGGCCTTGGGCAATGGTGCCTACAAAACCGCGCGGAGTTTTGCTGTTGATGCTACGCACGATGTCTGGATTTATCAGCAAACGGCGCTGGAAGTGGAGCTGATCGGGCCGAGCACGCCGGGCAGTTATCCTTTGATTATTTATCTGCCCAGCTTGGGCGAAGATGCCAAAGCCGGGCGTTTGTGGCGGGAAACCTGGGCCAAGGCCGGCTATCTGGTGTTTAGCATGCAGCCGGTGCCGGTTAGCCAAGCCTTAAAGGCCCTGGAGGCGGAACGCCGCTTCGACGACCCCGAGGAGATACCGGACGACGAGAATGTAGAGCTGGCGGATGAAAACATGGAACTACGTCCGGACCAGGCGAGCGGCGGTTGGTTTGGCGACAAGCCGCGTCGGCAATCGCGGAGCGCGCGCGAAAGTGAGTTGCGCTACGTCGGCCATCAATATTTTGCCGTGGAGAATCTGAAAATCCGCTTGGAGCAACTGTTTTGGGCTTATCGGCAAGTGCAAACCCGAGCCGGTCTGCGGCAACCACTGTATGCGTCAGCCGACTTAAGCAAAGTGATTCTGGCCGGTTACGATTTGGGTGCACAAACCGTGACGGCGGCCTTGGGCGAGAATTTCGGCACCGGTCTGCCGCATAGCGACGAACTCAAGCCGGTTGCTGCAATGGTGTTGAGCCCATCGGTGGATTTGGCGGAAGGCAATGTTCGCAGCCGGTTTCAGGCTTTGCGTCTGCCCATGCTGACGATTACCGGCAGCGAAGATAACGACCCGTATGCCATCAGTTCGGCCGCGGTGCGCACGGCGGTTTGGGAGCAGGCTCCGGCCGGCGGCAAATATCTGTTGTTATTGCGCGGCGCCGGGCATCGCTTGCTGGCGGGTAACGAACTGGGCGGGCGGTTTGGCTTGAGCGGGGCGAGACGCGGAGAATTCGGCATGGGTGGCATGGAAT
>NZ_JANIBL010000108.1 GCF_024505055.1 Methylomonas rosea
AAGACAGGTTCTTAAGTTATCGTGATAGGTGTCCGCCATGCCTACCATAGGCAGGACGAGTAAAAATACAAACCATAAAAAGACCGCAATGTCTTTCCGCATGATAGTCTTTATCCGCAACTAGATTTATTTAAGTTTAGCTGGCTAATGAAAAGGTATAGGCTACCTGCTATTACACAGCTTTTCGCACGGAACTCCGTCGCCATCGCCATCAAGTCTGCTTAATCCGCATTGACTCAAGTAGACCTTGGCTTCGTCGCAAGAGGTCATTTCCTTGCAATAACGTTTTGCGCCGCATTGGTTATCTGACGGTTTTTCGATGGCTGTCGACACATTGCGTGGGGGCGAATTCTGCTGTTGCCCCTTTTTTGAATGCCTGTATTCCCAAGGTGGTATAGGATTCGGATCAAACCACAAGCCAATTTTGGATTGTTTGGCATTTTCTTCATCTTGAATGAGGCTTTGATCATGAAGATATTGGCGGTATGTCCAAGCCATTCCTTGTCTGATTTGTTCCCTGTTTGCATCAAGCGAATCGACAAAGATCGTGCCGACAGTTCGTCCGTACTTGTCGACGGTCTCTTTTTCAACCTTGACGTTTTTGTTGAAAACCATGGTGGCTAGCGCCTGTTTCGATTTCTGACCAAACGCCTGATCGCTTTCTGGGGCATCGATTTGCGCTAGCCTGATTTTGACTTGGCTCTTATTTGCCAACAGCAATGTCACTGTATCGCCATCATGTACTGATACAACAAACCCTTCCAAGGTCTCTGATAAAGCAACTGAGGTATTAATAAAAAGGGCAATAAATAAAAATAGGCGCATACGTTATAAGGGCTGAATGTGTAAGCTGGGTTTGCTGAGGTTCCACGAGAAAAACCCGCCGCATTGCTGTTTGGCTGAGCATTTTGAGCATTCGTCGAGATAGTCGTTCTTCCAGTCGCTGATGGATTTGACGGCATGGCAGCGGATAGCTTCGGGAACGACGCAGAACGGCGTGTTATAGATCGATACCTTCATGCCGGCTTTCGCCATGGTTTCGACGGCGTCCTGCAACTCATGCCTATAATCGTAAGGATCGATCCATAGCGCCTGCTGGTTCGATTTCGCGAAACCGATCATCTCCAGCCCCATCAAGGCAACGTGGTCGACAAATAGGAGATTCCGCGTGATGAATTCAGCCAGTCTCGGTAGGCGATGGTAATTTTCCTGATGGATCACGACGCGGATTTCTACCGGCACCTGGCAGCGCTTAAGGTTGAGGATACCGCGTATGGTTTCGTCGAATGCGCCGTCGGCCTGCACTATGAAGTCATGCAGTTGCGAATAGTCGGCATACAGCGGTATGCCGATCATGAGGTCTTGATGCTGAACGCGCGAAACCTTAATCGCCAGATCAAGGTTATTGAAATTCCGGCCATTGGACAGAATGTGCAGTGAGGTATTCGGCAAGTGGTTTTTGGCGGCTTGAATCAGCCGGGTGAAGCTATCGTTGCCGATTAACGTAGTCTCGCCACCGGAAAAGCCGATCTCAGGCGTTTCAGGATGTATCAGTGGCAAGGCTTCCAGGATGTCATCGACCAAATAGCTGTCGTCTATATCGCGCGGCGGCTGCGAACACATGATGCAAAACGAGTTGCAGCGTTCGGTCAGCAGGAAAGTATTTACGTTCGCTTCTTTCCGGTACAACACATTGATCTTGCAGCCGGCAGGATAGAACTTGATGACGTCGTTTTCTTTAAGATAGCGGATGTCATTCGACAGCCTGACGGTATTTACAGGCGCATTAGCAATTTCGCCATCGAACGCCAGCAGCACTAATCCAAAGCCGTCAGGTATCGCAGCTGGTTCATGTATGATCAAAACGCTTTGCGAACGAAGCCCGTTTGGCAGGTTCGGATTAACGGTGATCTTGGCGATCAACGGTTCCTCATGCGTCATCGCCGATAAAGCGGCATTGTCCTTGGCGCTCAAACGAATCATCATCTCACCCAGTTGGTTAATATCTTTTTGGTGTCTGGGTCTTCCAGCAGCTTAATCACATGCTTGAAGATTTTCATGTTCTTAGCGCAGAAACCGCTGAACGCCTTATGACCGACGACATCCTGTTGCGTGGCGTAGTGGTAGACGGGATCGGTGCCGCAATAGGGCAAAAAACCGCAGTCGTGGCACATAGGGGCACTTTCGGAGAGACTTGATTCCAAAGTATCGAGTAGAACATCCGATAGCCAGATGTCTTCGTAGCTGTCCGTATGGACGCTGCCGAGCCTGAATTTCCTGTCGCCCATTTCGGCCAGCATTCGCGCTTCGTCGGATGCGTAGACATCGCCGTCGTAGTTATAAACGATGGCAGCGATCGCGGCGCCGGAAGGCGATTGCAGGTCGACGTATCCGGTATTGAACGGCGACAGCAGCTTGGTCAGGATGATTTGCGTGTAGACCTCGACGAAGTGGTGTCCTTGGCGGTTGATCTCCAGGATATAGTCCAAGCCTTCTTTATAAAACTCGAACCATCTATCGATGTCGTATTTCTGCGTCTGGTGATTCTTGACCGCAAACCCATACGGGCTGAGCGGACGCAGGAAAATGCAGTCGAGGTTATGTTCCAGGTAGGTATCGATGATCGATCTGACTTGCGACAGGCTTTTTTCGGTCGTGGTCATCAACGCCCCAATCTTGTCCCGACCTAAAAACCGCTGGGCGTTTTTGATGCCTTTGACCGTAATCTCGTAGCTGTTTTTGCCGGGGCGAGGCCGGTTGCTGTTGTGCAGGGCTTCGTTACCGTCCAGCGATGTCGACAGATGGATGCCGTGTTCTTGGCAGAATGCCAGTACGGTATCGTCGAGAAAGCTCAGGTTGCTGGTGATGACGAACTGTAAATCCCGTTTGTGCGTTTCGTTGAGCTTTTTGGCTTCTGACACGACGTATTGGATTAGATTAAAGTTGAGCAGAGGCTCACCGCCTTGGAACTCGATTTTGATCGCTGGCGACGGGCTCCTGAAAACCAAGGCTAGAGCCTTGCGGGCCGTTTCTTCGGACATGTCGAAAGCATGCTTGTCGTCAGTTTGGCGCGATACCTGGCAGTATTGGCAGGTATAGTCGCAACGCAACGTGACCACGAAGAGGTGCAGCGAGGTGAATTGCGAAGTTCTTAGCGCCTTGGTGCGGTATTTAAGTGCCAGCAGGTCGATAGCGACATTGGAGTCGTCATCGAACAGGAAATGCTTGGATTTCAGATCATGGTAAAAGTCACTATCCTGATCGACGGCCTTTTTGACGTAGCTTTCGAGCTGCGACCGATCAACGACCAGATATTCGCCGACTTCGTTGCTTAAAAGATACCGACCGTCATCCAATCCGGCGAAACGTGACGGCAGCAGGTGATAATCGTGGTTTTCGGCCTGATTGAAGTCATCAACCAGCTTGAAGCGCTTCCCTAGCGGGGACATTATCCAATTAATCCTGTATTCGAAAAGGCGTTTGCTAATATCAGTTGGCGGACGTTGGCGGTTTGTTTCGAAATCGTGTCGCGCAAGTCCTGATCCAAGACTTCGCGTTTAATCCGATCTGCCATGTCTTCGATAGATGATTCAAAAGCGATCACGATGTCGCTGTCTCTCAGTTGAATGTCAAACGAACACTTGTCTTGATATCGATAAAGCGCCCGTTTGATCGTTTCAAGCGAAAAAACGCGAACATCAAAGCTGAGTTCGTGTTTTGTCATTTTTTAGCGTGATGAGTAGTGTGACCGATGAGATGAGTGAGAAGCATGCGAGCTGTGAGCAGCCACAAAAACGCCACCATTTTCGACAGTTGGTCTATCAATCACAAACGGCAATTGTGATGTTTGTTTCTCGACTGAAGCGGTGTCCAGCGTTGGCATTTGATTAGTTGCGCTTTCTGGCAAAGCCGCTGAGGCATCAGCAGCAATTGATGCAGCCAAAATCGATAAAGAGGTCAAAAAGCTTTTTTTCATAGGTCCATTTTCCAAAATAGCGATTCAAAAGCGAATCGTTGCTAGGGTATCTAATCAGGCGACGCTTGTCGAATTGTGTATCAGTTAAGTACTCATATCATAAATAAACCGGAATTTTTTACCAAGATTCCGAACAATGTCTTGTCCACAAGCCACAGACTGTCTCGTGTTGATCCCCATCATCAAAAACGGACAACCAACCTTCATTGTACTCATTGTCTGTGGCTGCTTTTAATTGCTGGCCGAAACTAACCAAATTGGTTGACGACCGGACGGTCGGGTATTGGCCAAACTTGCTCTATCAGAATTATGGGTTCGAATTTTTTCAATATTATTTGCACAAAATCGGGTATTTTTCATTTTATGTGGCAAAAATGAGCCTGACGTGTGACATTAAAATTGAAATAAATCTTTAAAATCAACGCATCATCTTTCACTTTTTGCGTCACTCGACATTTTGAGTGTAGGATGATCAAAGGTATGAATATTCTGAGACTTAGCTATTTGATAGGTGTTTATGACCCAACCAAGCACGACGCTTGGCCTTGGCATTTTCAATACGAGTACGGCCAATATCTTTCGGCTAAACATAGGGTTTGCGGTCGGGAACGAGCGGCGGAATTTTCTACAGAAAAAGAGGCGAGGGATTTTTACTTTCTTTGGAAGCATGCGAGGACATTTAAGTTCGAATTGATCCCGGTGCAATGTTGGGTAGTTGGGCCGGACCCGGCCTATCCTCCGGAGCATCCAAAGTCGATTTTAAAGGCCATTTCGGAGCGCGAGCCTTATTCGGTAAGGCTTACGGCGTCGTTTTGGTTCTACGCTCAAGATATTTCTACGTTGTATTCTGCCAGAACACTTAAAAAGCACCGTGAGGCGCTTCTTAAATATGGCATTGATATTGATCAGACCAGGCCCGCACACTTGGAAATAAAGCCTGAGCCGCCGGTTATTCAAGAACCGGAAAAGCGTGTGCTGACGCGTGTTAAATAGTCAAATCCGCTGGCTTACATATTCCAGGCAACTCTTCCGCCTCTTTCATTAGCTTTTGAACACCCAGGCCAACCGGCTTGCCGAATCCTGTTTCGGTTTGATAGGCAATTGAAGCGCTATTTGAATAGCGCTATCTTTCGCTTTTTGAACTCTGCGGGCGTTATTTCGCCTGAGTCCCTTTGCGATTTCAATTCCTCCCATTTAGCTTTTCTGTCTTGCCTTGCTATCTCTTCCCCCTCCCATGGCGCATAGCCACAGGCCATGGCTCCAGTAATAGCTTCTTGGCTATATCCACGATCCCTCATTTCGTGAAGGAAATCCCAATCGCCCATTTTGTTCTCCTAATTTGTTCTAACGAATAATGATTATCTATCACATCGATAACCCAATACTGTGCTCAGATCAGCATCGTGGTGGATAAGTCTTGTTGGGCCAGTGTCGGCGACCGGACATTCCCTGTCTTTCAAGGAAGGTTTTGGAACGGCTCGAACGAATTATCATAAATTAGCAACGGCCTCAAATAGCGCATCCATCCGCTTCTCTATCAATCCTGTATGCCCTGTATAGCCGACTAATCGATCATCCGCCGTTTCAATGGCTAATAAAATCATCTCTCGGGCTTTCTGTCTCGTGATGGACTCGCCGGGGGTGGCAAATTGATTGTGCTCACTACGGAAGTACAAAGAATCTTCACGAAGCTTGCTAAATTTACCGTCTGCCGCCTCTTCTAATAATTGTTGGCAGCGTTCTTTTCCTATGGCGTCTTCTAGTCGCTTACCCATAAATACTGTAGGAAGAATAGCCATTTGATGCTTTGCAACGTGACTGAACAACTTATCTGTTCGTCCTTTGGCTGGTTGTGTATTGTTTGCCCTACGAAATAAGCCAATGGATGCCTTCGCGACTTCCTCGATGACAGTAATTGAAAGAAATACTGCGGTTCCATAGGAACACCGTTCAAAGCATGAAACAGCATCCAGCAGTAGCACTAAGATATGGTCACACGCTCGATTGAAATCTTGGCTCTTGGTTTTACTATTAAACAACAAATCGCCATTTGCAACGGCCATGTCAATTACATCTAATCCTATATTCTGGTAATCCTTGGACATTGTTGTTTATAAAAAGTAATATCGACTTCATATATTTATCAGTGATCCAGGTTCGACACAATACGTTTAAGATTTGCAGGTATTTTGATCGGAATGAGTGGCCGCTTTGCAGTGGCATAACGATGTTGGGGCATTTTTCGCTATT
>NZ_JANIBL010000109.1 GCF_024505055.1 Methylomonas rosea
CCGCCAGCGAGCGGCCGACCGCGCCTTGCAAGGCCGCCGCGTCGCGTCCCCAAAAGTCCAGGTGGTAACGCAAGATCAAGGGATTAATCAGCATGTGCCGAAAGTTTTCCCCGGCCAGTTTGGCTTGCACGCTGTTTGCCGAGAAGCGTTGGGCCGAGAAGCTGACATTGGCGTCTACTGTCGGATACAACTCGGCGGCCTGCGCATCGACCATCGCCTGAGATTGCCGCAACCTTGCTGCGGTGGCCTTGAAATCCGGATTGTCGGCTAGTGCGGCGGTTATCAAGCGCTGCAATTCCGGGCTGGCGAAACCCGTCCACCAAGTCTGTGAAGGCCAGGCATTGCTGGTTTCGAACTTGCTCCGAGCAGTAGCGACGGTGTTTGCTATTTCGGGCATGGGTAACAGGCTGGCGCGCGCGCCTTCTTCTTCGCCGAACCGGGCGCAGCCTGCCGAAAAGCTCACCGCCAACGTCAGCGCAATCAGTCGGCGAGCGGACATCAGGCTTCCTCCGCGAGCAATTCCTGAGTTTCACGGCGTAACTCCTGCTCGACACTGACTCTAACCGGCGTGCGGGTTGGATGCGCAAACCAGACCAGTGCCGCCATGCCGACAAACAGGCAACCGGCCATCCAGAATGCATCGTTCATACCGTGCAAAACCGCATCCCGGCCGGCCAGCTTGGCATATTTGGCCAAAGCCGCCGTCTCGGAGAGTCCCAACGAATTCAGTGCGGCCAGAGCGGGATGATCGGTCAGTTCGAACGCGCCATGATTTTCGGCAAAGCGGGTCAGATGCTGCGGCACCCGCCAGTACAAAACAATACCTTGTAAGGCAATGCCGATTGCCCCGGCGGCTATCCGCAACAGATTCGCCAGCTCCAGTGCCCGCCATTGCCGCTCGGCCGGCAGGCCGTGCAGCAGCAATGCGGTCATCGGTACGAAAAAACTGCCCAGGCAGGCGCCTTCCAGCAATTTCGGCCAGAACAATTGCGCAAACGCGTCCGGATCGTCGAAGCGGCTCAACCAGAAATAGGTGGCGGCAAACCCCAGCAAATTGGCGCTGGCCAACAGCCGGGCATCGCAGCGTTTGACGATCTCGTGAAAAACGCTGGCCATCGGCTTGGCGAAGATGGCCATCGGCAGAAATACCAAACCGGCTTCCCAGGACGAATAGCCGAAAGCCAGTTGTAACTGCACGATTAACATGGACAACAAGCCTTGAAAGCACAGAAAACCTGTGAATAAAATGAAGACGCCAATCGCAAAATTGCGGTGGGCAAACAGGCGAATATCCAGAAACGGCCGGCGCACTTGCAATTCCCAGACCACCCAGTAAATCAGCGTGGCGCCTATCAACGCGATTAAGCCATTGATATAGGCCGAATGGGTCCAGTCCCAATCGTTGCCTTGATTCAACAGCGTCTGCAAGGCAAACACCAGCATCACCAACAACAGAAATCCGACGCTATCAAAGCGCTGCCAGGATCGCCGGTGACCGCGCCGATATAGCAGCGCGCCGACGATGCCGGCAATCGCCAATGCCGCGGGGATGTTGAGCCAAAACAAGCAGCGCCAGCCCAGGTTGTCGGCTATCCAGCCACCCAAGGGCGGACCGAAGGTGAACGGCGTCAGCGTGAATATGCTCCAAACCCCGATACCGAGCGATTTACGTCTATCCGGATATTCCTTAAGCAGCAAGGCCTGGCCCAAGGGCAGCGTCAAACCACCGGCAAATCCCAACAAAATGCGGCCGGCCAGATAGCTGTAAAAAGCGGTGCAATACGCGCAAATGAAAGAGGCTAAGGTAAAAACCAGGAAGGCAGCGACGAAGGGCCGATATTCACCAAAGCGCCGCGCCAACCAGCCGCCCACCGGAAACGCCAGCGCCAGCGCTATCATGTAATCGGTTTGGGTCCAGGTCGCAAAGCTGGGCGGCACACCCAAGCCACCGGCCACTCTGGGCAGCATGGCGATATAAGCGCCGGCATTGAAAATCACCAGTGCATGCCCAAACCCCAGACAAAAATTAAATAACGTAAAACGCCAGCCACGCAGGCGTTTTTGATAGACGACGTTCATCCGCTTATTGGCTCTGCCAGCAGGCTAAGATTCATTGGCTTGCTGCGGGATGCGCAGACCGATGTCTCCCAAACTTTGCCGCAACAGCGGCACCGCCATATCGCCGATCAGTTGCTTGAACGCTTCGCCGCCGTTATCCAGGGAGGCGAGCGCCTGCTCGTCAACCTTAAAACTCTCCGAAAGCGTGCGGGCGATGACCTTGCGCGACACGGGATCGATAAGCTTGATCAAAAGCTGCAACGACGTTTGCCCTTCGAAGATTCGATACCTGCCGATACCAATCTCTATCACCGCATCGTAGCTGCCCATCGCCGTATAATCGATTGGTGTGATGTTCTGGCCGTACCAGGTTTGGATAGCCTGATGCCAATGCTGCAAACTGGCGTCGCCCGCTGTAGGCAGCTGATAATACTCACGGCTCAATTCGCCTTTGCGGTTTTCCGCCGCCAATAAACTACGCAGTTTCTGCGCCGCCGTCCTAGCGGGCGTCCAAACCAACTCGGCATTCGCGGAGCCGCCGGCGGCCGTTGGCACCGCCTTGGTAAGCGCATCCACATCAGCCGCTTGACTGTCGCTGACCATACCCGCGATGACGATGCCGCCGGCAGTTTGATATAGCTCGGTGGGTAGGGCAAAACCCAAGGCCATATTTTGGGCATGCCGGTAAGCCGGGTCGCGGCGCTCGATCAAGTCAGGTATCACTTCCAGAGGCGGTGCTTGCACCGGCACAATCAAAAAGCTGTGCAAGCGGTCGATTTGCGACGCGGCAGGCTTAATACTTGGCGCTGCGCAGGCCGCCAACAAGCACGGTAAAGCCAAGCCCAGCAGGACTTTTTTGTGGTCGGCAAATAGCCTGGTAAACAAACCTCTTGAATTTTTCATGATTTCCTCCGCGCCAATGAATGCCATCGAATCGATACATTACTGGGTGGTCACTATAAAAATCAGTTTGATATAAGACAAGCGATATTTATTGGACTTTAATATCGACAAATGCAATATTAAAACCATGGATATCGAGCAAATCCGAACCTTTTTAAGCGTCGCGGCCAACGGCAGTTTTCTGGAAGCCGCCAATCGCCTATACGTGACGCAATCCACCGTCAGCACCCGTATCCAGCGCCTGGAAGCCTATTTGGGCGTGACGCTGTTCGTGCGCAATCGCTCCGGCGCCAGCCTGACCTTGCCGGGCCGGCGTTTTTTACGGCATGCCAAATCCTTGCTGTTGACACTGGAACAAGCCCGGCACGATATAGGCCTGCCCAGCCGGTTTCGCGGCAGCATTAGCATCGGTGCGCGAATTGCCTTGTGCGAAACCTTGTTGCCGGAATGGATCAGCGAGATACGCCAGGCTATGCCGGATATTTCCATCCGTAGCGACATCGGCTTTGAAGAAGACCTGATGCGCAGCCTGGTGGCGGGTGCATTGGACATCGGCTTGATGTACACACCTCAGCACAGCCCCGGCCTACAAATCGAACATTTATTCGACGAGACATTAGTGCTATTAACCACCGACCCCAAGCAACCCTGGCCGAATGACGATTACATTTATGTCGATTGGGCGCCGGGGTTTTACGCCCAGCACAGCAACAGCTACCCCAATCTGGAACGGCCGGCGCAGGTGGTCAATATCGGCTGGATGGCGATACAGCTGATTCTGGCGCAAGGCCGCGGCTCCAGTTTCCTACCGGTGCGCCTCGCCGAACCGCTGCTGCAAGCCGGCAAACTGTTTCCGGTAGCCGACAGCCCGCAATTCAAATTACCGGCCTATATGGTGTCGCAGCGCGATAACGATGCGCCGGTTTTGCAACAGGTGTTGGCGCAAATCCGCGCCTTGGCGGTACTGGAGCGGCAAAAGTTTTACGCGCTTCCCCCTCAATCCAGTGTTGCCGAGGCCACATGAAACGCATCGGCGTGGATGTCCTGCAAGGCCGCGCCATGTAAAAACGCCTGGCGTTTGGTTTGATGCACCATGTCCGGATGGCCACATAGATACAGCCGCCAGCCTTTCAGACTGGGCAACAGGGTCATCGCCACGTCGTTGGCTCGCCCCCTGACCACGCCGTCCGGTGCGTCGCCGCGCGACACGCAGGCCGTATAGTGAAAATTGGCGTACTGGCTGGCGAGTTCTTGCATTTCCTCTATCCAATACAAACCGTCCATCTCTCGGCTGCCATGAAACAGATGAATCGCCCCTTTATGGCCGTGATGCAAAGCTTCGCTGACAATCCCGGCCAAGGGCGCCAGGCCACTACCGGTGCCGATCAGCAGCAGATTATTCTCTTGGCTCGTGGGCAGGTAATAGCACAGTCCTTGCGGATCGGACACCTCTAGCTTGTCGCCGACATTCAGTTCCTGATGCGCCCATTCGCTAAAGCGACCGCCGGCCAAACGGCGGATATGAAAGCTGAGTTTGTTGGCGTGCAAACGATTGTTGGCGATCGAATAACTGCGGGTCAAACCATCAGCGCGTTTCAGATTCACGAACTGGCCGGCGTAATAATCCATGGTTTCTTTGCATTGCAAGGTCAGTTGCACGGTTTCCGCATTCAACAAACTTTTCTCAATCACCGTCGCTTCGGTAAAAAACTCGGTGGGCGAACTAATGCTGATCGCCATATCCTGCTGCGGATAACACAGACAGGCTAGAAAATGGTGTTGATGGCGCAATACTTCTTTTAAACCGTCTTGCGCCGCCAGCGGCGGCGGACCCTGTAAGCTGCGCACCATACAGCTTTGACAGGCGCCCTGCCGACAGCCGTAGGGGATGTCGATGTTTTCGCGCAGACAGGCGTCCAGCACAGTTTCGCCGGACTCGCAAATAATGTCGCGGTCGTTCACGCTGATTTTATGCATCGACATCACCCTACTCCTCGAGTTACCGATCCAACACGTCGTTACGTGTGCTTTCGGCGATGGCCGCGACTTGATTGATCAAATTCTGCGGCACGTTCAGTTCCTGCAAGGTAGCAGCCAGATTTTCCACGACCGCATCGAAATGGGTATCGTCCAAACCCAGTTTTTTCACCAGATGCGCATGGGCCTGACGCATATCGGCGCCGGAATAGTTATTAGGACCGCCAAAAGCCATGGTTAAAAAGGATTTTTGTTTGGCTGCCTGTTTGTCCATATCGGTGTTATCGAAAAAACGGTTGATACGGTGATCGCTCAAGACTTTGCGATAAAAAATATCGACGGCTGCATTAACGGCAGCTTCGCCGCCCAGTTGTTCGTAAAGAGTTGCCGTGGTTTCGCTCATGATGGTCTGCCTTTCGTTGCAAAATTAAAAAAATACGGCTGTTCAAAGCCGAATGCAGAGTAAGCCAAAAAAGCTACTTTTGCAATATTTTTATTATAAAAGTTATTTATATGGCAAAAATAGGCTCGTAGTGCTTTGCCTGATAGTTGATCCGGCGTAGAATGCCGCATTACTTATTTTCGACCGCCCGACATACACATGGTCAAACTTACCGGCTCGCGCCAAGAGCAAATCTTAAAATTACTGCTGTCCAGCACCGCCGGCATGAGCATAGACGAGCTGGCCGCGCGGCTGGAGATTTCCAGAAATGCCGTGAAACAGCATCTCACCGGCTTGGAAAAAGATCAGTTGGTCCAGGAAGCGGCTTTGAACAGCACCGGCGGCCGGCCTTCGCGCAACTACACTCTGACCGAACAAGGCCATAACCGCCTGCCCAAGCAATACCCCTGGTTTTGCAACTTATTGCTGGGAGAATTGAAAACCGAACTGGGCGAAACGGCTTTACGGCAAATGCTGTGGCGCATGGGCGTCAATCTGGCGCAATCGCTGGCCCCGCAATTCAGCGGCAAAGACCCGGCACAAAAGCAAAGCGCGCTGGTGGAATTGATGCAATCGCTGGGGTATCACGCCGAAATGGATACCGAACAAGTGCAGCCGACCATCAAAGCCGTTAATTGCGTTTATCACGATCTGGCCCAGCAATACCCGGAGCTGTGCGAATTCGACCGCGCGCTGATGTCCACTTTGTTGGACAAACCCATCGAGCAAACCGCTTGCATGGCCTTACAGGATTGCGCCTGCAAATTCAAAATCTGCAACGCAGGCGCGTGAGCCAAC
>NZ_JANIBL010000110.1 GCF_024505055.1 Methylomonas rosea
ATAGAAATAATATCTTGACGAAGGCTGGAAGTGTGGTTAAAATGCGCGGCTCTTCACTGCTTAAGCAAGTTGGTTTTGCGGTGGAGCAGTCGGCTAGGTTTGGCGGCTTTTGGTGGTTGGTCAAGTTGTTTGTTTTTGGTGTTTCGGTTTTTGAAATGACTTAAAAAATAAATTTGACAGAAACTGAAAACGCTGTAGAATATGTCGGCTCAACAGGGCGAAATGCTCTGGCTCTTTAACAAACTAAATCGAAATAATTTGTGTGGGTATGTGTAGCGACTATGTGCTGTTAAAAATAGTCGACACAGAAACCACGTCAATTCGCAAGAAAAGATGTTCTGTAGTCGAGCCAAGATTGGTCACTAATCTTATTTAGTGACGCGTTAAAAATTAAACTGAAGAGTTTGATCATGGCTCAGATTGAACGCTGGCGGTATGCTTAACACATGCAAGTCGAACGGTAGCAGGCCTTCGGGCGCTGACGAGTGGCGGACGGGTGAGTAATGCATAGGAATCTGCCTATTAGTGGGGGACAACGTGGGGAAACTCACGCTAATACCGCATACGCCCTACGGGGGAAAGCTGGGGATCTTCGGACCTGGCGCTAATAGATGAGCCTATGTTGGATTAGCTAGTTGGTAGGGTAATGGCCTACCAAGGCGACGATCCATAGCTGGTCTGAGAGGATGATCAGCCACACTGGGACTGAGACACGGCCCAGACTCCTACGGGAGGCAGCAGTGGGGAATATTGGACAATGGGCGAAAGCCTGATCCAGCAATACCGCGTGTGTGAAGAAGGCCTGAGGGTTGTAAAGCACTTTCAATAGGAAGGAATACCTACCGGTTAATACCCGGTAGACTGACATTACCTATACAAGAAGCACCGGCTAACTCCGTGCCAGCAGCCGCGGTAATACGGAGGGTGCAAGCGTTAATCGGAATTACTGGGCGTAAAGCGTGCGTAGGCGGTTGTTTAAGTCAGATGTGAAAGCCCTGGGCTTAACCTGGGAACTGCATTTGATACTGGGCAACTAGAGTTTAGTAGAGGGGAGTGGAATTTCAGGTGTAGCGGTGAAATGCGTAGAGATCTGAAGGAACACCAGTGGCGAAGGCGGCTCCCTGGACTAAAACTGACGCTGAGGTACGAAAGCGTGGGTAGCAAACAGGATTAGATACCCTGGTAGTCCACGCCGTAAACGATGTCAACTAACTGTTGGGTTCTTAAAGAACTTAGTAGTGGAGCTAACGTATTAAGTTGACCGCCTGGGGAGTACGGCCGCAAGGCTAAAACTCAAATGAATTGACGGGGGCCCGCACAAGCGGTGGAGCATGTGGTTTAATTCGATGCAACGCGAAGAACCTTACCTACCCTTGACATCCAGAGAATCTGTTAGAGATAGCGGAGTGCCTTCGGGAACTCTGAGACAGGTGCTGCATGGCTGTCGTCAGCTCGTGTTGTGAAATGTTGGGTTAAGTCCCGTAACGAGCGCAACCCTTATCCTTAGTTGCCAGCGGGTCATGCCGGGAACTCTAGGGAGACTGCCGGTGATAAACCGGAGGAAGGTGGGGACGACGTCAAGTCATCATGGCCCTTATGGGTAGGGCTACACACGTGCTACAATGGCCGGTACAGAGGGCTGCGAACTCGCGAGAGTAAGCGAATCCCAAAAAGCCGGTCCCAGTCCGGATCGCAGTCTGCAACTCGACTGCGTGAAGTCGGAATCGCTAGTAATCGCGGATCAGAATGCCGCGGTGAATACGTTCCCGGGCCTTGTACACACCGCCCGTCACACCATGGGAGTGGGTTGCAAAAGAAGTAGGTAGTTTAACCTTCGGGAGGGCGCTTACCACTTTGTGATTCATGACTGGGGTGAAGTCGTAACAAGGTAGCCCTAGGGGAACCTGGGGCTGGATCACCTCCTTACAAAGACGGCACACCGTTACACGTACTCACAACAAATTATTTCGATTGAAAGACGCACCTGGGTCTGTAGCTCAGTTGGTTAGAGCGCACCCCTGATAAGGGTGAGGTCGGAGGTTCAACTCCTCCCAGACCCACCAACGCATAAAAGGCGAAAGCGACAAGGCGGAACACGAACAGGCAACGATTCTGGCTAGGTCAGAAAGTTGAACGGAATCGGATTTCGGCTTGAGTCTTGGTCTTTAGTCTGTTTTAGGGGCCATAGCTCAGCTGGGAGAGCGCCTGCCTTGCACGCAGGAGGTCGGGAGTTCGATCCTCCCTGGCTCCACCATCATGCTTACGCTGAGGGTTAACCAGTTCGTCACCACTAGATAGTCGATGTCAGAACATCAACGCTATATGGTTTTATCGCAGGATAAAGACTGTATAGCATTGGTATTCGTACCGATAGCTCTTTAACAATATGGAAATCTGTAACTATAGTAACGATCGGAAACGATCGAAACTGAAACGAGTTGCGGTTTGAATGATGTCAATGTCGAAAGATAAAGACAGAAAGCAAACAGCATGTCGTTCTCAAGCAGAAAAAATCAGCGAAAATGTCAGCTGGCAGTATAACCAAAGTACAGACGTATTCGGGTTATATGGTCAAGTGAATAAGCGCATACGGTGAATGCCTAGGCAGTAAGAGGCGATGAAGGACGTTGTAGCATGCGAAAAGCTTTGGGGAGCCTGCAAACCGGCTGTGATCCAGAGATGTCCGAATGGGGAAACCCGGCGTGCATAAGCACGTCATCTTTGAGTGAATACATAGCTCACTGAAGCGAACCCGGAGAACTGAAACATCTAAGTACCCGGAGGAAAAGAAATCAACCGAGATTCCCTAAGTAGTGGCGAGCGAACGGGGACTAGCCCTTAAGCTAGGATAAGGTTAGTGGAACGGTCTGGAAAGTCCGGCGATACAGGGTGATAGCCCCGTACACGAAAACCTTTTTCTAGTGAAATCGAGTAGGTCGGAGCACGTGAAACTTTGACTGAATATGGGGGGACCATCCTCCAAGGCTAAATACTCCTTACTGACCGATAGTGAACTAGTACCGTGAGGGAAAGGCGAAAAGAACCGCGGAGAGCGGAGTGAAATAGAACCTGAAACCGTATGCGTACAAGCAGTGGGAGCCCCTTCGTGGGGTGACTGCGTACCTTTTGTATAATGGGTCAGCGACTTACATTTTGTGGCAAGCTTAACCGAATAGGGGAGGCGTAGCGAAAGCGAGTCTTAATAGGGCGTTTAGTCGCAAGGTGTAGACCCGAAACCGGGCGATCTATCCATGGCCAGGCTGAAGGTTGGGTAATACTAACTGGAGGGCCGAACCCACGTCTGTTGAAAAAGACGGGGATGAGCTGTGGATCGGAGTGAAAGGCTAATCAAGCTCGGAGATAGCTGGTTCTCCTCGAAAGCTATTTAGGTAGCGCCTCGTGTATCACTGCTGGGGGTAGAGCACTGTTTCGGCTAGGGGGTCATCCCGACTTACCAACCCGATGCAAACTCCGAATACCAGCAAGTGCAAGCACGGGAGACACACGGCGGGTGATAAGGTCCGTCGTGAAAAGGGAAACAGCCCAGACCGTCAGCTAAGGTCCCCAAATCTATGCTCAGTGGGAAACGATGTGGAAAGGCACAGACAGCCAGGAGGTTGGCTTAGAAGCAGCCATCCTTTAAAGAAAGCGTAATAGCTCACTGGTCGAGTCGGTCTGCGCGGAAGATTTACCGGGGCTAAGCATAGTACCGAAGCTACGGATTTACGCGTTAAGCGTGAGTGGTAGAGGAGCGTTCCGTACGCCTGCGAAGGTTCATTGAGAAGTGGGCTGGAGGTATCGGAAGTGCGAATGCTGACATAAGTAACGATAAAGGGGGTGAAAAACCCCCTCGCCGAAAACCCAAGGTTTCCTGCGCAACGTTAATCGACGCAGGGTTAGTCGGCACCTAAGGCGAGGCTGAAAAGCGTAGTCGATGGAAAACAGGTTAATATTCCTGTACCAGTAGTAACTGCGATGGGGTGACGGAGAAGGCTATATCAGCTGTCGGTTGGAAGTGGCAGTTTAAGCAGGTAGGCATGCATCTTAGGCAAATCCGGGGTGCTTTATGCCGAGACGTGATGACGAGCGGTTCGAAAGAACAGCGAAGTGATAGATGCCCTGCTTCCAGGAAAAACCTCTAAGCTTCAGGTTACTAGTGGCCGTACCCTAAACCGACACAGGTGGGTGGGATGAAAATTCTAAGGCGCTTGAGAGAACCCAGGTGAAGGAACTAGGCAAAATGATACCGTAACTTCGGGAGAAGGTATGCCCTCATTACGTGAAGGTCCTCGCGACTGGAGCGGAAGGGGGTTGCAAAAAATCGGTGGCTGCGACTGTTTAGCAAAAACATAGCACTCTGCAAACACGAAAGTGGACGTATAGGGTGTGACGCCTGCCCGGTGCTGGAAGGTTAATTGATGGGGTTATCTTCGGAGAAGCTCTTGATCGAAGCCCCAGTAAACGGCGGCCGTAACTATAACGGTCCTAAGGTAGCGAAATTCCTTGTCGGGTAAGTTCCGACCTGCACGAATGGCGTAACGATGGCCACACTGTCTCCACCTGGGACTCAGTGAAATTGAAATCGCTGTGAAGATGCAGTGTACCCGCGGCTAGACGGAAAGACCCCGTGCACCTTTACTATAGCTTGACACTGGACTTTGAACCTACTTGTGTAGGATAGGTGGGAGGCTTTGAAGCGGGAACGCCAGTTCTCGTGGAGCCAACCTTGAAATACCACCCTGGTATGTTTGGAGTTCTAACCTCGACCCGTTATCCGGGTTAGGGACAGTGTCTGGTGGGTAGTTTGACTGGGGCGGTCTCCTCCTAAAGAGTAACGGAGGAGCACGAAGGTACCCTCAGCCTGGTCGGAAATCAGGCAATGAGTGCAAAGGCATAAGGGTGCTTGACTGCGAGACGGACAAGTCGAGCAGGTACGAAAGTAGGTCTTAGTGATCCGGTGGTTCTGTATGGAAGGGCCATCGCTCAACGGATAAAAGGTACGCCGGGGATAACAGGCTGATACCGCCCAAGAGTTCATATCGACGGCGGTGTTTGGCACCTCGATGTCGGCTCATCACATCCTGGGGCTGAAGCAGGTCCCAAGGGTATGGCTGTTCGCCATTTAAAGTGGTACGCGAGCTGGGTTCAGAACGTCGTGAGACAGTTCGGTCCCTATCTGCCGTGGGCGTTTGAGATTTGAGGGAAGCTGCTCCTAGTACGAGAGGACCGGAGTGGACGAACCTCTGGTGTTCCGGTTGTCATGCCAATGGCATTGCCGGGTAGCCACGTTCGGACAGGATAACCGCTGAAAGCATCTAAGCGGGAAGCCCCTCCCAAGATGAGATCTCACTGGGACTTTAAGTCCCCTGAAGGGCCGTCGGAGACTACGACGTTGATAGGCACGGTGTGGAAGCGCAGTAATGTGTGAAGCTAACGTGTACTAATTGCCCGTGAGGCTTGACCATATAACACCCAATGCGTTTGGGTAAGGTCAGACGACAAAAGCTGATAAAACGCAAGAGAACGACAAACTCGATACAGATTTCCATG
>NZ_JANIBL010000111.1 GCF_024505055.1 Methylomonas rosea
CGCTGCCACCAGCGTCCCGGTGTTGACCGCGGTCGAGCCGCTGTATGTGTTGTCGCCCGACAGAGTCAACACGCCTGCGCCCGCCTTCGTCAAAGCGCCTGTGCCGCTGACGATGCCCGACAACGCAACGGCATTGGCATTGATAATCGTGCCATCGCCGGTCAGCGCGACGGCGTTGCTAACCGTGACGCCGCTGCCGGTGACGGTCAGGCTGCCGCCATTCAGCGTCACAGCCCCCGTTCCCAAGTTAGTCGAGTCGGCGATTGTCAGGGTGCCGCCGATGACGGTGGATGAGGCGAGGACGTTGGTCCCGGACAGTGTCAGTTCGCCGGCGCCGCCCTTGGTCAGGGCGTTGTTGCCGGTCAGGTTGCCCGACAGAGTAACGGCATTAGCATTGGTGATGGTGGCGCCCGCCGACATCGCGAGGTTGTCGTCTATGGTGCCGGCGGATGTAATGGTCAGATTACCGCCACTCAAGGTGACGGTGGCACTGTCCGAGCCCAGGTTGGCATCACCGCCTATGCTCAGCGTGCCGGCCGCCAGTGCGGTGTCGCCGGAATAACTGTTGCTGCCGCTCAAGACCAGCGTACCGACTCCGCTCTTTGTCAGGCTGCCGGCTCCGGAGATGTTGCCCGACAAGGTCAGCATGTCGCCCGATCCGTTGGTGACATTCAGCGTCTTGCCACTGGCAATGGCGATGTCGCCGCCGACGGTTATGCTGTTGACTACGTCGGCATCCAAAATAATGTTCTCGCCGATCGTGATGCTGGACCCCAACGACACGGTTCCTAGGCCCGAGGCGAAGCTGATAGTGCCGCCGCCCGCCCGATTGGCGATGCCGACGGCCTCGCGCAAGCTGAGTCCGGTACCGTCTGCTTTTTCCGCAGCGTAAGTGCTGCCGCCGTCCGCATCATCGGTAGTGGTATCCACGACCAGCGCGTTGGTAACGACAATGGTGAAACTCTGGTCATAGTTGTTATCTCCGTCGTTCACCCGGATCACTACCGTGTAGTTCCCTGGAGTGGTCGTGGATGGACTAGCCGCTTGCAACGTGGTGCCGCTGATATTGAACAGGTTATAAGTGGCCCCGGAAGTGTCAGTGTTGACCGACACGATCGAATAGGTCGGTCCGCCGCCGTCGACATCCGTACGACTCAGGGAGCTGATCGCTACGTTGCTGCCACTATCGTATGTGGATGCGGTGGTGGCGCTCAGTGCGATAGCGGTCGGCGCGTCGTTGACGGCGGTGAGGTTTACGCTCGATGTAACACCAGTACTGGTCTGCGCGCCCAAGCTTTCGGCATTGGCATCGGTGATTGCCCAAGTAATCGTGCGACTGGCCGAGGTGCCGGTCGGGTTTTCGGACGTGCTGGAATAAGTAACCGAGCGCAGAGCTGTCTCATACTGGGATTTGGTCGCCGTGCCGGTCAAGGTCAGTACACCGGTGCCACTGTTGTAACTGCCGGTAATACCGTTCTGGCTACTGAAACCTAACGCGTCGCCACTGGTAAAGACTGAGGAAATAGTGACGGTAGCGCCGGTCATATTAGCGTCGTCGGTGTCGCTGACCGTCACAGTCGTGTCGATAGCCGCGGCAGAGCCGTTTTCGGTGTAAGCCAGTGCCGCGCCGGCAGTCAGCACCGGTTTGGTGTTGGTCGCCGTGACATTGATGGTGGAGGTCACCCCATTACTGGTTTGTGCGCCCAAACTTTCGGCGTTCGCGTCGGTCGCCGCCCAGGTCACGGTGCGGCTAGCCGAAGACAAGGCCGGCGTGGTGGAAGTGCTGGAATAAGTCACCGAACGCAAGGCCGTCTGATACTGGGCTTTGGAGGCAGTGCCGGATAGGGTCAATACGCCGGTACCGCTGTTGTAGCTGCCGCTGATGCCATTCTGGTCGCTGAAACCTAACGTATCGCCACTGGTGAAACCCGAGGAAAGTGTCACCGTCGCACCGGTCATATTGGCATCGTCGGCGTCGCTTAACGTGATCGTGGCATCGATAGCCGCCGCCAATCCTGCCTCGGTATAGGCCTGAGTCGCGCCGGCGGTTAGCACCGGCTTAGCGTTGCTTGCCGTGACATTGATCGTCGAAGTCACGCCACTGCTGGTCTGGGCGCCTACACTGGCCGCATTGGCGTCGGTAACCGCCCAAGTCACGGTCCGGCTCGAGCTGGAAGAAGTCGGCGTAGCCGAGCTGCTGGCATAGGTGACCGAGCGCAACGCTGTTTGATATTGAGCCTTGGTGGCGGTACCGGACAGGGTCAGCACACCGGTGCCGCTGTTATAACTGCCGGTAATACCGTTTTGCGTGGAAAAACCCAGTGTGTCGCCACTGGTGAAGCCGGCCGAAAGAGTCACGGTGGCCCCGGCGATATTGGCGTCGTCGGCGTCGCTCAGGGTAATCGTGGTATCGATGGCCGCGGCAGATCCACCTTCGGTGTAAGGTAACGTAGCACCGGCGGTCAGCACCGGCGTATCGTTGACGGCGGTGACGTTGACGGTGGACGTCACGCCGCTGCTGGTCGCCGGACTGGCGTTAGCGTCGGTCACGGCCCAGGTGACCGTACGACTAGCGGAAGACGAGGTCGGCGTGTCCGAGCTGTTGGAATAAGTGACCGAACGCAAGGCTATCTGGTACTGCGCCTTGGTGGCGGTGCCGGACAGAGTCAACACGCCGGTACCACTGTTGTAGCTGCCGGTGATGCCGTTCTGGGTACTAAAACCCAGCGAGTCGCCGCTGGTGAAACCGGACGAAAGGGTCACAGTAGCACCGCTGATATTGGCATCGTCGGCGTCGCTCACCGTGATCGTGGCGTCGATGCCAGCCGCCGAACCGTTTTCAGTGTAGGCCAGCGTCGCACCGGCGGTGAGAACGGGTGCGGCGTTGGAAAGCATTAGCACTCGGGCTTCAATGCCGGCACTGCTGGTATCGGACGTATTGTCCACCCACACTGTAGCAAACAGGTCCGTAGCCAATGCCGTCAACACCGGCGAATTTTGATCGCCCCGGCGGTATTGGTTAATTTCAAAATCAGTCGCATCCACGGCAACACCGGCTGAGGTAAAACGCCGACCAAAAACCCCATTCAAGTCGTAGTCACCTGTATCGGCTTGCCACCCGACCATAAAGCCGCCTCCGGACAGCGCGGCAATGGATGCCTCGTACTTATAAGTGCCGGTCCCCGTTGTCGTGTTGACTTGGGTAATTGATCCTTGCGCAACACCGGCATTGTTATAGCGTTGGAAAAAGATGTCAGTCTGTGAATAATTAGCAAGGTCATTGGCATAGCTGTCCCAAGCTACTACAAATCCACCCCCAACCAACCCGGTTACGCGTGGTAGAGGGTAAAAAGTATCAACAGACGATGCGCCGCCGTCACTGGTTACGGAAATAACAGTAGACAGTGCGGTGCTGACGACAGCATTAATGTTGTAAGCAGTTCCATCCCCCCATGCCACTACATAAGCGCCATTGCTCAATGCCGCCAGGCTGGGGCTTACATTCAAGCCGGTGGCGGCGATAGCGACTTCGGAGCCGTTTTTAGAGCCATCGGCTGCGTTAAATTTCTGAACTTGGATTTTCCCGGAGGAAAAATCGCTGGCATAGTCAGTCCATGCAATGACAAAAGAACCATCGGTCAACGTGGTGATCGAAGGATAGTATTGGTCGTTTGCGACCGTGGTATTGGCGATAAGCTGGCTGCCTACGGTGCCATTTGCCTCGACAATTCGGTAAGCGACGTCCAACCCGTTCGCGCCGGGGGTTGTCAAATAAGCGACCGCAAATCGACCGTTATCCAAAGCGGACACCACTGGGCTGATTTCATTGATACCGTTACCCGCGGCGGTGATGGCGAATTCGCCGCCAACGGCAGCGCCAGTCGCATCATAAATCTGTCCATAGATACCGTTTTTGTCCGAGGCTTCACCGTCTTGCCCGGCAGATTGCCAAACCGCAACAAAATTGCCGTTACTTAGTGTGGTAACTGCGGGAGCAAGTTGGTCGTTGGTCGCCGTGGTGCTAACGTTGAGGTCGTTGCCAAAATTCAAATCTTGGGACTGGCCGTCAACCACTGTAAACGTGAATGTTTTGCTAAAACCCTGGCCGTTAACCGGATTGCCGCTAGCGTCCGTTTGATAGAGATCGTAGTAGCGCGCGGTAACCGTCGCTGTTTGTCCTATGCCAGGCATGGTTCCCGAGCCCAAACTAAGGGTGGCGGTATTGCCTACAGATGTATTGGATGAAATGGTGAAAAGATTGGCTACCGATTGGCTGTCGATTTCCCAATAACCGCCGGTAGTCAGCCCGGTATCGGTCGGTGTCAAGGTCGCCACAGCTGTACCCTGTGTGGTATCGGACAGGAAGTAACTCTTGTCGGAAACAATGTTAGTAGGAGCGTTGTCGGGATTAATAGAGGAGCCAGTCCCAACCGATTGGCCGAAATGCCCGGTTACATAATAAGCATTGCCGATATTATTGCTGGTGGTCGTATCGCCGGGAAGATTGTCTACAAAACGCCATATTTTTCCGGCAACGGAAACAAAGTTAGTGTTGCCGTTAGCAGGATAGGCATAGTCCGACCAATTACTGCCGCCGTCGGTGCTGTATTGAAACTTTCCTCTAGTAAGAACCCAATCTTCACCGCTGTTGCTTCCGGTCGGTGGAAAATCCGCGTTGTGGTAATCAATATCGGTAATGGCTGAATTGGTTGTCAGACCTGGCGGAGTGAGGCCAACGCCATAGGTCCAGGTATAACTCGTCCCTCCTGGACGAACATAGATGGCAGTTCCGCCATCAAGGACTCGCGGAGCAGCCAGCACCTGATCATAATTGAAATCGCTGCTTGTGACGAAGATACTGGATACGTATCCCGTTGCAGATTCCAAAACCCAATCGCCACCCAAACTTGCCGACCCGGTTGCATCTGTCGACGCAGCAATATCAGCCTGCGTTCCGTCTGCCAACGCAGCAATAAACGAGGCCCCCACCGATCCTTTAGCGACGTTACAGCCATAAAGGAATACATCTGCGTCTTGATCCAGGGCATTGCCTATAGCCGTCAGATCGGCCACATGTTCTTGCAGATTATCCGTTGTCAGTGTTAAAGAACCAAGACCGAGCGAAGCCTCCGAGCCGTGAGAAACGATATGAATGGCATCGATGCCGCTACGCCCTTCCAGAATATCAGCCATTTGCGCTAAACCATCACGACTGGCATCAAGCACATGAATCTCGATTCCCGTTTTAGCGCCGTCGATCAAGGTTTGGTAATCGGCAACATTATTTTCTATGAATAGTATTTCGGTACGAGGCGCGGTATTTGCCGGTTCCACGCTGGGCGGCAGATAAGCCGCAGCCGCTTCCAGCAAGGCTTGTACGTCGCTATTTTCCGTGCCGGCGGCGGTCGGTTCGGCTGCCGGTTCCGCAAGCGCGGCGTCCGTCGTCGCAGCCGCC
>NZ_JANIBL010000112.1 GCF_024505055.1 Methylomonas rosea
GCAATCGGCATAGTCGCCCGCAACTCGGTTCATCCCCGCGGGTGCGGGGAACGCGCGCCGCATGCTGTTGACGTTTTTGCTGATTTGCGGTTCATCCCCGCGGGTGCGGGGAACGCGACGCCAAATAGCCGTGGTGATTGTTCGCAGTCGGTTCATCCCCGCGGGTGCGGGGAACGCCGAATTTCGGGTTTGTAGGGGATACGAAGTTTCGGTTCATCCCCGCGGGTGCGGGGAACGCCCGCTTAATCCGACAGATAGCGCCGCGCAGAGCGGTTCATCCCCGCGGGTGCGGGGAACGCCAGCCGTGTATCGAGTGCTCAACAGAGAGAGCCGGTTCATCCCCGCGGGTGCGGGGAACGCTGCCGTTTGACGCTGAATTCACGCCGGTCAACCGGTTCATCCCCGCGGGTGCGGGGAACGCGCCTTCTGCTATGCCGTCGCTGGCAATGGCGGAGGTTCATCCCCGCGGGTGCGGGGAACGCCCAAACATTTCCGGGTTTACTAAATCCGGCAACGGTTCATCCCCGCGGGTGCGGGGAACGCCCCTGTTCATTTTCATGAACACCCTGCACACGCGGTTCATCCCCGCGGGTGCGGGGAACGCAACCCAGTATCAACCCGCACAGACTCCCCCTGCGGTTCATCCCCGCGGGTGCGGGGAACGCGTCGCCGTTGCGGCTGCTGACGACGTAATATTCGGTTCATCCCCGCGGGTGCGGGGAACGCGCAGAACTATCAGCCACGCAACACCGCCCGCGCGGTTCATCCCCGCGGGTGCGGGGAACGCCGGCCGAAAATCATCCTCAAATACGCCAGCCGCGGTTCATCCCCGCGGGTGCGGGGAACGCGAATCGATCAGACAGCAACTATTTTGCCTGGGCGGTTCATCCCCGCGGGTGCGGGGAACGCCCGGATACACCACGACGGCAACCCGGTGATGGCGGTTCATCCCCGCGGGTGCGGGGAACGCGGGATAGTCTGCGGCCTGGAGGTCTCCCAGGACGGTTCATCCCCGCGGGTGCGGGGAACGCCTATCGGTCGATAAATTGATTCGGCCCGATGGCGGTTCATCCCCGCGGGTGCGGGGAACGCAATGACCGCGCACGCGGGCTGATGACGTGCGGCGGTTCATCCCCGCGGGTGCGGGGAACGCAAGCCGTTGGCGACGCATTCATCAAACGTAATCGGTTCATCCCCGCGGGTGCGGGGAACGCAGCTTTTCTATATTATTATTACTATTCAATAACGGTTCATCCCCGCGGGTGCGGGGAACGCTTCGTTTATGGATCTGTATCGATTGGCGCAGCCGGTTCATCCCCGCGGGTGCGGGGAACGCTCGACAGCCTGCAACATCCGCCGCCCGCCTCGCGGTTCATCCCCGCGGGTGCGGGGAACGCTAACAGCCCGGAATCGTCTAACGTATAGATCACGGTTCATCCCCGCGGGTGCGGGGAACGCTTTGGTCTGCATCGCGTTGTATTCGATGCCCCCGGTTCATCCCCGCGGGTGCGGGGAACGCGACTCAACAGCAGCCGGCAATGTTTTTATTGCGGTTCATCCCCGCGGGTGCGGGGAACGCCAGAGCCTTCTATGTCTAACGCCTGCGGCCAGCGGTTCATCCCCGCGGGTGCGGGGAACGCTGCTCTACGTCACAATTTTCGCAGTTATCTGGCGGTTCATCCCCGCGGGTGCGGGGAACGCTTCAGCATGTTTTCAATTGCTGAATTTGTTGGCGGTTCATCCCCGCGGGTGCGGGGAACGCTTGCTAATACAGGACAGGAAAACGAGGAAACGCGGTTCATCCCCGCGGGTGCGGGGAACGCCAAACCGCGGTCGCGTAGCCTTCTGATTTTAGCGGTTCATCCCCGCGGGTGCGGGGAACGCTTCCCACGAATAACAAACCGCGGTCGCGTAGCCGGTTCATCCCCGCGGGTGCGGGGAACGCGACTTGCTTCGCCCAACTGCTACCGCAAGCTGCGGTTCATCCCCGCGGGTGCGGGGAACGCGAGAAGTAAAAGCGCTTCGCAAGCTACAAAGCCGGTTCATCCCCGCGGGTGCGGGGAACGCGCGTTAGCTTCGGCGTGAACAACAAAGCACAGCGGTTCATCCCCGCGGGTGCGGGGAACGCTGCTGCATCATCGGTATATCTTATTAAAGTGACGGTTCATCCCCGCGGGTGCGGGGAACGCTGCTGGCAATGGTGTCCGGCAGGTCGATCATGCGGTTCATCCCCGCGGGTGCGGGGAACGCTCAAAAGCCAGGGCAACAACTTTGACAGCGGGCGGTTCATCCCCGCGGGTGCGGGGAACGCTTGGCACAACAAGGCTTAGACGGATTAAACTTCGGTTCATCCCCGCGGGTGCGGGGAACGCAAGCTATCAACGTCATTACGCAAAAATAAAGCCGGTTCATCCCCGCGGGTGCGGGGAACGCTCAAGCGGGCAGTGATCCGTCTGCCGTGATGGCGGTTCATCCCCGCGGGTGCGGGGAACGCAAGACCGCCACGCAAGCGGTGGGCAGCGTGACTGGTTCATCCCCGCGGGTGCGGGGAACGCTTGGTTAAAGACACCGACGGCGCGGCGCAAGGCGGTTCATCCCCGCGGGTGCGGGGAACGCTCCCAACGTACGCCGTAAATCGCCTGAAGCCGCGGTTCATCCCCGCGGGTGCGGGGAACGCCATGATCGGCCTGACTCTACAATACTTACCAACGGTTCATCCCCGCGGGTGCGGGGAACGCGGGCACGATCACATGGACCTAAGCGCCGTCGACGGTTCATCCCCGCGGGTGCGGGGAACGCAGGTGCCTAGCCGCCAAGTCAAGGTTTTTAGACGGTTCATCCCCGCGGGTGCGGGGAACGCACGGGCTTGCGCCTGCTGACTGGTCCGGCTGACGGTTCATCCCCGCGGGTGCGGGGAACGCTTCCGGGAAATAACCAACGTGCCTAATCTTGCCGGTTCATCCCCGCGGGTGCGGGGAACGCGTGGCCTACCTTCTCGGATGATAGCCTGATTCCGGTTCATCCCCGCGGGTGCGGGGAACGCAACATTGGAGGGACAGCAGCAGAGCCTATCGACGGTTCATCCCCGCGGGTGCGGGGAACGCGTGGAATGCCGCCTCATCGATCACGACATCACCGGTTCATCCCCGCGGGTGCGGGGAACGCAGCCGATTTTGCATTCAGATCAACCAGGTACTCGGTTCATCCCCGCGGGTGCGGGGAACGCGTCGTCAACTTAAAATCAGGCAAGCTGGTCATCGGTTCATCCCCGCGGGTGCGGGGAACGCGAGAAGTAAAAGCGCTTCGCAAACTACAAAACCGGTTCATCCCCGCGGGTGCGGGGAACGCTGAGCCTTGCACTTCGTAGAGCTTCCCGTCATCGGTTCATCCCCGCGGGTGCGGGGAACGCGCTCCACATTGCATTTGGAGCGATTGATTTTTCGGTTCATCCCCGCGGGTGCGGGGAACGCGCGCCACAAGGGGCTATGTTGCGCAATTTGCTCGGTTCATCCCCGCGGGTGCGGGGAACGCTCCGCCATTGCCAGCGACGGCATAGCAGAAGGCGGTTCATCCCCGCGGGTGCGGGGAACGCAAAAAGACGAGTCTATGCAAAGCGAGTTTGCTCGGTTCATCCCCGCGGGTGCGGGGAACGCAGCTGGTTATTGGGTACTGCAAAGCATCAGGACGGTTCATCCCCGCGGGTGCGGGGAACGCGTGTGCTAGTCATGTTTGCCGGCCTTGGTGGGCGGTTCATCCCCGCGGGTGCGGGGAACGCGTATTTGTGCGAAGGCATCCTCGACGCTATCGCCGGTTCATCCCCGCGGGTGCGGGGAACGCTGGTATTTGCTGACGATAAAGCCACAGGTGGTCGGTTCATCCCCGCGGGTGCGGGGAACGCCGGCGAACACCTGCGCGAAGGCGTCTGTCCGTCGGTTCATCCCCGCGGGTGCGGGGAACGCGCAAGCAAATCGACAAACACCGCTTTCGAATACGGTTCATCCCCGCGGGTGCGGGGAACGCGAAGACGGCAGCAAAGAAACCCGCAACAAAAACGGTTCATCCCCGCGGGTGCGGGGAACGCTGTGTCACCAACCGCTCAGCGATAAAGGCTGGCGGTTCATCCCCGCGGGTGCGGGGAACGCCCAGCCGCACGCTGATCGAGATCGATGCTATTCGGTTCATCCCCGCGGGTGCGGGGAACGCGCAATATTCGCACTCAAACACGATCCGGTTATCGGTTCATCCCCGCGGGTGCGGGGAACGCAGGAACGTTAACCAGGATTTAATGCCGTTTTTCGGTTCATCCCCGCGGGTGCGGGGAACGCCTGGTCAACCTGTTAGAGATGCGCCATAGGGGCGGTTCATCCCCGCGGGTGCGGGGAACGCACTAATCCTAACCTATTGTTAGTTAAACGGAAATAACCCGTCTAATTTTCTACCGATTTTTTCGGTGTTTTCCGTATTGTTAAAGAGCCTGTTTTTCATCGTCTTCGATTGGGAAAAACGACACCAGCTTCAGGCCGTCCAGCTCTACCGGCAAGCGTCTATTTTTTCCTAAAGTCATAAAATCAAAACCGGATTCGGTGTTGGTAGACCAAGCCATAACGGCATTGCCTTCTTCAATACCATCTTCAATTTGCGACCAAATCATGTCCCGAACTTTGGCCGATAAATCGCCGACATAAACCCCCGCGCGGATTTCGATCAGCCACACCGCCAAGCGACCGCGCAAACGCAGCGGGGCGTTTTCAACTACGATGACCAACATCGCCGATGCTCTCGTTGTTGGGGATGGCCGGTTCGATGTTTTCTTCGGCGGGCTTGGGCAGTTCCAATTCGCCTGCGGCCAGCACCTCTTCGATGGTGGGGATGATTTTTCGCAGAATTTTGGACTGGCGAAACACGTCGCGGCACATCAGGCGGACTTCGCGTTCCGGATTGGGGTAGTTTTTGGCTGCGATTTTAAAGGCGTGAGGGACGATGTCGTCGAATTTGAATAAATCAGCAATGTCGTAGACAAACGACAGCGGCTTGCCGGTGTGGATAAAGCCGATGGCCGGCGCGTATCCGGCGGCCAGCACGGCGGCTTCGCAAATGCCGTATAAACAGGCGGTGGCGGAGCTGAGACAGCGGTTGGCGGTGTCGCTGTTGTCCCAAGCAGTGTAATCGTAATTACGACCTTTCCACTCGACCCCTGCCTGTTTGGCAAGCAATTGATACAGTTTGCGGACGCGGGCACCTTCTATGCCGCGCAGTTGTTCGACGCTACGCCGCTCTGGCGGTTTTTCGCCGAAACGGATTTCGTACATCTTGCGCACCACCTTCAAGCGGGCCGCATCGTCCAGCGCCAGTTTGGCTTGATACAGCAAGCGGTCGGAGCGCGCGCCGCCCGGCTGGCCCGCGGCATACAGCCTGACG
>NZ_JANIBL010000113.1 GCF_024505055.1 Methylomonas rosea
GTGGCGGCGGTGGCGGCGGTGGCGGCGGTGGCGAAGGCACTGGAGAGATCTTTGGCGATCTTTATAAATTACTTCGTGATGCCAGAGGTGTGCCAATATTAACTGCGGACTTGTGTCAGCAACCCATCGCTGCCCCGGGTGTTGCTTTGCCTGCCATCGCCAGCTTTCCGGGCTGTACACCAGCGTCTGCGACTGCTTCTTGCACAATTCCGGTTGATTCCGCGACATGTGCTGTTGTTGTCGGTTACGAAACCTATTTACAAGCAGTTGATTTTGCTCGGATGAGCGTCGCCAGATCGCCGGATAGCGTCGTGGAAAAGCAATTAGCTGACGTATTGGTCAATCTGAGTACCGCCAAATGTCTAACGCTCGATCCGGCTGGACGAGTAGTGTATTCCAATGAGGATACCGCCGATGCCGATGGTGATGGTGATACCTCTGAATTGGTATCCAGCGCCGTGGACTCACCGTTACAAAATCTGGCGATATATAGGGAGTTGGTAATGAAAGGTGCGTTGGGTAGCCCCGCCATTGCATTACCCAAACCTTTTAGTGGATATTCAATGCTGGATACAGCGGCAAAATCACTGGGAGCGGCTGCCGATAAAGGCGGGAAAATCGACCTGGATCTAGTGGTGTATTTGAATCAGATCATGGGATTGGATCAAGTAACTACCACTACCGTATTGCCCAAAATTCCCCTGACGATTAGGCAGGAAGTGCAGGGTTCTATGCAGAACGTAGTGAAATATTTTCTGGATTATAGCGGCTATGCGTATGCTCGCGCCAACACCTACACCAAGCTACCTTACCCTGCAAACATACCGGCTAACCAACCCATCTCTGGTTACTTCGATTATCTTACCCTTTATGATGCGGCAACAACCGCCGACGGCGCACCGCTGTTTTATATCGATTCCGCAGGTATCTATCCAACAGTATTCAGCGGTTTACCTGGTTTTACCGCAGGTAATATCGGCGGTTTTGCTCAAGCGAGTGATGATGCCAGAGCCGTCATTGATTTTATGCACAGTCACCCAGTCTTGGAAGGTTATGAAGCCCCCGTTCTATGTCAAGCGGCACCCCCACCCGCAGCGCCGGTAGACTTATCCAGTAAACTACAAATGCCTATCCGGATGGTGGGTAATACCACTAGAGAAGGCACTTTGACAGTAGTCAATTTGAAGGGGACCAACGCATCAGGCAGTGTGCAAATCAAAGGGATAGACAGCAAACAACAACAAGTCTTCAATACCACTTATCCATTCAGCGGGTTAGCGGTGGGCCAAAGTCAAAGCTGGACTATCGTGTTTAAAGGTCCGAGCTACGCAACGACTATCAGCTGGACTGCGACAGTTACCGCAGATCCAATCGCCAATGTCGACAACAACCTGACCAATAACACGGCGACTGCCACAACCACAGTAATGGCCGCTCGTGGCTCCGGCGGTGGTGAAGGCGAATAAATCGCCAGGAATCAGTCACCTTACATATGTCTAGTGTGACACTCGTTGTTTTCAGATGAAATCAAGCAAGAGGGGCCGGTGGATCGTCTCCCCGCCTCTCTATTCAAATACTAAATGTAATTATTCAGTCTATGGCGTGGATTAATCACTGGCGAAGCACTGCCGGCAATCGCGCGGGATGGGCAGGGCTTATCCATCCTAAGGCTCACGATTACTGAATAGATACAAATCAATAGATGAGGATGTTGCTATGTTTAAGCGCATTTTATCGGGTCTACTGTTAGCTGCTGCGGTGCATGGGCTAACGATCACCAAACCTGCATCAGCAGACTCAAAATTGCATGAAGCGGACGTTAAATGGCAAACAGTTGTCAACAATGGTGATCTTATGCCGACAGCGGCTTGTCAGGCCGATGCGGCTAATTGCCGAACGTTCAACAGTTACAATCAGCCCTCGCTGAATGCAAAAAAGCGGGTTGTGTTTCGCGCCCGCAGCAAAGGTGGTAAGGGCGGTGAACCCGTGCATGGTGTCTATACAAAAGATATGTCCCAGGCAGGTCCGATAGTGAGGGTCCTTGATCGAGACACTGAAGTGCCGCAGCCGAATAACTTGAGTGCTGTATTTATAGAACCGCCATCATTTCCTCGTATCGACAGCGTTACAGACATGATAGCTACCCGAGGTAATCATAAGCCGGTCTGGGAATATACCTTGGCAGATGGCTCTGACACCAAAGTGGGTACTACCGGGATTTATACCAATCCATTCGGACCTTTGATCACGGGTGCCAGCAAACTGGGTGCGGTTAACGAGTTTGCCTTCTTCGAGGTACCCGAGTTTCCGGGCACCCCCTTCGACGTGTTTCCTGGATCGCCTGCGGTCACTCAGGGGTCAACGATTGTGTTTAAAGGCAACTACACAGTCAATCAAATTGGCAAGACAGGGGTGTACTATCGCGACCTGAAAAATCAATCGCTAATGGGTGCTGCGGGTGGCGGTGAAAAAGCCGCCGTGTTGATTGCCAATAACACGCATACCTTGATTCCGGGTACACAGACTGTCTTTGGCTCCACCGCGCCGCCCAGCGCAGCAAAACGGCAGGCGGTATTCGCGGGTTTTGATAATGAGGAAAATCCGAGCTTGGGCGGCATCTATCTTGCGCAACTAAAACCCTATCCCATCAGTAAGCAACCGATGCTTAAAACCTTGGTAAGCATAGGCTCTCAGGTACCGGAAGAACCCAAAGATACCCGGTTTAACAGACTAGGTGAAGGGGTGTCATTCGATGGTCGTTATGTTGCATTTTGGGGGGCTTGGGGCGATGAAAACAAAATAGTACGGCTGTATTGTCCTAAGGAGGGCAATAAAGATCGGTCGGCGTATTGCATGAGCGCGGCATCTGGCAGTAGTCAGGATGCGGTAGGTTGGTATCAGGACAAATCTGTGCCTATAAACCAAGGGCTTTTCCTACACGATATAAACACCGGCGAAACCGTCAGAATCGCTCGTACGGTTACCGACTTTTCTGACTTTGTTTATTGGAATTTCTCCGGCAGATCGCCAGGCGCGGGAGAAGGTGAGGAAGGCGACGAAGACGGTGAATTCGCGCGTTGGCGTTCTGCTTCATTCCTGGCTGTTTCCAGTCAGATCAAACGCAGTAAAGACGACACTCCGTATCAGGTGGCATTTAAAGCCAGGACAGGTGCTTTGGATACCAACAATACTTATCAGAATCCGGTCGACGGCATTTATCTGAAAAATCGTTCTGAAAAATCACCTTTTGCGACATTGATTCAAACAGGGATGGACGGTACGGCATTCGACCCAAAAGCAGTGTTTGTAGATGAGGATACGGGCGTGTCTGTAGTTCTACCCGTAACGGAGATGGGGCTCGAACGGGACGGATTTAGAAATGGACGGCTGGCTATAAATGCCAGCATGGGCACTGAAGAAGCGGGTTGGGCAGGGATTTACCTCGGCGAATTTCGCTAATTGAGTCGATTAACTTTTTACACATAGCGATAGACGACCGATAGTTTGAGCTTACTTGCACTATCGGTCCGAATCGCTTTAGGAGATGAAGCCATGAACCAAAATCATCCGTACAAAATAGCATTGATAATTTTCCTCACTGGTTTTTTAAGCGCCGTTTCGGCGGCACCGGGTGGCGGTGGACGGCAAGGCGGAGGCAATCAAGGCCGCGCATGGCAAACGCATCCAGACCCGCGCCGGGAAAACCAGCAACAACAAATGCAGGAAAGAAACCGCGAAATGCAGCAAGAACGCAATCAACAAGAGGGTTCATGGCAGTTACAAGAGCGTGAGCGCGAGCGCGAACAAAATCAGCTACGCGAACATCAACTGCAAAATTAAAGTCGGTGCCGGATTGCGGCTATGTGTCGGTGACTCATACCTGGCAGATAAAGATAGGTACCAAAGGTTCGATTGGACTCAGTCACTACCGACTGCTTCAGCTATCGGAGTTCAATAACAGCTTTCAGGCGACTGATTTGAAGAGCAGATGGCCGGCAGGCGGGCCTAAGTAAACGCTATGGACACATATTTCTCCTCTGGCAGTCGCTTGAATTCCTGTTATCCACAGAGCTAGCAACGAATAATCGAATAGCCCATTAAGCGAAAGACCTGCTATTTTTGAGCGTCCGAAAGGACGCGGAAACGGAGCAGAAGATGTCCAAAGAACAAAAAGCCTATCAATTCACTCTATAACGCCTACCGGAAAATCAGGTTTGCGACAGTTTTATAAGATCGTTCAAAAACTCCCGGAACTACATCAGGCTTCAAAGCCAATCTCGAAGGAAGAGAGTCCAGATTCGTCGCCGTATATCAAAGATAGGCCGGACGGGTCAGGTATTTTGATTTGTTTGGCCGAATAGGCGTCTAGGATTGGCGTGATGTGGCGTACCGATTTAGGCGTGGTGTAAATCAGGAAGGCCGTGTCGTCGTCGGACCAGCCGCCGAACATTGCCATGCCTTCGGGTCCGTTTCTCGCCACGTAGGCGGCTCGGAACGCACCTAACAGCACGTAAATTTCACCGGATTCGTATTCCTGGCGCGAGAGTGTGATGCGGTGCCAACTCATGGTTTTTGCCATTTCATCCCTTCCGTCACTAAATCAGCTTAATTGACCTTTATCGCGTTGCTGCCTGATTGGGAGCAGCCTTAAGAATCTTAACATCGGAAGGCTATGTGGGCTAGACAAGTGCTTAACGGGTTGTCTAAACCCTACGTCTAAAACTCAGGAAATGTAATTAAACAAAGACAGATTTTGCACCTTGGTAAACGCCTGTTGAGCGGCTTGCAGGGATATTTGTTGTAGATTGAACTTGCTCAAGGCTTCCGCATAGTCCAGATCGCCAATGTCCGAGGCGGTGGATTTGTTATCCAGAATGTAGTCCGCGTTTAAGTTTTCCTGGTCGTCCAGTGCGTTAAGACGGGCGCCGGCCGATGCGCGAATGGTATCGAAGCGCACCAGTGCGGTATCCATATCGTTCAAAGAGTTTTTATTGGGCGTGTTGGCTTTTAAATCAGCGGATATTTGCGCGACGGCTTGAAACACATTGCTGATGCTGCCGGCTGTCAACGGCGCGGCTGATACGGTGCCGAACGCCGCTTCGCCGGGGTCGCCGTCGGTGACGTGCCGG
>NZ_JANIBL010000114.1 GCF_024505055.1 Methylomonas rosea
GCTGGCCGACAACACCAGCTTGGGATAAAGATCGGCCCGCGCCGAACCCAGGCTAGCCGCCGCCGCGCTGACTTCGGTTTGCGCCAGACGCAAATCGGGACGCTGCGCGAGTAAATCGGACGGCACCAAGCCGGGTATGCTTGGTGCGACGACAGGCAATGGGCCGACGAGGGCGAGCCGCTGTTCCAGGCTTTCCGGCGGCTCACCCAATAACACGCCCAAACGATGGATCAGGTTTTGCTCGGCGTTGGCCAATACCGGCAGCGTCGCTTCGGTGCCTAGCAACAGCGTTTGCTGGCGGGCCATATCCGCCTCGTTAGCCAGTCCGGCTTTAAGAAACACCTGCAAAGTCCTCAACCGTTCGCGCTGCAACTCGATATTTTTTTGCAGAATGCCGGTGCGTTGCTGCACACCGCGCAATTCCAAATAATTCGTCGCCACCTGAGCCAGCAAACCGACTTGCGCCGCATGCAAGCCTTCCTGGCTGCCTTCGGCCTGCGCGGTCGCGGCTTCTGCCGCCAACTGCCGGCCGCCGAATAAGTCGATTTCCCAGCGCGCCGCCAAGCCACCGCTGACAGCATCGGCGGTAGGCGTAATCAATTTAATGCCTTGTCCGCTCGGCACGCCGACGATACGGTCGATGCGTTTTTCTCGACCGCCCGAGAGTGAGAAATCCAGGCTGGGATACAACGCCGCTTCGGCAACGGTGACCATCGCGTTCGCTTCGCGGACGCGAGCGGTGGCGATCTTCAGATCGTGGTTGGCGGCCAAGGCTTTGTCTATCAAGTCATTCAACAAGGGATCGTTGAACCCTAGCCACCAAGTCTTCAGGTCCGCCGTTTCGCCGCTTGCAGTATCGGGCGCGTGCTGCCATTGAGTCGGGCTATTGAGCACCACATGGTCGCCGACGCGGGTCGGCGTACAGGCGATTAGGCTAGCCAAAGACAGAATGGTTAGCGGTGTTAAAACTCTATTATTCATTGCAAAACTCCGTGGTCGCATCGCGCGGTACCCGCGAGGATGGCGGGGGTTATTCCTTCTCCCCTTGGGAGAAGGTTAGGATGAGGGTATATAAAACAAAGCTTCATCCCCTCACCCCAACCCTCCCGGAGGGAGAGGAAGTTTTTGCGTCGGTACGCTCCACCCTAAACCAAGCCGCATACAGCGCCGGCAGAAAGAACACCGTCAACGCGGTCGCTACCGTCAAACCGCCCATGATGGCGATAGCCTGCGGGCCGAAGAAGTCGTTGCGCGACAACGGTATCATCGCCAGGATGGCCGCCGCCGCGGTCAGCATGATCGGCCGGAAGCGCCGCACCGTCGATTCGACGATGGCCGACCAGGTGTCGAGTCCCGATTTTTCATCCTGATCGATCTGATCCACCAGAATCACCGAGTTGCGCATGATCATGCCGGCCAGCGCCAGGATGCCGAGCAGCGCCATGAACCCGAACGGCGCCCGGAACAGCAGCAAGGCGAAAGCAGCGCCGATCACGCCCAGCGGCGCGGTGCTGAACACCATGAACGTCCTGGACAAATTCTGCAACTGCATCATCAACAGGATCAGCGTGACGATCAGCACCAGCGGAATCCAGATCAGGATGGATTTTTGCGCGGTCCAGGCATCTTCCTTGGCGGCACCGGTCTCGATGAAATAGCCGGCGGGCAGGCTGTCCTGAATCGATTTAAGCGTCGGGATGATTTGCGCCGAGACATCGGGTGCCAACATTCCGTCGACCACGTCGGCGCGTATCGAAATGGCCGGGAAGCGGTTGCGCCGCCAACGCACGCCGTCCTCGAACACAGTCTCGAACTTGACGAACTGCGACAGCGCCACCGACTTGCCATTAGCCGTGCGCACCGCAACGTCCGGCAATTCGTCGGCGGCGCTGCGCAGTTCTGGGCTGGCCCGCCAGACGATGGCTATCAATTTATCCTGCTCGCGCAACTGCCCGACCGGGATGCCGGCGTAATGGGCCTGCAAGGCTTGCGACAAGCTGACGGTGGAAACGCCGAGGGCGCGGGCCTTGTCCTGGTCCAGAACCAGCCGGAACGAAGGCATGCGCTCATGCCAGTCGTCGTTGACATCCACGGTACTGGGGTTGGCCCGCACCGCCTCGGCCACCCGGTCGGCGATGCCGCGGACGAGGTTGGGATTTTCGCCCAGCACCCTGAACACCACCGGATAATCCATCGGCGGCCCGACGTTGAGGCGCATCACCCTGCCCCGCACATGGGCGAAATCGGTGGCGAAAATCTGCCGGACGCGCTGCATCACCCGTTCCCGCGCAGCATTGTCCTTGGTCATCACCACCAATTCGGCCAGATTGGTATTCGCCAGTTGTTGCACGATCAGTAGGAAAAACCTCGGTGTGCCGCTACCGATATAGCTGGCGACATGTTCCACGTCCTCGTCTTTGGCTAATAACGCTTCCATGCGTTGGGCGGCGGCTTCGGTTTGTTCGAAGGAGCTACCTTCCGGCAACCACAAATCGACAATGACTTCCGGTCGATTCGATAAGGGGAAAAATTGTTCCGGAACATGGGTTAACGTCACGATACCGATGCCGAACAAAGCCAGCGTCGCGATAATGACTTTTTTGCGGTGCGCCACGCAGGCGTTCACCCAACGCCGTAATCGGTTGTAGAACGGTGTGTCGAACAAGTCGTGGACAGGGCCATCGGCGTTGCTGTGTGTCTTGAGGATCAGAAATCCCAAATATGGGGTAAACACCACAGCGCCTATCCACGACAGCAGCATCGAGATACCCACCACCTGGAAAATCGACACCGTGTATTCGCCGGCTTGCGACTTAGCTAAACTCACCGGCAGGAAACCGGCAATGGTGATCAAGGTACCGGTCAGCATCGGAAAGGCGGTGGCAGTATACGCATAGGTCGCGGCACGGATACGATCCCAGCCTTCTTCCAGCTTGCGGGCCATCATCTCGACGGCAATCATCGCATCGTCCACCAACAGGCCCAGCGCCAGAATCAATGCGCCTAACGAAATACGTTGCAAATCGATGCCGCACAGCAGCATGACCAGCAAGGTGGCGGCCAGCACCAGCGGCACGGTCAGCGCCACCACGGAACCGGTGCGCCAACCCAGGCTCAAGAAACTCACCACCAACACGGTCGCCAAAGCTTCGAAGAACGTACGGCCGAATTCCGCCATCTGGTTTTTAACCACATGGCCTTGATTGGCTACCGTCTCCACGTCCATGCCTAACGGCAACTCGGTTGCGATGTCGGCCAGCGTGTCATCCAAGGCTTGTTCCAGGTCGATTACATTGCCTTTCTTGTTCATCGTCACGCCGAGGCCGAGGGCCGGTTTGCCGTTGAAACGCATCTTGAATTCGGCCGGATCGACATAGCCGCGCGTCACCTTGGCAAAGTCGCCGACCTTGAAGGTGTGATTGGCTATGCGTACCGCCAGATTGACGACGCTGTCCACCGAATCGAGCGATCCGGTCAGGCGTATCGGCAGGTTGCGCTGCCCGGAAAACACCGTGCCGGCCGGTGCCATGCCATTCTGCGCCTGCAGGGCTTGAGCAACCGCCGCCGCATCCAGACCCAATTCGGCCAGCTTCTTATCGGAAAATTCGACGAAAATCTTTTCGTCCTGCACGCCTATCAGATCGACTTTCTCGACATCCTTGACCCGCAAAAGCTGTTGGCGGACCGAATCGGCCGCCTGTTTCAGATCGGCATAACTAAAGCCCTCGCCGGAAAAAGCGTAAATCAGGCTATAGGTATCGCCGAACTCGTCGTTGAAAAACGGCCCGATACTGCCGGGCGGCAGCGTCATGCGGATGTCGTCGACCTTTTTGCGCACCTGATACCAAAGCTCGGGGATGTCCTTGGGCGGCGTATCTTCGCGCGGCGTGACGAAAATCACCGATTCGCCGGGCTTCGAATAACTGCGCAGATAATCCAGGTTAGGCAGCTCCTGGATTTTCTTTTCCAGCCTGTCGGTCAACTGCTGTTCCACTTCCAGCGCGGTGGCGCCGGGATAGAGAGTCTTGACGACCATTACCCTGAACGTGAAAGGCGGATCTTCCTGCTGGCCCAGCCGGTAGTAAGCGAATAGACCGCCGAGCACCACCAATGCGAGCATAAAACCGGTGAAGGAGCGATGTTTAAGCACCCATTCGCTGAGGTTGAACTCTTTCATGGTTGTCCCTCTTTAGCCGGTGCATTTTCTGCCGGTAAGCGGACAGACTGGCCCTCGGCCAGACGCTGGACGCCGGCGCTGACCAGCAATTGGCCGGCGGCGAGACCTTCGGCGGCAATGCGTTCGCCGTCCAGCGTTTCGCCCAGCCGTACCGGCACGGATTTGACGGTGGCGGCCTGCTCGTCGATCAGCCAAACTAATGGATGATCGGGCTGGTTTTGCGGGGTATAGACGGCGGACAGCGGAATGGCGATGCCGGAAGCGGTGTTCGCCGCGATATGAACGGTCGCCGTCATGCCCAATTGTGCGGCGTCCAGGCCTTCCAGCAAGGTGGCCTTGATGCGATAGGTCCGGCTGGCCGGATCGGCGGCCGAGGCGATCTCGCGAATTTTGGCCTTGAGCAATCGATTGTCGTCGCTCCACAATGACACGCTAACTTCTTGTTGGCGCTGGATTTCCGGCAAGCGATGTTCGGGAACGTCGAAATGAACCTCCTTTTCGTCGAGCTGGGCCAACGTCACGGCGGCCTGACCGGCGGCCAGCACTTGCCCGGCCTCGACAGCCAGCGCCGTGACCACGCCATC
>NZ_JANIBL010000115.1 GCF_024505055.1 Methylomonas rosea
CGCCAACACATCTTTGCTGCTTTGCAAAACACCTTTAAAAACATCAGCTTTTTGGGAAGAACTGGTTTTAGCGATACTTTCAAAAACACTTATCGCTGTGTAGCGTTTATTGGGCTCTTCTGCTTTTGCTGGAAGCAGTTGATTTTTGGTGACATCGTTGACGGCGGCAAGTTTTGCGAGGTTTATCGCCAAAACCTGTTCTACTGCTTGCTCAAAATGTTTCGCTGTCTGCCGTTCCCCACTTGCACATTGGACAGCCATTTCGTATGCGAGCTGTTTATCTTCTGGCGATTCCAGTGCGTCCAGTTGACGAGAATGCGATTCCAAAAGTGTATTGGGTGGAATGCCGATCTCCCATTCGTTTATTGCCGCTTGCAATAACCTATATTTGTGACGGCCGGAAACTCCATCAACTTCAATTTCGTCAAGCAACGCAGTAGGTTTGCGGTTCATGCACTCATGAAAACCGCGCTCTAACATTCCGTATATTTTGATACGAATTGCGCCTCCCAACTTAACGTAGTCGCCGAGCATTTCACCTAGTTGTTTGAGTTCCTCTTTGATATTTTCTTCAGAAAGCCCGCTATCTACTGATTCAACCTGTAGTTCGGACGTAACTGATAGTTCTGGAACGGCAAGCGGAATGATTGCGCGGTTTTTGCCATTTTCTGAACTGGTGGCCTTGTTTTGATTTTGCATCATTATTTTCCTTGAGTTCGATAGGTTAGTTGCAAATCCCTTTGCTTCATTTGTTTCCGTTGCATTGAACGTATTTTTTAGCCATACTGGGAAATAAAGTACCGCCAATATTCACTGGCGGTACTCATAAACGTAGTTACGACTACTTACATAACTCGGTGGAATATTCAGTAAGAATATCGCCCAATCCCATGCTTTTATTTACCGAGCGAATTATTAAATTTGCTCTTTTAATGTCGCAATCGGGAATGGCCTTCAAAGCTTTTTCAAAGGCTCTTTTCTGCTGATTTTTAGGCACACTGCTCAAAGCACTAAGGCTTGCAAAGTTACATAAATCAGGTTTCTGGCCAATATTTATGGCGGTCATTACAACGGACGAATGCTCACGCACAAAACATTGGACCCATGGGTAAACTGAATACAACGACCGGTTAAAGTTATCTGAAAACTCACTAGCGGTTTTCTCGTCCCATCTCGTAAAAAAGCGGGATTTTTTTACCGAATAGAGCGTAGACAAGAACTGTGACGACTGTTCTGTAAAGCCTTGTGTTAAGTCGTAAAGTTGCTGAATATTCGCCTCCAAGTCGTTATGTTCGGTTTCAGACATTTCAAGGTTTCTCATGACACCTTCCCCATGTTAATTTTCCCAAGCCAATGATGTGCGATTACGCACTGGTTTTTTTGCCGCGCGTGATGGCGGCTATAATTTAGGAGCATCAGCTCACCTATAGTTGGAGTTGTCGCCGAACCTAAATGCTCATCACCTGTTAAACACCAACCAGCTGTATTCAGCGTGGCTTTGGCGATATACTGCCAATGCAAAATTTTCATAATTTTCCTCCTTCGGAACGTAATGAATTTTGTAAATCCTTGGGCGTCTTTTGCGGGTCACCCAAGGATGAGAGCTTAGAGACACTGCGGGTTGTAGCCTGCAGTGTCTTTACTTTATTAATGATCGTTCGGTTACCTCCTTTAATTTTTCATTCGTACTCGCTTACGTATTTGGGTTGCAACATTCTTTCAGGATGTCACCCACCCCCATGTTTCGTTTGCCCGACCTGATGATTAGGTTTGCTCATTCAATATCGTTTTCGGGGAACTCTCCCATCGCGTTTTCACTGGCGTTAACAATCGACCTTGGAAAATTCCTGTGTCATTCGTTCCGAAAATACGTCAGTTGGTAACATTCTACCCATGTGATAAAAATTCACAAGTATCTGTTTTATAAGTAATAATTAGTTTTTGCAAGTTATTGTCCACGTTAGTCCATAGCGGTCCAGTATGGTGTTAAAAAAATTTTTCAAGTCACAGAAAATTGACCGAAATTGAAGAAAAATCCGCTTTGCCAGGCAACCAATAGGTGGTGACCATGATGTTGCTTTGCAAAATTCATGGAGTTTTTAGCAACCCAATCTCTGGCGGTTGCTGGGTTGGGAAGGGGACTAATGTTCGCAAATCGAAGTTTGCGCAACGCCAGATGGGGAAGTCTGACAAGATACCTTGAACAAGCACCTCTTAATGATACAGTCTGCTTAATCTGGCGATTTTTCGGGGTGAGTTGGAAATGTGGTTGTAAGCCTACGTTGGAGAAGGACCAGTTGAAACCCTGATGGGGCTAACGAAATCTGTAATTTGCTGCGCTGAGTAGTCTGGATTGGTAGTTGCAAGGGCGCACTGCTCTCACATAAAATATGATCTTAATGTGCAGTAACTATTACAGTAACAGCATGTGATACGGATGCTTGAGAGCTCTCTACCTCTGCGATTTGGCTTAAGATTCGGTTGACGCCGTCCCGACCAAGTTTTTTGAGGTAGACGATTGAGTAATAGCCCGCAAGTTAATAACTTGGCGGGTTTTTTATTGCCTGAAAAACTATAGGAATACATTAATTTTTGATAATTAGTTAAGCACTGTTTGATCGATGAAATTAAATTGAATGAATACGGCGGCTAATATTTCGATTTATCAAATATTTGAGACTGGCTTAATCCAATGTTGAACCGTTTTAGAAACAATATTGTCGTGCATCGTCCGGATCAATTATCCCGACAATGGGCGCAACGTATCGTTAACCGATATGCGGCCAGTGCCAAAGTAAGTGCAGTAGACGTTCAATCCATCAATATCGGCACATCGACACGCTTACGGCTTACCGTTAAACACGACGCCATCGGCGTCGTACCAAGTCGATGGTTTGTAAAAACGCCGTCGCTGGCAATTAAGTCCAGAGCGATTACCGCTATACCGCGCTTATTGCATAAGGAAGTCCATTTTTATAATTCGCTTTCACAGGGGGCGCCGGTCAATTTGCCGCAAATTTTAGCGGCTGAAAGTCTGTTAGGTCGCGGGACCACATTGGTAATGACAGACCTGGACGAACTGGGTTGTCGGCCCGGGCTTGCCGCCGACGCCTTGTCCCTAGAACAAGCTCGGCGGGTGGTGGAAAAGCTAGCCGGTTTTCATGCTCACTATTGGGGTAATGCCGGACTACTGAAAACGCATCGTTGGTTAAACGGTTTTAGTCACAATATCGAGAACCATATGGGTACCTTACTGGCGGTGCCGCTGATGAGACTTGGCCTCGAGCGCGCGGGTCGTTTGGTGCCCAGCAAATTGCATAAATCCGCGCTGCATTATGCTGCGGATCGGCGGCGAATCACCAAAATCTTGGCAACCGGTGTGCAAACACTGGTGCATCATGACTGTCACCCCGGCAATCTATTCTGGAGTCAGGCCGAGCCGGGCTTTCTAGATTGGCAATTGGTACGGATGGGCGAAGGTGTTAGTGACCTTGCTTATTTTTTAGCTACATCGCTGAAGCCGGATTCTAGGCGCGCTCATGAAAAACAGTTGCTGGAGCTATATTTGGCATCGTTAGCCAATCACGGCATTGGCGAGTTGGACGAAGAGGTGTATCACCAACGCTACCGCGCTCATTTGGTGTATCCGTTCGAAGCGATGATTGTTACCTTAGCTATCGGGGGCATGATGGAGCATAACAGCAACTTGGAGTTAATTGCGCGCGCTTCGGCAGCAGTGGATGATAACGATAGCTACGCCGCGTTAGCCCTATGAGCTTTTCGTGTGAGTGTTGGAAAGTAATTGTATGCTGGATTTAATCGGAGAGTAGCGGTGGAAACTTTTGGCGGCGATTTTGAGAGTGAGAGTCTTGAGGTGAGTTAAGAGGCTTAACGCAATTATTGGATTTATAACTGAGCGTTATAGGTTTGTAGCTATAAGAAAATCTACAAGGATTTTTTATTTTCAGTTTTGCCGTTTTTAACAAAAACAAAAATAAAATGGTGCCGAGGAGAGGCACTGAAAATAAGTTTCAGTATAATCCAGTATGCTTCAAAATTCTTTACTTTCATGAGCTTATGGCGAGTCTATATTCCATAGCTGTCTAGTCTGATGTAATATTGTTCACATCATTTACATCAAAATTACATCATGGCATCAATTCAGAAGCGGGGATCTAAGTGGTTCGCTCAGGTCTGTAAGAGTGGCACCAGGAAAAGTGGAACTTTTTCAACCAAAGCGCAAGCTACTGCTTGGGCAGCAATTACCGAGGCAGAGATATTATCTGGTGGAATTAAGCAAAAAGTTGATAAGACTCTGATGGATGCTCTAGAACGCTATGCAGTGGAAGTTAGTCCTAGCAAACGCGGAGCACGGTGGGAACTAATTAGGGTAAACGCTTGGAAGCGATTACCATTCGCAAATTATAAACTCGATTCAGTCACCACCCCAATACTTGCTGAATGGCGAGATAACCGCCTAAAGACAGTACAGCCATCAACAGTGAATAGGGAGATGAATCTATTGTCTTCGGTGTTTGAACAAGCTCGTCGGGAATGGCAGTGGATTGACAAGAATCCAACTCGAGATGTTCGACGCCCCCCTCAACCCAAGCATCGAGAACGAATTTTTTCCAAAACTGAGCAAAATGCCATTGTAGAAGCTTTAGGT
>NZ_JANIBL010000116.1 GCF_024505055.1 Methylomonas rosea
CGCGGCGGCCTGGAATCTGGCAGCCGGGCTGGCCCAGCCGCTGTTCACCGGCGGCCGGCTGCGAGGCGAGATTCGCTTTAACGAGGCCAAAGTGCAGGAAGCGTTTAACCAATATCAAAGCGTGGCGTTAAACGCCTTCCGCGAAGTGGAGCAAGCATTGGCCGCCGAAGTCTGGCTGCGTACCCAGGAACAAGCGCTGCGCGAAGCAGTGCAGCAAACCGAAGCCAGCCGTAAGCTGGCCGTGTATTCCTACCGGCAGGGATTGATCGAAATCCTCACCTTGCTCGACAGCTACCGCAGCACCCTCAACGCCCAAAGCGCGCATTTGGCCGTGCAACGGCAATTATTGAACAATCGTATCAACCTCTATCTGGCATTAGGTGGCGCCGTTTGAATCCACAAGCACTCGATTTAAAAGTTCTGTTGCCTATCCTGGTTTTGCTGGCTGCTGCCGGCGCGGCTTGGGCGATTATCGCCGCCAAGCCGCAAACCGTTCAGCAGAGCGCCGAACCGAACATTCCTAAGGTCAACGTGGTCCGCGCCGAACCGCAAAGCCTGCGGCTAAATGTGATGTCGCAGGGCGTCGTGGCGCCGCGCGAGACTATCGATTTGGTCAGCGAAGTCGGCGGGAAAGTGGCGCAGGTCCATCCGGCCATGGTCGCCGGCGGTTTCTTCGCAGCCAACGAATTGCTGCTGACTATAGATCCGCGCGATTACGATTACGCCATCGTTGCCGCCGAAGCCCAGCTGGCCGAGGCCCAGCGGGTCTTGATCAACGAACAGGCGCAAGTCGAGCAGGCGCACAGCGAATGGCAAGCCTTGGGTGAAGGCGAGCCCACTGCATTGGCGCTGCGCAAGCCGCAATTAGCGGAAGCGCAAGCCAAACTCAAGGCTGCCGAGGCCGATCTGGCCAAGGCCAAACTCAATCGCAGCCGCTGCGAATTGCGGTCACCGTTTGCCGGCCGGGTGCTGAGCAAGCAAGCCGGTTTGGGACAATACGTCCCGTCCGGTGCGGTGGTGGCGCGGATTTACGCCAGCGACATCGCCGAAATCCGTCTGCCGATCAGCACCGAGCAACTGGCGTTTCTGGAATTGCCTTTGGGGCAAAATGCCAAGACAGGCCGTTGGCCGGCGGTGACGCTAAGTGCGGAATTGGCCGGCAAGCCGCAAAGATGGCAAGGCCGCATCGTCCGCAGCGAAGCGGCGCTGGACGACAACAGCGGTCAACTCTATCTGGTCGCCCAAGTGGCCGAGCCGTTTCGGGAAACGTCGGATCGTCCGCCCTTGCTAAGCGGCTTGTTCGTGCAAGCCGAGATCGAAGGCGTGCGCCGCGACGGCCTGTTTACCTTGCCGCGCACCGCATTGAACGGTTTGCAACAAGCCAAGCTGGTCGATGCCGAGCAGCGTTTGGAAATTCGCCAACTGCAAGTGCTGCGCCACGACGCCGAGCGCGTCATCGTCAAGGCCGGTTTAAATCCCGGCGACCGCGTGGTGGTGTCGGAACTGCCGGTACCGGTGGCGGGAATGAAAGTCAACGCGGTCGAAGCTCAGCCTGAAGCCGCCCAATGACGCCTGCCAACCAGCGTTTAGGTTTATTGGCCTGGTTCGCCGGCAATCCGGTTGCGGCCAATCTATTGATGCTGTTGATTCTGACCGGCGGCGTGCTGGGCATCGTCGGTGTCGATAAAGAAGTCTTTCCGCGCTTCAGCCCCAATAAAATTCTGATCGAAGCGGTATTTCCCGGCGCAGGCCCCTCGGAAGTCGAGGAGTCGGTGTGCGTACCGATTGAGGAAGCCATCCACGACGTGCCGGGTGTTAAGCATCTGCATGGCGAGATTAGGGGCGACAACTGCAAGATCGGCGTGGAAATTCTGCCGAACCATGACCGAATTCAGATGATGGCAACACTGCAAAGCCGGGTGCAAGCCATTCCGCGCTTGCCGAAGCAGCTGGAAAAAATCCAGGTGTTGCAGGCCGATCGCGAGGACGACGACGGCGTGATCTGGCTGGCTTTGCACGGCGCCACCGATGCAACCACTCTGCAACGCTACGGCGACCGGATTCAGGAACAATTGGCGGCTATTCCGGGTGTTAGTCGCGCCCGCAATTACGGTGAACTGGCCTACGAAATCGACATCGAAGCGTTGCCGCAACAATTGCGCAAATATCAGCTGATGCTGGATGAGGTGGCGCAAGCGGTGCGCAAGGCCTCGGTCGATCTGCCGGGTGGTCTGATTAAAAACCCCGACGGCGAGCTGCTACTGCGCGTCAGCGGCCGGGCCCGCGATGCCGACGCGGTCGGCGCGTTGATCGTCAAGACCTTGCCGGACGGCAACCGGGTGCGCTTGGAGCAGATCGCCACCATCAAAGACGGCCTGGAAGAACGCCTGTGGGCCTGGCACCACAATGGCCAGACTGCGCAGGGTTGGGAAATCCACGCCGAACAAGACAGCGTGGCGGTGGCGCGGAGGGTGAAGGCTTATGCCGAAGAGATGCGCGCGCAATTGCCGGAAGGCTTGCGCCTGATTACCTGGTGGGACGATTCGCAAGCTTACGACGAGCGCATCGGCACACTGTTGGAAGATGGTTTGAGCGGTTTCGTACTGGTTTGCCTGGTGCTGACCTTGTTCTTGCGGCTGCGAGTAGCGTTGTGGGCCGGCGTCGGCATCTTTACCTCGGTGCTGGGTGCGTTCTGGCTGATGCCGGCACTGGATATTTCCCTGAACATGCTGTCCTTGTTCGGTTTTTTACTGGCGATGGGCATCTTGGTGGACGATGCCATCATCATCGGCGAGAGCGTGCATAGCCGGCAAATTGCAGGCAAGCAATCGCCGCTGCAAGCCACAATTAGCGGCGTGCGGGAAGTGGCACTACCGGTCAGTCTGTCGGTATTGATTGTGCTGGTAGCGTTTTTGCCCGGCCTGTTTTTACCGGGATGGGCGGGGCAGATGATGCGGCCGATTTGCCTGGTGATGATATTGACACTGGTGTTCTCGCTGGTCGAGGCGCTGTTGATTCTGCCGTCGCATCTGGTCGGCGACATCGACACCGAGGCCAAACCCGGCTATTTACAACGCTTGCGCGAGCGGATGAATCGAGGATTGGATCGTTTCGTCGCGCGTATTTATCGGCCGCTGCTGGAAACTGCGATGGCCTGGCGCTATTTGACCGTGGCCTTGTTCATCGCCCTGCTGGCAATTTGCGCGGCGCTGGTCCTTAGCGACCGGGTGCGGCAATCGATTAATCCGGATGTCGCCAAGGACAGTTTTTGGGTATCGATACAGTTGCCGCAGAGCGCGCCTTACAGCGAGACTCAGGCACTGGCGACCCAGGTGGAAAAAGCCTTATTTGCTTTGCGCGACGAACTGGACGGTATGGATCAGGCACGTATTAACAGTGTGCAAGCCGCTGATGCCAACGACCAAAGCGTTATCGTCGGCGTGGAAACCATTATTTGGGAGCACGGCGCCGGTATCTGGCTGGAGTTCTCGGCCGAGGGTCGCCGGCGCTTGAGAGTAGAAGAATTCATCCGCGATTGGCGGCAACGCATCGGCGATATTGGCCGGGGCAAGGTCGATTTTATTTATAAAGAAGGCGACGTACCTTACGACATCGAGTTGCTGCTGGGTGCGGGCGATCCGAGTTTGCTGCAACCCGCCGCCGAGCAACTTAAAAAGACACTGGAAGCGTTTCCCGGCGTTTACGATGTGATCGACTCGTCCGAACCGGGCAACCCCGAAGTGCGGCTGGCTTTGAAGCCGGAAGCCGAACGCCTGGGTTTGCGGCTCGAGCAGTTGGCCGAGCAAGTCCGACAAGGCTATTACGGTGCGGAAGTGCATCGCTTCTTGCGCGGCCGCCGCGAAGTAAAAGTGATGGTGCGCTACCCCTTGGAGCAGCGGCAATCGTTGGATGCGTTGAAGGCTCAACCGGTGCGCCTGCCAAACGGCAGCAGCGTGCCGCTGAACGATCTGGCCGAGATCAAGCTGGTGCAAGGCTATTCCCGGTTGAACCGCGAAGACCGGCACCGGGTTTTGAAAGTGCAGGCCCGCGTCGATCCGACCAAAGCTGACGTCAATGGCATTTACGCCGCGCTGGAAAGCGGCGCCTTGTCGCGCCTGGAACAGGCTTTTCGGGGCTTGAATGTGCAAATCGGCCAGCAGCGCCAGGAACAGGAAGCCATGTTGGCGGCCTTCGGCAAAAACACCTTGATCGCGCTGTTGGTGATCTATGCCTTGATCGCGGTGCCATTCAAGTCTTACAGCAAACCGCTGATTTTTCTGCTGGCCGCGCCGGTGGCCTGGAGCGGCGCGGTGCTGGCGCACTGGGCAGCC
>NZ_JANIBL010000117.1 GCF_024505055.1 Methylomonas rosea
GGTGCATCAACAAAACCACTGCCCCAACATATTCCTCATCCCGTTAAAAGCCGAGTGTGTTCTCGACGAGCTTTCGGCTAATCCTCCCGCAAACAATTAATAACATTGATTTATCGCTTTCGATTAGCCCGGCGCTAAGGGTATGATTACCCCAGCAATCAGATGGTAAAGTCATCAGCAAGAATGACGAAGCCGGTGCTGTTCATGCGGTTGGTTGCCAACATAATTCCTATCAAAACGCATACAAGAAGGAAGGATATGAACAATCTCTCTGAAGAAGAACGTCAAAAAATTTTGCAAAGCTCACCGGTCGGCACTTGGGCGCTGATGTTGATAGTCGGCGGCGGCATGGTCGTGGCTTGGCTATTAATGTACTACGGTATATTTTTGCCTCGCGGCCATATTGGTTAAGGAGGCACTATGCATATCGATAAACTGGAAAAAAACTGGGCCGGTATCTCCTTGGGGATAGCCGGCTTATTTGTGACCGTCATTTTGGGGTCGGCGTTTTTTCACGGCATTCACGCGCCAAGCAACGTCGAAACGATAGACTCCGCCAAACTGCATTTATCCGCTGAATTCGCCGAAGATAAACTTGGGGTGGAACGCAATCCCAATGGTAGCGTCACCGTGCGCATGGTCGCTGGCCGTTACGGCTTTTATCCGAAAGACCTGACCTTGCCGGCGGAAACCGCGATTACCTTCCGCTGGGTAAGCCTGGACGTGATCCACGGCGTACATATGCCAATGACTAATATGAGCACGATGATCGTGCCGGGCTATGTCGCGCAAGTGAGCACCGTGCTGCATCACGCCGGCGACTATCCGCTGCTGTGTAACGAATATTGCGGCATGGGCCATGCGCATATGTGGAGCAATATCAAGGTGGTCAGCAAAGCGCAATGGGATGCGCTCAATACTCAAGGGGGAGCGAATCATGGATAACGTAGCGGAAAAAAAATTGGCGCTTACTCACTTCTGGGTGGCGTTCGGCGCTTTTGGGCTGGCTGCGGTGATGGGCTTGTATCAGGTCATCGAGCGTAGTGGCTTCTTCGGCTTTTTAGAATCACGGGAAGTGTATTATGCGTCGGTCAGCACCCACGGTGTGTTAATGGGTTTTGTGCTCACCACATTTTTCATCATGGGCTTTGGCTATTATGTGGCCAACACCACATTGAAATTGCCCGTCTGGAATAAGACTTTTGCTTGGACCGGCTTCGGCGTCGCGCTGACCGGCGTGGTACTGGCAGCCTTACCGCTACTACTTGGTCAAGCTTCAGTGCTGTTCACCTTTTATCCGCCGCTGATGGCCCATCCGATATTTTATATCGGCGCGACCTTGCTGGTTGTGGGTTCCTGGTTCTGGTGCGTGTCGATGATTGTGATGTACATGCAATGGAAAAAGGCCAATCCGGGGCAACCCGTGCCGCTGGCGATGTTCGCTACCACCGCCAATGCGATCCTGTGGTTATGGACCAGTGCCGGCGTTGCCGTGGAAGTGTTGTTTCAGTTGATTCCCTGGGCCTTGGGCTGGATCGATACTATCGATGCAGGGCTGGCACGCACCTTGTTTGCCTGGACCTTGCATCCCATCGTCTATTTCTGGCTGATTCCAACCTACACTGCGTTTTACACGCTGGTCCCCAAACAAGCGGGCGGTTTTTTGTTCAGCGACGAGATGGCCAGAGCGGCGTTCATTTTGTTGGTGGTATTTAGTTTGCCTATCGGCTTCCATCACTTGTATATGGATCCGGAACAAGCGCACGGCTGGAAAATCCTGCATGCCGTCGGCACTTTTGTGGTTACGCTACCGACGTTCATCACCGGCTTTACCGTCATAGCCTCGCTGGAAATCGCCGGGCGGCTCAACGGCGGCAAGGGCTTGTTCGGCTGGATTGCCGCCCTGCCCTGGAACAACCCGATGGTGCTGGCAATTATTCTGGGGTTGTTGATGTTGATCTTCGGCGGCTTCGGCGGCTTGGTCAACGCCAGTTATGCGATGAACGCGATGGTGCATAACACCGCCTGGATTTCCGGGCATTTCCATCTGATCTTCGGCGGCACCACCATCATCATGTACTTCGGTATTGCCTATTATTTCTGGCCGATTTTGACCGGCAAACCGCTGTTTTGCCCATCAATGGCCATTGCCCAACTGTGGAGTTGGTTTATCGGCATGGTCATCATGACCACCCCATGGCATATATTGGGCTTGCTGGGTCAACCACGCCGCATAGACAGCGTTAACTACAACAACCTATTAACCATTTCCTGGGAACCCTACGAGGTGACCATGATTTTCGGTGGTTTGATTCTGGTGGTTTCCGCCGGCATGCTAGTTTACAACCTGTATAAAACCCATCTCGGCAGCGAAAGCTATCAAGGCGAGGTGGAATATGCGGAACCGATACATGCGGTCAAGGACTTACCCGGCTATCTGAACAGCTTCACCTTATGGAACATCGTCATCGGCGTGTTCATGCTGATTGCGTTCGGCTATCCGATCCTGCAATTCTTCTTGATGGAAACCTTTGGTTCAGGCAGATGGGGGGTCTGATTATGAAAAAAATCATTCTAAGCGCAGCTTTATTGCTACCAAGCGCGGCGTTTGCACAGCCTTCCTCGCAAGTCGCCTGGACCGCTGATCAATTAAACTTCGTGAAAGCCGGCAACCCGCAAAAAGGCGCAGAACTGGCCAAGACTTGCAACGCCTGTCACGGCGAAAAAGGCATCAGTACCTCGGCGGCTTTCCCGTCACTGGCCGGACAATTGCCGACGTATTTGTACAAGCAATTGCAGGATTACGCCGACGGTAGCCGGGATAACGCGATGATGTCCGGTTTGGCTAAAACGCTCAGCAAACAAGACGCTGCCGATTTGGCGGTATGGTTCGGTTCGCAGACGCCGGCGTTCCAGTCAAAGACTGTCATGGTCTATGAAAAAGCCGAAACTCTGGTTAAAGGCGGCAGTAGCGAACGGGTGTTGCCGCCTTGCGAAGTGTGTCACGGCGGCGACGGCAAGGGTCAAGTGGTCGACATTCCAGCCCTGTCCGGCCAAAATGCGGATTACATCTCGGCCACACTGCATGCGTTTAAGGACGGTACACGTCGCAACGACATTTACAGCCGGATGCGCATCATTACGCAAACCTTAACCGACGAAGAAATCAGCGAACTGGGTTATTACTACCAAAACATCAAAAAATAGTAATATGCTTGGCTTGGGAGGCAAGGCTTTTGCCTCCCGCTTAAAGCCTTGCTCGAAGCGATAACATCCCCAACAACCCGGAATTGCACCTATGTCTGATCGCAACGAAACACCCGTTAAATATGCCTACAAAGGCGCTAATCTGATCAGTTTCGGCCTCTCGATCAAACTGCTGTTCACCGGCTATCTAACCACGATAGCCGCCGGTTATTTGATGGCATTAATCCAGATTTTGTTTACCCACGGCATGGCCGACGGCAAATTCGGTCTATCGATGGACGATATTGTTTACAGCTACTATGGCGACCGCTCCGGTTCGGTATTGGAATCCAAACTAAACGGTTCTATGAAATACAACGCGCCTGAACAGGAGCGCTTCAAAATCATTCAATGGGTCAGGGATGGGGGCGACGAAGCGGTTTACAACAAGGAAATTAAACCCATCGTCGAGCAATTTTGCACCGGCTGCCATGGCGCCAATGCCGGTTCGCTGCCTGATTTCACCAAGTTCGAAAACTTAAAAAAGCTGACAGAATCGAATGAAGGCGCAACCTTTCAATCGCTGACGCGACTGTCGCACATCCACTTGTTCGGTATCAGCTTCATTTTTATGTTTGTCGGTATCATTTTCAGCTTCAGTACCGGTGTGCCGTGCAAATATAAATACCCGGCTATTGTGATGCCTTATTTGTTTCTGCTGATAGACATCGCCTCGTGGTGGTTGACTAAACTCAATCCTCACTTTGCCTTGTTGGTACTTTTTGCCGGCGCCGGCCTAGGGGTATCCTTCGCGTTTATGTGGACCGTATCCATGTATCAGATGTGGGTATTGGGCGGAATTCTGAAACAATCGGACCGCCGTAATGCAATATTGCGTGAATAGAGGCTCAGTTAACCAGTTATGCCGCACAAAAAACAGCACCGCGTTACGCCACGAAACTCCAATGCAACAAGCACCACTCCAAAAAGAAATTTGACCCCAGCAACACAAGCAGCGAAGAATAATCGATGCAACCACTAGAACGCCAAGATTCAGAAGCCCTCCTGAAAGCACGGAGAATCATATCTGAGGGGCGAACTCTAC
>NZ_JANIBL010000118.1 GCF_024505055.1 Methylomonas rosea
GCTGGCCGCGCGATCCTGCGCCATCGCCGCCGCCGTCATGGCAATGATCGGCAAATCCTTACCGACCGGTAGCGCGCGAATCCGGCGCGTGGCTTCCAGCCCGTCCATCACCGGCATATGCAGGTCCATCAAGATCGCGTCGAAGCGCTGGTTTTCCAGTTTAGCCAAGGCTTCCCGGCCGTGATTGGCCACTGTCACCCGCAATCCGCCCTTCTGCAAAAACTCGCTGGCGACTTGCTGATTCAATTCGTTATCCTCGACCAGCAGGATATGCGCACCGCGAATACCGTCGAGCAAGGCGTGGGCGGTTTTGAACACCGCCGCCACCGGCAGGGTACGGCGGGTTTCGTGGCGCTGCAATCCGATCAACACGTCGAACAGGTCGGACGGCGTCACCGGCTTGCCGATCAGCGCGTCTATTTCGGCTTCCCGCGCCGCGTCGGCCAGTTCGTCGCGGCCGTAAGCGGTCACCATCACGGTAATCGGCGGCCGGTTGTCGGGCTTGAGGCCGGCGATAGCCCTGGCGAAGTCCAATCCGCTCATCCCCGGCATTTTCCAATCCAGCAGCAGCAATTCGAAGGGTTCGCCACGCTGTTCGGCGGCCTCGAACAACCGCAAACCAAGCTCGCCGTTATTGGCGGTAGCCACCGGAAAGCGCCAGCTCTCGAGTATCGAACGTAAGATCAGCAGCGAAGTATCCTGATCGTCGACGACCAGCGTGCGCATCGCCCGTAAATCCTGTAAACCCCGGCCGATTTTACGTTCGCGGCGCTGGGAGTCTGGCAGACCCAACCAGACGGTGAACGCGAAAGTACTACCGCGGCCCGGCTCGCTGGACAAGGCGATTTGACCGTTCATCATTTCCACCAAGCGTTTACAGATGGTCAGTCCCAGTCCGGAGCCGCCGAATCTGCGAGTGATGCCGGCATCGGCCTGCACGAAAGGCTGAAATAATCGGCTACTTTGTTCCGGCGTTAATCCGATGCCGGTGTCGCGCACCGCGAAACGCAAGCACACCGAATCGGCCGTCGCGTCGCGTTTTTCGATCCGCACATGCACTTCGCCCTGCTCGGTAAACTTGATGGCGTTGCCGACCAGATTGTCGACGACCTGGCTGAGCCGCAACGGATCGCCGATCAGACATTCCGGCACGTCCGAAGCCATATCGACGAACAACTCGATGCCTTTTTCTTCGGCGCGGAAGGAGAACAAATCCCCGGTCGCGCGCAAGATGTCCTCCAGGCAAAAATCGACGGCTTCGATATCGATGCGCCCTGCCTCTATTTTCGAGTAATCGAGAATATCGTTCAGAATGCTCAACAAGGCTTGCGAAGCGTTCAACACCTTACGCAAATAATCTTGTTGCCGTTCGTCCAGATCGGTATCCAGGGCCAGCCGAGTCAAACCGAGTATGGCGTTCATCGGCGTGCGAATTTCGTGGCTCATATTGGCTAAAAAATCCGACTTCGCTTGGTTAGCGGCATCCGCCTGTTGTCTGGCTTCCTGCAATTCGGCGGTGCGTTCGTCGACCAGGCGCTCCAGATCGTTTTTGTAGCACTCCAATTCCTCTTCGTAGCGCTTGCGCTCGGTGATGTCCATGCGGATACCCAAGATCCGGCTCACCGCACCGTCATCGCCGCATTCGACATTGAAAGCCTTGACGCTCAGCCAGCGGTAGTCGCCGTCGGCGTGGCGCATTCTGGCCTCGTAACTGTAGGCGTCGGCCCGTTTGGCCAGCACGCTGCCGATTTTCTCCGCGACCATTTCCCGGTCGGCGGGGTGCAGCCGATCCAGCCATTCCTCCCGATCTCCCAGGCCGTCCTTGGGCGGATAACCGAGCATGCTGTAGTAAATCGGCGAAACCACGAAGCTATCGCGTCCAACGTCCCAATCGAAGATGCCGATTTGCGCCACTTCCAGCGTCAAACGCAGACGCTCCTCGGAAATGCGTAGCTTCTCCTCAGTCTGTTTGCGGTCGGTAATATCCAGCGTGAAGCCGTTGATCAGACCGCTACGCTCGTCCTTCCTGGCCGAGAGCGAAAACCATTTGACGGTGCCATCGTCCAGCAGCGCTCGGGCTTCGAATTCGCGGACTTCTTTCTGGTTGCGCAACAAATCGCTAAACTCGGCCAATTTGGCCGGATCGGCGAAGCGTCGTTCCGGAGAGCTGTAAGTAGCCAAAAACGCATCGACCGAATCGCAATCGAATTGCCGCGCCAGCGTCGAGTTCGTGAAACGATGCTGGCCTTGGCGGTCGCACTGGAACACACCTATCGGTGCATTTTCGACGATATAGCGGTATTTGTGCTCATTGCTCTGCCATTTCAGCAGGCCGTAGCGTGCGACCTGCATCAACTTCAGCGACAGCAACACGATAACCAGGCCGGCGCCGCCGTACCAAAACAAGTGCTTGCGCCATTCCTCCAGATAATCCTGCTCGGCGATCGCCGCCAACACGTAAAGCGGGTATTTGCCGACCCGGCGAAAGCTGTAGAGCCGCTTGACGCCGTCCGCCGGACTGATATCGTTATAAACGCCGCGTTCATTGCCCTTGGCTAGAAACGCTCGAATCGGATGCGCTTCCAAGGTCTGACCTTGATTGGCAGGCAAGCTCGGATGACCCGCCAACAAACGCATCTCGGCATCACACAAGGCCACGGCGCCGTAGCGGCCTAAATTCAGCGTCCGGTAAAAATTCTCGAGCTCGGACAATTCCACGAACACTGTGACGATACCGGCGAAACGACCGTCCGAAAAGTTTGCGCGCCGGCTCAGCGTGATTGCCCAGGCGCCGGACGGCCGTATTTGGATAGGCGCCGAAATCGCCAGGCCGCGGCTACGGCCCTCGCGGTGCGCGCGAAAGTAATCGCTCTCGGCAATATTGATCGGCGGCTGGGCATCCACCGAGTCGTACAGGCTATCGCCGTTAGCGTCGAAGACGGCTACCCCGCCGATTTCCACCGCGACCGTTTCCGGCAAATTAGCGGCTTTTTCCTTGAGCATGGCCCGGATTTCGGCATAGCGAGCGGGCGCGGCGCGTAAATCCTCGGCATGCAAGCGCCCCAACACATCGGTCAGGATCAGGTCGATTTTGTCGACGGTGGCCTGGGCATGGCCTTCCAGCACCATCGAGATATTCTGGGTTTCCACTTGCGCATGAGCAATTCTCTGCTCGCGTTCCTGCCACAAACTCACCGCCATCAATAGCGCGAAACCGAGCACGCCGACCAAGCCGGCGGCGTTCACCATACCGAACGAGAAGGGATTCTTAAACCGCAGCCGCATGTCGCAACACCATTAAATTAAGGATATTTCCTGTCATGGTTCAACTGCGCCATCACTAACATCGCCGCCAAACGTGCAAAGCGAGGCCGCTAATCGATACGATTTCCAAAACGGCAGGAGAGGAAATTCTAAAGATAGCTGCTATTCACGATTTTTGATCGTATCGAGCCACAAGCAGCGTTTTAGGGATAAGCTCAAGCAACGAGGGCAGCGGCCCAATACCGTTATCGGTTCGGCGCCCGGCTATTCCCCAAAATCGCATAGCAGACCGGCGTCAAAATCAAGCTGGCGGCCATGCCGATCAACAGGCCGGCCGACAGCGACAAGGTCATCGGAATCAGGAATTGCGCTTGCTGGCTGGTCTCCAGCAGCGTCGGCAAAAATCCGGCAAAGTTGGTCAGAAAGGCCAGCAAAATCGGCCGAAAACGCGCGATGCAGGCGGCGCTGATCAGGTGTTCCACCGAGGTATCTTCGTCGCCGTGTTGGCGGATGTAATCCAGCAGCACCAAGCTGTCGTTCACGACCACGCCGCTAGCGGCGATCATGCCCACCAGCGACTCCATCGACAAGGGCAGGCCGGCTGCCCAGTGCGCCAGCACCGCGCCGCTCCAGGCCAC
>NZ_JANIBL010000119.1 GCF_024505055.1 Methylomonas rosea
TACTGATTGCACTATGTCTAAGAAACTTATACAATGCTCAGCTGAACATAGGAGAGATGGCCGAGCGGTCGAAGGCGCACGCCTGGAAAGTGTGTATACGGCAACGTATCGAGGGTTCGAATCCCTCTTTCTCCGCCACAACTTAAGTCTTTGTTTTTAAAGACTAATTGACAATAACTCCTGGGTTAAAACGGTTTTTGCTACAAAATCGTGCTACAAAGGGGCTTGTTGTTATGGCAAAAATTCCATACCTCGTAAGACGAAAAAATCGTCTTTTATTTCCGTCTCGGCGTTCCCGCCGAACTCCGCGAAATCATAAAATCTCGCGAAATTATCCAAAGCCTCAGAACCGAAGACAGCGACGAAGCAACGCGCCAAGCGTTAAAGCTTGCTGCACATTTCAAATCGTTGTTGCACGAACTCAAGACAGGCAAGACAAGCTCAGTAGTCCGCCTTAACTCTTGGGAAACGAAACAAGACGAAGCATCCTTGGATAATTCCGCGCAAGAACCGCAAGCTAATTACCAGTTAAAATCAAGTCAGCCAGCAATAGAAACCCGACAAGCGCCGCTTTTGTCGATTGTTGTTGATGACTTCCTGAGTCGATACGACCAGACCAACAAAGCAACCTTCACAAAGCTTTCGGCAACCTTGCCGCTGTTGATAGAGCTGGTGGGTGATAAGCCGGTGAATCAAATCTTGCAGACTGATCTGAATGGGTTCTTTGATGATGTTCAGCGGCTACCGATAAAACGCGCAAAGAAAATCTACAACGGTATGACCATTCGCGAAATCATCGCGACCAATGACGGGCGAAGTATTGCCGAAGGCACTTTTGAAAGCACTTACAAAGCTTGTGTGAGCATTTTCTTGACCTGGGCCCAACTACAAAGATCAGCGTTTTCCGTCTTTGAGTGTCAAAGGTGCTGTTTATCGTGGCGAACGTGCCGACGGCATTAACAAGCAACGGGCCATGACGCCCGAAGAGCTTCAAAAGTTGTTCAATAACCCCAAGATGAAGAAATTCGCGGCGAATCTTGATGCCGCCCACTATTGCTGGCTGCCTCTGATCGGACTATATACCGGCGCCCGTATCAACGAAATTTGCCAGCTCAACCCAGCCGAAGACATCAAGCAGGATTCAGCGACTGGGATTCATTACTTCCACTTCACCGACGAAAGCCCAAGCGCCGAAGGCGTTGATAAATCCATCAAGACGAATTCATCGCGGCGGGTTGTGCCGATTCACTCCAAACTGATCGACTTGGGTTTTCTCGATTACGTCGAACGAGTCAAGACAGCCGGTCATAAAATCATTTTCCCAGCATGGGAGCCAAGAAACGGTATCTTTGCACTTGTCCAGAATATCGGGCGGAAATAACGACGATTGGCCGCTGGTCCATTGGTTAAGGTGCTGTTGCGCGAACTCTTGCGGCAACATTTGCGCCGCTCGACTCTTCAACGCTTCCGGCTTAATCCAGCGCGGCGCGTTGTCCATTGCGTCTCTCAGGTCTTTGTATTGAATGTGACTGAAAAACAGACTTTCATCGTCGCCTCGCTCGGCGATGCTGTAGAGCATGAACAACGGCGATGATCTAGGGCCGACGGTGGAATCAATCAGCACTAGGCCGTCGTCTGTATCGATGGTGGACGATGCAACAACTTGATAGCTTTGGTCGTTGGCTGCGGCGTGTAATTCGGAAACCTGGGCAATCGTTAGCTTTTTGCCATAGAGCGCCGCTGGGTTGTTTGAATAGCCCTTGATGGTGTTGTCGAGTGCAGATTATTGAATGGTGCCGGTGTCGCTGATTAGGATGGCGCCGGACTTGATCAAGCTTGCCGTGTATTCAGTTTTGCGAAGTATGGAAGCAACCGTTTTAAATGCGGTGTCGACGATCTGTTTTTCACTGTTGGCAATAATGCCGATGGTTTGGGTTTTTCGGGTGAGGAATCGCCAAACGATGATTAAAGCAGCGACCAGTGTTTTGCCATGCCGGCGCGGCCAACAAAAAACCACCGTTCGAAAGTCGCCGTCGATGGCTTTGATTATCTCGATTCGTTCTAACGGGCCGGGTTCGTATGCTTCATAACCGCCTTTGGCAGAGGGAACCCGTGGCTTTACATCTTCAAGCCACTGAAAGAAACCAGCGGAACCGTTCCGCCATGATGCTACCTTTGAAACTGCTTTTTTGGTTGAGCGCTTTTCTGTCTCGGTCGTCATCCTTTTACAAATCAATAATTGAGCATTGTTTAATTGTTATCATTAAGGATCTTGAACGCAAGAAATATTTATTTTATATCAATCGATTAGATGAGTTTCGCTGTCCATGCGCGCATGAAGAACGCGGACTATTTCAATTTGATCAGGCGTTAATTGCCGATAAAACACAAGATGTTTGCCTATGGGAAGCTTGCGATAGCCTGGGAGAATTTCGCTACAGTCTCGCCCAATGAGAGGATTTATCACCAAATCATGAAAACTTTGGTCGAGCAAAGCCAAGTAGCGTGTCAAACGGCTTTGAAAAGTTTCCACAAAAAAGCGTCGAATAGTTTCCAGTTAAGTTGTAGGGTTATTGTTTTTCAACCGCCTTTTTCCGTTGCTTAAATCGATAGGAGTCGTTACCGGTTTCCAGGATGTCGCAGTGATGAGTGATCCGGTCAAGAAGTGCCGTCGTCATCTTGGCATCACCGAACACCTGCACCCATTCGGCAAAGTTGAGATTGGTGGTGATGATCAGCGAGGTCTTTTCATACAGATGGCTGATCAGGTGAAACAGTAATGCACCACCCGATGCCGGAAACGGTAAATAGCCCAGCTCATCCAGGATCACAGCATCCATGGCAGTCAGTTGCTTGGCCAGGTTACCGGCTTTACCCTGCTGTTTTTCCTTATCGAGCTGATTGACCAGGTCGACAGCATTGTAGAAGCGGACCCGTTTGCCTTGATGGATGGCGGCGATGCCAATGGCGGTAGCCAAGTGGGTTTTCCCGGTGCCGGTTCCACCGACCAGGATCAGGTTGTAGGCCTGTTCCATAAAGTGTCCTGTGGTCAGTTGTTCGATGCGGGCTTGTTGCAGCGGTGTTTCTGACCAATCGATCTTTAACAAATCCCGATGAATCGGAAAACGGGCGGCTTTGAGTTGATAGTTCAGGCTGCGCGCTTGCCGATCCGCTTGTTCGGCGGCGATCAGTCTGTCCAGCCACACTTCGGGCATCACCGGTTTTTGCTGGCTGCTGTATTCAGTTTGCCATTCACTCCAGGCCGCCGCCATCCCATATAAATGCAGGGTTTTTAGTTGGAGCGCACGATCAATGGACATGGGGAACGCTCCGTAACGCATCATAGCGACTGCAATCAGCTACCGGTTCGATGGTCAGGGTCGGTAGTGATATAGCGGACTGATCCAGCGTCTTGGGTTTGGCCTCTTCCGTCAGTCGGCGCATTTCATTAAGGACAACGGCAGCGGTGATCACACCGGTTTGCAAGGTCAGATCGCAAGCGACTTCCAGTGTGTCTAATCCCGCATCGCCCAGTTCGCGAGCCATGAGCAGCAACCCCT
>NZ_JANIBL010000120.1 GCF_024505055.1 Methylomonas rosea
TTAAATATTGAGGCGTTGGTCGAAGTCGATAAAGACCATAGCCATTGTTATTAGGAGTACCGTTTTCCTCAGTAACACAGGAAGAAGTGTTAGAAGTGATTTTCCATCACCAACGAGTAATGTTCTACCGTCGGAAACGGTTCATAGAAGTGATGCAGTAAGGCACGCCATTCGTCGTATTGGATTGAGCCGCGAAAGCCTTCGGTATGATCCTCCAGCGAATCCCAATTGACCAACAATACATATCGGTTGGGATGTTCGATGCAGCACTGTAATTGATGCGAAACATAGCCGCTCATCGAGGCGATAATGTCTGAAGCCTTACGAAAGGCAGTCTCAAACTCCAGCTCCCGTCCGGCAATGACGTTGAGTGTTGCAACTTCCAAAATCATTTTTTCTCTACTTGCCAGCGGCATTAAAACGTTTGCCGAGCATACAGCTCATCAAACGAAGTCATGATATGGTCACGGAAAGCTTTACGTTCGAAAAGCGCACCGTACCATCTGCGAACATTGGGTGTTTCCGGAGTGGGAATGCCCATTTCAAAATATCGATAAAGCGAGGTGGCGACGGGAATATCGCCCATACTGAACGCATCGCCTGCCACAAAAGCCTGTTCGGCAAGATGCGCATCCAAGAGGGCAAAATGTTTTTGGCAGCGCAAAGAGGCATGCTGAATTTTCTGCTGATCCCTTAGCGCCTCCGGGGTCCGGTAAAATCCCCAAAACAAATCCAGAAAATCGGGCTGCAGTGTTGCCAGCTCCCAGTCCATCCAGCGCTCCGCCAACGAACGTTTTGCGGGCGCTTCGGCCCATAAATGATCTCGACTGTAATTGGCGCACAAATAGCGGACGATGCTGTTGGACTCCCAAACTGTCAGGTCGTCATCGACCAACACCGGTATACGGCCATGCGGATTCATGGCTAGAAAATCGGGCTGATCGAGACCGCCTGCACTGCCGCCGGCATCAATATGCTGATATGCCAAACCCAACTCACCAATAGTCCATAACACCTTCTGCACATTGTATGCGCTACGCCTTCCCCAAATTTTAATCATGTCGTGATGATTCCTTAGTACATTTAAAACGATATGCCATTCAAACTCCATCAGGTCGGCGCTTTGCAGAAACAACCAGCCCAGTGAATGAGCTAGAGCGCTGTACTAAGTACATTACGAATAAACGTTTGCCAGATGGGATTCGGCGCCCAGATTTCGCTCATCGGATACGATGCAATCACCTCCTCTTCCGCCAAGTACAGCCTGCGATAGAGATAAATGAACGAGGATGCTCGCATATTTTTTGCGCAATGCACCCAGACTTTATGTCCTTCAAATACCTTGATAACACCCAAGAACTGTTCCAACTGATTAAGTCTGGGGTGTTCCCACGCCACGGGAATTTGCATATATGCAATGCCTTGGGCCGCAACCAATTCTGCTTCGCCTGGCAATGCGTTGCTAGCCGTTGGCGGCGCCAAGTTAATCACCGCCTCTATGCCAAGCGCCGGAAGTTTGGCGATGTCCTTCTCAGTCAGTTGCGCGGAACACCAAAGCCAATCGAACACCTGATATACGTTTTCAGCTTCCATGCCATGGTGTCTCGACTGCAGCGGAGCGTCTTGGAAATTAGACATAAAAAATCTTGACCGATAGCTCGCTGATCAACGCGGCTGCCGGTCCGCCGGATGACTGATACCGTCACCGGTTCGCACTTCGCCCAAATCAAACGGATTAACACCTTCCAGGCAGCCGACGTTGTAGTCGTACTGGCTAGGCATCGAACGGCGTTGATGGTGGGTATAGATGCCGCAATTCGAACAGAAATAATGTTTGGCGCTCATTGTGTTGAATTGGTAAAGCTTCAAGACCTCTTGGCCTTTGACGACCCTGATTCCCGACAGCGGCACCGACGCCATGATGGCGCCTTTGCGTCGGCATAGCGAACAATCGCAACGGCGCGGATCGACGATGCCGTCGGGTAGATCGAGTTCGAGTTCCACCGCGCCACAGTGGCAGGTCGCGTGGTGTTTGGCGTTGATGATGGTGTTGCCTACTTTTTTGACCATATCTGGCTCCGGTTGGGGTTTGTTAACCCGGCCCTAATTATCACCGGTATTCCGTTCGGGCTTGTCGAAACCCATTGCAGCATGCCCTTCGACAATCTCAGTGCGAACGGTGTTTAAAGACCGGGTTAATAGTTGATGCTTCCTTCTAATGCTTGTGGCTGGACTTTGCCATTGGAACACTTGCAGCGCACTAACGCCGAGTTTTCTCGTAGCTAAACTATTCATCCACTTTCGTTTACACCAACGGCAGATAAACATCGGTAACCTGTTCGTGTTCCGGCGTTTCCGGCACGCGTTTGATGTACTGGAAAAACAGCGGAAATTCCCGTAATTCCTCTCCGCTTTCCGGTAGCCACTCTCGGTAAAGGTAATAAACACTGTCGCTAATGCGGTCGGTCGAACCGATATGACGCACCACAGCGTAACGTCCTTCCGGAATCCGTTTGTTAATAACGCCTTGCGGGTTTTCCGGCACCGGTTGCTTGACCTCGCCGCAAACATCGAATCGGAATAATTCCGCGGGTGTGGCCGCCGGGTCGTCATAGGCGATGCCGAACGTACGGCTGCTGGCGATCGGCGACAAGCCGCTTTGTTTGCGCCAGTCTATAAAGTTTCTGACCGTATCCATTACCAGGCTGGGCGACCCACGGTGCTCAAGGGCTGCGACTAGGGTTTCTGAAAAATCGACGACTGTTACGTTCATCTGAGGACTCCTTATTCGTTTGGGTAATAACATGCGCTCATTCCAAGGCTGCCATGCAGGCTGGGTTCTGAATTGAGTAGGCGTTTGTCCGAAGCATTTTTTGAACGCGCGGGAGAACGATTCTGCATTGCCGAAACCGGCTTCCAAACCAATATCGGTAATGCTGCGCAGCTCCTGAAACACCAGTTGATAAGAAGCCTTGCGTAAACGCAATAACTGAATGTAGCGCGTCGTGCTCAGCCCGGTGTAAGCGGAGAACTGCCGCTGAAAGTGAAATCGGGAAAAATTCGCCTGTTTGCTCAGTTCATCGACCGACAACGGCTCGAAAAGATGTTTGTCTATGTAATCGAAAACCCGATCGATGCGCATCGCATAGGCTGCGCTAGCCGTTTTATTGCCCACTTTCAACCCTCCTCAATCGAGCGCTACTGTAACAAGCGTCGAATTATCTCGCCTGACTCAGCGTGCTAAATTGACCAGAGGGATACC
>NZ_JANIBL010000121.1 GCF_024505055.1 Methylomonas rosea
TGATCGCCGCCGAAGCGGTCAGCCATTTGGCCCTGGTGCCGTCGCTGCTGTTGCTCTGGCTAGAGTGCGCGGCCAATCGACGTCCACCGCTCGACAGCCTGCGCCTAGTCCAGGTGGGCGGTGCCAGTCTGGCGGCGAAAGTCGCCACCCGCGTTCAGTCGGTGATGAGCTGCGCGCTGCAACAGGTATTCGGCATGGCCGAAGGCTTAGTCAACTACACCCGACTGGACGACGTCCTCGATGCCATTCTGGAAACCCAGGGCCGGCCCATCTCGCCCGACGACGAAATTCGCATCGTCGACGACGAGGACCGGATTTTGGCTGACGGCGCTACCGGCCATTTGCTGACCCGCGGCCCCTATACCATTCGCGGCTACTGGCGCGCCGACGAGCATAACCGCAAGGCATTTACCATTGACGGCTTTTATCGCACCGGCGATTTGGTCCTGCGCCGCGCCGACGGCAATTTGCAAGTGATGGGACGGGCCAAGGATCAAATCAACCGCGCGGGCGAGAAGATTGCCGCTGCGGAAGTAGAACATCACTTGCTCAGCCATCCGCGCGTGCGTAATGCGGCGCTAGTGGCAGTACCGGACGAGCGCTTAGGCGAACGCAGTTGCGCCTTCGTCGAATTGGCCGAACCGATCACGGACGAGGTACCGACACAAATCGCGCTAGGCCTGAAATTGCACTTGCGGGACCATTGCGGACTGGCCGCGCATAAAATACCCGACCGTATCGAGTTTATCGACCGTTTCCCGCTTACCGCCCCCGGCAAAATCGCGAAGCCGCAGCTGCGGGCGATGGCGCTTAACCTAACACGGAGCCAGACATGAGCATACCCCGTATCCCGAGTTACGATCTTCCCGAACAATTGCCCACCGGAAAAGCGGACTGGCGTTTGGAACCCCGCCGCGCGGTATTACTGGTGCACGACATGCAACAGTATTTTTTGAATTTTTTCGATCCCACCCAGCCACCGATCCCGGCGTTGCTACGTAGCTGCGCGGATCTGGTCGCCGCCTGCCGCGCAGCCGGAATTCCGGTATTGTACACGGCACAACGCGGTGGACAGACACCGACCGAGCGCGGACTGCTTAACGATTTTTGGGGACCGGGCCTGGAGAACGATCCGGCGCTGGAACGTATCGCCGATGCCATCGCGCCGTGCCCGGAAGACACGGTGTTGCCGAAATCGCGCTACAGTGCCTTCAAACGTAGCGACCTGGAGACGCGTCTGCGGGCTATGGGCCGTGATCAACTGGTGATTTGCGGCGTGTATGCGCATATCGGCTGTCTGATGACTGCTGCGGAAGCCTTCATGCTCGATATCCAACCCTTTTTGATCGGCGATGCACTGGCCGATTTTTCCCTTGCCGAGCACGAGCAAGCCTTGCGTTACGCCGCCGGTCGCTGCGCGCGCGTCCTCGGCACTCGGGAGCTGATTGCCGCTTTGCAACCGCCGTGCCCTAGCCTGAGCGTGTTGCGTTGCGAAATTGCGGAAGCGATGGCGATCAATCCGGACTTGCTGGGCGATGAAGACGATCTGTTTTTGATGGGGCTGGATTCGCTGGTAATGATGACGCTGATGCAGCGTTGGCGCCAACGCGGGTTCCATGCCGAGTTCGCGGAGCTGGCACCGATGCCGACACTGGGAGCTTGGCATGCTTTGTGGCAGGAATCCGCCACCGCTGAGGCAGGCAGACGATGATGCGCGCTCAACCCGGTCTGCCATTAACGCAGGCACAAACGGGCGTCCTGCTCGGTCAACAACTCGCCGGCGAAGCCAGCGTCTTTTATGCTGCGGAATACACAGAGCTATATGGACCGTTCGATGATGGCTTGTTTACACAGGCGCTGCACGCCACTTTGCGCGAGGCCGATACGCTGCAGGTCCGCATCGTCGAGATGGGCGGGGGATATCGACAGCAGCGCATCGAGCCCAATCTGCAGGCTTTGGCGGTAGCATCCGCCGAAGAGCTGAGTCGGAAGGCGTTCATGGCCGAACTATCCGGGCAAATACGGCAAGCCTTCGATCCGGCCGGCGGCTACCTTTACACGCATAAGCTTTACCGCCGGGCAGCCGATCACCACGTCTGGCTGCACCGCGCTCACCATCTGCTGCTGGACGGCTACGGCTTCCAATTGATCGCACGACGGACCGCCGCGCACTACGAGGCTCTACTTGCCGGCAACCCGCTGGCGCCGGTCGCATTCGCTACCCTGGACGCCGTGCTGAACGCCGATCAGGCTTATCAGAATTCGCTTGACCGGGAGGACGACCGCCGCTATTGGCTCGCCGAACTCTCCGGGCTAAAACCCAAGTCCCTGTCTCCGCATCCCAAGCCCGGAATCGGTCGCGGTTGCCGGGTCGGCGGGGCCTTGCCGGATGCGGTCGCCGTTCGCCTTAAACGCCGTGCGCTGGCGCTGGATTTGAGTTGGCCTGAACTATTGATTGCCGGTTTTGCCGGCTATTTGGCGCGATACGGTTACGGTCGCGATACGGTGCTTGGCCTGACCACAATGCTGCGTTCGTCGGGAGCGGTCGCCCGTACACCGTGCAGCGCAATGAACGTAATGCCTTTGCCTATCAGGCAGGCCGGCGAATTGGGTCTGGCCGATACGGCTCGGGGCCTTCGGTCGGATCTGGCCCGGCATCGATCGCATCAGCGTTACCGTTTCGAGCATTTGGAATTCGACCTGGAAAACGCCGGTTATCCGCGCGGCCTGCTCGGTACCGAAATCAATATCATGCCTTTCGAACCGCCGTCCCGCTTCGGACCATGCCTAGCCCATACCCACACATTGGCAGCGGGGCCGGTGGAAGATCTGGCCGTGGTGTTCATGACCAGGGGCGACGCTATCGTCCTTGATCTGGATGGACGCGAGGAAAATTACGACGACTCTACGCTACGGGCACACTGGTACGGCATTATCGATTTTCTGGCCCAAGCCTTGGAGCCGTCTTAGTCGTCAGGCCCCACCCGGATAACCCAAATTTAGCCTTATACTCCGGCCTCACCGAATTGACTGGGCTTAGCTATGGCTGTATGCATGCTTGATTGAGACAACTTCATTACCTAGTTGCAAGCCGCTACGGCCGTTGAGATGGGCATGGATGCCGGCCACGATAGACAGCGCAATCTCTTCCGGGGTTTGCGCGCCTATGTCCAGTCCT
>NZ_JANIBL010000122.1 GCF_024505055.1 Methylomonas rosea
CCCCGAGCATCGCAGATTTTGGCGAGATTAGCCCGCAGGGGAGCGGCAGGGATGCCGCTCGTTTTCGGAGGGGCAGGAAGCCCCTTCCGAAAACCCTCGCCAAAAGCGAGAAGCGCAGGATTAAGGCGGAATACCGGGTGGCCTTTCTTTTGGTGACTTTTCTTTGGCCAAACAAAGAAAAGTCACTCGGCTGTCGGGCCGAGACCCGACTTATAAAACACCCGTCGCGACAGCGACACAACAAAACCAAAAGACATCAAATAATCCAAAAGCCGACGTGTTGGGTTACGGCTAACGCCTTTTATGCCCTTTGGGTAAACCCAACCTACAAAACCAAACAACCAAATATGCTAAAACTCACTGAAACCACCCAAACCCAAGACACCCCCGACGACACCCTAACCCTCCCCTTCGAGGCCCGCCAAAAATCCCGCCAACCGGCAACCACCAAAGGCGGTATCCAAGTCGGCGTATTTTTACCCAGAGGCCAAACCCTGAGACATGGCGCAATCCTGACCAACGGCCAAGGTTTCAAAGTACGCATCGACGCTGCCCCTGAGCAACTGTCGGTGGTGAAATGCAGCGATCAACTGCTGTTTGCTAAAGCCTGTTACCACCTCGGCAACCGCCATATCGCCTTGCAAATCCTGCCGGACGAATTGCGTTATCTGGCCGATCACGTGCTCGATCAAATGCTGGTGGGTTTAGGGTTGACGGTCGAGCACCATACCCTGCCCTTCGAACCGGAAAGCGGCGCGTATCACAGCCATGGTCACTGATTTGTCGCTGTTAAGGCTGCTACAACTAGTCAGTCCCGGCTTGCCGATTGGCATGTACAGCTATTCGCAGGGACTGGAGCGCGCGGTACAGGATGGCTGGATTACGTCAGCAGAACAAACCAGCGACTGGCTGCACGGCTTGTTGCAAAACGGTTTGGGCTTGGTTGATGCGCCGATTCTGGCGCGGCTTTATGACGCTTGGCACGAACACGGTATAACGGCAGTTGAAAATTGGAGTCAAACCCTGATCGCCTGCCGGGAAACCGCCGAGCTACGTGCCGAGGACAGGCAAACCGGCCAGGCGCTGGCCCGCTTGCTGGTGAACCTGGAATTGCCCGAGGCTGAAGTCTGGCTAAAACGCCCGGACGCGACCTTGGCAACCTTGTTTGCCCTGGCGGCGGCACGCTGGCAAATCAGCAAAGCAGATGCTGTCACCGGCTATTTGTGGGGCTGGCTGGAGAATCAGGTGTTGTGCGCGGTCAAGCTGGTGCCGTTGGGTCAGGTGGCCGGACAACGATTGTTAAAAAATCTGGCCGACGAATTGCCGGCTCTGGTGGAACGTGCTTTAAACCTAAATGACGCCGAGATCGGCGGCAGTTGTTTTGGTTTGGCCTTGGCCAGCAGCCGGCATGAGATGCAGTATTCGCGGCTATTCAGATCGTGAAATAACCATAACGTAGCCTCGATGCAGCGCAAGCGGAATCGAGGTTTCAGCAACCTTAACCCCGGATTGCATCCGGGCTACCTTGGATGAAAACATGACTGACAAACAAATTTTAAGAGTAGGCATAGGCGGCCCGGTCGGTTCCGGCAAGACGGCGCTGGTGGATGCCTTGTGCAAGAAGATGCGCGACGACTATGAAATCGGCGTTGTGACCAACGACATCTACACTCGCGAAGACCAGCAGTTTTTGATCCGCAGCCAGGCACTGCCGGAAGAGCGGATTCTGGGGGTGGAAACCGGCGGCTGTCCGCATACCGCCATCCGCGAGGATGCGTCGATGAATCTGGCGGCGGTAGACGAACTCTGCGAGCGCTGGCCGGAGCTGGATTTTGTGATGGTGGAAAGCGGCGGCGACAATCTCAGCGCCACTTTCAGCCCGGAATTGGCCGATCTAACCATTTACGTGATTGACGTATCCGCCGGCGACAAGATTCCGCGCAAGGGCGGTCCCGGCATCACCCGCTCGGATTTGTTGGTGATCAATAAAACCGATCTGGCGCCTTATGTCGGCGCTTCGCTGGAAGTGATGGACCGAGACGCGAAGAAGATGCGTGGTGAGCGGCCATTCGTGTTTACCAATATCAAAACCGGCAATGGACTGGAAGCGGTCGCAGACTTTATTGTCAAGCAAGGCATGCTACAAGCGCATTGATGACAGCTGTGTAACGAGGTTGACTTTTAGCCGATACTGGTATGCTCAAGGACAATGGATCAGGAGGAAAGATGATGAAAACCGCGTTTTTAATCGCCAGCTTGTGGGCTTCCTCGGTGTCGGTCGTCGCTGCCGGGCCGTGCTCAACATTGCTGAATTACAAAATGACCAAATTACGCTCCAGCGAGCAAATCGATTTTTGCCAGGCCTTTCAAGGCAAGGTGATTTTGGCCGTCAACACCGCGAGTAACTGTGGCTACACCCCACAATTCAAGGGCCTGGAAGCCTTGTATCAAAAGTATAAGGATCAGGGCCTGGTGGTGGTTGGTTTTCCGTCCAACGATTTTAATCAGGAGTTCAGCGAAGCGGAAAAAACCGCCAACGTCTGCTACATCAATTACGGCGTCACTTTCCCCATGCTGGAAAAAAGCCAGGTGAAGGGCGCGGCGGCGAACGGCTTTTTCCAAAAGTTGATTAAAGCCACCGGTCAGGCGCCGGCCTGGAATTTTCATAAATACTTGATTGATCGTAGCGGGAACAGCGTGACGGCCTTCCCCAGCGATGTGACGCCGGAACAGCTGGATTCCAAGATCAGCGCCTTGCTATCGGCCAATTAGTGTTGTAAACCTCACCTCTCGCCGGCGGCATGCCGGCATTTTTTATCAGGACGAGATGACAATGCGCAGAATAGGACTTTACTGGTTTGGTAATGATTTGCGGGTGCATGATAATCCCAACCTGCAACAAGCCAGCGCGGTCGTCGATCAGTTGCTGTGCGTCTATTGTCTGGACCCGGCTTGGTTGGCCCCAAACCAGTATGGCATGGCAAATCTGTCCGCCCAGCGTTGGCGGTTTTTGAAAGAAGCCTTGCAGGACCTGGGCAGAAATCTCCAGCAAGTTGGGCAACATCTATTGGTTTGTTACGAAGCACCGGTGACGGCCATTGGCTCGCTAGT
>NZ_JANIBL010000123.1 GCF_024505055.1 Methylomonas rosea
TTCAATATACTCCTGACTCTGAACCGAACAATCAACCAAAACCTCGATTGCTTCCCCGCAATACGGACACTGAATAATAGTGGGTTCTAGGTTGTGCATGATTTCATCCGCTAGTGGAAATTGATGACCGTACCCATGGTAATACACTTTCTTGTGTCTAGCCTATGAGATAGAACAAGCTCAATCCCCTCCGCCACAGCCCCCACCGCAGCCGCCATCGCCACCAGCGTCAGCGCTGCCGCTATCGAACCAATCGCCGAAGCCGTCGGTTGAGCCGTCGAAATCGGCGCTATCAAAATCGCCTCCGCAATAAGGCGTACCGCTGCTGTTATCGCCTGCTGCTCTTAGCGCCCGGCAGTCCGGCGCATAGACAAAACCGTCGGCGATGTTGAGTTTTTTGTCGATGGCAAACAGCAGCGGCAGGCGGCTGGGTTGGCGGGGATTGATGTTTTCCTCACGGCAGCTTAGCCACCAGATGCGGCGCAGACCGCTGTTGTTTTGTTTGTTCCGGCTCAACACCACCGCCGGAGTGTGATGCAGAAAGCCGCCGAAGGCTTTTTTGCAGAAGCTGTCGTAAAGGCGGGTGTACAGAATCAGCTCGTGCCAGAGATCGTCGGTCACTTGCGACGGCATGGACACATAACGGCAACCGCCCTGCAAGTAAGCCAGGAAAAATTGCCGCAAGGCCCGGCCCACCAATTGGCAATCTTTCAATGCCAGTTCCGGCCGGCGCTTGCGGAGTTTTTCGTAAAGAGCCGGCGGAAAGGTGTAAGTGCGGATATAGTCGGCGCGCACGCTAAGCCGCCAGCATCGCCACAGCAGTGTCAGTAATAACAACAGCGTGGCGATGATGGCCAGGGCGGCAAGCTTCATGCGGCTAGTTCGCTGGCCGGTAACAACGCTTCGCGCAACACGGCTTCCAGCAGCCGGCGGCTGTCGGTGGCAGTGCTGGTGAGTTGGGTTTCCAGTTGGTCGCACAGCGTCATCAGTTCATCGACTTTGGCGACGATGCGGTGTTGTTCGGAAATATTGGAAGCAGCTTGAATTTTGAAACGCCAAACGCTGGTTGAGCAGTAAACTGAACAATATTTTCCAGTTCATTTTTAAAATCAGGCGATTTCAAAACAATGATTAGAAATTGCCAACTCATTTTAGGATTTGGAGTTATTTTGAGCAAATTCGCCGGAATAATACCTGTCGGCATGTAAGGTGGATAAATTCCAACCTTTCCATAGCTAGAACCAATTTTGGCTACTAGAAGGTCGTTTGCATGAACAGCACTTCTTTTCAATTCAGTAAACTTTTTTTCATTAACTTTTCTCAGAGAACTAAGCTCAAAACCTTCATTAATATTTGAAATCGTAATAACTGGGAAAGTACCATCTGGATCGTAGTCTGATATTTTCAAGTTGGAACCAAAAGGACCATCTACGATTGCATTTTCTACTGCAGCACCAAAATCCGCTACGCATCCACTCCCCCAACCAATCGGCATAGAAACATCAGTTTTCGGTTCAAAACGTTCTTCATTACGTCTTGGTTTACGGATAAGTCCTTGCCTGATTAATTCGATCTTTTCGTTTCTTAGAGATTCAAGGTGCTTGTCTGCCGACTCCTCATTCGGGTCTTGGGGAACCAGTTTTCCGCGCACGGCGAGGTTTAGGATGGTTTGGCGTAGTTGTTTGATGTGGGCCGGGCGGGTGGTGAGGCGTGGTAGGTTTTCCAATACGAAATACACATTATCGAAGCCCGTCGTCCCGGCAGAGCCTGCCCCGGTCAGGGAATGCCGGGGGATTGCCGGGAGCCAGTTTACAGGGAGGTAACCCGGTGGGGCTTCCGCAATCTTAGCGGGTTGTTTAGCTTGGATGGTGGCAGGTGTTGTGGGCTTGGTGTTGCTCTCGTCCCTGAAGTCTGGGTCCCGGCAATCCCTGCCGGGACGACGGCTTTGCTCAGACTGGTTCAATTTGTTGAGGCTGGCGGCCACCAGTCGGTCGCGGCTTTGTTCGCGCTCGGTTTGCGCCGCCTGCAACTGGTCGCACAGCACCATCAGTTCATCGACTTTGGCGACGATGCGGTGTTGTTCGGCGAGGGGCGGAAGTGGTAATAAAATGTTTGTTATTGATTCACGGTTTAGTGTAGCGCCTTTAATAGCATCCTTAGTGTTACCTTCTCTGGAGAACTGTGGCAGCACCATGAAGAGATATTCATCTAATGCGCTTAGATGAGGGCGAATTGAAATGATCGCTTCATTGTGAAAAGCAGGAATTCCGAGCCTAGCAATCTTCCCAATCGTTAATTTAAAACTCATTATGATTGTGCCAGCACCAACAGGGTCAGAGCTGAAGACTTGAGTTTTAGCTTTTTCACTAATTGTTTCTTTAGTCTTGAATATTGTCTCGCCGTCCTTCATGTCAGCGATACTGATCCAAGCATACTCGCCAGTGTTCCAGAAACTTAAATCGTGACGTGATGGTGTCCGTCCGGCAGAAAAATCAGCAACTTCGCCAAAACGAGTCCAAACCCAACTTTCTGGAGACTTGAAAAACTGCTCATCAACCGAAACCTCTGGTAGCCCTAGTTGCTTTTTGATTTCGCCAGATTGTACCAGCAGGGCCTTCTCCATCTTAATCTGCTTCAACAACTCGGTCGCCGGCTCATCATTCT
>NZ_JANIBL010000124.1 GCF_024505055.1 Methylomonas rosea
ACTCTAGTCTATTAATAACAATTAGGCTTACGTCAGCCAACATACGCGTAAAGCAGTGAGCATGGCTGTAAGATTTTATATATCTCGTTAGCCGTCTGCCATCGTCGACATTAGTTTATTAACTCGGCCAGCAAGCCAAATAGGCGGGGGACTAGTAGCCACACTCGGTTTGCTATGCAATTTAACGGCCCCAGGAAATTTAAGGGCCGGATTAATAACCAATCGTGACTTGTTATGTCGAAAACGATCGATTGCCGTCATGTTCGGCAGATACGATGTTTTAAACATGCAATACCTATATTTACTTCGAGGCTTTCTTCGGAAATCTTGAAACGTATTATCGCAACATCCCACACATCCGTTCAGCGATAGGACTGAGACTCATGGCGGAATTCGTTGAGTTGCCGTTCGTGGTAGTAAAGATCATCCCGAGCGCGGTCTCTATTCCGACTTAAGTGCCTTATATCGTCACGTATTCTGGCCCGGTCTTTGTCGCTTAACTTGTTATCCCCCAAGCTAGCTTCTTTGCTGGAAAGTTCGTTATCTATCCTATCAAGTTCGGCGCGTTCTTTATGGACAGCGTATGCCGCTGCATGGTAACGGCTAAATATACTATCAATTGATGGCGGGCAAACATGGCGATAATCATGTCCTTGCAGACCCTCTTCAAAAGCATTCTCGATCCGACAGTATTCTTTTATGCCCTGTTCGCGGCCAGCAAAATACTGCGAATCATTCACCGCGACGCCGTATTCGGAACATGCTTTTTTGTGATCATTTAGCCTGTCACTCGTTGCGCCGGAACGGCCGTCTTGAACGCCCAAACCAAACCAATCACCCCGCTTGCAGTCCTGCTGACTAAGCGTTGCACAGCCGGTTAAAAAAACAGCAAATAGACAGCCAGTTAAGCGTTTCACCATGATTTTGCCTTCCCAATAAAGATTCACTATACAGCGAGAAAAGCTGCAATTGCTTGGAGCCCCACGCATACCCTAAAACTATTTCAATTAGAATCGGGATCGCTGGAAATTATAGTCAACGTTGAAAATTAAACGACTCAATACAGATAATTATCAACCAAGCTGAATCTGGTCATACCGGGCCGACCAGATGACACGTTGACCGACGACATAATCGATTTATGCAAAAATGCCTTGGGGAATTTTAATCAGCCCATGGCAATTGGATTTCCAGGCAAAGTGAAATGACTGCTATTGGGAAAGATGGGTTGGGCGAACCAGTCAAAACAACCAACTGAAACCCGTAAAGACGAGCTAAAAATTATTCCCCATGGGCACAACTGCAACACTCTATGGCCTCTATCGTGAATGCGGTAAAGGCTTTTCAGTGCGCTCTAAGGGCTTATTTCCAACGCCGGTTGAATGTCCGACCGTAAATGGATAAGCGTAATCGATGGAGCTTGATGGTTACGACGCCGGATTCATCGCGATGGCAGCCGAATCCAGGATGCGTAAGGTCTTCAAAAAAGACATGGTACTGTTTAAGTTGGAGCTCTGCCGTCATCGTATTTCTTATCCTATTTCTGTGAAGACATAGACACTATAGGCTCTGAAATAAAAGGATTATTTGATCTACAGCAAACATTAGCATAATCCTACATTCAAAATGACAAACACTGCAAAAGCAGACATCTTATTTCTGGCTTAGACGTTGTCGATTTCCGATGATCGGAGGGCTCAGACGGCATTATTAGAATATTCTAGGAGAAACCCAGTGCTGGCGAATACTGTCAGCATGCGCCATCAAATCATTAAATGCCTTAACACAATCTCGATGGTAGGGATGCCTGTAGTTATTCAGCGGGTGGGTTAGGTCTCCCACCAATTCGTTGACCACCTGTTCAATCTCCAAAAGCTCTGCCGGCTTCTTGTTGAAAAATTCACTCATATTTCCTGACTCATATTTTCATTTTTTTGAAGCTTTAGCTTACAAATGTCCTATGACATTAATGTGACAAAACGTGAGTTCAACTTTTGTGTAGTAGAGTATCGCGCATAAAAAAGCCCATACTGAATGGGCTCTCGTCTGGGGCTATTTTTAATTTTTGCTGGACGCCCGCCATCAACGACGGCAAGGCTAACACCGCCTCGATGCCCATTTTCGTCATCAAGGTTTTCACCCGCTTGCGGCCGATCGCGATGCCTTGTCGATTCAGTTGATCCCGTAACTGGCGAGCGCCCATGAACGGGTGCTTCAGGTGCAGTTCGTCAAGTCGGCGCATGATGTCCAGATCGCGCTCCGAAACCGGTTTGGGCAGGTAGTACACGCTGCCACGGCTGAGGCCCAATAGCTTGGCCTGACGACCAATCGGTAGTTTGGCGTCACGGTTTATCATCGCTTTGCGCCTTGTGCCCTTTGGGTATCAGCAATCCCGCCTTGGTGAGCGCGTTCCCTAAAAAATCGTTTTCCAAGGTCAGTTGGCCAATTTTCGCATGCAGGGCCTGCAGATCAATCGGCGGCGATTCAGGCTCTGCGGACTTCCCAAACACCTCAGCAGCCCGCTCGCTCAGTTGCTTTTTCCAATCGACAATCTGATTTTGGTGAACCTCGAATTCCTGGGTCAACTGCGCCAGGGTTTTATCGCCCGCCAAGGCGGCTAACGCCACTTTGGCCTTGGA
>NZ_JANIBL010000125.1 GCF_024505055.1 Methylomonas rosea
GTTGGCGCCGATTGAAAATTGACCATTTAGAGGGGTTTGTACCGATCGAAAATTGACCAGGTAATCCACGTATCCTGCTTTAGTTTTTAGGCAGGGGCTAATCAAGAGTGTATTACATGTCAACGTACGCAAAAGTTCGACGGTTATTCCATCGTGACCACCTATCCATCAGTGAAATTCAGCGGCGGACCAGTCTGTCGCGCAACACCATCAAATCATGGCTTAAGGAAACCAGCGCCGATGGCTACAAGTATTCCAAAAGACCCCAGGTTAATGGCAAGCTGACGCCGTATATTCCGACCCTGTTGTTGGCTTTGGACGCGGACTCGCGACGCCCTAAGAAGGATCGGCGTACCGCATTGATGTTGTTTGAAGCGATTAAGAAGGACGGCTATACCGGCGGTTATTCCATCCTGACCGACTATGTCCGCCTTTGGCGGAATGGTTCGATCACTGGTTCTGGTAAATCGGCTTTTGTGCCGCTGAAGTTCCAACTCGGCGAAGCCTTCCAATTTGATTGGAGTGAGGAATGGCTGGTGATCGGCGGGATTCATCGCAAAATTCAAGTCGCCCATACCAAGCTCTGTGCCAGTCGCGCCTTCTATCTATCCGCCTATCCCACGCAAACCCAGGAGATGCTGT
>NZ_JANIBL010000126.1 GCF_024505055.1 Methylomonas rosea
ACGACGCACACACGAAAGCATTCACCGCGTTGGGCGGCATTACCAAACGCGGTATTTACGACAACATGAAAACCGCCGTGGACAAGGTGACCAAACGCAATGGCCGCGTCGTCAATGCACGCTTTTTCGCGATGACGGCGCACTATTTGTTTGAGCCTGATTTCTGCAATGTCGCTTCCGGCTGGGAAAAAGGCATTGTGGAGAAGAACGTGCAGGATTCCAGGCGTAGAGTCTGGATTGAAGCTAAAACACAGTGTTTTAGTTCATTTGCTGAACTGAATACCTGGCTTGATGAACGTTGTCGCAGTCTCTGGTCGGAACTGGCACATCCGGATTATGCCAGCGTGACTATCGCCGATGCGCTTGAGCAAGAGCAGATCTATTTGATGCCGATGCCCACACCGTTCGATGGCTACGTTGAAGTATTAGCGCGCGTATCCGGCACCTGCCTGGTGACGGTGGAGCGTAACCAATACTCAGTTCCCTGTCGGCTAGCCAACAGCAAGGCGACCATCCATCTTTATGCCGATAGGATTGAGGTCTGTACGGAAAATGCGGTCGAGGCTCGGCATCAACGTCTGCTGAGTCGTGATCAAGTCAGTTACGACTGGCAACACTATATTCCGCTGATTGAGAAAAAGCCTGGCGCCTTGCGTAACGGCGCGCCGTTTGCCGAGTTGCCGCTGCCGTTCGCCCAACTCCAAACTGCATTACGACACCGAGAACGGCAGCAAGGCGATCGTATTATGGCTAAGGTGCTCGCCGCCGTACCTGCTCACGGCTTAGATGCTGTGTTGCTGGCCGTCAAACAGGTATTGGATTCCGGCGTCACCAGTATCGAACAGGTGCTGAACGTGCTGTCTCGACTCAATGCGCCGCCCATGCCGGAACAGGTAGTCACCCGCCTAAAACTTACCGAAGAGCCGCTCGCCGACACCGCGCGGTATGACAGTCTGCATGAAGCCGAGGTCTCTCATGTCTGACATCCTGAGCCAATTCAAAGTCCTTAAATTGCACGGTATGGCGGAATGCTACGCCGAACTATTGGCCCAGAGCCCTGACGATGCCGCTAATGCCATCGAATCGGCCACCGGCTTGCTCAGCCAGTTACTGGCCGCAGAAGCCACGGATCGAAGTATACGGGCCATACGTTATCAGATGACCTCGGCTAAATTTCCGATCCACCGAGACTTATTAGGCTTTGACTTCAGCCAATCCAAAGTTGACCAGCCGCTGGTGAATAAAGTGGCGACCCTGAAATTTACCGATGCCGCACAGAACCTGGTGCTGGTGGGTGGGACGGGCACCGGCAAAACCCATCTGGCCACGGCGCTGGGCGTCTCTGGCATCCAGCATCACAGTAAACGAGTGCGCTTTTATTCCACCGTTGAATTAGTCAACACATTGGAGCAGGAGAAAGCGGCTGGTAAGCAAGGACGATTGGCGCTCAGCTTGATGCAGGTGGATTTAGTAATCTTGGACGAACTGGGTTATTTGCCCTTTTCCCAGGTCGGCGGTGCACTGCTGTTCCATTTGCTCTCAAAGCTTTACGAACGGACTAGCGTCATTATCACCACCAACCTGACGTTCTCGGAATGGAGTAGCGTATTTATGGACGCCAAGCTGACCACCGCATTGCTGGACCGTCTGACGCACCATTGCCATATCATCGAAACTGGTAATGAATCCTTCCGATTTAAGCAAAGCAGCGCCACGGCCAAGGAGCGGATTAAATCCAGAGAGTCAGTTAAACATGCGCCATCCAGTCTGGAAATAAAAGAGATCGAGTTTGATTGAATAACGACAACTCAAGTAACGAAGGAGAACTAAATCAACCCAGTTTGATCGACTAATCCAAGGCGCCGTAGTACGCTACGACGCCATTTCCCCTGGTCAATTTTCAATCGG
>NZ_JANIBL010000127.1 GCF_024505055.1 Methylomonas rosea
AGATGTTATCCACGTATTCGGCCGCGACATTCAAAGGTCCGATCACCGCATCCAGGGTGCTGTTGACGCCTTCGACAATTTTACGGAAATCGCCTTGGTGTTTGCTGGCGTCGGCGCGGGTGGCAAGACGCCCTTCAACGGCCGCGGTGGACAGCATGTTGGCGTCAGTAACCAATGCCCTGATGTTGTTTCTAACTAAATCAATTATGTCGTTGATGAACTTTTTCTTACCCGGTAACTTTTCAACATCGGCATCCAAATTGCCTTTGCCGAATTCCATGAAACAGTTCATGGCCATCTTTTTAACCGCGATATGTCCATTGACCATATCGTTAACGCCTTTGGCGACAGTTTTGAAACTGCCGTGGAATTTTTGTTGATCAACCACTACGTCAATGTCGCCTTTTTCATGTTCGGCGGACATATTATCCATCTCGGTTATCAATACTTTGATGTTATCGCTAAGCTGCTTCATATTTGCCATAACGCTGCTGTTATCGCCGGCTTTGAGTTGAATATCGGTGGTCAAATCCCCTTGCGAAATTTTATAGGCTAAATCCGCTACAAAATCGGGTTCCCCTCCCAGTTGGCGCATCAGGTTGCGGGCAATGAAAAATCCCAAGGTGCCGATAGCCAATAATGTTAGCAGGGTAATGATGACCGAAATGGTATTGGCACTGGACTGAGTTGCAACCGCTTCAGCTGATGCGTTCTTGCCCAAACGTTGGTTATAGTCGCTATGATTTTTAAACGCATCCAACAGCTTATCCACCACAGCCTGATTGCCCATCATCAAAACTCGAGCTTCGGCATTTTTATTCTGCCTGGATAAGTCACGAATTTTGAGCCGTAATTTGTCGTATTCCGCCAAGCTGGCTTTGTCTTCCTGAAACAGTTTTTTGTCCTCATCATCCGCCAAAAGCTTTTCGTAATCGCTCAAAAGCTTATCGATATTTGCGCGTTTTTTTTCGATTTCCTCCTCGACGCCGGCCATTGCCGTATCGTCGGTTTCTGTCAAATGCTGCCAGACATGCGCGCGGACTCCGGATATCTCCCCAACAATATCGTTAAGCAACAACACGCTAGGCAAGGTATTGATAGTATTAAAATTGGTAGCGGTATACACCTTGTCGATCTGCACATAGTTGAAGCCGGCCAAACCAGCCAAACCCAATATGGCGGAACCGATTAATAACAACAAACGTTGTGTGACTGTCATTTTTTTTACCCTCATGCAATTTAAAATTTTGATTCGCTCACGCGCTCAGTAGGTACATCATCCTTTTAAAGCGCCGACTTCACGTCGCCACGCTGCCGACTTCCCTTTTTAGTCGCCAGTTGATTAAAAGTTAATACCGGCTCTTTCTAGTTCATAAACAACCAGCTTGAGATGGCTTCGGTTTTATAAATGTGCTTGTTTTTTTAATGTCACGATTGCAACACTAACTTGGCTGGAGGCCAACGCAAATGCGCTACCTGCATCCAGTAAGGACTCCGCTTTTTCATATTGGCCGCTGTTAATAACCTCGGCCACTTTCCCGGCTTCGCGATGAAACAGCGCATGTCTATTCAGACAGTCCTGAAAGCCCGACAAATGCCGGTATTGCCGGTGTCCGCCGCCGTGCAACCATTTGCCCAATTTGCAGCAATCGTCCCGGCCAATGGTCGCGGCATCCATGTGTTCATGCTGACTGATACCGCGCCGCAGTTTAACTTTCCACTCACTGTGTGCTTGGATAGCTGCATCCAAGTCAATGGCGTCATCCTCCTCTGTGGCTTTTGCACTTGCCGGCTTTACACTTTCTGACCGACGCGATGCTGCCTGGGCCGCAGACCTGCTGACATCGTGTCCGGAAGAGATAATTTTGAAAAAACTCATCAAAGTTTGCAGTTGTTCTGCCTGCCCGGTCATTTCCTCTGCGGTTGCCGCCAGTTGTTCGCTGGCGGACGCATTCTGCTGAGTAATCTGGTTCATCTGGTTCATCGCATTGTTGACCTGGCTGACACCGGCCGATTGCTCTTGCGACGCAGCGGCAATCTCCTGCACCAAGTCGGAGGTTCTGGCGATACTGGGCACAATTTCGTCCAACAGTTTGCCGGCGCTTTCGGCTGTTTCCACGCTGTTTTCCGCCAACTCGCCGATTTCCTGCGCCGCCACTTGGCTGCGCTCGGCTAGTTTGCGCACTTCCGCGGCCACGACCGCAAAGCCTTTGCCGTGATCGCCGGCGCGGGCGGCTTCGATGGCAGCGTTCAGTGCCAACATGTTGGTCTGATAAGCAATGTCATCGATGATGCCGATTTTTTTGGCAATCTCGCGCATGGCGTCAACAGTCTGCTTAACGGCTTCTCCGCCTTGGCTGGCTTCGGTGGCCGCTTTGCTGGCCATGCCGTCGGTGACTTTGGCGTTGTCGGCATTCTGGTTGATGCTGGCCGCCATTTGCTCGATGCTGGCGCTGGTGATCTCGACGCTGCCCGCTTGCTCGCTGGCGGCTTGCGACAGGGATTGAGAA
>NZ_JANIBL010000128.1 GCF_024505055.1 Methylomonas rosea
GGTGGTGGAGGGTTGACTATGCCATCAATAGGACGCGAAAAACGTTATCTTTAGGGACATATCCCTTAACCAGTCTTTCAGAGGCTAGAAAGAAGGCATTTGAGCTTAAAAAAGCGGTTTCGGAAGGTGTTGATCCCTCGGAAGTGATGATAATTGCTGCGCTTGCAATGGCGTAAGGCTCGTGGAGCAGCCGGTGAACAGCGAAGGCAATGCGATTAAAGATAGGGGGTAGATTGTTGTGGTTTTTGCTGCCTTGTTTATTAAGCGATGGAGTCCCGAAAGAATCTTCGTCTACAGCGGAACTCGATTTGATTGGGCGGCATTGGAGAACAATGATGTCGCCTCAGGAAGTTTAATACCGCTCCGCCGCGCTATCCATTAGTTGATTTGCCGTTCAGTTTTGCGTTGGATTCGTTATTTTTCCCGCTAGCGGTTAGCGCGGAGATTTTTCACTGATAGCAATTTTTAAAGCGCGTAGTCATTGGAAGTCTGCAAAATTGCTTGTTTGGTAAGGCCGAGATAACGTAGCGTTGCAGTCGTATTGCTGTGCTTGGACACTCTCAAACTACACCGAGTCGAGTAGGCAAGGTTTTGTGCCCAAAACGATGAAGGCCTGCTGTATTGATGAATCTCCTCGCGACGCCAAAATAGCTTAGCGGTCAAGTCGCTCCCGCGTCTGCGGGAGCTCATCGGGTCAAAGTAGCCCTTTCTTTGAGGTCTAGCTGGCTTGTCCAGCCGCCGTCGCTTCAGGTACTTCGATCAAGCGGCCGGTTTTTACGTCGTAAACGTAGCCGTAAACCGGAATATCGCTAGGCACCAACGAATGGGCTTTTATACGTTTAACATCTTCCAGGACACTTTCTGCTTGGTTTTTGATGGTCAGCCAGTTGATGTATTTGCCGTCTGTCGAACCAGGGCCTTCGCCGCCGTCGTGCCAGCCAGTCGCGTCGACGCTGGCGGTTTTCAAGCTGCTGGCCAACAAGTCGCTCATGATGTCGTTGGTAAAGGTTTCCATTCCGCAGTCGGTGTGATGGATCACAAACCATTCCTTGGTGCCGAGTAATTTGTAAGAAATAACCAGAGAGCGGATCGCGTCGTCGCTGGCGCGGCCGCCGGCGTTGCGAATCACATGCGCGTCACCTTCAGATAAACCGGCGTATTTAGCGGGGTCGAGTCGGGCGTCCATGCAGGTCAGTATGGCAAACTGACGAGCGGGCGGCATAGCCAAATCGCCTTTGTTAAAACTGGATACATAATCGCGGTTGGCTAACAGTACTTCGTTGTGAATTTTGCTCATAAGAACCTCGGTGGGTGAAAAAACGTCTGGCTCAAACTAAAAACCAGACGAGGTAACGACTATCTCCGGGCAGCATTGTAGCCAAGCGGAATCCTGGTTTAAAGACGCTAATTGGTTTATAAAATATAAACCTTAAGTTTATAGTGATGGCGTCATGGACAAGTTTAACAACATGCGGGTGTTTTGCCGAATCGTTGAGCTGGGGACTTTTTCCGCGGTAGCGAAAGAGTTAAAGCTGTCGACGATGATGATTAGCAAGTATATCGCGCAACTCGAAGCGTCCTTGGGCGTGGTATTGCTGCATCGGACGACGCGCAGCCTAAGCCTGACCAGCGCCGGCGAAGCCTACTACAACCGCAGCAAGCAATTGCTGGAAGATTTGGCCGATTTGGAAGCGTCGACCGCGCAGTTGGGGGAGCGGGTGAAAGGCACCATTAAAATTAGTGCGCCTATCGATTTCGGCGGCATGTATATGGTGCCGGCTATCGAACGTTATCTAAAACAATATCCGGAAGTGAAGATTTTAATGTCTTTAGATAACAGACCGCCGAATTTGCGGGTCGGCAGTTTCGATATTTCCCTGTTAGTCACGGATACCCTGGACCCCGGCGTGGTGGCGCGCAAGATTGCCGAGACCGAGCTGTGCACCTATGCCTCGCCGGCCTACCTGGCTGAAAAAGGTGAGCCGCAGACCATAGATGAACTTAGTAATCATCAATGCCTGCACTACGTGGACACGCCGCATGGCGAGTTTTGGTTGTTCAACGTCGACGGCGAGCTGAAAAAAATCAAATCCGACTGGGTGTTGGCGTCCAATAACGGTCGTGCACTGTGCGAGGCTGCTGCACTGGGTATGGGTATCGTGCAGGCGCCCAGGTTGTCGGTCGCACCGTATTTACAAAGCGGCGAACTGGTGGAGATCCTCAGACAATATCGCCGGCCGGCCTTGGCTATTTATGCAACTTATCTGCAACGGCGCTTTTATCCCGCCAAATTGACGACGTTTATCGATTTTTTGTTGGCGTATTTTGAGCGGTAGCAGGGTTTTTTGCCATCGACTCAAACTTTTTAGCTTGTGCGCAAGCCTGGCAAGCTGGCGAGTAAACCTAAAAGCTTCGCGGTAGAGGCAAATTGGTTCACCCGCCA
>NZ_JANIBL010000129.1 GCF_024505055.1 Methylomonas rosea
TACCAACGCAACGCCTGGTCGCGGACCGAATCCGACGCTAGGTGACGGCGATATTTCCGGTGTCATGATTCGGCTTCGCAAACCGGCGTGCGTTGGTCCGCCGGCTTTCTCGTCAACGCCCCGCCCGTTGCCGCGCCGACGCGATTTAAGGCGGCCAGCAAGCCCAGGCTCAGGAACGTAACGCCGGCAGCCAACCAGCCGACGCGTTCGAAATGGTGCAGTAAGGCGCCATTCCCGCCGGTCATCAAGCCCGCGCACCAGGCCGCCAAACCTGAGGCGGCCTCGGTGCTAGCGGTATTCACCGTCATGTAGCGACCGCGCAACGGCGGCGGCACCCGGCCAATCAGCCAGACCGAAGCCGGAATCGCCCGGGTGGATGTTAAAACCATGAATAACACAAACACCAGCGTTGTTTGCCACAAAGGGCCGGGTTGCAACCAGGTCAGCCACAGATGCGGAACCATGCTGGCGACCATCAACAAAGCCAAGACCCTGGCGGCTCCGCAACGGTCCACCGCGCGACCGACACCACGCGCCGCAGCGAAAGTCGCCAATCCGGCACACAGATAAATCCAGGACAAATCGCGCAAGCCGACGCCCAATGTGCCGTTCAAATGCGCGCCCAGATAAGGCACGATCAGAAAACCAGCAAAAACGATGCCGAAGCTCAATAACCAACCGAATGCCAGTGCCGGCGAACGCAAACTCCCCCGCCCGGCGCCAGCGCCGGGCGGTGACTTGGGTAAGGCCTGGTAAAGTCTTAGCCACCACAGCGCGGACAGTGCCGCGACCGCGAAAAACGGAATCCGCCATCCGCCCAACGCAGCCAACCCCAATCCCGAGGGCACGCCTATCACGGCGCAAACCCCGAAAGCAGACATGATCGTACCTATAGCCTGTCCGCGACGCTCGGGCTCGATGCGGTCGGCTATCATCGCCATCATGGTCGCACTCATCAACCCTGCGCAAGCTCCCGCCAACGCCCTCGCGGCCAACAGCGCGCCGAACTCCACGGCAAGACCGCAAGCCAAGGAGGCGACGACAAACCCGGCGTACAAGGTCAACAAGGTGCGCTTGCGGTCGCCGCAATCAATCCACCTGCCGCCCACCAGACTGGTCAGCGCTGAGGCGAGCGTATAGACACCGACCAGTAATCCAAAGCGCGCCGGACCAATGTCGAAATCGCGCATCAGCTCTGCGCCCAGCGGCATTAGCACCATGTAATCAAGCAAAAGTATGAATTGAAGTACCGCTAGTAACCGCACCAGATGACGCTCCTGTAGTCCGGTCGGCGCGTTGAGTTTGAGCCTAGGCAGGGGCAGAGCTTGCGGCAACGGCCAATCCTCAGGCCGTACCGGCACGGCAATGGGCGTGCCGTCGGGGGCGGTCAGGATATGGCTATCGATGCCGTAAAGCTGTCGCAATAAGAGCGGATTCAATACCTCCGTCGGCGAACCGCAAGCCGCAAGCCTGCCGTCATCCAACGCCACCAGCCAATCAGCGTGGCGCGCGGCGATCAGGTCGTGCATTACCACCACGATGGTGCGGCCGGCATCGGCCAAAGCCCGTAACAAGGCAATCAATTCCAGTTGATGGCCGGGATCGAGCATACTGCCCGGTTCGTCCAATAACAGAACCGGCGTGGACTGAGCCAGCATCATCGCCATCCACGCGCGTTGCCGCTGCCCACCGGAAAGCCTCTCTAGCGGCTGCCCGGCCATGTCGCTCAGGTTGGTAAGACGTAAGGCCTCGCGTCTCGCCGCCTCGTCCTCCTCCGACCAGCGAGCCATCCAATGCCGATGCGGATGGCGCGCCAGCACTAGCAAAGCGTTCACACTCAGCCCAACCGGCGCTTGCGGAAACTGCGGCAAAAAACCTACGCTACGCGCAAAATCGGCAGTCGAGGAGTGCCGCAAGTCTTCGTTGTTTAGCCGAATACGCCCGGAATGGGGGTGATGCAGACGGGCCAGACAACGCAGCAAGGTGCTTTTGCCGCAGCCGTTGGCGCCGACAATGGCGGTAACCCGTCCCGCCGGAATTTGCAGGCTGAGGTCTCGCAGTACCGGTTCGGCGCCATAACCGGCGAATACTTGGTCGACGCGAAATTCCAACATTACGAAGCTCCGTAAGATTCCGGCCGCATCAGCAGCCACAGTAAAAAAGGACCACCCAAGAGACCGGCTACCACGCCGACCGGCAGTTCGATCGGCCCGGCCCCGATGCGCCCGAGCAAATCGGCGCCCGTGACCAGTATTGCGCCGACGATGGCTGAATGGCATAGCGG
>NZ_JANIBL010000130.1 GCF_024505055.1 Methylomonas rosea
TAAGCGGCGTTCGGCCTCGGCGGCGATATGGCGGGTTTGCGCCAGCGTGCTGCCGGGCGGCAATTCCAACGCCACCTTGGTTTGACTATTGTCCGCCGCCGGCACGAAGCCAGTGGGCAACAAAGGCATCAAACTCAGCGAACCGGCCACGAACACCACCACGCCGACGCCGACCGCCAAGCGATGGCTCAGACACCAGTCCACCGCCCTTAGATAAATGCGCATCACCGCGCTGTCGCCGCTATCGCGTTCCGGATGCGGCTTCAGCAGATAGGCCGCCATCATCGGCGTCAGCAAACGCGCCACCAACAACGAGGCCAATACCGCCGCGGCGGCGGTCACGCCGAATTGCCGAAAGAATTTGCCCGCTACGCCGCCCATGAACGCGGTCGGCAAGAACACCGCCACCAGCGTAAAAGTGGTGGCGATCACCGCGAAGCCGATCTCGTCGGCAGCATCCATCGCCGCTTGCAGCGGCGTCTTACCCATCCGCAGGTGGCGGACGATATTTTCGATTTCGACGATGGCGTCGTCCACCAAAATCCCCACTACCAAGGCCAAGGCCAGCAACGAGATGATGTTCAAGCTGAAGCCGAAATACCACATCGCCGCGAAAGTCGGCAGAATGGACAAGGGCAAGGCGACCGCCGCAACCAGCGTCGCCCGCCAATCCCGCAGAAACCACCAGACTACAATGACGGCCAGGAAGGCGCCTTCGTAAAGCAAATGCATGGAGCCGGTGAAGTTGTCTTCGACCGGCTGAACGGTGTCGAAGGCTTCGCGGATTTGCACTTGCGGATGCGCGGCGGCAAACTCGGCCAACGCGGCGCGCACCGCTTCGGCCACGGTGACTTCGCTGGTGCCTTTGTTGCGGACGATGTCGAAGCCGATCACCGGCCTGCCGTCCAAAGTCGCGTAGGTGGAACGTTCGGCGATGGTGTCGGTAACGCTGGCGATTTGATCCAGTTTGATGTGGCTGCCGTTGGCCAGCGGAATATCCAGGTTGCGCAGCTCGCCGGCTGTCGCTACTCGTCCTAAGGTGCGTACCGATTGCACGCCGCCGCCGATGTCGCCGCGGCCGCCGGATGCATCTTGCTGAACTTTATTCAGTTGCGTCGCCACCTCGCTGACCAACGCGCCCAAGCCCGCCATCCGCACCGGATCCAGATCAACATGCACCTCGCGATCCACGCCGCCGGTGCGGGTCACCTTGCCGACGCCGGTCACCGCCAACAAACGCTTGCTGACGTCGTTATCGACGAACCACGACAAAGCCGCTTCGTCCATGTTGTCGGCGCTGACCACATAGGTCAAAATCGCGCCGCCGGATGTCGTGGTCTTGGAGACGATAGGCGCAGCCATCGCCGACGGCAATTCCGAGCGGGCACCATCCACCGCGTTGCGTACCTGATTCAGCGCCTCTTCGGAATTTTTATCGATGTTAAACTCGACCTTGATCAAAACCGAGCCGTCGGTGATCGTGGTCCGCACGTGCTCGACGCCGCCGATGGCAGCGATTTTGTCTTCGATCTTGCGCGCCACTTCGGTTTCCAACTGCGCCGGCGCCGCACCTTCCAAGGTAGCGGCGACGGTGATGGTCGGCACTTCAATGTCCGGAAAGTTTTGTTTGCCCAATTGCTTCAGGCCCATGCCGCCCAGAATCGACAGCACCGCGAACAACAATAAACTGGGTACCGGCTTGCGGATGGACCATGCGGAAAAATTCATGATTTTGCTCCCGCGCCCAAGACCGCGATGTGGTATTTGGGCGCTGATAAAGGGTGATGCGTTCGGCATCGTGGTTGAAAAGCTGCCGTTGGCAGGCGCCCGCAGGCGCTCTACCGGATGGATTGCTTCGGCGCGGTTCAGATCTTGGGCGTTACACTGACGATGTCGCCATCCTTCAAAAACGCCCCGCCGCCGGCAACCAAGCTGGCATCGCCGGCGATGCCCTCGCGGATTTCCACCCAGTCGCCGACCCGGCGGCCGGTGACGACGCTACGTTGAATCACCGACTTGGCGCCGGGGGCGACCGAGCCGGAAGAGTCGGTGATTTCAAACAAATAATCGCGACCGTCGCGCAAAACTAACGCGGTCTGCGGCACGACCAAGGCAGCTTGCGCGCCGACGGCGATGCTGCCTTGCAAATACATACCCGGCTTGGCGGCGGCGTTGGCAATATCGACGTAGACCAGCGCGTTGCGGGTGGTGTCGTCCACGGTCGGCGCGGTCATCCGCACA
>NZ_JANIBL010000131.1 GCF_024505055.1 Methylomonas rosea
CTAATACAATCTGCGGATGATTTTTATCAAAAACCAGATAAAATCCACCGCTACAAAAATCCAGAATACGGCATTCCAACGGATGAGTTTGGTCGATTATCAACAAAGCCTTTAGATCAATCGCATACCTGATGTAGCGACGTCGTTTGCTTTTTTTAATACTAGCAGACATAAATCAGATGAAATAGTAACAAACTACCGTAGTAATAGACACCGACCTAATTCTTTAAACACGGTCGTTGTAAACTCCGAAAATAGATTAATTGAATTATCTAACGGAGCGGAAATGTATTTAATTAAGCACCATCTATCTAACGACAATACTGGCGTGGATACTATACCACGACAAACCGGAGTGTACTCCCGCTAGCAGTCCAGTTTAGACCACTTCCGGCGAATATTTTGCTTATGGTGAGCGCACGCACCGCTCGGCTTCAATCGCTAACGGCTTATCGCCAGGAGTCATAACGCCACCCTATTCAGCGGGTTCAAGGACTTACGACACTACCGGTGTTTTAGAACAACAGTTCGCTCGGTTTGCGAGTGATTTTACTTGCCGATTGCGTCTGAGTTTGGGATAAATGAAACAACTAAACCCAAACTGGAAATCTATGAATTATTGGCTGATGAAATCAGAGCCCGATACCTTTGGCATCGACGACTTGTTTAACCGACCCGAACAAACCGAGCATTGGGACGGGGTGCGCAACTACCAAGCACGGAACATGATGCGCGATGATATGAAAATCGGCGATCAAGTGTTTTTTTACCATTCCAATTGCGACGAACCGGGTATCGTCGGCATCATGCAAGTGGTGCGCGAATCCTATCCCGACTTTACCGCTTTCGACCCGGACGACAAGCACTTCGATCCGAAAAGCAATCCGGACAAACCCACCTGGTATATGGTCGATGTAAAGTTCGTCAGAAAGCTATCGCGCAATATCAGCCTGCGTGAATTGAAACTGAAAACCGAACTAGCCGATCTGGCTTTGCTGCGCCGTGGGAACCGGCTGTCGATCATGCCGGTGAATGCCGAACAATGGGCATTTATTCTGAGTTTGGAGTAAGCCTAAGCTTTGGGATCGTTTAAGGACACACTCATAGCCGTTACGCGGTGGTCTCGATAAACTTCTTCGGCGATTGCAACCCAGCCAAGTTTTGCATAGAAATCTGCTCGGTCCGGCGTGAACAGATAGAGCTTGGCAACGCCGGCTGTCTTGGCTTGTAGCATGACATGTTTTACCAACTTTGCGCCTATGCCCTTCCGGCGGAATTCTGGGGCCACATAAACGCTGGCTAACCATGGCGTCAGTTCGGGGTGGGTATCCATGTCGCTTTCTATGATGGCTGCGGAGCCGGCCAGCTGGTCTTCATGTTTGCAAATGAAGGTGCTCGGGATTAGTTTGCTGCTTAAATAGGCTTGCATTCTATCGATGCGGTGTTCCAGGGTTTGACCGGGATTGAGATCGGCCCATTCGGCGTGGTGCCATTGTGCTAGAGTTGGGATTTGGTGGGGTTCTTGGGAGAGGTTGATGATGTTCAATTCCATCGGAGGCTTCGTAATAACTATTAGGTGTCGCTATCGCGACGACTCTGTTTAATGTCGGGTCTCGGTCTGACAGCCGAGATACTTTTCTTTGCTTGTCCAAAGAAAAGTATCCAAAAGAAAAGACACCCGAATTTCGCCCTGATCCTGCGCTTCTCGTTTTTTGCAGGGGTTGGCGAAAGGGGCTTCCTACCCCCTCGCCAACGAGCGGCATCCCTGCCGCTCCCCTAACGGGCTAATCCTGCAAAAAACTGCGATGCTCGGGGTCGAAATACGGGATCAAAACCCACTCCAAAGGGAAAGACAATCGTAAAAATCGGAACCGTCCCTTCTCACCCAGGGAGAAGGTTATGATGAGGGAGCACAAACAAATGTTGCAAGTATATTCCCCTCACCCCAACCCTCTCCCGCAAGGAGAGGGAGCGCATACGCCCCGCTTACAAGACAATAATCCACGCCTGCTAAACAGCGACGGTGTTCCCCCGTATGCCGCGCCGAGCACCGGAGCTTTTATCGAGATCAGCCCGGAGGGGCACCGCATGGATGCGGTGCGTCGGCGGAGGGGCTGGGAAGCCCCTTCGC
>NZ_JANIBL010000132.1 GCF_024505055.1 Methylomonas rosea
GGCCGCCCACCGCCTCGGCCAGCCATGGCAGATTCACGGCGGGCGTTGCCTCCGGAGCAATCAATTGTTCACTCGCAGCGATCCGGCCTTCCAACGGGGTCAAAACGCCTTCGAAGGCCGCCAGCAAGCGCTCGCGGACATCGGCGCCATTCGCAGGACCGAGGGCTTGCGCCGGGTCGTAACTGAGTTCCTGCCGGTAAAACTCCGGAAAATAGGCTTCCTGGTAGGAAAAACGCGGGTAATACACCCTGATGGCATGCAAAGCCGGGCTTTGCCGGCCATCGCCGCGTAAGGTCACTTGAATTTGTAGATAACGTCCGCGCAATTGCCGTACCGGGCCGGATGTCTGTTGCAACAAAATCTCGAACAAACCACTAGTGCCGGCTTGCTGGCCGGCCAGGCTTGCCGCGAACGGCAATTCCGAAGGCAACGGGTTCCACAACGGCGCGGGCTGCTCGATAGGTTTGGGCCTAGGCATTTGTTTGCTGGCAAATACCCGCACCGCGATCTGAATGTCGCAGCCGGGCGGAATGCAGGCGTCCAGATACAGCCGGTGCCATTGGGTATCGACTTGGCCGGAATCCAGTTCGTGCAGCAATGCCGCACCTTCCAGATGAAACTGTGGACGGCGCAAGGCATGTAATTCGCGCGGGCGAGGGGCTATCCCTGGAAAATCCGGATCGGCCCCGGCTTGATAGCGCAACTGGCCGTCGGCGCTGCTGACAAAGCGCGGCACAGCTTGCGACAGCAGCGGATAACGCTCGTGCAGCAAGCGGGCTTGGCCGGTGTTGGTTTCGTTATCCCAATGCAGCGTTAATACCGGGCAATCGCGTTGCGTGAAATTTACGTCGTCAGCCGCGCGCGGCACCAAAGCCGCCAGCCGGCCGCTGTCCGGTAAAGCCGAATCGGCAGCCAGAGCTAGATCGATAGCGAACGGCAATTCTGGCGGGCAGGCGTAGTGTTTGAAAGATGCATCCGGCAATGCCGACAAAGGCCGGGTCAATATGACCTGCCCACCGGCGCCGTCATGGCACAAGATATAAAGCTGCTGTAAATCGCAACACAACGCCAGCGCCTGCAGACCGTCCGGCAAGGCTTGCTGCCAGATTCGGTTTAAGGGATGCGGATTGGCTTGCTCAGGTTCGAAGCGCACCGGTTGCGGCGTGTACGGCAGGGGCAACGGTTCGCCGGTACACAACATCAAGCCGGTCGCGGAGATTAGCCAGATTCGCAGCTCAGCGTCGACACACGCCCTTAGCGGCATTTGCGACGCGGCATTCTCGCCTTCCGCATTGTCCCATTCGCAAAAGGTTTGCCAGCGCCGAGCCAGATGAAACAGCAGCAAGCCATGCTGATTATTGTCATCGCTAAACGGCAGGGCCAGTCTGCCGTCACCGGCCGGCTGCCCGAATCCCGGCTTGCCGCTGGTCGCGACCGCCGCGAAAGCCATATCGGTAAAGCGGCCCTGCGGCGCAGTGACATCCCGCAATTCATTGTCCTGCAAAGTCAGATAGCCGCGACCGCTATTGAATTCGACGCGTGTGCCGTCGGCACTCAATCGGCCAATCTGATTAAAACTGTCCAAAGCCAACGGCGTGCTGTTTTGCCAAACCAGCAAGGCCGCCGCCGGATCGGAGGCAGGCAAGCGCAAGACCTGGTTTTGCGCCAGCGTCAGCGCCTGCAAACCGGTATTCCAGCTCAAATGGCTGGAGCCCTGCTCGAAATCGGCCTGGCCTCTCAGTAAAAAATACGGGGTGTTGTTGACGTCCATGGTTTACCCTCAACAAATGTCCGGAATCACCGGAACCGCGACGCCCAGACTATCGTCCGGGGTTTGGCCTTCCAGCAAACCGATGCCGTCCGGCAAGGCCGGCGTGCCGGAACCGCTGTCGACGCGCACGCCCAGCAGCTCGGGCAACTGGTATTTAGTCAGGCTGACCGTCTCGTCGGCCGACAAGCGTCGCCAGCCATTGCTGCCGCGTTGAAACAGACTCAAACCATTGACAGCCTGCACCCCGGCCACCCGCGCTGCCTGGGTCAATAATTCGTTGGCGCGCACCTCAGCCCCCAAAGGCCAACCCGCAC
>NZ_JANIBL010000133.1 GCF_024505055.1 Methylomonas rosea
GTCACCCGACGATTCCAGGCCTGGGCGGAAGTGGCTAATGGATTATTTGGGTTAAAGAGGCTTTCAAGAAAATTGCCTATTATGAAAGATGGTGCAAACAAATTTGCTGATTCAATATTCAAATGTCTCCAACCGCGAAGCTGCAGTCATTAGTCGGTTATCGAAATCGTCGATCAAATCGACAATAGAAAGCGCCGCATCAGCGCCCCAATGAGATACTACGGGCAATATAAGAGGCGATATACGATCAAAGATCATTTGACGAGTGAGGTTTTCCTTAAGAAAACTTAACGATATTTCTAAGGCCCAATATTTTTTTTTCGGATCACGTTTTCCTATGCGCGTCCAAATGATACTCCCTGCTGACAGTCCCTCCAGTCCTTTTGTTGTTTGTTCAAATAACGTTTTTTCAAGTAGCGATTGGTCTTCGAGCGAATAAAATTCATTGAATAAATCAATCGCGATTCTGGTTTGTTCTCTGGTTGCTGGATCGCGGATTTGGCGATGGACAACTTCGGCCGCATCGCCCATCCCAAAACTTGCGAAGCGACGCAAGGCATAAGCCAGGATTTGGTCCGCCTCTATATTAATCAGAAGGTGCACGAGATCGTGAGAAGCCCGCTCAGATAGCCGAGATGCTGTTGTCGTGTCGATTTTAGTCAACGACTCAAAGAGAATAGTTGCGGAAGCGCAACGCTCAGCATTGGTAAGTGTTTCAGTTGTCACTATCCAGTTCCAGGCATCACTAAGCAGGGCCTTGGTAGAATTCGATCCGAGGCAAGTAGATGCATGGGTGATTGCTGATACAATATTCTCGAAACCAATTACACCCGGCGCTCGTTTCGCAAGTCCGCCATCGAGTTCATTCATAAGCCGACAGATGTTAATTGCAGCCTGTTCCGCACCACTTTTCGGCTTGGATTCCTGTACTTTGGAGACGTCTTCAAGTGCTTCGATTTGCCGGACAAAAATTCTCATCGCCTCGTCACTATTAGATTTTGCAAGAATCGCTGCGTATGCCGACCATATACGGATCTTGTAATCTGCGTTTTGTACACGTTCCGGAATCCTTTGAAGGCGACTTAATGCTTCCATGTGGTAAGACGGTTCTAATGCTTCAACGATCAGCTCCCCCCCTTGTATGAACAAATCACCAGAAAGCCAATTTTCCCGTTCCAATATAGAAAGTACTTCGTCGGTCACGGCGGACCGGATTGTTTCGCCGAGCGCAATACGTACTTTCAGTATGCCAAGGTAACAAGACGCCCAAGACCATTGTGGTATCTCCTTCAACCTCCGTTCTGTTTGATGCAAAATTTTCTTGGTCTCTTTGGGTAGAATCGGGGCGAAATACATAGCAGCAGTACATGCTTCGGTCACTAAATCTACTGCATCTTTTTCGCGATTTTGGCAAGGCGCTCCAATCAGCACCTCTGCGATAGTAAATGCGAGTCGTCGTTGAAATTCCAGATTATCTTGTACACCGGTTGCAACTACCCGCAATGAAGCAATACGCTGATCCGGCCACTTACAAGCTAGAGAAACCCGCTCGGCTTTTTCAACCTTTCCTTCAAGAGCGAGACTCAAAGCGGTAACTAAGCGTACAGAGTCACTGTCGCCTTCGGGTAACTGGGTAAGACCAATAGCTGTCGATTGCCAGAATAATTCCTTGGCTCGACGATGACCGTTTCGGGCAAGTAACAGAGCGAGATGCGCAAGATCGTCCGCCCTTTGTCTTGCGTCATAATATTGCCGTTTTCCGACCCTTTTGATCAGGTAATTCACGAAGTGATCTCTTTCTGGAGTATCCTGAAACGAAAGCGCCTGTTCAACGTATAGGACGTCGTCAGTTCGGGTCTTCTTGCTGTCGAGTGTTTCCAGGCAATTAATACAATCGGTCCAACGGCCGATTCTCGCAAACGCTTCAACAAGTCTGGAAGAAACAGCCCCATCTTGGAATTGTTTGTCCAGGTAACATTCGGCTTTAGCCAAGTCCTCTGTTGAAAGTACGGGTATGAGTGCATTCAAACGAAAGAGAATAGCCTCAGTATCCACTTTAATACGCCCTTCTT
>NZ_JANIBL010000134.1 GCF_024505055.1 Methylomonas rosea
CGGTCAACACCGGGACGCTGGTGGCAGCGCACAACAATGCGCTGGGGACCGCTGCCGGTTCGACAACGGTTGCTAGCGGCGCCTCGTTGGGCCTACAGGGCGGCGTCACGGTGGCAGAAGCGGTGTCGGCGGCGGGGACCGGCATATCCAGCGCCGGAGCGATTTACAACGTCAGTGGCACCAACATCCTGTCCGGCAACATGACGCTGACCGGCGCTGCGTTTATGGGCGTTACGTCCGACCAACTGACTCTTAGCGGGAATATCGGCGGCGGCTTCAATATTACTAAAGCCGGTGCCGGTACTTTGATCCTGTCGGGAAGCAACTCTTACAACAATACCTCGGTTTCCGCGGGCACATTGAGCTTGGCGACCGACGGCAACCTCGGCTCCGGCACTGTGACCTTGGCCGGCGGCACGACGCTTGTGGTTACCGGTGCGACTACCATCGACAACGCCGTCGCGTTATCGGGTAACGCCACATTAGACAACAGCGCCGCCGTTACATTGCCTGGCGCCATCAGCGGCGCGGGTACGACCCTGACCAAGAGCGGGGCCGGCACGTTGACCTTATCAAGCACGTCGAACTCCGCCGCCACCACTACGGCACTGACAGTGACCGGCGGCACGCTTTCGGTGGGCGCCGCTACGACGATGATCGGCGGCACTCTGACGTTGAACGGCGGTAGCCTGACTATCTCCGGCAGCGGCGACACCTATGCCAACGCGATCACGCTGGCGAACGACGCCACCATTACCAACGCCAACGCCGCGACTTTGTCGGGGCAAATCAGCGGGTCGGCGGCGATGACTAAGGCTGGGGCCGGCTCGCTGACATTGAGCAATACCGGGAACTCCAGCGCCGCTGCCACCTTGGCGGTGACAGCCGGCACACTGTCGGTGGCCTCGGACAGCCGCTTGCTTGGCGGGGCCGTGACGCTGAACGGCGGCACGCTCAACCTCAATAATGCGGGGAATATCGACAACGCCATCGTGCTGGGGGCCGGCAACGGTACTGTCAGTGTCACCAATGGTGCCGGCACGCTGTCGGGCAACATTACCGGAACCGGATCGCTGACCAAGACCGGCGGTCAGCTGTTGACGCTGTCAGGCACCAACGATTATTCCGGCGGTACGACCGTCCGGGGAGCGGGCATATCGGTGGCTAGCGGCGCCAACCTGGGAAGCGGCGCAGTGGCGCTGGAAGCCAACCTGACGATCACCGGCACCGCAACCGTCGGCAACGCCATTGCAATAAACGCCGACGCCACCATCACCAATGCCAACGCCGTTACTCTATCGGGCGTGCTGTCAGGATCGAGCACGCTGACCAAAGCTGGAGCCGGGACGTTGACACTGACCGGCGCCAACACGCACGCCGGCGCAGTCACCGTGTCGGCCGGCGGTTTGACACTGATAGGCGGCAGCAGCATTGGCGATAGCAGTGCTGTGACTGTGGACAGTGGCGCGACCATGACTTTGGGCGGCGGGAACGAAACCATAGGTTCGCTGGCCGGGGCCGGCAACGTGGTTTTGGGTTACAGGCTAACGGTAGGCGGCGACAACACCAGCACCAACTTTTCCGGTGTGATCTCCGGTAGCGGCAACGGTCTGACTAAAACCGGTTCCGGCACGCTAATGTTGACCGGAAACAACACCTATACCGGTTCCACCTCGGTCGCGGCCGGGATGTTGACAGCCAACCGAGTGGGCGGCGCTCTGGCCGACACTACGGCGGTGTCGGTGGCGTCAGGTGCAACTTTCACCGCATGGACCGATGAGGCGATAGGCTCCATCGCCGGCGCCGGCAACGTGTCTTTAAATTCAGGCACGTTGACCGTCGGCGGGGACGGCACCTCGACTGAACTGTCGGGCGTGATTTCGGGCGCCGGCGATCTCGGTAAGACCGGCAGCGGCACCTTTGCCCTGAGCGGTAGCAACACATACACGGGTTCCACTACGGTGAGCGCGGGTACGCTGGAGGCGAAGAACGCTGCGGCACTCGGCACTGCCGGCGCAGGGACGACGGTGTCCTCCGGTGCGGCCCTGG
>NZ_JANIBL010000135.1 GCF_024505055.1 Methylomonas rosea
AACAGTCATATTTTCGGTAGAGTCCACCCGAGTGGTTTAAAAGTGAAAGGCTGAAGAAGTCATCGGAGGAATCCATTAAGGTTATGTTTTCTGAAGACCTAACCACAGGAGTTCGCCCCGATGACAATGAATAGTATGAACTTGATGGACGTGATACGCCAATGCGGCGATCAGGATTTATTGCGTCAATTAGCCGAAACCACGTTGGCGAAATTGATGGAATTTGAGGTGGCCGAGCGCATAGGCGCCGGCCGCCATGAGCGATGCGAGGAACGCCAGACCTATCGCAATGGCTATCGAGACCGGACACTGGAGACGCGTTTGGGTAGCTTGGAACTGGCGATCCCGAAATTGCGCAACGGCAGCTATTTTCCGTCGTTTCTGGAACCCAGGCGGCTGTCGGAACGGGCGTTGGTGGCGGTGATTCAGCAGGCCTGGGTCAGCGGGGTTTCGACGCGGAAGATGGATGATCTGGTCAAGGCGATGGGCTGCGAAGGCATTTCCAAAAGCCAGGTTTCCGAGCTGTGTCAGGCGCTGGACGAACGGGTCAACGACTTTCTGCATCGTCCGCTGGCAGGCGATTGGCCTTATCTCTGGCTGGATGCGACCTATCTCAAGGTGCGTCAAGGGGGGCGAGTGGTCTCGATTGCGGCGATAATCGCCACGAGCGTCAACCCGGAGGGCAAGCGGGAAATCCTGGGCTTGGGCATCGGCGCCTCGGAAGCCAAGGAATTTTGGGTCGAGTTTCTAAGAACCTTGGTGGCGCGCGGTTTGTCCGGCGTGCAGTTGGTGATCTCGGATAGCCATATCGGCTTGAAAACGGCGATCGGTCAAGTGTTGACCGCCGCTTGGCAGCGTTGCCGCGTGCACTTTACTCGCAACCTACAGGTCTGCGTGCCCAAGGATTGTGCGGGCATGGTAGCGGCCTTGCTACGGCAAATCTTTACCCAACCCGACAAAGCCAGCGCAAGCGCACAATGGCGCCGGGTGGCCGACCAGTTGCGAGACAAATATCCCAAGGCCGCGGCCCTCATGGACGACGCGGAAGATGACGTGCTCGCCTGCCTGGACTTCCCAGCGGCGCATCGTAGCAAACTGCACTCCACCAATCCGCTGGAACGCTTGAACAAGGAGGTCAAACGCAGGACGGATGTCGTCGGCATCTTCCCCAATGAGGCCAGTATTTTCCGTTTGGTGGGCGCCGTCCTCATGGAAACGCACGATGACTGGATTCAAGGCAAACGCTATATGACCCTGGAAAGCATGGTCAATGTGTCGACCTCGAATGAGCTAACGACACCCGCCTTGACGATTTAATAGCGAGGGTAACCTGAATGCATTTTTCCGATTTTTTTTACACCATCTTGACGGACGCTACCTCATTTTCGACAGTCCTTAGGCAACCAACTTATTGATAACGAATATGTATTGCAATAAAAGTCAGATTATTTTATGTCATTTTTTTTCTGAAAATCTCTGATAGTTTAGTATGTTATCTTTGCGTTCAATAAAAATTAATCTTTATATTGTATGGGCTAATGTCACTAAATAGATAGTCTGCAGATAGTCAGCTTTGCGCAAGATAATTGCCGTTCAAACATCAAGGTCGAATGACAACATAGGGTCGATTACGTCAAATTGCCCCCCGCGCACTAAATTCTAAACTTGCACAATTCTATAAGTATTCATTGCCGAGCCAATCGCGTATTCAATATTTGCATACCTCGATCATTTGGTTGGCAAGCCGAATATACGAGAAGCTTCCAGTTTATTCTTAGTCATGGTTTGTCGGCCAGCTAGCCAACAAGTTTTGATGCTCACTCAAGCTAGGTAAACCCGGTCTCGCGCCCATCCGCGAGCAGCAAAACGCCCCAGCCACGCTGGCGTAGCGCAATAATTCTATCCAGCTTAAATTCAAGGCAAGGCCGGCGGCGAAGGCGCCGTGAAAGGCGTCGCCGGCACCGGTGGTGTCTATCGCGACGACGGGCGGCGCGCCGAGG
>NZ_JANIBL010000136.1 GCF_024505055.1 Methylomonas rosea
TAAAGCAAGCAGCCCCTATGCAATCAAGGTTTCGAAAGACAATGTCCTGCAATTGCCGATGCGAATTTGGGGCCAGCGCCCCGACACCCTCGAATCCGCTGACGCTACATCGAGACTACAATCGCCCCACAGCGTTGCAGTCACTGACCATAGATATGCAATTATCGACTTATGGCGGGCTGGAGCCACTGGCAGGTTTCAATTGGAATCGGAACGGATTAAACAGCCGGGCTAGCAGAGGCTGCCCGGCCGATTTTTAAACAGCGGAAACTATCATTTCCACTTTTTCAGCAACCCTTTTAACCCGGCAGGCTTGGCTGGTTCGACTGCGGCGGCGACTGTTTCGACAATCGGCTCCGGCTCCACGGCTGCCGGTTCGGACTCGACCGCAAGCTCTGCCGGTTTGCTTTTACCGAACAAACTTTTCAACTTACCGCCCACGCCGGCCGCCGGTTCTTTAACCGCTTCGGCGGCAGTTTCCGCGATTTCCACCGCATTTTCTTTAAGCTCAACAGCCGCTTCCATTATAGGTGCAGCGATTTCTTCCAGTTCTTCCTGGATAGCCTCGGCAGCGACTTCGGTCTGTGTGCCCAGCTTTTGATCCAACTTGGCCATTTGCTGCATGGTGTTGTTCAACATTTGCTTGAACTTGCCGAAACCGCCGCTTTTCTCGGCCAATTTATCGACAGACGACTGCTTCGCCGGTGCCGGCTCGGCCACCACTGGTTTGGGCTTATCGACAACCGGCGCAACTTCGCGCTCGACCGGCTTTGGCGGCTCGACAGGTGCCTGAACCACAGTAGGCTCAACAACAGCCGGGGATGGCTGGATAACGGCGGGGGCTTCGCTGATAACTACTTTTGGCTCCGGTTGCGATACCGGCTGCGAGTGAGCCACCGCAGGCGCTGCCGATTGTTTGGCCGAATCGGCGTAACGCGCCAGTTCGGCTTGATGTTTTGCGAGGGTATCCGCCAACAATTTCTCGGCGCTGGCTTGATCGCGTTCGCGCAGAATTTTTTGCTCTTCCACCGCCAATTCCAGTTTATTCAGCTGTTCGGTTTGCGACTCCAAGCGTAACTGCAACGGCCCCAATAGCGCATCTTTTTCGGCCAGTTTGGCCGTTTCCGCCCACAGAGCCAGTTGCAGCTCGGTTTTGCCTTGCTGTTCGGCTTTAAAGCGTTCGGTAATTTGCGCGGTAAGCGCGAAATAGCGCGGCCACAATTCCGTCGATTGCAGATCGTTAGCGGCAGGTAAAGCAGGCTCGGTCAATTCAAAACTACCGGCCAGGGTTTTGACGCTGTCGATTACTTGCCGATTTGCCTGTACTAGCTTCTCTTCCAGACTGGCTGCCTGTTGCGCTTTGTCCTCGGCAGCAGTTTGGGCATCCTGTAACTGCTCGATATTGACAGTTAATTGTTCTTGCAAGGCTTGCTGCTGCTGTTGCGCGGCATCGAAATCGGCTTGTAAGGCGATGCGCGCTTTTAAATTGATGGCATTAGTTTTCTTTAAAAAATAAATCCTGATACTGTAAAACATCGCCGTCAGCAACCAAACGGCAAGCGCTAAAGCACCGGCATATTCCTGGTTTTCCAGCGTTAATCGATACCAATCCGACAGTATGCTTTGAATCATGGGCAAATAAGCTTCCATAAATAATCCTGGCTAATATAGTTTTTATAATAATGATGTAGGCTTCCGACCAGGAACAGCAGATAGCTAACCTGAGACAGACGAAAGCCAGTATATCAGTTTGACTCTGCAACTTTACCGTAAGCTGCTGGAATACGACAGAAAAATGCCGACGAAAAAACTGCTGCACAGTGTCTGGAGCGATTCATAGCAGCCTCGGCAAACCCAAGATTGCTTGTTTATGTCCGGGCTTTATC
>NZ_JANIBL010000137.1 GCF_024505055.1 Methylomonas rosea
CCAAAGGTGCGATCCCGGCGAAAATCACCGACAACTACAACGGCGATTTCAATACCATCAAAAACAACCTGAACAACTGCATCGACGCGATTTCCAACATGGTCGCCGAAGCGATGAACCTGGAAAAAGCCGCCATCGAAGGGCGTTTAGCCACCCGTGCCGACGCCAGCCAATACCAAGGCGATTACCGGAAAATCGTCCAAGGCGTCAATAACACTCTGGATGCGGTGATCGGCCCCTTGAATGTCGCAGCGGACTACGTCGACAACATCTCGCGCGGGGCGATTCCCGCGAAAATCACCGACAACTACAACGGCGATTTCAACACCATTAAAAACAACCTGAACAACTGCATCGACGCGATCAGCAGCATGGTGGAGGAAGCCGCTGCGTTGGAAAAAGCCGCGATCGAAGGTCGATTGGCCACCCGCGCCGACGCCAGCCAATACCAAGGCGACTACCGAAAAATCGTCCAAGGCGTCAACAACACCCTGGATGCGGTGATCGGGCCTTTGAACGTGGCTGCCGAGTATGTGGATAACATCTCCAAAGGTGCGATCCCGGCGAAAATCACCGATCACTATAACGGTGACTTCAACGTCATCAAAAACAACCTGAACACCTGCATCGACGCGGTGAACGCCCTGGTGGCCGACGCCAACAGGTTATCCACCGCCGCCGTTGAAGGGCGCTTAGCCACCCGCGCGGATGCGACCCAACACCAAGGCGATTTCCGCAAAATCGTCGAAGGCGTCAACAGCACCCTGGACGCGGTGATCGGGCCCTTGAACGTCGCCGCCGAGTACGTGGACAACATCTCGCGCGGGGCGATCCCGGCGAAAATCACCGACAACTACAACGGCGATTTCAATACCATCAAAAACAACCTGAACAACTGCATCGACGCGATTTCCAACATGGTCGCCGAAGCGATGAACCTGGAAAAAGCCGCGATTGAAGGCCGTTTAGCCACCCGCGCCGACGCCAGCCAATACCAAGGCGACTACCGGAAAATCGTCCAAGGCGTCAACAACACCCTGGATGCCGTGATCGGCCCGCTCAACGTCGCCGCCGAGTACGTGGACAACATTGCCAAGGGCAACATCCCGGCAAAAATCACCGACAATTACAACGGCGATTTCAACGTCATCAAAAACAACCTCAACACCTGCATCGACGCGGTTAACAGTTTGGTGGCCGACGCCAATATGCTCTCGACCGCAGCAGTAGAAGGCCATCTGGCGACTAGAGCCGATGCCACTAAACACCAAGGCGATTTTCGCAAGATTGTCGAGGGCGTGAACCTGACCCTGAATGCCGTGATCGGCCCGCTGAATGTGGCGGCCAACTACGTCGATAACATTTCCAAAGGACACATTCCAGCCAAAATCACCGATAGTTACAACGGCGACTTCAACACGATTAAAAACAACCTCAACACCTGTATTGATGCGGTCAATGCTCTGGTGGCTGACGCCAATATGCTGGCGACGGCCGCCGTCGAAGGCCGCCTGCAAACCCGTGCCGATGCCAGCAAACACCAAGGCGACTTCCGCAAAATTGTGCAAGGTGTCAACGAAACCCTGGATGGCGTGATTTTACCGCTCAACGAAGCCGTCGAAGTACTGGCGTTGGTCGAACAAGGCGATCTGACCCGCACCGTGACAGGTAACTACCAAGGCCAGTTGGGTGAATTCAAAGACACCGTGAATAACACTGTCGCCAAACTCTCCCAAACCATTTCCGAGGTTATTTCGGCGGCGGATCAGCTGGGTAATGCGTCCGAGCAGATCAGTTCCAC
>NZ_JANIBL010000138.1 GCF_024505055.1 Methylomonas rosea
AAGCCCCTTTCGGCAACCCCGTTCAAAAGCTTCGGAGCGCAGGGAATAAGCGGCATCCGGGTGTCTTTTCTTTTGGATACTTTTCTTTGGACAAGCAAAGAAAAGTATCTCGCCTGTCGGTGCGAGAACCGACATTAAAACAGTCGTCGCGTTAGCGACACTAAATGAATATTTTTCAGTTAGGCCACAAACCTAACCAAACAAAAACCAATAGGAGAACCACCATGGCCCAACCCGCATTAGTCGTCGAAGCCGGCGACCCCTTCATGACTTCGGATATCGTTGTCGAAATGGTCAAACAACTTCGCGCACTCGATACCTACGATACCTACGAAGGATGGTCGGAAGAAAAAATCATCGATCCTTTGGTGATGACCAAAGAACGCAAACGCGAGATTCCAATTATCGGCGATCCCGATGAAATTACCCTGGCGCGGGTGAAAGCGTATTACAACTCCATCGCCTCGCTGATCGAGAAGAAGGGCGGTCTGATGGCTGTGCCGGTAATCAACATTACCCACGAAGGGTTCGGTCGGGCCTTGGTCCTGGTCGGTAAATTGATCGTAGTGGATAAAGTGTTGCGCGACGTGCATCGCTTTGGGTTTCCCAGCTTGGAAGATCTGGCGTCCAAAACCGATGCAACGATTGAAAAAGCCCTGGGCTTGATCGCAACCTATCGAGAAGTAGCCGAAGCGTGAGGTGAGTGATGAGCGACGAAGAACTCAAAGCACTGGAAAAAGAAGTAAAGAAGGCCAAACGTATCGCTAATGAAGCGGCGTCGGTACTCCACGATCTGATCGAGGACAAACTGCCGGATGCCTACGGCGAACTGATGGGCGTTGCGCAGGCGACTTACGATGCTTGCAAAGCCTGGGACGAAGCCAACAAGAAGTTTTTGGCTGCCAGCAGCGAAACGGCATAGGAGACGAGTATGAGCGAATTTGTAACCGGTGTTACCTATGGCGGTACAGTCTGGACGCCGTCCTACGTTACCGATATTAATCAGCGTACCTGCATCGGCTGCGGCCGTTGTTTTAAAGTTTGTCCGCGCGATGTGTTTGATTTGATCGAAAAAGACGAAGCGTTGTCGGCCGAAGATTTTGGCGACGACTACGGCGACTTTGAAGACGATGACGATAACACCATGGTGATGAGCTTGAAAAACGCCGCCGATTGTATTGGTTGTGAGGCGTGCTCCAAGGTTTGTCCTAAGGATTGTTTTACGCACGAACACAAGGCTGCGGCTTGATTTTGGTTTTGTAGCTTATTCGGATGTGTAGGGTGGGCACGGTTTTTGTGCCCACGCGGTGAAGGGGTAATGTGTCGCTGGCGCGTCGGCTTTTTAGAAGTCGGGTCTCGGCCCGACGGCCGAGATACTTTCTTTTGCTTGGCCAAAAGAAAGTATCCAAAGAAAAGGCCACCCCGATGCCGCTCAGATCCTGCGCGCCGCAGCGTTTATCGAGGGTCGGCAGAAGGGGCTTCCAAGCCCCTCCGCCGACGCACCGCATCCATGCGGTGCCCCTTCGGGCTATTCTCGATAAACGCTGCGGTGCTCGGCGCGGCATAGGGGGAACAACGATGCTGTGTTGCTTGGTTGGATCGTTATTTTTCTAAATTAAAAACCGTTCTAGTTGGGGATGGTTGTGGTCCCGTATTTTGACCCCGAGCATCGCAGTTTTTTGCGGGATTCGCCCGGAGGGGAGCGGCAAGGATGCCGCTCGTTGGCGAAGGGGCAGGAAGCCCCTTTCGCCAACCCCTGCAAAAAACGAGAAGCGCAGGATCAGGG
>NZ_JANIBL010000139.1 GCF_024505055.1 Methylomonas rosea
CTGCGTCAGAATAGTTGTCGCCTCAGATTTTCATTCCTTTTGAAATTTGAGATTAACTATGAGCCGTTCCAAAAAGCAGTATTCTGATGAGTATAAAGAACAAGCATTGGCGAAAGTCTACAGCCGGGGCAATCGATCCATTCAAGCGATTGCCGACGAATTAAACCTGAGCATACATACCCTAAAAACCTGGATGAGCCACTCCCCATCGATCGATAACCGTCCTGCCAAATCCAAGCCCGCCCAGCGGCCTCAAGATTGGCGTCCCGAAGAACGCTTGCTGGCCCTCCAGGAAAGCCATGGCTTGAGCTGCGAGGCGCTGAATGCCTGGTGCAGGGAGCGTGGCGTATTTGCCCATCAACTGGCGCAGTGGAAAACCGAATTTTGCACGGCGACCAGCACCGGTTCAAGCCGCGAAGAAAGCCGGAACCTGCGTAGCCTCAAGGCCGAGAATCAGCGCCTGGAACGCGAACTCCAGCGTAAGGAGAAAGCCTTGGCCGAAGCCGCCGCCTTGTTGATCTTGCAAAAAAAGGTGCGGGCGCTGTTGGGGGGCGAGGCCGAATGACCTGCCTTCAGCAGCGCCAACAGTTGATCGACTCGGTCACCGAGGCCACGGCGGCCGGTGCTCGCCAGGATCGGGCCTGTGCCGTACTGGGCCTGAGTCCGCGCACCTTGCAACGCTGGCAGGCTGGTGGAACACTGACGGAAGATCGGCGGCCGCAACGGCATTACACGCCGTCACATGCGTTGACCGAGGCAGAACGCGCCCAAGTGCTCGCCGTGGCCAATTCGGATGAGTTTGCCGATTTACCGCCCAGCCAGATCGTGCCGCGTCTGGCCGACCAGGGGATTTACCTGGCCTCCGAATCGACCTTCTACCGTATTCTGACAGCCGCAAAGCAACTAAAGCACCGCCGTAGCGAACGCCCCAGCCAGCCTCGCACCAAGCCCAAAGCCTTGAGTGCGACTGCGCCAAACCAACTTTACAGCTGGGACATCACCTACCTGCCGGCGGCGACCAAAGGCCGGTTTTATTATCTCTACCTGTTTCTCGACCTCTTTAGTCGCCAGATCGTCGGCTGGCAGGTGTTCGAGGAAGAAAGCAGCCACTGGGCCAGCGAGCTGTTGCAAGACATCTATCACCGCGAAGGCCTGCAGCCACAGCAAGTCGTCCTGCATTCGGACAATGGCAGTCCGATGAAGGGCGCGACGATGCTCGCGACCCTGCAGCGGCTCGGCGTCATGCCGTCGTTTAGCCGCCCGGCCGTCAGCAACGACAACCCCTATTCGGAAGCCTTATTCAAAACGTTGAAATACCGTCCGCCATACCCGTTGCAACCCTTTGCCGACTTGACGGCAGCCCGGCACTGGGGCGCCGATCTCGTGCAATGGTATAACCACGAACACCGCCACAGCGCCATCGGCTTTGTCACGCCGGCGCAACGCCATGCCGGCTTGGACCAGGCGCTGTTAGCTCAACGCAAGGCGCTGTATGAACAAGCCAAGGCTCGACAGCCTCGGCGCTGGAGCCGACAGGCCCGCCGCTGGAACAGAGTCCATACCGTGTATCTCAATCCCGAACGGACCGGTACGCAAACACTCCCCATACCACAAACCAGGAGGCCGCCAACCAGAACAAAATAGCCGCATGACTTTTTACATTTAGGCGACAACTAGCTTGAAATTTTCC
>NZ_JANIBL010000140.1 GCF_024505055.1 Methylomonas rosea
CCTTGATCCTGCGCTTCTCGCTTTTGGCGAGGGTTTTCGGAAGGGCCATCCCTGGCCCTCCGAAAACGAGCGGCATCCCTGCCGCTCCCCTGCTGGCTGATCTCGCCAAAAGCTGCGATGCTCGGGGCGGAATAACGGGAATAGTCCACTTCAGCGGTTACTGTGTGTAGTAAAGATATGATTTGTTATTCTAATGCTCGATACAACCATGCGTAGGAAAAGAAAATGGGTGGGTATGAATCTATATCTCAACAGGACCAACAACCAGAGCCAAAACAAAAATTTACGTTAGGCGATAGGGAGGAGTTTTATAAAGCCATAGTTGGTGATGAAGATCAGGAATATTATTTGAAGTGTTTCTCAAGATTTTATTCAAACCAGGGATTTTGTTGGTCTTGGAACTGGACAGCATTCTTCTCTACGTTTTTATGGTGTGTTTATCGAAAACTTTGGGTGGAAGCGATTTTATATCTATTAATTGGTTTTGTGCTTTTATCAATATTTGGTGCGTTAAATATAAACTTTGGTTTATGGTTGTTATGTATGTTTCTCTTTCCTGCGACATATGCAAACTACTCTTATTATATCGGTTGCACCAAGATTATTGAAAAACTAGAGAATGAAAACCTGGGTCGCCAAGATAAGCTAAATAAATTATCGAGAGTTGGCGGCGTATTCAAGTATGTCATTCCGATTTTTCTGCTAAGGAAGTATCCACTCACGTTATTGTTTTGTTCGATTGTTTTTTTCGCTTTTGCACCTTGGAGCGGTCTTTGGCTTATTTTGCTCGTATTTTTAACTACGACGCCATTTTTAGCACTATTTTTATTGCTTGTGACAATCATTTGGTTTGAAGTTCGAATTAGGCAAGTTTCAAAAGGTAAGGCATCAGGGACTGAATTAAGATTTCAAACCCTATTAATCACCTTTACTTGTGCGATTGTGATTCCATTTGCTCACTATTCCGCCAAGCTAGAGGAGCGCAAGCAAATGGAAAACTTGTCCAATACGTTTGAAAGTTATAGACAGCAAAATGGGTTGTTTCCAAAAGAATTGTCGCAAGCGGGAATTATTAAAAACGATAGGGTCGATTACACGTATTTCGATTGGCGATCCCCAAGATTGACTTACATGGTTTATAGTGGTTGGGAAGGCGGTCTATTTGTTTATGACGTGATAAATCATCAATGGGATAATAAAGGGTACAACTTTGCATCTGGTTCTGAAAGTCAATTTTGGGAAGGTGAGCGTTATATTACTTATGACGGCAAAATGCCAAGCTCATAAAAAATTGATTCTCTGACAAAATATCGCATGCTCATATTAGTTTCAATATATCGAAATCTAAATAGAGAGGGGTTTTAGCCCCGTTATTCCGCCCCGAGCATCGCAGATTTTGGCGAGATTAGCCCGCAGGGGAGCGGCAGGGATGCCGCTCGTTTTCGGAGGGGCAGGAAGCCCCTTC
>NZ_JANIBL010000141.1 GCF_024505055.1 Methylomonas rosea
CTATTTAGCATTTTTGGATAAAAAGATGACATTTCTTAAAAATATATCTGCTCTGGCCCTTTTATCTCTAACAACAAATACAGCCTGGTCTGAACCCGTTTACTTTTGCAAAGTGGAAAGAGTTTATGACGACGATTTTAGCGTTACAGCCAAGATTGTGCATGAGGATTGCTCCGGCGTAGCCTTTCTTTGGTATGCCAAGTCTTACGTCGAGGCGTCCTGCTGGCCAGGCGCCATCGAATTATTGAAGGGTAAATGCGCAGAAAACGAGGTCGGCTCCAAAGACCTTGCAACCGATAAACCGGTAACCGAAACGCAAGAAGACCTGTCCCCACCCGACATAAACCAGACAATAGACGTTCAGAGCCCTGCATTTCAATAAAATCATAGGTCCGCTTACACGACCGATGCGCTTCACTACATTCAGCACATCCCATGGACTGCGATATTTGCCAGTTTCTTTGCTCTGGTTCCCAAACTCCAGTTTGGAAACACCATCTTGAAATCTCCAGCTTTCGTCGGTTTGATCGGGAAGCTAGAGCTTCCAAGGCCCAGTAACCAAGCCAGAGCTTGGTTACCAGCCAAAATATCGCGGTTTTCCTGGTTCCCACGCGGCGCATGGGAACGAGAATCCTACAAGGAGATGGGGTTGCCCCGCATGCCGCGCCGAGCACCGGAGCTTTTGCCGAGAATAGCCCGCAGGGGAGCGGCAGGGATGCCGCTCGTTTTCGGAGGGGCAGGAAGCCCCTTCCGAAAACCCTCGGCAAAAGTGAGGAGCACAGGGAATAAGCGGCATTCGGGTCGCCTTTTCTTTGGATACTTTCTTTTGGCGACACAAAAGAAAGTATCGCGGTTGCCGGTCCGCGAACCGGCGTTAAATCAGGCTTCGCGGTAGCGAATCATTGTTGATGAAAACCAACAATCCCGCATGAGCACAAAACCTGTGCTTACCCTACTTAGCTAAGACCCTAATTAATACCCCAACGGGGTTCTTAGTACTAAAAATTGTAATAATAAAATACCTAGGTATACAGCCAATGCCAGACCAGTCAGCCCTAAAAATATCGAGCCTTGTTTCTGCCAATTTTTCATAATTGGCTGAGGATACATCTCAATTGTCTGAGCTACGCATTGTTCACTACGTGCAGTTATCAAATCGGGTAAGTTCTCGTTAATTGTTAGCAGTTCGCAACCAAGTACCTCATTTGGAGCAAGACTATCGAAAATTAACGTGCATCTACGATCTGGTTCGTTATGCTCCGTATAGTGTCGCGATGGCCAAACGTTGATGCATAATGGCTTCCAATTAAATACAAGTTCAACGTTTTTGGCTGTTTCTTTACCGGTATTTCTAAGTACGATAGATTTAGTTTGAACAGTTTGCGTCGGTGAAA
>NZ_JANIBL010000142.1 GCF_024505055.1 Methylomonas rosea
GGTGAGTTATGTATTCTAATGGACACCATTAGATAAAATCTGCCTGAATCAATGAGATAGGTGGCTGCGATGGCGAAATCGGCACAAGCGGGGAATGGTTTTTCGGTCAGCTTTACCGACCGTGAAGTCACGGCGTGGGGTGGACTGGCGCTGCTGAAGCAGATGCTGGATAGTTTGGGGTTTCGACAGGCGGTCGAGAGTTGGGATTTGCCCGCGCCGGGTTCCAATCGAGGCTACGACCCGGTGCAATTGATCGAGCAATTTATCGTGTCGATCTGGTGCGGAGGCTGCCGGTTTGCCCATGCCGAGACGGTGCGCATGGATAATGCCCTGACCCGCTTGTTCGGCTGGCCGAAGGCAGCAGGGCACAAAGCGATTCTGCGCTTGTTCGCACGCTTCGACATGCTGGGCAACGAACGGGTTCAGGCCGAGGCCTATGGCTGGCTTTTCAGTCAGATCAAGCATTTGCAGCGGGTAACCCTGGACGTGGATTCGACGGTGATCACGCGCCATGGCGACCAGGAGGGCGCGGTTCGTGGTTACAACCCCGGGCGACGCGGCCGAGCCAGTCATCATCCCTTACTGGCCTTTGTCGCCGAAGCGCGATTGGTGGCCAACTTCTGGCTGCGACCCGGCAACACGCATAGCGCCAACAATATCCTGCAGTTTCTGGAATCGACCCTACACCACCTGGGCGACAAGGTCGTCGGTCTGTTACGCGCCGACAGCGGTTTCTTCGATGAGGCGGTGTTTTCGCTGCTGGAAGGCAAGCGGACTCCTTACATCATAGCGGCTCGATTAACCCAAGCCCTGCAACGTCAACTGTATCAAGCCAACAGCTGGTGGGCGCTGGCACCCGGGCTGGAGCTGACGGAATTCAGCTATCGCGCCAGCGGCTGGTCAACTCCTCGCCGCCTGATCGTGATCCGTCAGTCGGTTAAACGCCGTGAGGCGCCCGGCAAAACCTTGTCACTGTTTGCCGACGACCCCGACATTCAGGGTTGGCGCTACAGCGCCTTGGTCACCTCGCTGGAACTGCCGATGGTGGAAGTCTGGCGCAGCTACCGAGGACGGGCTGACTGCGAGAATCGCATCAAGGAGCTGAAGGCCGATTTTGGCCTGGATGCCTTCAATCTACGGGATTTCTGGGCCACCGAGGCGGCATTGGGCTTTGCCATGCTGGCTTACAACTTGATGAGCCTGTTCCGTCAGGCCGTCTTGCGTTCCCGGGTGCAGCACACGCTGTCCACTTTACACGGCTTGGTACTGGCTATCGGCGGTTCCTGGCACCCGGATGCCAAGCAAAATCGCCTGCTACTGTCCGTCCCACGCCGAAAACGTGCTTGGTTCAGCGGGCTATGGGAATATGC
>NZ_JANIBL010000143.1 GCF_024505055.1 Methylomonas rosea
TGGCTAGGGTGGACGTTTGGCCGTTCGGGGGGCTGTCCGGATCTGACATAGATGGATTTGACCAGGGTGGGGGGGGGTGGTTTTTTATTGTCGATAATTACTTTATGAAACAATGTAATGTAAACCAAAAACAGTTGACAAGGCCGGGGCGTTTCGGTAGAATTGTCAACATGGTGAAGGGGCAATCCCTCACCATCAGAAGGTCGGGCAGTTCGCCAAGGCCAGTGTTTTCGAGGATCAAATCATGTTTAATCGTTTCTACGGCACTAAAACCCAAAATCCATTGGACAACGATCAATTGCGCCGGATGGCCCCTTCGGTGTTCGCCGAGCATAAACACGAAAGCCGGAAAGACTCATACAAGTTCATTCCAACCATCGACATCGTTGAGGCGTTGCGCGGCGAGGGTTTTTTACCGGTTTATGCTTCCGAGTCTCGCGTTCGTGATGAATCAAAAAAGGGGTTTGCTAAACACCTTTTGCGTTTTCGTCAGCACGACGGTTTTTCAGCCGTGGGTGAAGTTAAGCCTGAAATCGTTTTGCTCAACTCGCACGATGGCACAAGCTCTTACCAGCTCAGCGCCGGGCTTTATCGTTTGGTTTGCTCGAACGGTTTAATCGTGTCAGATGGGCAGATCGATTGCGTTCGCGTTCGCCATAGTGGCAACGTGGTGGATAACGTGATCGAGGGTACTTTTAAAATCGTTAAGGAAACACCAAAGGTGTTAGAGCAAATGGAAGTGATGCGCGGCCTTAACCTGACCAGAGCCGAGCAAGGCATTTTTGCGGAAGCGGCTAAGGGCTTACGCTGGGATGCCGAAGAGGTTATCGTTAAAAACGATGATTTGTTGCGCGTTCGCCGCGATGCCGACCGCTCTCCTGATCTTTGGACGACCTTTAACGTTTTGCAAGAAAAAATGCTAAAGGGTGGTGTCGAGGTGGAAAACAAGGAAACCAGACGCTCACAAAGAGCGCGGGAGGTTAAGGGGGTGAGCGAGAACGTTAGGCTGAATAAAGCAATTTGGACGCTTGCGGATGAAATGCGGAAGCTTAAAGCCGCTTGATAATGGATAGGCCGCAAGGATGCGGCCTTTTCTTTCCAGTTTTTCTAATCGCTGTCCGAGATATAGCCATGACTACAGAACAACGAAAACAACTCATTGCCGCCATTCTTTCCCATCTTCGCTTTCACGCTTTTATCGAAAAAAAGTTTTTTGACGAGGGCGATACATTTTTATCGCTGATTTTTATGGACGACCAAGAGCTTTCACAAGTCGCAACCCTTGCGGGGTGCTAATTGATGTCGATCCGCCGCCGCGCTATCGCACGGCGGCGGGCGCTCCGCGCGATTCGCAC
>NZ_JANIBL010000144.1 GCF_024505055.1 Methylomonas rosea
GTTGGGATCATGGAGACATGATCGTGACGTTACAGACTCAAGGACTAAAAACGCTGGCACAAGTGCAAGCCTTTGTTTCCAGCAACCAAGCCATTTCGTTTACGCTGACGGATCGGGTCGCCGCTTATGGCTGGATGACCGATACGCTCAAGCAGTTTCATTACGCCCGCTGTACCCGCACTAACAAAGGTGTATTGCGCCAATACCTGGGCAAGATGACCGGCTTATCGCGAGCACAGGTCGCACGCTGTATCAAACAATTCAGCGATGACGGCGTGATCCAGGATAGGCGGCGGGCGCCCGCCGTGCCGTTTGTGAAGCGTTACACCACGGAAGACATTCGCTTGCTGGCCGAAATGGATGCGCTGCATGGCACCGTCTCCGGCACAACCACGCGTAAGCTGTGCGAGCGGGCGTTCAAGGTACATGGGGACACCCGCTTTGAACGGTTGGCGGGGATTTCCAACGGCCATCTCTACAACCTGCGCCAGCACAAGACTTACCAGGCTAAACGGGGCTCCTTCGATAAAACTCGCCCGACCAAAGTTAACATCGGCGAGCGCCGAAAGCCCTCCCCGGACGGCAGTCCTGGCTACCTGCGCGTGGACAGCGTCCATCAGGGCGATCTGGACGGCATCAAAGGCGTGTATCTGATCAACGCCGTGGATGAGGTCACCCAATTTCAGGCGGTGTTTGCCGTGGAGCGCATCAGCGAAGCCTTTTTGCTGCCGGTACTGGAAGCCATGATGGATGCGTTCCCGTTTGTGATTAAGAGCTTTCATTCCGATAACGGCTCGGAATATATCAATCACCAAGTGGCGAAATTGCTGGAGAAATTGCGTATCGAGCAGACCAAATCGCGTTCGCGCAAGACCAACGACAATGCGCTGGCGGAGAGCAAAAATGCTTCGACCGTGCGCAAATATCTCGGTTATAGCCACATTCCCCAACAGTTTGCCAGCCAAGTGAATGCCTTCACCGTCGAGGTGCTATCGCCGTATCTGAACTTCCACCGCCCTTGCCACTTTCCAACGGAATATCAGGATAAGAAGGGCAAAATTCGCAAACGCTACTGCTATCAGGACATGATGACGCCCTATGAAAAATTCCGCTCATTGCCCGAGGCGGAAGGCTATCTCAAGCCGGGAGCCTCGTTTGAAAACTTGGACGCATTGGCCACCCAATGCAGCGATAATGATGCCGCCCAACACCTCAATGAGGCCAGGGCAGAACTCTTTCAATCAATCAACAAATCCCAACAAAGCGCCGCCTAAATCATTTCTCATCAATCCCCTTCGCTCAGGCTCATGTCTGGATTGGAAAATACT
>NZ_JANIBL010000145.1 GCF_024505055.1 Methylomonas rosea
GGCACTCGGCACTGCCGGCGCAGGGACGACGGTGTCCTCCGGTGCGGCCCTGGCGATTCAGGGCGGCGTTACTCTGGCTGAGTCGCTGACGTTGAACGGCAACGGCCTTTCAGGCACCGGAGCGCTGGTCAACGTCAGCGGAATCAACACAGTAAGCGGCGGCGTGACGCTGGGCACCGACAGCACCATCGGCACTACCGCCGGATCGTTAACGCTAAGCGGTGCGGTGTCGGGGGGCTTCGCGCTAAGCAAGCTCGGCGGCGGCACTCTGATAATGAGCGCTACTTCCAACTATACCGGCGGCACGAATATATCGGCGGGTACGCTGCTGGTCACCGGCTCGCTGGGCGCTACTAGCGGTGTTTCGGTATCTTCAGGGGCAACGCTGGGCGGGACGGGAAGTATCTTCGCGGCCAGCTCGACCAACAATCTGACCATCAACGACGGCGCGACGCTGGCGCCGGGCGTGGCCGGCACCAATAACGGCATCGGCAGGCTGACGGTCAACGGCAATCTACGAGTTAGCGGCGCCATGGAGGCCGAATTGGCAGGCGCGGGCGGGGTGGGCGGAACCGATTTCGACCAGGTGGCGGTTAATGGTATCGTCAGTCTGAACGGCGGTTCCCTATCCGTTACGCGGGTTGGCGGTCACACTGCGACCAGTGGCAATACCTATCGGCTGATCGACAACGACGGCATCGACGCCGTCACTGGCGCTCCCGGTATTTTCGGCGGCATTGCCGAAGGCGCCGAACTGAGCAGCAACGGCGACATTTACACGGTGAGCTATGCCAGCGGCACCGGTAACGATGTAGTACTGACAGCAGCGGTGCCGATTGTGATCGATGTTAACCATGCGCCGACGGGAGATGTGACGATCAGCGGTACCGCTGTCGTGGGCGAAACGCTCTCCGTCAGCACTACGCTCGCAGACGCTGATGGTCTGGGTAGCATCGTCTACACCTGGACAGATGGTAACGGCAACATCCTGGGGACCGGTCCCAGCTTGGTTCTGACCCAAGCGGATGTTGATAAAACCATTATCGTTACCGCGAGCTATACCGATGGTCTGGGTAAGGTCGAGACCGTCAGCTCGACGGCCACCGTCGCAGTGGCGAGTGGCAACGCCACCAATGCCACGCAAACCGTGGAGTTCAATACCAACTCATCCGGCGGCTTCAGCGGCGGGTCGTTTACTACCGGCACTCAGATTCCGACCAACTTGATACAGCCGATCAACACCGGTTCTGGCCTTGGCGCGGGCGGCGCGCCGACCGGCCCAGGCGGCGGATC
>NZ_JANIBL010000146.1 GCF_024505055.1 Methylomonas rosea
AGCTCTGTCTGCGCCTCGGCATAACCCGGAAAAATGGCTAATGGATTATTTGGGTTAAGCAAACACAACATGCACATTTTCGAAAAACTCGGCGGCCTCGCCATCATCGCGGGAGCATTGCTGCTCAGCGCCTACGCGGTCTTATTCCCGATCTTGTTACCGTTAGGGACGGGACCTTCGACTATGCAGAGGTCGTGCGCAGCCCCGGTTGGGTGCCTCTAGCCCTGGTGGCCTTCGCCGGCGTTTTAGCGTTGCTGGTTGGGTTCTACGCCGTTTATGCAAAAATGCGTGCCACGGCCGGTTTGCAGGGCGCCGTCGGCTTTTTATTCATCGAGGCGGCTTATTTGTTACAGGCTTGCAAGGTGACTTGGGAGTTATTTCTCTATCCCGTCATCGCCCGGTATCCGGAAACTGCCTTCCTGTTACGAGACGCCGTCATCAAAAACGATCCGGCGGTTTTGATATTTCGAATTTTGGCTTCGGCGACGATATTGATCGGTATCGTGTTGTTTTGCCTGTCGCTGTATCGTTCGACGATCTATCCCAAACCCGCGGCGGCATTGATCTTCGTTGGTGCAGCGGTTTATGCGTTAGGCCCTGCGATTTCGGTGTTCGTGTCTATCGTTGGAATTTTCACCTTTGCCGTGGGCTGTATGTTGCTTGGGGTATATAGCCTGGTGATGGCAAGGATTAAGTTTTTGAAACGAATGCTAGTGAGGTGGTTGTCACTGGGCTTATTCGGAACGCGCTTGGTCGTCTTGTGACGACCCAAACCGGTCTGTCTGTAGTGGTCAACTTTTTTCGGACACACAATTAGGTTGCTGTTCTGCCATTTTCATTTCATAGTCATTGGGCGGCAGGTAACCCAATGACGAATGCAAGCGCCGACTGTTGTAGAAATTGACCATGTAGTCAGTCACGTCGCGAATGGCCTCGCTGTGGTTGGCATACTGGCGGCGCCAGACTCGCTCCATTTTCAGATTGAGAAAGAATCGCTCCATGACCGCATTGTCCCAACAGTTGCCCTTGCGACTCATGCTGCCTTGGAAGTCATGGCGCGTCAGTAACTCCCGGTACTCGTGACTGGCGTACTGGCTGCCACGATCAGAATGCACGATCAGACCCGGTGGCGGTTGCCGCTGGGCAATGGCAATCTGCAAAGCGGTACAGACCAACTCCGCCGGCATATTGGGTGCCATGGCCCAACCGACAATTTTGCGTGAATACAGATCCAATACCT
>NZ_JANIBL010000147.1 GCF_024505055.1 Methylomonas rosea
GTGCCGACATCGGCAACGCGGTCGCCAAGCGCTATCCCAGCGTCAGCCTGACCGGTTCGATCGGCAAGCGCAAAACCGAAACCACCGGCTTGACCCTGAGCAGCAACACTTGGTCGATCGGCCCGACCGTGACCTTGCCGATCTTCGACGGCGGCGAATTGCGCTCCAAGGTCGATAGCGCTGAAGCCGCCTATGCCAGCGCGTGGGCCAGCTACCGGAGCGACATTCGCGCCGCGATCAAGGAAGTCGAGCAAGCCTTGGTCAATCTGAGCGGCGCCGAGCAACGGGAAAGCGTCGAAGGCCGTAGCGCCGAGCAATACCGCCGGTATTTTCGGGCGGCCGAGCTGAATTGGCGGGCCGGCGGTCTGAGTTTGCTGTCGCTGGAGGACGCGCGCGGCCAGATGATCGCGCAGGAAATCAGCCACATTACTCAACAACAAAATCGCGTGCAGTACTGGATCGCGCTATACAAGGCGCTGGGCGGCGGTTGGCGTGCCCAGGACACGCAATTGAGCGCCGGCACCCCATTGAGCACCGGTAACCACCGACGCGAGGAGCAACTATGAACATCGGGCAAAGATTTACTTTACGAACTTGGCTGGTCGGCGTCACCCTGACTGGCCTCGGCATCGGTTTGCTGGTATTCGCCGGTAAACCGGCGCCGGCGGCTGTTGCCGTTAAATCCAAGGCGGTGCTGGCGGTCGAAACGGTGGTGCCGACCCGACAGGATTGGCCGGTGACGATCAAGGTCAACGGTGCGGTAGCGGCCTGGCAGGAAGCCAAAATCGGCGCCGAAATCGGCAGTCTGCGGATCAAGCAGATACAGGTCGACGTCGGCAGCCGGGTCAAACGCGGCCAGGATTTGGCGGTGTTGGCCGACGAAACCGTCGTTGCCGAACTGCACAAGCAACAAGCCAGCGTCGATAAAAGCCGGGCCAATCTGGCCAAGGCCCAGGCCGACGCCGTCCGCGCCCGCGAAATTCAAGACAGCGGGGCCTTGTCGTCGCAGAAAATCGACGAATATTTAATCGCCGAGCAAACCGCGCGCGCCGACCTGGCCTTGGCGCAAGCGGAACTGGAAAACCAACGGATCCGCTTGAGCCAGACCCATATCGTTGCCTCGGACGACGGCGTGATTTCGGCGCGTAGCGCCGGCTTGGGCGATGTGGTGACGGCGGGCACCGAGTTGTTCCGGCTGGTGCGGCAGGGACGGGTTGAGTG
>NZ_JANIBL010000148.1 GCF_024505055.1 Methylomonas rosea
CTAAAGAAAAATTTGAAAGAAAGAAACCGCACGTAAACGTTGGCACCATAGGTCACGTTGACCACGGCAAAACCACATTGACAGCGGCATTAACAAAAGTAATGGCTGAGCTGCAAGGCGGCGAAGTTAAGGCTTTTGATCAAATCGACAACGCCCCAGAGGAACGTGCGCGCGGTATCACCATCTCTACCTCGCACGTGGAGTATGAGTCAGCCAACCGCCACTATGCCCACGTTGACTGCCCGGGTCATGCTGACTACGTCAAAAACATGATTACCGGTGCTGCCCAAATGGACGGCGCCATTCTGGTTTGCTCCGCCGCTGACGGTCCTATGCCGCAAACCCGCGAGCACATCCTGTTGTCACGTCAAGTCGGTGTTCCCTACATCGTCGTGTTCTTGAACAAAGCAGACATGGTGGACGACGCTGAACTGATCGAACTGGTCGAGATGGAAATTCGCGAGTTGTTGAATCAATACGAATTCCCCGGCGACGATACGCCCATTATCGTTGGTTCTGCCTTGAAAGCTTTAGAAGGCGAACAAAGCGAAATCGGTGTACAATCCGTAGTTCGCTTGGTTGAGGCGCTGGACAGTTACATTCCAGAACCAGAGCGCGCGATCGACGGCAAATTCTTGATGCCTATCGAAGACGTATTCTCGATTTCCGGTCGCGGTACCGTAGTAACCGGTCGTGTAGAGCGTGGCATCATCAAAGTCGGTGAAGAGGTCGAGATTGTCGGTATTAAAGATACCGTCAAAACCACCTGCACCGGTGTTGAAATGTTCCGCAAACTGCTGGACCAAGGTCAGGCGGGTGATAACGTCGGCGTACTGTTGCGTGGTACCAAAAGAGACGACGTAGAGCGTGGTCAGGTATTGGCGCACGTTAACTCCATCAAGCCGCATGCGCATTTCAAAGCGGAGATTTACGTACTGTCCAAAGAAGAGGGTGGTCGTCATACCCCGTTCTTTAATGGCTACCGTCCGCAGTTCTACTTCAGAACCACAGACGTGACCGGTGCGGTCGATCTGCCAGAAGGCGTGGAGATGGTGATGCCTGGCGATAACATTTCTGTTGTCGTAAAACTAATCTCACCGATTGCGATGGAAGACGGATTACGTTTTGCGATTCGCGAAGGTGGTCGTACCGTCGGTGCGGGTGTTGTTGCTTCTATTAT
>NZ_JANIBL010000149.1 GCF_024505055.1 Methylomonas rosea
GAGCTCGACGCCGGTGAGGGTGGGAACGGTGGCGGTGGTCGCGCTTTTGACCGGCGCTAGCGTGGCGTTGGCCGGCCCTATTCCGTTTTTGGGGTTAATCGCGCCCTATTGCGCCAGGGTGCTGGCCGGCGCGGCATTAGCCTCCCAACTTGCGTATTCGATTCCGCTGGGTGCCGCGCTGATGCTGTCGGCCGATTTGACGGCCCGCTTGCTGCTTGCCCCGTTCGAAGCGCCGGTTAGCGCCGTGTTGGCGGTCATCGGCGCACCGTTGTTGATATGGATAGTACATCGTGACGCGACGCTGGCTTTAATGCCGGTCGGAAGCGAACGATGACCAGCGCGGTCCAGCGGTTCGCGCCGATTGCGCTGTTGCTGTTGCTGGCCTATGCCGCATTGATTGCCGGTACACCACGTTTGACGGCGGCGCAACTGTGCGCCGGCCTGTTCCGCCAAGGGCCTGACTGGCTGTCCACGCTGGTGACGCAATTCCGCTTGCCACGTTTGTGCGCGGCGCTGGTAGTGGGAGTCGGGCTCGGCGCGGCCGGTGCCTTATTGCAAAACTTGACGCGCAACCGCTTGGCCAGCCCCGATGTGTTGGGGATCAACGACGGCGCGCTACTGGCGTTGGCGTTGAGCTTGATCCTGAATCCGGCTGGTGTATTGGGCCCTTGGTGGTGCGCACTGGCGGGTGCGCTGATCACCGCGGCTTTCACGTTACTGGCGGCCGGCGGCGTCGGCACTCGGGGTTACCGGGTGCTGGTGGTTGGGCTGGGCATTGCCAGTATGCTGCGCGCCGGTTTTGACATTGCGTTGGCGACACTCCCCATCTTCCATGCCTCCGGTCTGTATGCCTTTAGCGTCGGGAGTCTGGCCGGGCGCGCCTGGCCCGTGGTCACGGCGGCCGCCGCGCTGCTTGGTATCTTGTTGATGGCGTGTTGGTTTATTTCCCGCGCTTTAGCGTTACTGTGCCTGCACGACGACAGCATTCGCGGTTTGGGCGTCAATTTGGGTCGCCTGCGTTTCACCGTACTGATGTTGGCGGCCGCACTGGCGGGCGTCGTCACCGGCGTCGGCGGGCCTATCGGTTTTGTCGCCCTCTCTG
>NZ_JANIBL010000150.1 GCF_024505055.1 Methylomonas rosea
CTATCGCCCTGCGGCGGGCGCTCCGCGCGATTCGCACATAGTCAAATAAAAGGGTTTTCAATGTACGAAACAAGAGAGTTCAAAGGGTATTTTCAGTCTCGCGAGGTGGTTGAGGTCGATGGCGTTGTTTCTATTGTGAATGACTGGCGGTTTTATCTTTGCGGGTTTGCTGCGGATTCGGCGCGGATTTTGTTGTATGACAAAACCACTGAGCAGGTGCCTATTGATGCTGACAATCGTATTTTCGTGGCGGGTAAGTGGTTCTCTCAATCTCATTGGGATCATTGAGGGGTTGCATAGTCCGGCCTACCGTTGCGCTTTCGCTTAACGGTAGGCGCTTCGCGGCTTTTTGGTATGGGGTTTGATGATGGGTGTGGCGGCTTATTACAGGGGGTCTTTGGCGATCCAATCGCAGATGGCGCGGGATTATCCCGCTCGTGATAGTGCTTTTTTGGTTTTAGAAAGGCTCAACGCCCTATCAAAGCATGATGATTGCGGAGTGCCTTTCGGTGATTTGGTATTTGAGTTTGATCAGCGCCGCCGGCTTTGGTGGGTGATGGATTCGGTGGATTTGCATGGGGGGTGGTCGTTTTGTTATTCGTCGCTGGCCGAGGCTGTTAAGCGGTGGTCGGTTGATGTGGTGGCTTGTGATGTTTCAACAGGGCGTTTTCTGGGTAAGCCTCGTGTTTGATGTCTGGTTTAATCCATGATTCGGCGCATTAAGTTGAATCGCGGTGATGTGCTAGTTGTTACCGATGAGCAGGGTAATGATATTCTTCGGGCGGCGCTGACTGCTCTTATTCAGTATCCGGACGATAATGAGCTGTTGTTAGATTTATGTCATCATCGTTTTATGTCATATAACGAGGGTCATGGGGCTAGGCGGGTTATCGCTCGATTGCTTGATCCTGATTGTGAGGATTAGCCGCTATGTCCTATTTTTACACGTATGTCGGCTGTGCTTGTTTTCGATGAGCGGCGTAGCGTGGGCGCTATCTCGGTTTTCCGTTCCATTGCGCCGAGCGCGTTTTGTGTATTGATTGATGTGTTGGGGCATTTTTGTTTCGCTTCCGCTG
>NZ_JANIBL010000151.1 GCF_024505055.1 Methylomonas rosea
GCTGTCCGTAATGAACACTACTTGTTTTTCCAGTTGCACACCAATTGCATTTAACTGCACGATTGACAAATTTAATCTTTCTGGTTTTTAACGAGAGGGTTCGATCACTCTAACGCATAGCAAACCGTTGCTGCCCGGTTTTATCGCGCAGGGTTCAGCGACTCTGAAGAGGTCCAGGCTGAGCGCCGGGTTAGAAACTTTCTGCTCTTGCACTTTTGGATTCCTTTCTTGGATTATGCGGCCCGCAGTAACCGTGCCCGGAAACAGTATGATTTTTCTTCATATCGTCTGTAATATTCACCACGAGCTTGAAAAGACTACCCCACGTTGCGATTGTAATGTGCTTTCCGGAAGGCGGTTCAGGCTTGAAATCAAGCTCGACGGTCACGGATGCTAACCAGTTTTCCGGAATGCCCTCTGCATAAAGATGCTTTTTCAGGAGTGAGTGGTAGCCACAAATAAGCTTTGAAAATTCTAAACTCACTGGAATTATTGATTTCGCAAGAAGATCAATGCGAACTACTTGCACGCCATGTTGTTGCGCAAGAAGACGAAGTTTTCCAATACCCCAATAGCCGCCTACATCGTTGTTGCGGCTTATGAACGAACCATACAACCCGGATGCAATGTTTTTGAATTGTTTCCGTCGTGCCATGGTGAGCCTCTAGCGTGGAGCAAACCCAACGCCCGTAAGGGCAGTCGCGTTAAATGCAGGATTAAGCGTTATAATTCGTACAGTTAACGGATTCACAACAAACCTCCACGAGTTGCGCGATCTCTAAGTAAGGCGACCCATTCATTGCTTGAATTAACCAAGCAATCGGTCAATGGCCAGCTTGGCGCAGATTCAATTAGATGAAGTATTGACCACGCCAAGCCAAAACAACCATCAGGCCCAAACAGTTTGACCAGAGCGCGAGCCTCTTCATTTGACACCGGCTTGGTTACGGAAAGAAGCAATGCCT
>NZ_JANIBL010000152.1 GCF_024505055.1 Methylomonas rosea
CGCGACGCACTAGGCGTGCAGTCCAAGTTCTGACCTTGCCCCTATTTCGCGGAATGTTCTCTGAGTGACAAATTTAAGGAATCTCTGAACAAGTTGATTCCGTTCATGGTTCGACAAGCTCGTAATGAACGGAACAATGTAATGGTCAACTAAAACCGGACACCTACCCAGCCACATTTTTCAAATAATCCCGCTCGAATTGAAGCGGGGGATGATCAAGGACGTTTTCTCATACAGATGACTGATGAGGTGGAATAGCAAGGCGCCACCTGATGTCGGGAGCGGCAAGTAGACCAGTTCATCGAGAATGACGGCATCTATGTGTCGCAGTTGCTTGGCCAGATTGCCACCATCCCCAGAGGGCGGTGGCTAAATGGGTTTTGCCGGCGCCAGTGCCGCCTTGAGTCGATAATTCAAGCTGCGCGCCTGACGGTCGGCCTGTTCGGCGGCAATCAGACGGTCTAGCCAGACTTCCGGCATCACCGGTTTTTGCTGACTGCTGTATTCGGTTTGCCACTTGTGCCCTTTGGTTATTCGCTCCAGGCAGCGGCCATGCCGAACAAGTGCAGTTCTTTCGAATGAGCGCTACGATCAATGGACATGATAGAGGCACCGTAAGCTGTCGTAACGGCTGCAATCGGCGACGGGCTCCAGCGCGAGTGTCGGTGTTGAGACCGGCGTTTCGTCGAGTGTTTTAGGTTTGGGCGCTTCCGTCAATCGGCGCATTTCGTTGCTGATGATGCCTGTCAGCAACGTGTAGCTCAGACGAAAGTGTGCTACCTTGATCGCTTGT
>NZ_JANIBL010000153.1 GCF_024505055.1 Methylomonas rosea
ATGCCAAAACGTTGTTTTACGATATGCGTTCCGGGGAAGATGCGATCTGGGGTTTGGGCCTGGGTTGTAACGGCGCGGTTAGGGTGTTGTTGCAATTGTTATCAGCCGGGCAGGATTTCAGTCCGTTGAATTTGCTGGTCGAGGCCGCCGAAGCCCAGTCTCATGGGGTATTGGTGACGGTGTTCGATTCCGCGCACGCGGATTTTCCGGCCGGTCGCAGCCAGTTTTTGCCGGCAGCCCTCGCCGGCGAGCAGCCGATCTTGCCCAGTGCGCCGTTTCCGTTTGCCACGGCTGCACTGCAAACGGCCTTGCAACAAAAACCGCGCATCGAAACCCATCAGCTCGACGGCCAGGAAATCAAAGCATTTTACGACCCGGTGCAACCGCCCTGGCAGTTGCTGATATTCGGCGCCGGCGCCGACGCGATACCGCTGGTCAATTGCGCCAAGTCCTTGGGTTGGCGCGTGACCTTGGTCGATCACCGGCCTGCGCATATCAAACCGGAGCGCTTTCCATTGGCCGATCAGCTTTTGCATCTGACCCCGGAACAGGTCGCGGCGCAACTGGATTTGCATCGCTTCAACGCCATCATGATGATGACCCACAACGTCGAATACGACCAACGCTACTTGCAAGCCATCGTGCATTGTCGGGTGCCGTTTATCGGCTTGCTGGGGCCGGCGCATCGCAAGCAACGGCTATTGCAAAGCCTGGGCGACGGTGCCGCGCTAATCAACGAGCGGGTATTCGGCCCGGT
>NZ_JANIBL010000154.1 GCF_024505055.1 Methylomonas rosea
CCGCCAGATACAGCCAGCCGGTCAATGTGCGGATATACGTGATATCCGAGGCCCAGGCTCGGTTGGCCTCGGCTTGCTCAAACTGGCGATCCAACACGTTCTCGTACACCGGCAGATTGTGATTGCTGTCGGTGGTGTGCACGAACTTGGGTTTCCAGATCGGCTTGAGCTGAAGTTCCTTCATCAGGCTTCGTACGCGATATCTTCCGATCTCGATACCTTCTGACGCCAGTTCCTTGCGCAGGCGACGGCTACCATAGCATTGACCGTTCGCTTCGAACAGACTGCGCAGTCGAACCCGCGTACCACAAAGCCCTTGAGGCTGTCGAACTCGCCGCCGCGCCGCATACAGTCCCGAACGACTGAGGCCCAACAACTGACAACACTGCTTTACGGTGACGGCCTTCTCTACCATTAACTGCTGAATCAACTGGTGTTTCATCGCAGTTCCTTGGCAAAGAAGGCCGAAACCTTTTTTAGCAATTCGTTATCCGAACGCAATTGCCGATTTTCTAATTCCAGTTGCCGAATCCGCTGCTGATCAGGGGTTAACGGCTTGCCAATGCCCGGCTGACCGTTTTGTTCGGCCTTCACCTGCTTCAGCCAGCGCCGCACCGCCGTCTCACCCAGTTTGAGCTCCTGACAAACCTGAGCAACCGTCAGCCCCTGTTCCTGCACCATCTTCACCACTTGCAGCTTGAACGCCGCATCAAAACTTCGTCTTTCTCGT
>NZ_JANIBL010000155.1 GCF_024505055.1 Methylomonas rosea
GGGGTCCGCTCCAGAAGTTGACGAAATAAGGTGCTCTGCGGTTCTTTTACGAAGGCAAATCCTTGAGTCGCCAGCAGCGGGAACGTTACATCCGAGCGCTAGAAGCAGGATAGTTCAAGGAAAAAGTCCGGATTTTTTACTGCCGATTAAAGAAAGGTGTGCAAGAGCGGGTATCAGCTACAAATACCATTTAGGTGCAAAAATGTTTCTTTCAGCATATGTACATACTCATCCGATCGCGCTTCATCAGCTAACCAATTTCAAGGCTGGTGATCCTAATAGCCTTACTTTGCTTTCCGTGCCTATTCGATACGCAATGGCGTTTCTTGCTAAATCTTTAGAGTTAATGAGAACTCTTTTTGGGGAAGTATTGCCATTACCAGACGAGCCATCCAAGACGGCGATCATAGTATGGGCGGGTATAGCGGCGGAAGGGGTTAGTTCCGGTAAGTAAACATAATCGGAGGAATGAAATGTTTCAAATTCGTGAGCGTATCATACGCTTCGATGCTCTTTAGGGTAGAGGCATGTGCCGCATCGTCGCCCAGTCATGACTCTCCACGACCTCACTCATCAATTCGCTTCGGAAGGCCGAATCTAAGCCATCATCCTGCGTCCGGCACGCGGTGAGCCGGCGGTTGTCGTCGATGAAGTCCGCGCGGAGCCGGGGCGGGGGGTGCTGGGCG
>NZ_JANIBL010000156.1 GCF_024505055.1 Methylomonas rosea
CCAACGTTAGCCAGCAAAATATTCAAATCGCCCTTATTGAAGAGATCGATGACGATGTCGCAGCCGCCGACTAATTCACCGTTGATATACAGTTGGGGATAGGTCGGCCAGTGTGAGTATTCTTTTAAGGCTTCACGGACCTCAGGGTCTTCGAAGATGTTGACGTGGACATACTCAGCGTGACAGGCTTCCAATGCCTGCACCACCCGACTGGAAAACCCGCATTGGGGGAAATCCGGCGTGCCTTTCATGTATAAGACCACGGGGTGACTGGCTAATTGGGCTTGGATTCTGTCTATGGCTGTCATGGCTAATCTCGGTAAGTAATTTGATAGCTTTGAATTCTAACAACCACCGCGATAAATCGCCACCGTGACCGCTATAAAGTCTCGCAGGCCCGTAGATTTCAGGTCAAAAAAAAGCCCTGCTAGAGTTAGCAGGGCTTTTGGGTTAGGCGCTTGGCGATGACCTACTTTCACATGGCAACCTGCCACACTATCATCGGCGCTAAGCGGTTTCACTTCCGAGTTCGGGATGGGATCGGGTGGTTCACGCTTGCTATGTTCACCAAGCAAACTGGTTAGGCTGTTGTGCAGCCGTCATGCGCAGGTTGGAAGCAATTGCTTCGCCCTGCTTT
>NZ_JANIBL010000157.1 GCF_024505055.1 Methylomonas rosea
TTGAATATATCCATCGTTGGGATGTGGTTGGTGCCAGGGCACCACCGAGACTCATATTCAGTATACGAGGTATCCCTTTTGGATATCAACAATGGCTATTTATACGGGTTTGCGCAAGATAGTGGCGAGCACAAAGCAATTCGCCCGTATATGTACGCGAACCGTAACACAGGGCAGAACGAAGCACGGTTAGAAGCGTTAAACAAAGTTTTTCAAAAACTTTATGCCACAGCCGAAGAGCAGACGCACAAAGGTACAAATTTGAACAGATAGTTCTCAGTGACCCGCAAGGCAAAAAGTAAAGCCTACGGCTCAATCAGCAGCAAGTAGCCAGGATGAAGCGCAGTGGAATCCAGGTAATCAAAGCTATAAAATTCCGATTTCGTTACACGCCATTGAGGCTGTGCAATTTGGACACCAAGCGGCCTTTAACTCCGGGACGGTTTTCCCCCGTATGCCGCGCCGAGCACCAGAGCATTTATCGAGAACAGCCCGAAGGGGCACCGCAGGGATGCGGTGCGTCGGCGGAGGGGCTGGGAAGCCCCTTCCG
>NZ_JANIBL010000158.1 GCF_024505055.1 Methylomonas rosea
GGCGGGGCATTTTTTTTTGAGTATAGGCATTAAAGTTTTTTTAGTTCTTCAAATGGCCGGTTTTCGTCTGTCATTTAACCGGCCTGCAACGATGCAAAGGCAGTTTAATGTTGCTCAGGGCTATACCAAGCCTCAGCCGCCATTTTGTACATTTCTTGAAAAATGACTTTCAATAATTGAAAAGCTGAAATAGCTATCAGTGCGCCGATAGTGACTCCGGCCATAGCGACAAGTGCGATTTTCATAATGCCTCCTCTTTTTATCGAATAAAGTGTGAACAGCGTCATAAAAATGCCGCTTCGGGCGCGATTTTCCTACGTTAAACGAGGATTTCAAGTGGTTTTTAAACTACATCTGTCGCGCGTTTTTTCAATGTTATTCATCTTCAGAGACTTAACATTCGACGTTAATGTTGTTTGCTAAAAATTTTTTTTTCAAATGCTGTGTCTTTGCCTGCCAGCTGCTGATTTTTGAAGAACGTTTAAGTGGATATTGTCGGATCGGACTTATACTCTGGTGCTGCGTTTAA
>NZ_JANIBL010000159.1 GCF_024505055.1 Methylomonas rosea
TAGTGTTTAATTTCGTAAATTAGATATAGTATTTTTAATCTGAGCGCCCTTGACTTCTCGTCGGCGCCATTTGAAGGGTTGAGCTTGTTGATTATGACGGCTGATAAAAGCCTCAATAGCGTTTTTGAGATCGCTGGTACTGCTAAAACTGGCCTGTTTGAGCGTTTTACGGGACAAAATACCAAACCAGATTTCGATTTGATTCAACCAACTGGCCGAGGTCGGTGTGTAATGAAAATACACCGGGCGACCTAAGTCAGCTAACCAGTCGTCATTACGCTTATGGGTACAATAATTATCCAAAATCACATGAATCTCCCGCTGTGGGGGCTCGTCTTCGATGATCGATGCCATAAACTGTCTGAAGTCCTCACGGGTTTTAGTTTGGGTAGTTTGGCCTTTGATTTCGCCCGTCGCCACATTCAGCGCAGCAAATAGATTCAATGTGCCATGCCGTTTATAGGTACTCTTAAATGCCTTAACCCAGGTTTTGTCTCGCGTTTGTACATATCCGGTTTT